>NZ_CP134890.1:2454548-3068185 GCF_032098525.1 Flavobacterium sp. PMTSA4
TATATGCGTAGTCCTGAAGTGATTCAATGGATTCAAAATAAATTGAACATCAATGACAATTTACCTAATTATGATGCCAATCAAAAGAAATCAATTTTAGGAAAATTAAATGAAGCCGTTTCTTTTGAGAATTTCTTGCATACCAAATATGTTGGGCAAAAACGTTTCTCACTTGAAGGCGGAGAGAGTTTAATTCCAGGATTGGATGCGGTTATTGAAGCGGCAGCTGAAAAAGGAGTAGAGCATTTCGTAATGGGAATGGCACACCGTGGAAGATTGAATGTGTTAGCTAACATTTTTGGAAAAGCTACTCAAGATATTTTCTCTGAATTTGACGGAAAAGATTATGATAAAGAATATTTTGATGGTGACGTAAAATACCATTTGGGTTTAACTTCTGAAAGAGTTACCAATTCAGGTAAAAAAATAAACATCAATTTAGCACCAAATCCTTCACATTTGGAAACTGTTGGTGCTGTAATTGAAGGAATTACAAGAGCAAAACAAGACAAATATTTCCCTGACGATTTCTCTAAAGTATTGCCAATTGCCGTTCATGGTGATGCCGCGGTTGCCGGACAAGGAATTGTTTATGAAATTGTGCAAATGGCACAATTAGATGGATACAAAACAGGTGGAACTATTCATATTGTAATTAATAATCAAGTAGGTTTTACAACCAATTACTTGGATGCACGTTCGTCAACCTATTGTACTGATGTAGCAAAAGTGACATTGTCGCCAGTTTTACATGTCAATGCAGACGATACTGAAGCAGTGGTTCACGCGATGCTTTTTGCCTTAGATTTCAGAATGGAATTTGGACGTGATGTGTTTATCGATTTATTAGGTTACAGAAAATATGGTCACAATGAAGGTGATGAACCTCGTTTTACACAACCATTATTATATAAAATCATTGCAAAGCATAAAAACCCAAGAGATATTTATGCAGCAAAATTAATAGCTGATGGAATTATTGACAATAATTATATTGCTCAAATTGAAAGTCAGTACAAAGAAAAATTAGATGAAAATCTGGAAGCTTCTCGTAAAAAAGATTTAACCATCATCAAGCCGTTTATGCAAGATGAATGGCAAGGTTTTGAACAAGTTTCTGATGATGCAATGTTACAAAAAGTGGATACAAAAGTTGATAAAAAACAATTGGATCAAATTATTGAAACGGTTTCAACATTACCAAAAGATAAAAAATTCATCAATAAGATTTCTAAGATTGTTACCGACAGAAAAACAATGTATGATAACAATGCAATCGATTGGGGAACAGCAGAAACTTTGGCCTATGGAACATTATTAACTGAAGGATTTGATGTTAGAATTTCTGGTCAAGATGTTGAGCGTGGTACTTTTTCACACCGTCATGCGTTAGTAAAAGTAGAAGATAGCGAAGAAGAGGTTGTTTTATTAGATGCTTTAAAAGATAAAAAAGGAAAATTCAATATTTTCAATTCTTTCCTTTCAGAATATGGAGTTTTAGGTTTTGATTATGGTTATGCCTTGGCAAATCCTAATACATTAACTATTTGGGAAGCACAGTTTGGAGATTTCTCAAATGGTGCACAAATCATGATTGACCAATACATTTCTTGCGGTGAAGACAAATGGAACAACCAAAACGGAATTGTTCTTTTATTGCCACACGGATACGAAGGTCAAGGTGCAGAACATTCATCAGCTAGAATGGAACGTTATTTACAACTTTGTGCACGACACAATATGTTCGTTGCCGATTGTACAACGCCTGCCAATTTCTTCCATTTATTAAGAAGACAAATGAAAACAAACTTTAGAAAACCATTAGTGGTGTTTTCTCCAAAAAGTTTGTTGCGTCATCCATTGTGTGTTTCAACACAAGAAGAATTATACAACGGACAGTTTCAAGAAACTATTGATGATGTTTCAGTAGATAAGAAAAAAGTAAAGACAGTTGTTTTCTGTACGGGTAAATTCTACTATGATATCTTAGCGGAAAGAGAAAATTTAGGCAGAAATGATGTAGCTTTGGTTCGTATAGAACAATTATTTCCATTGCCGACAGAACAGTTAAAAGAAATTATTGCAAGCTATCCAAATGCAGATGATTTCGTTTGGGCACAGGAAGAACCAAAAAACATGGGAGCTTATAGCTATATGTTAATGAACTTTGATTTGGTTCCTTGGCGTTTGGCTTCATTAAAAGCATATGCAGCACCAGCAGCAGGAAGTCACACTAGAGATAGACGTCGTCATGCGGATGCCATCAGAATGGTTTTTGATAAAAATTTATTTAGATAATAACACACTATAAAATTATAAAAGGATGATTTTAGAAATGAAAGTGCCTTCACCGGGCGAATCGATAAAAGAAGTTGAAATTGCAACTTGGTTAGTTCAAGATGGCGATTATGTAGAAAAAGACCAAGCTATTGCTGAGGTTGATTCAGATAAAGCTACTTTAGAATTACCTGCTGAAGCAAGTGGAATAATTACATTAAAAGCGGAAGAAGGCGATGCTGTTGCCGTTGGAGCAGTTGTTTGTTTGATTGATACAAGCGCAGCTAAACCAGAAGGAAATGCACCTGCAAAAGAAGAAACAAAGCAAGTTGCTGAAGCGCCAAAAACGGAAGCCCCAAAACCAGCACCTGTTGCTGAGAAAACCTATGCAACCCAAACTCCTTCGCCAGCTGCAAAGAAAATATTAGAAGAAAAAAATATTAGTCCAAGTGACATTGTTGGAACAGGAAAAGGTGGAAGAATTACAAAAGAAGATGCTTTAGAAGCGGTTCCATCCATGGGAACACCAACAGGCGGAAATCGTGGTTCAGAAAGAACAAAACTTTCAATGTTGCGCAGAAAAGTAGCAGAAAGATTAGTGTCAGCTAAAAATGAAACAGCAATGTTAACTACGTTTAACGAAGTTGACATGACTGCAATCTATGATTTAAGAAATCAATATAAAGATGAATTTAAAAACAAACATGGCGTAGGTTTAGGATTCATGTCATTCTTTACGAAAGCGGTTACTCGTGCACTACAGTTATATCCAGATGTGAATTCAATGATTGATGGTGATTATAAAGTAGGTTATGATTTTTGTGATATATCGGTTGCCGTTTCTGGTCCAAAAGGTTTGATGGTTCCAGTAATGCGTAATGCAGAAAATTTAACGTTCCGTGGAGTTGAAGCAGAAATCAAGCGTTTAGCTATTCGTGCTCGTGACGGACAAATTACTGTTGATGAAATGACTGGTGGAACATTTACCATTTCTAATGGTGGTGTTTTTGGAAGTATGTTATCAACACCAATTATAAACCCACCACAAAGTGGAATTTTAGGAATGCATAATGTGGTTGAAAGAGCAATTGTTAAAAATGGTCAAATCGTTATTGCTCCAGTAATGTTTGTGGCACTTTCATATGACCACAGAATTATTGATGGTCGTGAGTCAGTTGGTTTCTTAGTTGCCGTTAAAGAAGCATTAGAAAATCCAGTAGAACACTTAATGGATAACAATCCTAAGAAAGCATTAGAGCTTTAGTATAAAATTCAAAAAAAAACTAAAACCCAAATTCCAAAAGAGTTTGGGTTTTTTCGTTAATTTGTATTTCAATAAAAAACCATGAAGAAAGAAAAAAAATCAGCAGCCATTGGGTTTATTTTCATCACTATGTTAATCGACATTACAGGTTGGGGAATTATAATTCCTGTAATTCCAAAATTAATTTCCGAGTTGATTCAAGGTGATATTAGTGAAGCTGCAAAATATGGTGGTTGGCTAGGTTTTGCTTTTGCATTCACTCAATTTTTATTTGCTCCGTTGGTTGGAAATTTAAGTGATAAATACGGCAGACGACCGATTATCTTGATTTCACTACTTGCTTTTTCATTAGATTATTTACTATTGGCTTTTTCGCCAACAATTACTTGGTTGTTTGTTGGTAGAATTATCGCAGGACTTTCTGGAGCAAGTATAACGACAGCTTCAGCTTATATTGCTGATATAAGTACACCTGAAAATAGAGCCAAAAACTTTGGAATGATTGGTGCAGCATTTGGTTTAGGATTTATTATAGGTCCAGTTCTAGGTGGTTTACTTGGACAATATGGTTCAAGAGTTCCATTTTATGCTGCTGCAGTATTGTGTTTGTGTAATTTCTTGTATGGTTATTTTATTTTACCAGAATCTTTGTCGAAGAAAAACCGCAGAGCTTTTGAATGGAAACGAGCTAATCCGATTGGAGCAATAAAAAACTTAAAACGATATCCAAAGTTAATTGGTTTGATTTTGGCAATTTTCTTGTTGTATGTTGGTTCTCATGCAGTACATAGTAACTGGAATTTTTATACTATGTATCAATTCAATTGGGACGAAAAAATGGTTGGAATTTCTCTTGGAGTTGTTGGTCTTTTAGTTGGTATAGTTCAAGGAGGTTTAATTCGTTGGACATCTCCAAGATTAGGCAATGAGAAAAGTATATATATAGGTTTGGCACTTTATACTGTCGGAATGTTATTGTTTGCTTTTGCTACTCAAAGCTGGATGATGTTTGTGTTTTTAATTCCATATTGTTTGGGTGGAATTGCTGGTCCAGCATTGCAAGCGGTAGTTTCTGGCAATGTTCCTGCCAACGAGCAAGGAGAAATTCAAGGAACATTAGCCAGTTTAATGAGTGCTTCGGCTATAATTGGTCCGCCAATGATGACCAATACTTTTTACTTTTTTACTCACAAAGAAGCACCGTTTGAGTTTGCTGGTGCGCCTTTTTTATTAGGTGGATTTTTAATGTTGTTGAGCACTTTTATTGCATTCTATTCTCTAAGAACTAAAGCTATTGTAAGTACAGACAATGATTAAAATAGTCAATAATTGCTTTTCCTTCTAGTAAAACATCAGCACCAATAATACCGTGAACTCGTTTTGCTTTGTATTGTCTTAAAGCTTCATTTACATGCGATAAATCAAAAATGACCAAGTGCAAGTCATTGGTTTTCCATCGGCCAAGTTGTAATTTGTTGTTTTTGGCTATTTGAGTAAACATTCCAGTTGCTCCAGCTCCAGCAGCTTTTGTTTTAGATTTTCCAGCAACAAGGTTAAAATGTTCAATACTTTCAAAACCTACACAACTGTTACTCGCACCAGTATCTAATATAAAATTGCCTGAAATTCCATTTATTTTTGCTTTAATCAATAAATGCTGAGTTTTTGAAACTTTAAACTTAATTTTCTTGTACTTTTCTTTCTTTAGAATTTCATGTAAGTTCTCCATAGCTTTTAAATGATGTCAAATGTAATTTAAAAATTGATAGCAATCTTTGTAACTTTGCGACTTTAGGATTTTATTACAATTTTTACTTTACGGATGATTTTAACCGACACACATACCCATTTATACTCTGAAGAATTTCAAAATGATAGAACAGAAATGATTCAACGTGCTATAGCCGTCGGAGTTTCACGATTTTTTGTTCCATCGATTGATTCGAGTTATACACAAAGAATGTACGATTTAGAGAATCAGTTTCCCGAAAATATTTATTTGATGATGGGTTTGCATCCGTGTTATGTAAAACCAGAAACTTATTTGGAAGAATTAGCTCATGTTGAAACTCAATTGACTTCCAAAAAATTTCATGCGGTTGGTGAAATTGGCGTTGATATGTATTGGGATAAAACCACCTTAAAGATTCAGCAAGAAGCATTTAAAAAACAAATTCAATTAGCAAAACAATATAAATTAGCGATAAATATTCATTGTCGCGATGCTTTTGATGAAGTTTTTGAAGTGTTAGAAAGTGAAAAAGCAAACGATTTATTTGGAATTTTTCATTGTTTTACTGGAGATTTTAGTCAAGCACAAAGAGCTATCGATTTAGGGATGAAACTAGGAATTGGTGGTGTAGTTACTTTTAAAAACGGAAAAATTGACCAGTTTCTTCACGAAATAGATTTGAAAAACATTGTTCTTGAAACGGATTCACCTTATTTAGCTCCGGTTCCATATCGTGGAAAAAGAAATGAAAGTAGTTATACTAAGTTGGTTGCAGAAAAATTAGCCCAAATTTATCAACTAACAGTAGAAGAAATTGCTCAAATTACTACTGAAAACTCCAAAGCAATTTTTGGAATATAAAACGTTTTTAATCTAAAAGTCATATTTTTTTTGTTCATTTGTTAATCGAAAAAAATCAATAAAATGACCAAATTTGACGCCATTAGACCTTTTTATGATACAGAAGTAAATGAAGCCATTCATTCGTGTATTAATAATCCAATGATGAAGGCAATTATGGCTTTTACATTTCCTGAGGTTGACGAACAAGTATGGAAAGAACAACTAAAAAGAACACATTCAATTAGAGATTTTCAGTGTAATTTTATTTATCAATCGGTTAAAAAAGTTCTCGAAAAATCATCTGAAGGATTAACTACTTCTGGATTCGAAAAATTAGAAAAAAACACAGCCTATCTTTTTATATCAAACCATCGAGATATCATTTTAGACACATCATTATTAAATGTGTGTTTGTTTGATCATGGTTTAGTAATGACCGCTTCAGCAATTGGAGATAATCTTGTTCAAAAAGATTTTTTGAAAACATTATCTCGATTGAATAGAAATTTTTTGGTTCAAAGAGGTTTATCTCCAAGAGAATTATTAGAAAGTTCAAAATTGATGTCGGAATACATAGGGCAATTGCTGCTAAGAGAAAACCGCTCCGTTTGGATAGCACAACGTGAAGGAAGAACCAAAGACGGAAATGACGCTACACATTCAGGAGTTTTAAAAATGCTTGCAATGGGTTCAGGTGAATACTCAATGATGGATTATTTTAAGAGAATTAAAATTGTTCCTGTTTCGATATCGTATGAATATGATCCAACTGATGCTTTGAAAATGCCACAATTAATGGCAGCAGCAAATGCTGAAAAATACATCAAAGAGAAGAATGAAGATTTCATTACTTTATTGAGTGGAATAATTGGTCAAAAAAAGAGAATTCATATTCATGTTGGAGATGTTTTGGAAAAAGAATTAGATGTAATTGAACAAGAATTTGACAATAACAATAAGCAAATACAAGCTTTAGCGCAAACAATAGATGACTCAATATTACAAAGTTATAAGTTGTGGCCAACCAATTATATTGCCTACGATTTGTTACATAAAACCAATACGTATTCAAATTGTTACACTGAAGCTGAAAAATCTTTATTTGAACGAAGATTAGAAATGCGTATTGATGAAAAAAATGCTCAAATGGTTGAAAGCTTTCTAGCCATGTATGCTAATCCGGTAGTCAATAAAATGAAATACGAGAATGCAATCTAAACCTAACATACTACTGATTTATACTGGTGGAACGATTGGTATGATGAAAGATTTTGAAACGGGTGCTTTGAAAGCATTTAATTTCAAAAAGTTGCTACAAAAAATACCAGAACTTAAACAATTGGATTGCAATATTGAAACAATATCTTTTAAAAACCCAATTGACTCTTCCAATATGAATCCAAACGAATGGATTAAATTAGTAGAAATAATAGAAGAAAATTATACAATCTATGATGGTTTTGTAATTCTTCACGGTTCAGATACAATGTCTTATTCGGCATCTGCATTGAGTTTCATGTTAGAAAATTTGAATAAACCAGTAGTTTTTACGGGTTCACAATTGCCAATTGGAGATTTGCGTACAGACGCCAAAGAAAATTTAATTACAGCCATTCAAATTGCTTCATCAAGACAAAAAGGTAAGCCAATTATTCAAGAAGTGTGTTTATATTTTGAATATAAATTATACAGAGGAAATAGAACAACCAAAATAAGTGCTGAACATTTTAATGCTTTTACATCGCCAAATTTTCCTCCTTTAGCCGAATCGGGTGTTCATCTGAATTTCAATTATATCGAACAGAAAAAGAATTCTAAAAAATTAATAGTTCACAAAAAGCTTGATGATAATGTGGTAATTGTTAAACTTTTTCCAGGTATCAGCGAAGCTGTTTTATCGTCAATTATTGAAACTCCAAATTTAAAAGCAATTGTATTAGAAACCTATGGTTCTGGTAATGCGCCAACCGAAAAGTGGTTTATAGATTTATTGAAAAAAGGAATTAAAAAAGGGTTGTGTTTTGTAAATGTTACACAATGTTCAGGTGGAAGCGTAAACATGGGACAATATGAAACGAGTACTCAATTAAAAAAAATCGGAATGATTTCAGGAAAAGACATTACAACTGAAGCTGCAATTACAAAATTAATGTACTTGCTAGGTCAAAATGTTGCTTCTTCTGTTTTCAAAACTATTTTCGAAACATCGTTAAGAGGCGAAATGCAATAAGAAAGGATTCTCTTTTTTTCTTCAAAAAAAATATGGTTCTTTGCAACACAAAAAGAGAGGTGTCCGAGTGGTTGAAGGAGCAAGCCTGGAAAGTTTGTATGTGGGCAACTGCATCGTGGGTTCGAATCCCATCCTCTCTGCAAATCATTCATTTTTAAAATGTTATGAAAAAAATAATCTTCATTTTTTCTTTATTTATCGTTGTAACAAGTGTTGCTCAGGTTAAGGATTCAACACAAGTAGAAAGAGATTTTGATGCTGTTGATTCATTATATCGTGAAGATCAATTTTATTTTAGTGTTTCCTATTGTTTGATGCAAAATAAACCTGATGGTTTCAAACAAAGCAAATTTTCTCCAGGTATTTCTTTGGGTTTTTTGAGAGATATGCCAATTAATAAAAACAGAACTTTAGCTTTTGCGGTAGGAATTGGGTATACTTTCAGTTCTTATAATCAAAACATTGCAATTACTCCAAATGGGGATAATTATGATTATCAAATAATTCCAAGTGATATAACTTTTTCTAAAGATAAGTTTCTGTTTCACACTATTGATTTGCCTATTGAGTTTAGATGGCGCAATTCAACACCAGAAAGTATTAAATTTTGGCGCGTTTACACTGGTTTCAAACTAAGTTATTTGTTTTATGATGAATATAAATTAGAAACTTCGTCTGGAAACTTGAAAATTTCAAATAATAAAGATTTGAATCCTTTGCAGTATGGAGTTTATCTTTCAGCGGGTTGGAATACTGTAAACATTTATGCCTATTATGGCTTGAATTCTTTTTTTAAATCGGATACAAAAATTGAAGGTAAATCTCTTGATGTAAATAGTCTAAAATTTGGTTTGATGTTTTACATCTTATAACCAAAGGTACAATAACCCAATTTGAGGCAAAGCGCCAACTAAAAAACCAATAAGCAATTCTTTATGTGTATGTGCTTTCATTTCCAATCGAGATGAAGCAATAAAGCCATTCATAACCATCATAAAAACAATAGTGTTTATGATATTTACTTCGTTGTGATAGCTTAAACCTATTACAAAAACAGTTAATGCACTTGAACCAATTAAATGGATGCTTGATTTTGTTTTTATAAAAAGCAGAAGAAAAGCAATTACAGAACTGATTATTCCAGCTAAGAAAAAATAATGTAGCTCAGGAAATCTATCTAAAGTAATTGATTTTGTAACTAAAACGGAAAACAGCATTGTTTGCAACAACAAAGGAATTTTTCGTTGAGAAATATCTGAAAGCATGATGTTATCTATTTTCCCAAATGTTCTTAGTAAGAAAAAAAAAGCAACAGGAAGAAATAAAGTAATGATGACAATTTGCAATAGCAAAACGACTAATTGCGAAAAAGAAAAATAACTTTCATCAAGGACAATATAAAATAATGTTCCTATCAAAGGAATAAAAACAGGATGAAACAGATACGAAAAAAAGGGAAGTATTTTTTTCAAAAGAAAGTTGATTTTAAATTTTCTTTCTCATTCGAGCAACTGGAATATCGAGTAAATCTCTGTATTTTGCAATTGTTCTTCGCGCAATTGGATAACCTTTTTCTTTTAAAATTTCAGCCAATTGATCATCAGGTAAAGGTTTGCTTTTGTCTTCTTCTTCAATAACAGTTTGAAGAATTTTTTTGATTTCTAAGGTTGACACATCTTCACCTTGGTCATTTTTCATTGATTCAGAAAAATAATCTTTAATCAATTTTGTCCCATAAGGTGTATCAACATATTTACTATTGGCAACACGTGAAACTGTAGAAATATCTAAACCAACTAAATCGGCAATATCTTTTAAAATCATTGGTTTCAGACTCGTTTCTTCTCCATCAAGAAAATATTCTTGTTGAAAATGCATAATGGCATTCATTGTCACATATAAAGTTTCTTGACGTTGTCGAATCGCATCAATAAACCATTTTGCAGAGTCTAATTTTTGCTTGATAAATTGAACCGCGTCTTTTTGCGAATTCGATTTATCTCTAGAATCTTTATAGGTTTGCATCATTTCCTGATAATCTTTAGAAACGTGCAATGATGGAGCATTTCTTCCGTTTAGGGTTAATTCTAATTCACCATCAACGATTCTAATGGTAAAATCGGGAACGATTTGTTCTACCATTCTAGTATTACTTCCAAAAGAACCGCCTGGTTTTGGATTTAGTTTTTCAATTTCATCAATTGCCTTTCTAAGTTGATCTTGTGAAATTTCATATTTCTGCAATAATTTTTCGTAATGCTTTTTGGTGAAAGGCTCAAATTGATTTTCTAAAATATCTATTGCTAAATCAACATATTCAGTAGGCGTTTTGTGTTTTAATTGTAACAAAAGACATTCTTGTAAATCTCTTGCACCAACACCAGCTGGATCTAAATCTTGAATAATGTGAAGAATTTTTTCTACCGTCTTTTCGTCAGTATAAATTCCTTGCGTAAATGCCAAATCATCAACAACATCTGAAATAGTTCTTCTTAAATAACCATCATCATCAATGCTTCCAACTAAAAATTCAGCAATTTCTCTTTCGTTATCGGGTAAAATAAAAGTATTTAATTGATTGATTAAATCTTGGTGAAAACTAACTTGCGCAGCCAATGGTGAACTTCTTTCTTCATCGTCATCACTATAGTTGTTGGCTTGTAGTTTATAATCAGGTGTTTCATCATCGCTTAAATACTCATCAATATTGATTTCGTCTGCTTCGATGGTTTCGTTTCCGTCAAACTCATCTTGAGCATCAAACTCATCAGCTTCATAAATTTCTTCAGTATCACTTCCGCTTTCTAATGCAGGATTTTCAATTAATTCCTCTTTCAATCTTTGTTCAAATGCTTGCGTAGGCAATTGAATCAACTTCATCAACTGAATTTGTTGAGGAGATAATTTTTGTGATAATTTTAAATTTAAAAACTGCTTTAACATATGTTTTTATTAAAATTCTGCGTTTTGTGGGGTTCTTGGGAAAGGAATTACATCTCTAATGTTAGTCATTCCAGTCACAAAAAGAACTAATCGTTCAAAACCTAATCCAAAACCAGAATGAACTGCCGAACCAAATCTTCTTGTGTCTAAATACCACCAAAGTTCTTCTTCATCGATACCTAATTTCTTCATTTTTTCTACCAAAACATCGTATCGTTCTTCTCTTTGCGAACCTCCAACAATTTCTCCAATTCCTGGGAAAAGTATATCCATTGCACGAACGGTTTCTTTTTCTGGCTCGGTGTTATCGTTTAAACGCATATAGAATGCTTTGATATTGGCTGGATAATCGAACAAAATTACAGGACATTTAAAATGTTTTTCAACCAAAAAACGTTCGTGTTCACTTTGTAAATCGGCACCCCAATCTTCAATTAAATATTGGAATTTTTTCTTTTTATTAGGTGTTGAATTTCTTAAAATATCAATTGCTTCAGTATATGAAACGCGTTTGAAATTGTTCTCTATTACAAAGTTAAGCTTTTCTAACAAACTCATTTCGCTTCTTTCCGCTTGTGGTTTTGATTTTTCTTCGTCGGCTAGGCGAGTTTCTAAAAATTTTAAATCATCTCCGCATTTATCCATTGTATATTGAATCACAAACTTGATAAAATCTTCCGCCAAATCCATGTTAGCATCCAAATCATTAAATGCAACTTCGGGTTCAATCATCCAAAATTCAGCTAAATGACGTGAAGTATTCGAATTTTCTGCACGGAAAGTTGGTCCAAAAGTATAGACTTGACCTAATGCCATAGCAAAAGTTTCCGCTTCTAATTGCCCAGAAACTGTTAAGTTGGTATGTTTTCCGAAGAAATCTTTTTTGTAATCGATATTTCCTTCTTCATTTTTTGGCAAATTATCCAATGGCAATGAAGTTACTTGAAACATTTCGCCTGCACCTTCAGCATCTGCACCAGTAATTACAGGTGTATTTACATAAACAAAACCTCTTTCTTGAAAATATGTGTGAACAGCATGAGCTAAAACCGAACGAACACGCATAATTGCTCCAAAAGCATTTGTTCTAACACGTAAATGTGCATTTTCTCTCAGAAATTCTAATGAATGTTTCTTTGGTTGCATTGGAAATTTTTCAGCATCACAATCGCCAAGAATTTCAAGCTGCGTTACTTGAATTTCATATTTTTGTCCTGCACCTTTGCTTTCCACCAAATTTCCTGTGATAGAAAGAGCAGTTCCGGTATTTATTCTTTTTAAAGTTTCCTCAGCAGTGTTTTCAAAGTCAACAACACATTGAAGATTATGTAGCGTTGAACCATCGTTCAAAGCAATAAATTGATTGTTTCTAAAAGTTCTAACCCAACCTTTTACAGTAACTTCATAGTCTTTTCGTGAGTCGTTTAGTAAGTCTTTAACTTTTGAATGCTTCATTTTTATCTAAAATTTTGTAATGCAAATATAATTTAAATCGTAATTAATTGGAAGTGTTTTCTTCGCTGTCTTCGTGTTCCAAAATATCAATTTTTGGTTGAATAAATTCTTGTTCGTTCGCCAATCTTTTGTTTAATGTTAAAACCAAACATGGCAATAGCATCAGGTTTGATAACATTCCAAAAAGCAAGGTTACAGCAATCAAACCACCAAGAGCAACCGTTCCACCAAAACTTGATAACATAAAGATTGAAAATCCAGAAAACAGAACTACTGAAGTATAAAACATACTCATTCCTGATTCTTTTAATGTGGCAAAAACTGACTTTTTAATTTTCCAATTGTGTTTGGTTAATTCTTGACGGTATTGTGCCAAGAAATGGATAGTATCATCAACTGAAAGTCCAAAGGCAATACTAAAAATTAGTATCGTTGATGGTTTTAAAGGTATGCCGAAATAACCCATTAATCCTGCAGTTATTATCAATGGTAATAAGTTTGGAATTAAAGAAACGACAACCATTTTGAATGAGCGAAACATAAAAATCATTAATAATGAAATTAATAAAACCGCAAATAATAGCGAAGTTACTAAGTTGTTTAATAAGTATTTAGTTCCTTTTTCAAAAACCAACGCTTTTCCAGTTAGACTAACTTTGTATTGATCTGGAGGGAAAATTTCGTTTATTTTTTTCCAAAGTTCGTCTTCTACTTTAGACATGTTTCCAGTATCGATATCTTTCATAAAAGTAGTAATACGCGCAATTTGACCATCAGAACTAACATAGCTTTTCATAATGTCTTTGTCGGTATTTTTACTAGCATTTTTTGCATAACTCAACACAAAACTTTTTTCTTGAGCGGTTGGCAATTCATAATATTCTGGATTTCCATTATAAAATGCTTGTTTAGAATATTTAACCAAACTGACAATTGAAATAGGTTTAGAAAGTTCAGGAATTTTGATAATTGTTTTTTCTAATTCATCAATTTTTCTAAGTGTTGATGATTTCATGACACCTTTTTTTCGCTTGGTGTCAATAGTTATTTCTAAAGGCATTACACCATTAAATTCTTTTTCAAAAAACTGAATGTCTTTAAAAAAAGGTGCTTTTTTAGGCATGTCTTCGGTTAAACTTCCCGAAGTTTTTATTTGTAATGCACCAATAAAACTAATTACAAATAAAGAAACAGCAACAATATAAACTTTGGTTCGGTTGTATCTAACATTTTTTGAAATCCAATTCATGAATTTTTGAGTGTATTCTCTATTCAAATGTTCCAAATGTTTTGCTTTTGGAACTGGTTGATAACTATAGTAAATCGGAATTAAAATAAGGCATAAGAAGAACAAGGCAACAATATTTATTGAAGCAATAAGTCCAAATTCTTTTAATAGTTGACTATTTGTAATCATGAACGTTCCAAAACCAGCTGCTGTTGTCAAATTAGTCAACAAAGTAGCAGTTCCAACTTTAGTAATCACACGTTGTAAAGCACGAGCTTTATTGCCATGTGTAGCATATTCTTGCTGGTATTTATTAGTTAGAAAAATACAATTCGGAATTCCGATGACTATTACTAATGACGGAATTAAACCTGTTAGTATAGTGATTTCATAATTGAATAAACCAATGAATCCAAAAGTCCACATTACACCAATAACAACAATTAATACCGAAATTAAAGTAGCTCGATGCGAACGGAAAAATAAGTAGAAAATTAATGATGTTATGAAAAGCGCTGCGCCAATAAACAAGCTTATTTCATTCAAAATATTTTTAGCATTGAGCGTTCTAATGTACGGCATTCCGGAAACTTTTAAATCAATGTTGTTTTCCTTTTTAAAAGCTTCAATTTTTGGAATAAATGTATTAAGAATGAAATCTTTTCTTTGTGGAGTATTTACAATTTTTTTGTCTAAATAAAGAGCTGAACGAATGGTTCCACTTTTGTTGTATAACAACCCGTCATAGAAAGGAGTTTTTGTGAAAAGTTCTTTTTTTACAGCTTGTAAATATTTTTCATCTTTTGACTTTTTTTGGTCAATAAACGGAACCAATTCAAAAGTTTGTAAACTATCATTTTTTTGAAGTCTTTTGATATTATCTACAGAAACAATTAAGTCGATTTCAGATTGTTTGTTTAAATCAGACATCAATTTTGTCCAATTTTCGAAAACTTTTGGAGTAAATAATTTTTCGTCTTTTGAGCCTATGACAATTAAATTTCCTTCTTCACCAAATTCTTTTAAGAAAGCATTGTATTCTAAATTTACTTCATGGTCATCGGGTAAAAGATTGGCTTCAGTATAAGTAAAATGGATGTTTTTCCATTGAAGTGCTAAAAAAATGGTAAAAACAGCAATTATTGCGAGTATAGTTATTCTTCTTCTAAGTACAATTCCTGCGATAAATTCCCAAAAACCTACTTTTATTTTCTTTTTCATGATAATTTTAAAACGGTTGCAAAGGTAATGAAAACAAGATAATAAGCATTGTTTTTGGGATAGTTTTACTTAATGTTAATAGATGTTAATGTATTTTAATGAAGTTATTTATTTTTAAAAAAAAGCTTTACATTTGAAATCAAACCAGAAAAACCAATAAATTTTATGATTGGCTCTATTGTAATAACTATTTGTGCACTTTTATTGTTGGCATATTTCTTTGATTTAACATCATCAAGGACAAAAATTCCCTCAATAATATTGCTACTGGTTTTAGGCTGGTTTGTAAAACAAATAACTGAAATTCTTCATATTAATATTCCAAGCCTTGAAGTTGCTTTACCAGTTTTAGGCAATCTTGGATTGATACTTATCGTTTTAGAAGGTTCACTAGAGTTAGAATTAAAAAAAGAAAACTATCCAATAATTGCAAAATCGGCTATCATTGCATTATTACCAATGGTCGTTATGAGTTTTGGGATAGCGTACGCATTTTATTATTTTGACCCATTGTTATCGTATAAATCTGCATTAGCTAATGCAATTCCGTTAGGAGTAATTAGTAGTTCTGTTGCAATTTCGAGTGTAAAAAACTTAAATCCAACCAACAAAGAAATTATTACTTACGAAAGTAGTATGTCTGATGTTTTAGGTGTGATTTTCTTTAATTTTGTGACTTTAAATCCCACAATTGAAGCATCAACATTTGGGTACTTTTTTCTTGATTTGGTAATAATTTTAGTTGTGTCATTTGTTGCTACCATTGGATTGGCTTTCTTATTAAGCAAAATAAAACATCATGTAAAATTTGCGCCAATCATCATTTTATTGATTATGATTTACTTCATTTCAAAATTATATCATCTACCTGCATTGGTATTTATACTTTTATTTGGTTTGTTGATTGGAAATTTAGATGAAATGAAAAATTTGAAATTTGTTCAACGATTTCATCCAGAAATTTTAAATAAAGAAGTTCAAAAATTTAAAGAGTTGAATATCGAGTTTACTTTTCTAATTAGAACATTGTTTTTTATTCTTTTTGGTTATTTAATCAAAACTTCAGAAGTATTGAATACTGATACTATTCTTTGGGCAATTGGTATTACGGCTTTTATTTTCATACTTAGAGCAATTTTCTTGAAAGTGGTTCGATTACCATTAAAGCCTTTATTTTTTATTGCTCCTAGAGGTTTAATTACGATACTTTTATTTCTAACCATACCATTGACTCAAAGAAGTCAGTTTATGAATAATTCTTTAATTATACAGGTAATTTTGTTAACTGTAATAGTAATGATGGTTGGTTTGATGTTCAACAAAAAGGAAAAATTAGAATCCTAAATCAAGAATAAAACTTAGTTTTAATGCTAAATTGTCTTCAAATCTGCTAAGTTGATTTGGACCGTAACGATAAAATCCGGATAGTCCAAACCCTTTAAAAATTTTATTTAATTCAATTCCCGATTCAAAAAAACCATTATCTAAAGTTTTGAATTCGATTCCAACATGCTTTTCTGGGTTTTCTAAATTTCCCCAAGCCATTCGGGTAACCATAACTAATTCGGGTTTAACTTTTTTGAAAAGTTCAATACGTTTAAATCCATGTTTTAATTGTAAAAAAACATATTGATTCGAAAAGAACTCATTGAAAAACATGGTTTCAAAACTGTTTTTTCCAGCAATAGTTACACGTTGAAGTAAGTTGTCTTTAGTTAAGTTATTTGGAGAAGTATTGTATAAATGAGTTATTGGCACAGCGCCAAAAGCATATCCAGATTGTACTAAAACAGCTGATTTTTGTCCATTTAAGTATTTTTTTTCAAAATCAATTCTCAAATCAATTTTTCCAAAATCAAAATCATTCTCAAAAAGATTTGGCAATGTCTTAGTAAACTGAAAAGTAAATTTAGGAAACCTTTTTTCAATTTCTAATCTACCATTTGGAGTTTGCATAAAATCACTAAACGGATTCCATTGCAGCGAAACCATTGCGGTTGTAATATTAAAACCCTTAAAAGAAGTGCCGTTTTGTATAAAAGTATAATCAAATAAAGGTTTGATATTGCTATAGGATAATTGCCAAAGGCTTTCAGTTTTTGGAATTATTTTGGTTTCAATTTGTCCTCGCCAAGTTTTATAATTATAAAATGTACTAATGTTGATTGGTCGAGGATCATATAGTTTAAAAACTCTTTTGTCAATAGCAAAAGTTGTACTTGCAATTTCTCGTAAATCATCGGTATAACCAAGGCTAATCCAACTGTTTGAAATTTTTCCAACACGAGTTGAAATACCCAAACTGTATTTTATATTTTCATCTTTCAGGCCATAAGCTGTATAACCATCTAATTTGAAGGTTTTGAATAATTTTTCGTTAGTAACTCCGCCAAAACCAAATCGAAATCCTTCAAAATTATTATAACTAACAAGATATCTCAAATCAACATCTAAAATGGATACTGGAACGTAACCGTTAAATATTTTTCGCCCAAAGCGAATTTTTCTGTCAAGTTTGCGTTCTTCTGCAATACTATCTAAAACTTTGTAGGTTTCAATTCCTCTTTCATCAATTGCTATAGTTCTGTTTTCGTTCCAAAATTCTTCTGATTTTGATGTAGCAGATTCGTTAACACTAACTTTTACAAAACTTTTTTTAATGTTTATCGGAGTATTAATTTCTATATTATTAATGTTAGTTTCGGATAGCAAATAAGTGAAATTTGTGCTTTTTTTGGTTTTGTTTTCATCGTCATCGGCTTCAAAAACAATTCTTCCACCAAGGAAAGATGTTCGTTCTTTGCTTTTTCCTTTACTTATTTTGAATGTTTTTTTTGATGGAAACCAAAGTTGGTATTCAGGCAAAAAAACAAAATCATGAATTCCAGTAATATCAATCACACCGCGAATTCTCATAACCGCTTTGGCAATAGCAAAATTTTGAGAATCTATATATAATAAACCTTCAAGACCTTTTTTCTTTCTGTTATTTTTAAAATAAATTAGAAAAACTTCACGATTGTCAATATAGGTTGTATCATTTATAGTAAAACTATATTCAGAAAGCGAATTTGCAGAAATTGGACTTTTATAATTGGTTTCAAAAAGTTCATATTTATCGTCATAGATAGAAAAAGACTGTAGGTTAAAACCAAACAACTCATAAATTGGTTCTTTGAAACCAGCCATTTTTGAACCGATAATTGTTTCTTTTAAAACAGGATTTGAAAATTGAAATTTTGAAACTTTCTCTGCTAAAAAAAGATGTTGCTTGTCTATTATTTTTTTGAATTTGAATTCGGTTGAGTCAATTTTTTTTAATTCTTTTCCAAATTCTTTTTCTACAAAAATGCTGTCAATTTTTCCTTGAATAGAATCAGGATTGGTAGAAACTATTAATTTGTTGTAGGTGTTAAATTGAAAAGAGTTTAATTTTTTCTGAGGATTGTTTTCGTTCTTGGCAGCAATAACTTTTTTGATAATTGAATTTGCTAAATTTCGACTATTGATAGTAATCGTTTTAAGGCTATCTATTTTTGGTTCCAATAGAATACTATAATATTTTTTTGAGGAAATTAAAATCTCTTTTGAAGAATAGCCAATGTATTGAATCGTTATTGAATTGATTTTTTTTGTTGTAGAAATTTCAAATTTTCCATCAACATCAGAGGTAAAAGTTTCATTATTGTCTAACTTGATAGTAGCAAAAGGAAGCGCTTTTTTTGTCTTAAAATCTTTTACAATTCCACTAATTTGCTGTTGTGCTTGTATTGACAAACAGGAAAATAAAAGGAAAAGAAAGATGTTTTTCATCAAAAAATTTTTTGCAAAAATAGGAATAAAAAAATCCGTCTAGTTCAACTTAAGAAGTTTTTAACTAGACGGATTTTTAAAGGTTTATTAAAAGATTAAACTTTCATAATTTCAGCTTCTTTTATTGCTAAATGGTCATCAATTTTTTTGATATATGAATCGGTTAATTTCTGAACATCGTCTTCAGCTGTTTTACAGATATCTTCAGAAGTTCCTTCTTTTTCAAGTTTTTTAATTTCTGTATTGGCATCTTTTCTTGAATTTCTGATACCAATTTTTGCATCTTCTGCTTCAGCTTTTGCTTGTTTAACTAAATCGCGACGTCTTTCTTCAGTTAATGGCGGAACGCTAATTATAATATTATCGCCATTATTCATAGGATTAAAACCAAGATTGGCAATCATAATTGCTTTTTCAATAGGTTGTAACATTGCTTTTTCCCATGGAGTAACTGTTATCGTTCTTGCATCTGGCGTATTGATATTGGCAACTTGAGAAAGTGGAGTTTGAGAACCATAATAATCTACAAAAACACCACCAAGCATTTGTGGAGTTGCTTTTCCTGCACGAATATTTAAAAATTCTTTTTCTAAATGCGCAATAGTTCCATTCATGGCTTCTGCTGTGCTGTCTAAAATAAATTCAATTTCTTCCATTTTTTATAAAGTTTTTAGTTGCAGACTTGGTGTAAAGTTTAAAATTTTTAAAATTTCCACAAAGACTCTAAACTATATTTTAACAGTTGTTCCAATATTTTCTCCTTTGCAAATCTTTGATAGATTTCCTGATTTGTTCATATCAAAAACTACAATAGGCAGTGCATTTTCTTGACTTAAAGTAAACGCTGTTGAATCCATTACATTTAAACCTTTTTTGATAACATCATCAAAAGTTATTTCTTCAAATTTCACAGCATTTGGATTTTTTTCTGGATCAGCATCATAAATTCCATCTACACGTGTTCCTTTTAAAATTACATCAGCATGAACTTCAATTCCACGCAAAACAGCTGCTGTATCTGTCGTAAAATAAGGGTTTCCAGTTCCTGCTCCAAAAATTACAATTCTTCCTTTTTCAAGATGACGAACTGCTCTACGTTTAATGTAAGGTTCAGCTATGGCTTCAATTTTTAAGGCAGTTTGTAAACGAGTCAACATTCCTTTGTCTTCAAGCGCACCTTGCAAAGCCATTCCATTTATAACGGTAGCAAGCATTCCCATATAATCACCTTGAACTCTATCCATTCCATTGCTAGCACCAGCAACACCTCTAAAAATATTTCCTCCACCAATAACAATCGCAATTTCTACTCCTTGGCTATGAATTTCTTTAATTTCATCAGCATATTCGGCTAATCGTTTTGGGTCAATTCCGTATTGTCTTTCACCCATTAAAGCTTCACCACTTAGTTTTAGTAGAATTCTTTTGTATTTCATTTTTCTTAGAAGTTGTATTTTGTTGTGCAAATATAGTTATTAAATAATTTTATGAAATAAATTTATTTTACTCATTTAATTCTTCAAATGTTTTTTTGGCGGCGTTATAACCAATTTCGAAAATCGTATTCATTTTGGTTTTACTAGTTTCAAATGTACTAAAATGGCTTAATTCATGTGGTTCGATGATGCAGTCGCAAAATTTAAATTTTGGAATGTTAGAGTTTGCATAAAATAAATCGAAAGCTCTAGAAGTGACAGACTTTATTGATTTTAAATTATCGTGAGTTATTTTTTCTAAAGGACTAACATAAATACCAATATTGAAATCACATTTTTCAGATAACAAATCAGATGGAAAGTGGTTTAAAACACCACCATCACAATAAATAGAATCTTCAATCACATAAGGCGAAATCATGCCAGGAAATGCAGATGATGCTAAAAGCGCATCAGTAATTTTTGTTTCTTTTGAAAATATTTTTAATTCACCTTTAACCATATCAGTTGCCGTGATAAATATTGGGATTTTTAAATCATTTAAAGTTGCATCTTTAAAGATATCATCAAAATATTTTTTAAACGAACTTGAATCGATAATTCCGGGTTTTCTTAGTGTTAAATGCTTCCAATGAAAAAAATAAATTGATTTAAAAAATTCTAAAATTTCTTCAGGTGATTTTCCCCAAGAATACAATGCTCCAATGATTGCACCAGCACTTGTTCCTGCAATAAAGTTGGGTTTGATGTTTTGTTCTTCAAGAAATTTAATTGCACCAGCTTGAGCTAAACCTTTTGAACCACCGCCAGATAATGCAAAACCAATAGTTTTTTTGGAAAAATCCATGTGTATAAGTTGAATTGTAATATTTGTTACAAATTAGGCTTAAAAATAACATTAAATTTGCAATCTAAAATAGAAATAAATGAATCCAATTATAGAAAAAGCCTTAGAGAAAAGTTTTACTTATAAAGAATATAGAAATTACATTACTCAACTTTTTAAATCAAACAAGGTTACCGGAAACGAGCAATCAGAAGATTTATTGCACTATACTGAGTTAAATGAAGCTCGAATGAATCGATTAGAAAAAACAATAAATGTTACTGATGAAAATAAGTTAAAATTAGAAAAACTTGAGAAAGATTATTTGTGGTTGGTAATTTCTGAAGGTTGGTGTGGCGATTCTGCTCAAATAATTCCAGTTATCTACAAAATGGCTGAAGTTTCAGATAAAGTTGAATTGAAAATTGTGTTTCGTGATGAAAATGATGATTTAATGAATCTTTTTTTAACTAATGGTTCAAGATCAATACCAAAATTGATTATTATTGACAAAACTTCAAATGAAGTTGTTGGTGAATTTGGACCAAGACCAAACGATGCAAAACAACTGATTTTAGATTATAAAGTAGTAAATGGAATTGTTGACGAAACCGCAAAAATTGAACTACATAAATGGTATACTCAAGATAAAGGAATCTCAACTCAAAAGGAAATAATGAATGTAATATGAATTAAAACATAATGTAGTTCAGCCCTACACTAAAACTGCCAATTCTTTCAGGGGTAATTTTAGAAAAACCATACTGGCATAATTCAATATAAATTCCAAATCCATTTTCTTCGTCTTCAATTCCTAGACTTATTTTTTTAAAGGTGCCAGATAGTTTGTCACCACTGATTGATAAAGCTCTGCCATATCCTGCTTCGCTGGTAATTCGGATGTCTTCAGTAATTCTTGGGCTCAGTCTTAATGAACCAAAAAGTGGAGCAACAACTAGACATCTGTTAGCTTTCCAGTCAATACCTATGTTCATTCCAATTCCAATCCATTTGTCATAATGAGAACCAATACATGCTCTTAAACTTATTCCATCTAATAAAAACCATGGTTCCTCTTCGCCAGTATATTCGTTTATTTCACCAGCGTATTGATTTACTCTTAATGGAGATGAAAGCTCAAATTTGCTATAAAAAGATTTTGAATCGTGATAGTGCTTTTTTTGTTTTTCCTCTTCTTGTGAAAAACCAATTTGCCAAAGCAAAATGAATAATATTAAAAACTTAAATTTCATTTGAAATTAAATTTTGTTCAAATTCCTTGGGAGTTAACCCATTTTCAACCGAATAATCACCAATTTTAGTTCTTCGTAATACAGAAAGATAAGCGCCAGAATGTAGCGCTTTTCCAAAATCATAAGCCAATGAACGAATGTAAGTTCCTTTACTGCATTTTACTCTGAAATCAATTTCAGGCAATTCAATTCTGGTAATTTCAAATTCGTAAATCGTGGTTTTTCGTGATGGAATTTCAATGGTTTCTCCTGCACGAGCATGTTCGTATAAGCGAACGCCATCTTTTTTTATGGCTGAAAAAATAGGTGGTTTTTGATTTATTTCACCTAAAAATTTTTCGGTAGTTTTTTGAATTAATTCTGCTGTAATATGCTCAATGGGGAATTTTTGGTCTATTTCAGTTTCTAAATCATAACTAGGCGTTGTTGCTCCAACAGTTATCGTTCCAGTATATTCTTTGGCTTGACCTTGAATTTCATTAATTTTTTTGGTGAATTTTCCCGTGCAAACAATTAATAAACCAGTTGCCAATGGATCCAAAGTACCAGCATGCCCAATTTTGAATTTTTTCGGCAGATTATACTTTCGTTTCAAAAGATATTTCAACTTGTTTACCGCTTGAAACGACGACCAAGTCAATGGCTTATCGATTAAAAGAATTTGACCTTTTTGAAAATCTTCAGAAGTTAACAAAATTGATTATTTTATAAAAGAAAAGTAAATTAAGAGTAACGAGCCAGCAATTATTCTGTAATAACCCCAAGGTTTGAAACCATATTTTTTTATGATTCCAATAAAAAATTTAATAGCAATAACCGCAACAACAAAAGCTATAATATTGCCTAAAAGGAATAGTTTTAAATTATCGTTAGATTGTGTTAAAAGTTCATAACCTTTTAATTGTGAAACTTCATAAGTTTTTAAAAACAAAGAATACACTGTTACGGCAAGCATGGTTGGTACAGCTAAGAAAAAAGAAAATTCAGCAGCGGTTTCTCTTGTTAAACCTTGTTGCATTCCGCCAATAATTGATGCTGCACTTCGGCTTGTTCCTGGCATCATGGCTAAACATTGCCAAAAACCAATTTTTACTGCTTTTTTTATGGTAATATCTTCTTCATTAGCAACTGTTGGCGAATGAAATCTTCCATCAATGAATAATAAAATTATACCTCCAATTATCAATACAATTGCAATTGGGATTGGATTTCCTAGAACAGCATCTATTTTATCGTCAAATAATTTACCTAAAATTAAGGCAGGAACTACTGCGAAAGCCAGTTTTATGTAAAAATTAAATTTAGTAAAATCAAAAAACTTTCTCCAGTACAAAACAACTACTGCGAGAATGGCTCCAAACTGAATGGCTACTTGAAATAATTTTACAAAATCATCTTCTTGAATTCCAAAATAGGAACTTGTAAAAATCATATGAGCTGTTGAAGAAACAGGCAAGTACTCTGTTAAACCTTCAATAATTGCAATGATAATAGCTTGTAAAACATCCATTATTTCTTGTTAGGATTTTTAAAAATAGCGTAAATCGTGATTCCAAAACCAATTAAAACTAAAGTTGGCGCTAAACGAATTCTTCTAAAACTGAAAATATCTTCTTTCCAAACGTTTGGATTATCGCTTCCGCCGCCAGACATTAATATAAAACCAAGCATGATTACTCCAATTCCAGCTAATAGAATTTTATAATTTAGTTTTTCGAAAAGAAAGTCAGGTTTGTGTTCGCTATTTTTCATAGTATTTTGAATTATTTCAACAAAAGATTGCTGAAATTATTAATATAAATCATCGGTTCTTAAATTCAAAAATCGCTGTGTTGCAAAGAAAGTACTTATCCAAGGTATTAGTGCACCAAGTACAAATACACCAGCTAAAACTAAAGCAGTTTCTACTTTATCTCTAAGAATATTTAGATTAGGGAAATTGATTTCGATGTAAGCTAAAACGCCAATTAATGCAATAACAGCAATGAAAGCTCCAATTAATCCTAGCATCATACTTCTTCTGATGAATGGCTTTCTGATAAATGCTTTTGTTGCGCCAACCAACTGCATAGTTTTTATAATAAATCGATTAGAATAAATCGATAATCGCATCGAACTGTTGATTAATAAAACCGAAACAAAAGCAAAAATTCCACTGATGATTAAAATCCACATACTGATTTTTTTCACGTTGTCGTTTACCAATGTTACCAATTGTTTATCGTAAACAATATCTGAAATCATTTCATTTTTTCGCAAACGGGTTTCAATTTTCTGAAAACTTGCATTGGTTACAAAATCAGCTTTTAAGTGAATATCAAAAGAATTTTGAAGCGGATTCACTCCTAAAAACTCCATAAAATCTTCGCCTATAACTTTTTTGTGTTGTTCCGCAGCTTCTTCTTTGGTTACGTATTTGAAATCTTTTGCAAAAGCAGCAGTTCTTAATTCATCATCAAAAGCTTTAATAATAGAATCATTAGCTTCATTTTTAAAGAAAACAGTCATTACAATATCCTCTTTAAAATTATCAGAAATACGTTTTGAGTTAATAACAAACAATCCCAAAATTCCTAAAAGAAAAAGCACTAAAAAAACACTCAATACCACTGAAAAATAAGAAGTGATTACTCTGCGCTTTTGAAACTTTTCAAATGATGAAGCCATAAATACTGATTTGATGCTGTAAAAATAATAAAGAAAATTGTTTTTATCCTTTATAACCCACAAAGTTTTAACTTTATTATAATAAATGTAAATTTGCGCCTGATTTTTAGTTTCAGGTTTCAAGTTTGTGTCATCACTAAAACTTTAAACTCTTAAACTCATAAACTTTTAAACTCGCTAATGAAATACTTCCACGAACAAATTGAAGCCAAATGGCAAGAATATTGGGCAAAAAATCAAACTTTTGCAGCTTCCAATAACTCAGCTAAACCCAAATATTATGTACTCGATATGTTTCCTTATCCTTCGGGTGCAGGATTGCACGTTGGTCATCCGCTTGGGTACATTGCTTCAGATATTGTAGCGCGTTATAAACGTCACAAAGGGTTTAATGTTCTTCATCCGCAAGGTTATGATTCGTTTGGTTTGCCAGCAGAACAATATGCTATTCAAACTGGGCAACATCCCGAAAAAACAACTCGTGAAAACATTGCTCGCTACCGTGAACAATTGGATAAAATTGGTTTTTCGTTTGATTGGAGTAGAGAAGTGCGTACTTCAAACGCCGATTATTATAAATGGACACAATGGATTTTCATTCAGTTGTTCAATTCGTGGTACAATAATGATACTGACAAAACCGAAGATATTTCAACCTTAGTTTCACTATTTGAAAAAGAAGGAAACGCTACTGTAAATGCTGTTTGCGATGACAACATCGCATCTTTTTCTTCAAACGAATGGAATGCTTTTTCTTCAGATGAACAACAAAAAATACTATTACAATACCGATTAACCTATCTGGCAGAAACCGAAGTAAACTGGTGTCCTGCTTTAGGAACGGTTTTAGCTAATGATGAAATTGTTAACGGCGTTTCGGAACGTGGTGGTCATCCTGTAATTCGTAAAAAAATGACTCAATGGTCGATGCGAATTTCTGCTTTTGCCGAACGATTATTACAAGGATTGAATGACATTGATTGGACGGAAAGTTTGAAAGAATCGCAACGAAACTGGATTGGAAAATCAGTTGGAGCAATGGTAACTTTCAATTTAAAAGAAAGCAATCATAAAATAGAAGTTTTTACTACTCGACCTGACACTATTTTTGGGGTTACGTTTATGACTTTAGCGCCAGAACATGATTTGGTTGCAAAAATTACAACTCCAGAACAAAAAGCAGCGGTTGAAAGTTATATTGAAGCGACTGCAAAACGTTCGGAGCGTGAAAGAATGGCCGATGTTAAAACCATTTCAGGAGTGTTTACTGGTGCCTATGCCGAGCATCCATTTACCAAAGAACTAATTCCGGTTTGGATTGGCGATTATGTGTTGGCAGGATATGGAACCGGTGCTGTAATGGCAGTTCCATGTGGCGATGAGCGCGATTATGCCTTTGCTAATTTCTTCAAAGGAACGAACGGAATGCCTGAAATAAAAAACATTTTCAATCAAGACATATCCCAAGAAGCATTTGCTGCTAAAGAAGGCTTTGAGTTAGTAAACTCCGATTTCCTAAATGGTTTGGGTTACAAAGAAGGAACCAAAAAAGCCATTGAAGCGCTTGAAAAACTAGGACAAGGAAAAGGAAAAACCAACTACCGTTTGCGTGATGCCGTTTTCTCAAGACAAAGATATTGGGGTGAACCGTTTCCGGTGTATTATGTTAATGGTTTACCGCAGATGATTGACAGCAAATATTTGCCAATCGTATTGCCAGAAGTTGAAAAATACCTTCCAACCGAAGATGGACAACCGCCATTGGGCAATGCAACCACTTGGGCTTGGGACACAAAAGCAAACAATATTGTTAGCAATGATTTGATTGATAACACAACTATTTTTCCTTTGGAATTAAACACTATGCCAGGTTGGGCAGGTTCTTCTTGGTATTGGATGCGTTATATGGATGCGCAGAACGATAACGAATTTGCAAGCGAAGAAGCCTTGAAATACTGGCAAAACGTAGATTTATATATAGGAGGAAGCGAACACGCTACCGGACATTTATTGTACTCTCGTTTTTGGAACAAGTTTTTAAAAGACATAGGTTTTGCACCAACCGAAGAACCCTTCAAAAAACTGATTAATCAAGGAATGATTTTGGGGATGAGTGCATTAGTTTATAGAATTTCAGGCACAAATAAATTTGTTTCAAAAAATTTGAAAAATGATTATGAAACAGAAGAACTTAGAGTTGATGTTAACATAGTTAATGCATCTGATGAAATTGATTTAGATAAACTAAGAAATTGGCTGCCTGAATTTAAAAATGCGGAATTCATTACCGAAAAAGGTAAGTATATAGTTGGTAGAGAAGTAGAAAAGATGTCAAAAAGATGGTACAACGTTGTCAATCCAGATGATATTTGTAATGAATATGGCGCCGATACCTTGCGTTTGTATGAAATGTTTTTGGGTCCGTTAGAGCAAGCTAAACCTTGGAATACGGCGGGTATTACAGGCGTTTATGGTTTCCTTAAAAAATTATGGCGTTTGTATTTTGACGACAATGGGTTAGTGGTTACTAACGACGAACCAACGCCAGAAATGTATAAATCATTACACAAAACCATCAAAAAAGTAACCGAAGACATCGAGAATTTCTCATTCAACACCTCTGTATCGCAATTCATGATTTGTGTGAATGAATTATCACAATTAAAATGCCGTCATCGTGCAATATTAGAACCATTGGCTGTTATTATTTCGCCTTATGCGCCACATATCGCCGAAAATTTATGGATGTGGTTAACTTTAGGCAAAGAGGTTATAAATGAAGATTTGCCTAAAGATTATAAAGGAATTTCAGAAGTTGCTTTCCCAGAGTTTGAAGCCAAATATTTGGTAGAAAGTGAAAAAGAATACCCAGTTTCATTCAATGGAAAAATGCGTTTCACCATTAAGTTACCTTTAGATTTGACACCTGCACAAATTGAAGAAATCGTAATGAAAGACGAGCGCACTATAGCGCAACTGGCAGGCAATATACCAAAGAAAGTAATCATCGTTCCGGGTAAAATTATCAACTTGGTAGGATAGAATTTTTTATAACACTATACTAAAATCCAAATCTGTTGAAGATTTGGATTTTTTTTTGCTCAAAAACCCCTTTTAATACGTTCTGAACTGGTTTTTACACGTCATATAACATGTTTTTGGTGGTTTCGGACTGGTTTTAATACGTTGGTTAACGTGTTTTTACTGGTTCCGAAATGGTTTTTAGTGGTTCTGAACCTATTAAAAGTGGTTAGTTAACCTAATAAAAGTGGTTAAGGAACGTATTAAAAGTGGTTGGTCAACGTATAAAAAGTGGTTCAGGACGTGTAAAAAGTGGTTGGCTAACGTATTAAAAGTGGTTCAGGACGTATAAAAAGTGGTTCAGGACGTATAAAAAGTGGTTGGTTAACGTATAAAAAGTGGTTCAAGACGTATTAAAAGTAGTTCAGAACGTATTAAAAGTGGTTTTTGGAACTTTTTTTGGGTTTATGCAATAAATGAAAATAGGGGGTATATTCAATTAAATATAAAATTTTAAACTAAACTGTTAATTTTTTAGGGGGTTATTTTGTGAAAAAATGTATATTTGAACATGAATTTATAAAAAATAATAGGGTAAAATTAAAAAATATGAAAATAGGTGTCCCAAAAGAAATAAAGAACAATGAAAGCCGCGTTGGTATGACACCCGCAGGTGTTTTCGAACTGACAAAAAACAATCATATCGTTTTTATACAATCAACCGCGGGCGAAGGCAGCGGTTTTTTTGATGAAGATTATCAGAGCGTTGGCGGTATTATTTTGAAAACTATGGAAGAAGTTTACAGCCTTGCCGATATGATTGTGAAGGTGAAAGAACCTGTAGAATATGAATATCCGTTGATTAAACCCAATCAAATTATTTTTACCTATTTTCATTTTGCTTCAAGCGAAGAACTCACCTTTGCAATGCTTAACAGCAAAGCCGTTTGTATTGCCTATGAAACGGTAGAAGATGCCGAAGGAACATTGCCTTTGTTAACCCCAATGTCGGAAGTTGCAGGACGAATGGCCATTCAGCAAGGCGCTAAATATTTAGAAAAACCTATAAAAGGAAGAGGTGTTTTGCTAGGCGGAGTTCCGGGAGTTCCGCCAGGAAAAGTTTTGGTACTAGGCGCAGGAGTTGTAGGTGTTCAGGCAGCAAAAATGGCGGCTGGTTTGGGAGCACATGTTACGGTTTTAGATACTAATTTAAAACGTCTTCGTTATGTAAATGATATCATGCCATCGCACGTGGTTACAGAGTTTTCGAGCGAATATAATATCAGAAAACATATTAAAGACCACGATTTAATTGTGGGTGGAGTTTTAATCAAAGGTTCAAAAGCACCCAAATTGATTACTAAAGAAATGTTGAAAGAAATGCGTCCGGGAACCGTAATTGTTGATGTTGCCGTAGACCAAGGTGGATGTTTTGAAACTACCGTGCCAACCACACACGAAAATCCTACCTATATTATAGACGATGTGATTCATTACTGTGTTACCAACATGCCAGGCGCAGTTCCTTATACTTCAACTATGGCATTAACCAATGTAACGTTGCCTTATGTATTGCAATTGGCAAACTTTGGATGGGAAGAAGCTTGTCAAAAAGATTTGTCTCTACAAAAAGGATTGAACATCGTACAAGGAAAATGTGTTTATAGAGAAATCATTGAAGCCTTTGAGTGGAGCGAAAAATTAGTACCTTAAATTTTGACAACTTGTCATAGAGAATAATTTGGAATATAATTTGCTGTATTTTTTGTAAATTTAAAACAATTAAAAAAAACAAAAAATGATAGGATATTATATACTCTTGGGATTAATTGCTTTAGTGAGTTGGGCAGTAAGTTCAAAATTAAAAAGCAAGTTTGAAGAATATTCAAAAGTACATCTGCGTAATGGAATGAGTGGTGCAGAGATTGCCGAAAAAATGCTAGCCGACAACGGAATTTATGATGTTAAAGTAATTTCAACGCCAGGAAGATTAACAGACCATTACAACCCAGCGGATAAAACAGTAAATTTGAGTGAAGCGGTTTACAACCAAAGAAATGCTGCTGCAGCGGCCGTTGCCGCTCACGAATGTGGTCATGCGGTGCAACATGCTACGGCATATAATATGTTGCAATTGCGTTCGCAATTAGTGCCAATTGTAAATGTTTCATCCACTTTATCACAATGGTTAATTATGGGTGGATTGATATTAGGAATTGCCAGTAAAGGTTTTTCATTTGGTTACATCATTGCAGTTATTGGTTTAATTTTAATGGCTTTTGCAACTGTTTTTTCATTGATTACTTTGCCTGTAGAATATGATGCAAGTAATAGAGCTTTAGCTTGGTTGAAAAATAAAAATATGTTGAGTCAGCAAGAATATTCAGGTGCCGAAGATGCCTTGAAATGGGCAGCCAGAACGTATGTCGTTGCTGCAATTGGAGCAGTAGCTTCAATGCTGTATTGGGCATTACAAGTTTTTGGAAGAAGAGATTAAGAAAAATAATTAAAATAAAACCGCAACTAATTGTTGCGGTTTTTTTATTCTTTTTAAGTTCTACACTTGAATTTGTCTTTCGATTTGTTGTTCCAAAGAAATAAAAGTTTCAGTTCTGGAAACACCATCAATAGGTTGGATTTTTTTGTTGAGTAATTGCATCAAATGTTCGTTATCTCTACAAATGATTTTGATAAGAATACTCCAGTTTCCCGTAGTATAATGACATTCTAGTACTTCTGGAATTTTCTTTAATTCTCTAACGGCATCAGCATTGCTAGAAGCTTTATCAAGATAAATACCAATGAAAGCCATCGTTTTATAACCCAAAACTTTATTGTCAATAATGAATTTGGAACCCGCAATAACACCAGCATCTTCCAGTTTTCTTAGTCGTTGATGAATGGCAGCACCAGAAATCCCAATTTTATTGGCAATTTGAAGAATGGGTTTACGTGCATCTTCCATCAAGTCACGAAGAATTTCTTTATCAATACCATCAATTTCTATTTGTAGCTGATTGATTTTCATATTTTGTTATTTGAAAGCAAAAATAGCAATTTAGTTACTATTTTTAAACAAAAAAACCGAAATCGGTTAAGATTTCGGTTTATAAAGTGTATTTCTTTTAAATTAATTTCCCATCAATTTATCAGGATTGTATCCAATATAAGGCATTTCGATTTCATTAAAAATAACGCCAAATTCTTCCAGTTCGTTAAGAATAGGTTCATATACTTCTTTTTTAATTGGAAGTTGCACACCAGGCGTTTTAATTTTTCCATTCAATATTTGCAAAGCAGCCATTGCTACAGGTAACCCAACTGTTTTTGCCATGGCGGTATAGGTTTGGTCATCGCCAATACACACCATTTTAGAGTCTATTTGTTCTTGTTTGCCATTTAGTTCGTAGCCAAACTTGTGATACATTACAATCATGTCTTTATCATTAGGTTCTAAAGACCAGCTTTCGGTTAGAATTTTTTCAAGCATTTGTGCAGGAGTAGCATTTTTTAAACCAATAATTTTGGTAGCATTAAATAAATCCAACTCTAATAATTTCTCCCACATAATGTCATCTTGCTCGATGCCAAGTTGCATACGGGTTTTAATTTCTACAGAATCTGTTGGATGATAAGGTAAAAACGAATTGATGAAATCACGATAACTCATGTTTTCTGAATTTTCCATCACATAAGTATCATCAGTCATACCAAGTTGTACAAACATATTCCAGGCTTTCGAAAAGCCAACACGACGAATCGTACCACGATATAAGGTTAGAATATCGTCTAATCCATAAACACTTCTGTATTTTAAAGAATCTCTGTTGCCATAACCTTCAAATTTTCCGTAACCTTCAACATGAAGAAATTCGGTTCTACGGAATAATTTATGGTATGGAATGTATTTGTATTTTCCTTCCTGAATAAATTTTGCTGCTCCACCTTGACCTGCTAAAACTACATTTCGTGGTGCCCAAGTAAATTTGTAATTCCAAAGATTTGTGTCGCTTTCTGGAGCAACCAATCCACCACAAAATGATTCGAATAATAACATTTTTCCACCTTTGGCTCTGATTTCATCAATCACTTTCATTGCACTCATGTGGTCAATTCCTGGATCCAAACCAATTTCGTTCATAAAGACTAAATTGTTTGCTTTTACTTCGGCATCCAAAGCTTGCATGGCATCAGAAATATAGGAAGCGGTAACCATATTTTTCTTGAAAGTCACACAGTCTTTTGCGACTTCAATATGCATATGCGCAGGCAACATCGAAATAACAATATCTGCTTTTTGAATTTCCTCTTGTCGCTGAGAAGTGTTGTTAATGTCTAAAGCAATAGCCTTGGCATTTGGATGATTGTTGGTCTTCTTTTGTGCTAATTCTAATGATAAATCACCAATTGTTATTAGGAGATTTTCTTCTACAGATTTATTTAAAAGATATTTTATTAGTGATGATGCTGAACGTCCGGCACCTATGATTAGTATATTTCTCATTCCAAGATTTGTTGTTGAGGCAAATGTATGAAATTGGGATTAAATCATTAAAACAAAAAAGCACTCCTGAAAAAGTGAGTGCTTTGGTGTTTATTCTAATTCGTTTTCGAGTTCTTCCAATTCTTTTTTAGCTTCTTGTTTGGTTTCAACTTTTTGCTGTTCAAACTTTTGGTCAACTTCTACTTTGTCTTTTATGAAAACTACTTTTAGCAAAACAATAAATGAACAAATTGCACTTAAAGTCAATAACCAATTAGGTAATCTTCTTTTATTTTCCTCTGATTTTTTAAGTAATAACAGACTAAAAATTAAAGCTAAACCTATTGGTAAAAAGGCAATTGTTCCCATTGGGAGAATTGTAAAAGCTATGGAAAGAACCAAAAACAGTATTGCTAATATTAAAAATATTTTTTTCATGATTAAATTCCGGTTGCTGAGGTTAAAGCTAACTGTCCAGTTCCAACAGGAATGCTAAATTGTAAAAATGCTGGAATCTTTTTGGCATCAGCCGTTAGCCAAATTAAGTTTTTATCTTTTCCTCTTAACGCATCGGTTTTAGCACCAATAGATATTTTGTAGCATTCTTTTTTACCAAGATTACCTGCGTTTACAGTTTCTTTACCCATAAATTTCAAGGTAACTGGAATTTCTGTTTCATCAAAAACTATCATCATTGATTGAGTTTGACCTGCTTTAAATTTAGAAAAATCTATTGTTCTAACTTTGTATAAAAGAGAAATTACGTCTTGTGTATTGGCGCCAATGGTAAATGTTTTTTGGCTTTCAGGTTGGTTTTTTTTGTTTACCGTACTTTTTACATTATTTCCTTTAAAAGTATATTTTTCTTTTTTAGTATATCCACCTTCATCAATGCTCCTTTTATATAAACTTGGTTTTAGTGTTGCTGGATTTACATAGGACTCATAAATATCTCTGATTTTAAAGAAAGAATCCCATTTGGTATAGGTTGACAATTCACAAGAAAGATGTAGATAATTGTTTTTTGAAGTAGTTACATTTTCTGTTGACATAGTTACTTGAGCAATCTGAGTCATTAAACCACTCATGTTATAGGAACCAGCATAAACTAGTTTTTCTCCTGATTTTATTTGTGCAGAATTGTTGTCTGAGTAAGAAGATAAAAGAAAACTAAAACAAACAATTATAAATATCTTTTTCATAAAAATAAATTAGAGTGCAAATATAAAACTTAGGTTGTGTTTTTTTATAAATAAATACTAATTGTAAAATGAATTTCAACTAATAACGAATAAATTTGCAGAAAAGTATTTTTATATGTCATCAATTAATACAAAAATCAACCGAATTGCATCTTTTTTTGGAGTTACTGCAATTATTTTGGGTGCATTTGGAGCACATGCTTTAAAAGAAAAATTATCAATAGAACAATTAGCAACCTTTGAAACAGGTGTAAAATATCAAATGTATCATGCCTTGTTTTTACTCTTTTTAGGCTTGCAAATTACTTTCAATGAGAAGTATAAAAAGATAATATTTTACTCTATTTCTTTTGGGGTTTTATTTTTTTCGGGATCAATTTATTTGCTTGCTACTGGAGAATTATTAGGGTTAGAGTTAAAGTTTTTAGGCCCAATTACACCAATTGGCGGGCTATTTTTAATTGTTGGTTGGAGTTATTATTTCTTGAACTTCATCAAGAAAAAAAATTAATTTTTACTTAACTACAACGTTGTAATAATTAATTTTTAACTTTGTAGCCTAAAAATATTTCAACACAAACTAAATTTCAATGGAGAACTACGCTCAAATTACGAAATCGATTTCGTTAGAAAAATATGGTATCAAAAATACCTTTGAAATTATCCACAATCCTTCTTACTCTCATCTTTACAATGAAGAACTTTCGTCAAGATTAACAGGTTTTGAAAAAGGTCAATTAACAGAACTTGGAGCAGTAAATGTAATGACAGGAGAGTTTACAGGTCGTTCGCCAAAGGATAAGTATTTTGTTAAAGATGCAATTACTGAAGATTCGATTTGGTGGAATTCTGATAAAGCTGCCAATGATAACAAACCTATTTCACAAGAAACTTGGGATGCTTTAAAAGAAACTACAATTAATCAACTTTCAAATAAAAAGTTATATGTAGTTGATGCTTTTTGTGGAGCTAATGAAAATACCCGATTAAAAGTTCGCTTTATTATGGAAGTTGCTTGGCAAGCCCATTTTGTAAAAAATATGTTCATCCGACCTACAGAAGATGAATTGGATAATTTTGGAGAACCTGATTTTGTGGTAATGAATGCTTCAAAAACAAGTTTTAAAGATTATGCGGCACACAATTTAAATTCAGAAGTTTACATAGCATTTAATTTAACCGAGAAAATTCAAATTATTGGTGGAACTTGGTATGGTGGCGAAATGAAGAAAGGAATGTTTGCCATGATGAATTACTATTTGCCATTACAAGGAATTGCATCGATGCACTGTTCAGCAAATAAAGGAAAAGATGGTGATGTTGCTGTCTTTTTTGGATTATCAGGAACAGGAAAAACTACTTTGTCAACTGATCCAAAACGTGAATTAATTGGTGACGATGAACATGGTTGGGATGACGAAGGAGTTTTCAACTTTGAAGGCGGATGTTATGCAAAAACAATCGATTTAAGTAAAGAAAACGAACCTGATATTTATGGAGCAATTACTAAAGATGCATTGCTTGAAAATGTCACAGTCGCTGATGATGGAACCATTGACTTTAAAGACGGAAGCGTAACTCAGAATACCAGAGTTTCTTATCCAATTTATCATATTCATAATATTGTTAAACCAATTTCAAAAGCAGGTCATGCAACGAAAGTAATCTTTTTAACAGCTGATGCTTTTGCAGTGATGCCACCCGTTTCAAAACTTACTCCAGAACAAACTCAATATTATTTCCTTTCAGGATTTACTGCAAAGCTAGCTGGAACTGAACGCGGAGTTACTGAACCACAACCAACATTTTCAGCTTGTTTTGGAAAAGCATTTTTAACACTACATCCAACAAAATATGGAGAAGAGTTAGTTAAGAAAATGGAAACACATAACGCAAAAGCTTATATGGTTAATACTGGATGGAATGGAACAGGAAAACGTATTTCTATCAAAGATACTAGAGCAATTATAGATGCAATTCTTGATGGTTCAATTGAAAATGTTGAAACTAAAACTATTCCTGTATTTAATTTTGAAGTTCCGATTCATTTGCATGATGTGAACTCTGCAATTTTAGATCCTAGAGATACTTATGAAAATAAAAATGATTGGGAATCTAAAGCAATTGATTTGGCGTCAAAATTCATAAAGAATTTTGAACAATATACAGATAATTCAAAAGGGCAAAACTTAGTAAAAGCTGGACCTCAATTATAAAATTTGAATAACCAACCTAACCAAAAGAAAATGTCCCGAATTTGGGACATTTTTTATTTATTTTACTTTGTTAACTTCGTTAATATACTTTTCCAAAGCCATTGTCATACTTGGCGTTTCTGGTGTTGGTGCAAGAATATCAATGCGTAAGCCATGATCTAATGCTTCTTTTTGTGTAGTACTTCCAAAAACAGCGATGCGAGTATTATTTTGCTTAAAATCAGGGAAATTTTTAAAAAGCGATTTTATTCCTGTTGGACTGAAAAAAGCCAATACGTCATAATAAACATCTGCTAAATCAGATAAATCACTCATTACAGTTTTGTAAAAAGTTGCTTGTGTCCAATCAACTTTTAAATTGTTTAATGTCTGTGGAACATCAAAATTTAACTGGTCTGAAGCGGGCAATAAAAACTTTTCGTCTTTATATTTTTTGATTAATGGAGACAAATCGGCAAAGTCTTTTTGGCCAACATATATTTTACGCTTTCTATAAATAACATACTTCTGAAGATAGAAAGCAACTGCTTCTGATTGACAAAAATATTTTAAATCTTCTGGTATTTTGTAACGCATTTCATCAGCAACTCTAAAAAAATGGTCTACAGAATTTCTGCTCGTTAGAATGATTGCGCTATAATTGTTTAGGTCAATTTTTTGAGCTCGAATATCTTTTGCGCTAACTCCTTCAACATGTATAAACGAACGAAAATCTACTTTTACTTTGAGTTTGTTTTGCAATTCAAAATATGGTGAATTTTCTACTTTCGGTTCTGGTTGAGAAACCAAAATTGTTTTCACTTTCAAATTTGACATAGTAGTTTCTATAGTTTTGTAATCAAATAATATATGAAATAATAGGGCGCTATTTCAAGAGCGCAAAGATATAAAATAAAATAAAAGAAGTTACCAATAATTAAGTTTTGATAATTCTTTAAAGAAAACAGATATGTAACCAAATTAATTAACAAAACGATAACTATTACGTAATAAATTAACGATTCTGCAGAATTTTTGTGATAAAACAAGAAAATAGATATTGGCAACAAGAACAAACTGACGAAAGTTCTATAACTTACTTTCTGCAGATTGAATTGTTCTATCAATTCTTCAAAGTTAAAAGTAGTGGCAATTATTTTCTCTATTAAGAATTTTGAAAGTACAAAAACACTAAAAAAAGTTGCTATTCTTAAAAAGCTAATCCAATCATATTTAGATAAATAGCCAAAATGGTCTAGTGTAATTTGAATAAAAAATGAAATAGATATAATTTGAACAATAAAAAGTAATATGGTAAATCCACTCATCAAATGTGAACTGTCTTTATATACTTTAATATATTTATCAGAAACTAAAATTTTTAAAAATTCACTAAATCTTGTTTCAAAGGCAGTTTTTGTAACGGCTATTAGTAATAAAGAAAAGACAAATAAAAGTGTTGCCCAATCTTTGGGTTCAATTATTCTCGGACTTATTACAGCTTCTAACATTGATGCAAAACTACTAATTTTTTATTTTCTAACTTTATTATAAATTTATTAAGATGCTACTTTAATAAAAAGAGTATTTTTGCCTAATAAAACCCATTCAAATTTATGACTTGCGGCATTGTTATTATTCCAACTTTTAATGAAATTGAGAATATAGAAAGCATTATTCGTGCGGTATTTTCACTTAATAAAGTTTTTCATTTGTTAGTTGTGGATGATAATTCACCAGACAAAACAGCCGAAAAAGTAAAAGAATTGCAAAAGGAATTTCCAGATAAATTATTTTTAGAAGTAAGAGAAAAGAAATCAGGTTTAGGTACAGCATATGTTTATGGATTCAAATGGGCATTGAAAAGAGAATATGATTTTATCTTTGAAATGGATGCCGATTTTTCACACAATCCTAATGATTTAGAAAAATTATACAAAGAATGTAATGAAAATGGAGCTGATGTAGCTATTGGTTCACGTTATGTAAAAGGTGTGAACGTGGTTAATTGGCCATTAAGTCGTGTTTTACTTTCCTATTTTGCTTCAGTTTATGTTAGAATGATTACTGGAATGAAAATAATGGATACCACAGCTGGTTTTGTGTGTTACAGACGAAAAGTGCTTGAGACCTTAAAATTAGATAGAATAAAATTTATTGGTTATGCTTTTCAAATTGAAATGAAGTATCGAGCTTTTGGAAGAAATTTTAAAATACATGAAGTTCCAGTAATTTTTACAGATAGAACAAAAGGACAATCCAAAATGAGCGGTTCAATTATAAAAGAAGCCGTTTTTGGAGTAATAAGTTTAAGAATCAGAAAGCTCTTTAATCGATTATAAGAAATGAATACTACGTTAATTAAGAATGCTAAAATTGTAAATGAAGGAGAAATTTTTGAAGGCGATGTATTGATTGAAAATGAATATATAGTTGAAATTTCCGAATCCATTTCACCTAAATCAGCAAATTGTAAAGTTATAGATGCTGAAGGAAACTATTTAATTCCCGGAGCAATTGATGACCAAGTTCATTTTCGCGAACCAGGTTTAACCCATAAAGGCGATATCGAATCAGAAAGTAAAGCTGCTGTTGCTGGTGGAATTACATCGTTTATTGAACAACCAAACACAGTTCCGAATGCGGTTACTCAAGAAATTTTAGAAGAAAAATATCAAATTGCTTCCAAAAAATCATATGCTAATTATTCGTTTATGATGGGTGGAACAAATGATAATCTTGAAGAAGTTCTAAAAACAAATCCTAAAAATGTAGCAGGAATAAAATTGTTTCTCGGCTCATCAACTGGAAATATGTTAGTTGATAATACTGAAACATTAGAAAAGATTTTTTCTTCTACAAAAATGCTTATTGCTGTTCATTGCGAAGATGAAACTACAATTAAAAACAATTTAGAAAAGTATAAGAAACAATATGGCGATAACATTCCGGTTGAATGTCATCCATTAATTAGAAGCGAAGAAGCTTGCTATATTTCATCTTCAAAAGCTATAGAATTAGCTAAAAAAACAGGAGCAAGATTGCATGTTTTTCATCTTTCAACTGCTAAAGAAATGGAATTATTCACCAATAAAATTCCATTAGAAGAAAAGCAAATAACAGCCGAAGTTTGTATTCATCATCTTTGGTTTAGCGATGAAGATTACAAAACCAAAGGCAATTTTATCAAATGGAATCCAGCTGTGAAAACTGCAAATGATAGAAAAGTACTTTGGGAAGCGTTGCTTGACGACAGAATAGACGTAATTGCAACCGATCATGCACCACATACTTTAGAAGAGAAAAGTCAAGATTATTTAAAAGCTCCATCTGGTGGACCATTGGTTCAGCATGCTGTTGTTGCCATGTTTGAAGCACATCATCAAGGCAAAATTTCTATTGAAAAAATTGTAGAGAAAATGAGTCATAATCCGGCAAAGATTTTCAAAATTGAAAAACGTGGCTTTATAAAAGAAGGTTATTTTGCTGATTTGGCAATTGTAAACACCGGTTTGCCTTGGAACGTGAAAAAGGAAAATATTTTGGCAAAATGTGGTTGGTCACCGTTTGAAGGCTATAATTTCAAGTCCAGAATTACACATACTTTTGTAAACGGAGAATTAGTTTATCAAAACTTTAAGGTAAAAGATTTAAAAGTTGGAAAGCGATTGTTATTCAATCGATAAAAATAATTTTATGAAAAAAGTACTTTTATTTTGCATAATAGTCCTTGCTTTTGGCTGTCAAAAAACTGCAGTTGAAAAACCAAGTGATTTGATTGAAAAGGACAAAATGGTAGATATTTTGTATGATATATCATTGCTTGAAGCTGTTAAAACGCAAAATATTGGTGGAGGAATTACTTCAGAACAAATCAATAAATTCATTTATAAAAAATATAAAATTGATAGTTTACAGTTTTTGAATAGCAATAAATATTATGCTAGTGATGTAGCTGAATACAAAAAAATGTATCAAAAAGTGAAGGATAGATTAGATGAAGAAAATAAAAATTTGGAAGGAAAACTAAAAAAAGAAGACAATTTGACTTCACCAAATGATAATAAAAATAACGATACGCCAGCTGTGTATTAGTTTTTTGAAACAATTTGTTCAATGACAGAATCAATGCTTTGAAAATTATAATTCAAAGCATTTTTTATTTTTTTATTACTAATAATTTCTTTTGAATGAATTGTTCTGGCAGTGTCTTTAGAAAGTTTTCTTTTCGTTCTAAAAAATTTAGAAATAATCCAATCCAATCGCCAAGCAATTGCTGTCATCCATGGTTTTATTTCGAAAGAAGGTTTTTTGGCACTCATTTTTTTTGCAATCAAAAAAATGATTTCTTTAAACGATAAATTTTCAGAAACTAATGAAAACCTTTCACCGGTTATAACACTTTTCATTAACAAGATCATAATTTTTACTACATCATTAACACCAACATAACCTGTTGAACCATTTGTGTAAAATGGAAATTTATTTTTGACTTTAGTAAAAAATTCTCCGCTACCATTTTTCCAAATCAATGAACCAAAAATTACTCCAGGATTAACAATTACTACTTTTAATCCTTCTTGTTGTCCACGCCAAACTTCCATTTCAGCACCATATTTTGTAATGGCATAATCGCTATGTGAAATTTCAGGATTCCATTCGTTGGTTTCATTTAAAGTGGTTTCGTGTTCTTTCAAATCTCCCAAAGCGGCAATAGAACTAACATGGCAAAGTTTTTTTACTTTTTTATCAATACAAAAATTGACAATGTTGGCTGTTCCTTCAATATTTACTTTTCGAAGTAAATTTTCATCATTTGGGTCAAACGAAATTTGTGCAGCACAATGATAAACATAGTCAATATTCTGAAAAGCAATTTCCAAAGAAGAAATATCTAAAATATCTGCCTCAATCCATTGTATTTTAGAAAATAAATGTTTTTTCTCAAATTGATTAAAAAGAGCTTTTGGTTTTTCAATCGTTTTTTCATTTCTGTAGATAGCCACAATTTTTTCTTCATTTTCAACCAAATGAAGTAACAAATGTGCACCAACCAAACCTGTTCCGCCAGTAACTAAAACCATGAAGCTAATTTACAACTTTCAAATTCCAAATTCCAAATCTAAAAACTATCTTTGCGCAAATTGTTTTTTAAGATGAAAAATTTAGTAGAAGAATTACAATGGCGCGGATTGGTTCACGATATTATGCCTGGAACCGAAGAACAACTTTTAAAAGAAATGACAACCACTTATATTGGGTTTGATCCAACAAGTGATTCGTTGCATATTGGAAGTTTGGTTCCAATAATTTTGTTGGTTCATTTGGAGAAATTTGGGCATAAACCTATTGCTTTAGTTGGTGGTGCAACTGGAATGATTGGTGATCCATCTGGAAAATCAGATGAGCGAAATCTTTTGGATGAAGCAACTCTTGAGAAAAATGTAGCTGGAATAAAAGCAGTTCTTTCACGATTTTTAGATTTTAATTCTACTTCGGCAAATGCTCCAATTTTAGTTAACAATTACGATTGGATGAAAGATTTTTCATTTATCAATTTTGCTCGCGATGTTGGTAAAAGAATCACAGTTAACTATATGATGGCAAAAGATTCGGTAAAAAAACGTTTAAGTGGCGAAATCGGTGAAGGAATGAGTTTTACGGAGTTCACTTATCAATTAATTCAAGGATACGATTTTCACCATTTATACAAAACCCACAATTGTTTGTTGCAAATGGGTGGAAGTGATCAATGGGGAAATATAACAACTGGAACCGAATTAGTCAGAAGAATGAATGGTGAAGGCGCAAAAGCTTTTGCAATGACTTGTCCGTTGATTACTAAAGCAGATGGTTCAAAATTCGGAAAATCTGAAGGAGGAAATGTTTGGTTGACTGCTGATAAAACTTCGGTATACAAATTTTATCAATTTTGGTTGAATACAACTGATGTTGACGCAGAGAAATACATCAAAATCTTTACTTTTTTAGATAAAAACACAATTGACGAATTAATTACAGAACATCAAACTGCACCACATTTAAGAGTTTTACAAAAACGTTTGGCTGCTGAAGTAACATCTTTTGTTCATGGAAGCGAAGAATTAGAAAAAGCAATTTTTGCATCAAATGCATTTTTTAGTCCAACAATGGATGATTTAAAAAAACTGGATGAGAAAACATTTTTAGAAGTTTTTGAAGGTGTGCCGCAAGCTGAAGTTTCTAAAGAAGATGTTCAAAATGGTTTGGATATGATTGCTGCTCTTTCTGCAAAAACAAGTTTTTTGGCTTCAAATAGTGATGCACGACGTGAATTACAACAAAATTCAATTTCATTAAATAAAGAAAAAGTAGCTGCAGATTATTTAATTTCAGAAAAAGATTTAATCAATAATCAATTTTTGATGTTACAGAAAGGAAAGAAAAATTATTACTTGATCAAAGTAGTTTAAACAGAAAACCAATCAGAAATGATTGGTTTTTTATTCCCTAAAGTTGATTTCTGCTTTTTCTGATTGATAAACACCTTTGATAAAATTTGGGATTTTCATAAGTGATTCATAATCTTCTTTGGTCATTTTGTTCTCATATTGTTCTTTCATCAAAAACAAGTAAAATTGAATATAGAAAGTGCCTTTTTCATCTAAGTAATACTCAAATTCATCGCGTTTGAAATAACGTTTTTTATCCCAATACCAAACGATTGAATAGATTTTAGTTTCTTTAGGTTTTAAGTGATAAATAGAGTTTAACAACGACTTAATTGAATTTTTTTTGATTGAATCGTTTTGTGACTTCATTCTTTCTTCAAAAAATTCTTTAAATGCTTTTTCTCTTTCTTTTTCGTCTTTTATTGATGAAAAATCAGGAAGATTAAAACTTTTTATAGTTCTATTATTAGTAAAAACACCATTTATTATTAGTTCATCATTTTCTTGAAATAATTTATAAAAAACACCTGTTCCCATTGCGTTTGAATGTGCAGGAAAAAGTTTTTCAGGTTCAAGAAAAAAAGAAATCTCTTTATCTGTTGTATTTTCTATTGAATAGTTGATAGTAAATTTTCGTTCTTCAGGTATTGAATCTATTGAAGTAACAGAAACAATATTTATTTTAATGGATTTGTTTTGCCCAAAAAACAAAATTGGCAGTAGTAATAATAAAAATCTCAGGTTATTCATAAACTATATAACGAAGAAAATTAAATTTTATTACAATACCATCAAATTACAACCGCGAATATCTGAATTATCAAATCTTCCAAGAACTTCAAAAGAATTATTAGAGTATTTTTTTCCTAAATCTTGAGTTGCAATAAAGGAACACGAATTGAGATTAGCCAAATCAATAACGTTTATACCGCCAGTTTTCTCATAATCTACATAACTTAATGCATCTTCTGTATCACGAATTAATATTTGCATCCAATTTGGACATTCAAAAATTCCACTTCCAAAAGAATAAGCTTGAGATAATAGTTCCGTCATACCATATTCTGAATGTATGTTTTTAACTCCGAAACCTTCGGATAAAATTGCATGTAATTCTTCGCGGATAATTTCTTTTCGTTTGCCTTTCATTCCGCCAGTTTCCATGATAATAGTGTTTTTTAATTGAAACTTTTGTTTTTCAATTAAGTCAAGCAAAGCATAAGTTACGCCAATTAATAGAACATTTTGACCAGATTGGTCTAAAGTAATTAGCTTTTCGATTAATTCATCATAATTGTTCAGGTAAAATCCAGAATGTTGATTATTTGAACGCTCAATTAAATCATTTACCATATAAATCAAAGACGAACCATCGCGTTCTAAATAGGATGGAAGCAAGGCTAAAACCGCATAGTCTTCAATGTTTCCGTAGAACTCTGAGAAAGCATTTCTAAAACTTTGTTCGTATAACGAAATATCGGTTACTAAATGTTTACTCGTAATCATTCCGGTTGTTCCACTACTTGTAAAGGTTTCTTGAATTGGATTAGTTGATGAAACTACTTCATGACTTTTAAAAAATTGAATTGGTAAAAATGGAATTTGCTGAACGGTTTTTACTTCTTGAGGATTTACGTTTAGAAAATTGCAAAATTCACTATATACTTTATTATTTTCATATTGAAAACGAAAAATTTTCAAAGCCAATTTATCAAATTGTTTTTGAGAAGTTATAGTAAATATATCTTGAGTATTTATCAATTAATTTTTTTTGACAAAAGTAATTAAAAATAAAAAGCCCTAACTTTCGTTAGAGCTTTAAAATTATTATAGAATTATAATTATCTGATAATTAATTTTCTAGAAGTGGTGTTTCCTTCTTCAGTGATTTTTACAATGTAAACACCAGAATTTAAAGAAGCAACATTAATTTCTGAATTAGATGTTGTTGTGTTTAGAACATTTTTGCCTAATAAATCATAAATAGCTACAATTCTTTCAGCATTAGCATCTGTTTCGATAAATAATTTACCGTTAGAAACTGGATTAGGATATACTTTTAAACCTGCAATTGCATTTTGAGAAACGCTTAATGGAGCTTGTGTAACAGAAAAATCATCAAAACTAGCTGTACCATTGTTATAAGCTCTTACGGCCAATACAAGTTTAGTAGCTTCAGCTGGAGAAGTAACTGTTATAGAATGTTGCGTCCATACAGTAGCAGTTGGTAAGTAACCGTTGTTATTTCTTAATGGATCATCAGTAGCAGCAGCAGCTTGATAAACAATTGCATCAGCAGCATCTTTGTAATTACTCCAAATTCTTGCATCTGTATTATCACCACTTGCTTTATACCAAAAAGAAATTACTAATTGATTACCACCAGTAATTGGAATTTCTTGGTAAAAACCTGTAGTTGCAGTTGCTACATATTGTGCGGAATTAGTGTCATTATGTCCATCATTTGTAATTAAACTTGGTAAAGTATAACTTGCTGTTGGTCCAGCAGTCCATCCGTTAAGACCGTCCGCAAAAGTTGGATTTGTCACTAAGTTTTGTCCAATCATGAACATTGGAGCAATCATAAATAATAAAAAGTAGATTTTTTTCATTTTTTTCATTTTTAGTTAGGGTACAAATATAATGACAAAATCCTTTTTCATGAAAGAAAAAGGATAAATTTAGTTTAATTTTAAGTTAATAATTGTAAAAACAACTATCTGACAATTAGTTTTCTAGTGGCAGTGCTATCACCTTCACTAATTTTTATGATGTAAACTCCTGGAGGAATTGTGCTAATGTTTAGTTCTTTTGAAGAAGTAGTTGTTTGTAATACTTTTTTCCCTAACACATCAAAAATTAAAATTTCTTTTTCGAGAGCAGTTTTTGAAGTAATGTAAATTTTACCATTGCTAACTGGATTAGGATAAAAACCTAAAGCATCATTAGACTGTGATTTACTTTCTTGAGCAAAACCCACTAAAGAAAATAAAAGAACAAATAAAGTGATATAAAAGTATTTTTTTGTCATGTCATAGAAATGGTTAGTACAAAAGTATAAAATATATTTCAAATAATATGCCAAAAAAAATCCTGAATTATTATTATTCAGGATTTTTTTATTTTTTTATTCTAAATCATTAGAAACCTACTGACCAACCAGTTGCCCATGTTGGTATACTAACACCGTTTCCAGCACCAGTTGCAGCACTTTCTGTAAATATAGCACTTACATCTGCTGTGTTTCCTGCAGTATCTTTTCCTTTAGATTTTGTAGGAACATCAGTGAAACTAACGTTATTGGCTTTTAGTGTATTTGCAGCTACTGCAGCAATACATTCATCATGCTCAACATTAAATCCAGCTTTCCAGCTGCTTAATACTAAGTTTGTAAAAATCCCTTTAGTTCCTCTTCTTAATTTTAAGCCATCATTTTCTTGATAAACTGTTGCATCAGCAGTACTTCCTGGACCAATTAAAGTCATATTAGTAATTGTTGGGTTAGCAATTGGAGTATTTGCAAATCCGAATTCAAAGTTATCAGCTTCAATACCTCTATTTCCTTTACCGAAGTCTAATTTTCCATACCAGTTAGAGTTTGTTCCACTCCATCCTTCTGTCCAGTCAAATTGGTCATCTTCGTTGCCAATAGAAATTAAACCAGTTGTATTAACTGTTCCACCGAAAAATTCAAATCCATCATCTGAACCATGAAAAGCTTCAACATATTCAACAACAGTACCTGAACCAACACCAAAGAATGATAATCCATTGAATTCTTTTTCGCTATTGAAAGCTGCACCAGCATACTCAATTCTTAAATATCTGATAGAACCAGAACTGTCACTAGCATTTGTACCACCATAAGTTAAATCAGCAACTTCTGATTGAGCAGTACTTGCACCACCAGTTACACGATTAATTGGTGCTCTTCCACAAATAACTAATCCACCCCAATCTCCAGCGTTTTTAGTAGATAAACCACTAGTAAATACAACTGGGTTTGTAGATGTTCCATTTACATATATTTTTCCACCTTGAGCTACTGCTATGTAAGCAGAAGTACCACCAACACCTTCAATTACTGTTCCTGCAGGAATTGTTAAAGTAGCTCCATCATTTACTTGAATTTTACCAGTTAGTTTATATACAGTGCTTGCATTCAATACAACTTCACCGTCGGTTATTGTTCCTTGGAAGTTATTAGCGTCTACTACAAAAGAAGAAGAAGAACTTTCGTCGTCACTAGATGTACAACTAGTAAATAAGCTACCAGAAATAGCTAAAATTCCAAATAATTTTACAATTGATTTTTTCATTGTGTTTTTATAATTTATGAGTTATTTTGATATCGCAAATTTCGTTTAATTCCTTTTTTTTGAAGTTAACTAAAAGTCATTGTTACTTTATTAAAACTCTAATTTAATATTAACTGAATGTTTAGTTTGTTAGTTAATCTTTAATAAAAAAGCCACTGTTGAAGTGGCTTTTTATTTTAATTTTTATTGAATTAGAATTGATAAGATAGGGTTAAGCTCAGGTTAATTCCTTTTTTATAGGAAAGAACGTTTACATCACCGTTTTTGTTTTCTTGAACTCTATTAATAGTTGGATCTAAAAGATTTTTTGCTACTAAACCAAGACCGAAATTTTTATTCAATTTAGATTTTAAAATAAGGTCTAATGAACCAAATGCTTTGTCAACTAGATTTCCTCTGTCGTTTGTTCCAAGTGCATAAACTCTATCTGAAAAATAGGTATAAGATAAAGTTGAGGTTAAGTTACTTTCTTTTTTATTCCATTCGTTTAAAAAAGAAATATCTCCATTTAATAATAAATCAGAAGCACCAGTAAATTTATCACTATCGGTGTTGAAAGCTACATTATAATCTGTTTCTTTAATTACTTTGTTTGTGCTTAAGTCTTGCTGAGTGTATAAATACGAAACATTTAAACCAGCAGTTAATTTTTTTGAATTTTCAGTATCAATGTTTAAAAGCGATTTTCTAACTTCAAATTCACCTCCAGCTACATATCCAAAATCTCCTGTATTAATATATGAAATATCATTAGTTGATGATGCAATTGTTACCTCGTTCATTGGGTTTTGAATGTATTTTCCAAAAGCAGTTACAGAAATAACTTCTTCTTTTTCAGGAAAGAACTCCCATTTTAAATCAAAGTTGTAATCATCGGAAGCATACAAATCTGGATTACCTACTTTAACTTCAGTTACATCTTCATAAACAAATAAAGCTCTTTCTTTAAATTGTGGTAATGTATATGTTTTGCTAAATCCAAAACGCAAATTTTGTTTTTCTGTTAGCTCATATTTTAATGTTAAACTTGGCAAGAAAGCAATTTTATCAAACTCATCTTTTCCGCCTGTTGGGTCAAGTTGTGTATTCCATTTTACTTTTTGGAAAATATATTCACCTCTTAATCCTAAAACAGCTGTTAATTTGCTGAATTTGTATTCAGTGTTTAAAAATCCACCTTGAATTATTTGTTCACCATTATAAGTTTGAGGTTTTAAAGCATTTGGAACTTCAGCTGTTCCTCTGAAAGTAGCAACTTGAAAATAACCATTTGTAAAATTTTCTTGATTGTAGAAAGCATCAAGATTATTTGGGTCAACAACGGTATTTGTAAAACCATTTAAAGCTTTAAAGTTAAATTGTGTTGCTTCAAAATCTCTAGTTTTAAATCTTCCGTTATAACCTAATGTTAATTTACCTTTATATTCAGTTTCGTCAACTTTTTTAAATTTATAATCTACACTTGCAGTAGCAGCCATTTCGTTTTCAGTTAAGTTTTGAAAATATCTATGGTTATTTGGAGCAGATTGAGAATTTATAACGTAACCATTGTCATTTTTGTTTAAAGTATTTTGAGTTCTATCTGGCATATCACCTTTAATAGTGTTGTATGATAATCCCCAATTAGCTATTGTTCTTTTTGAAAGCTTGTGTTCACCTAATAATTGATTAATTAAAAGTGTGTTTTTTTCAAATTTATTTCTTCTGATAAAACCATTTCCATCATTTGCTAAGTCGGCAACATATCCTGTAAACTCCTCTTTTGATAATGATGAAGTATTAATCAAAACCGAATTAAATTCTAATTTGTTAGCTGCATTAATTTTATAACCTAAATTTACCATCGCGGTAGTATTAGTATTAAAACTTATAGAAGTATATTTTTCGAAGTTTTTGTTAATTAAACTTGCATTTCCATTAACACCACCTTTTGCAGTTCCATCTGCTTTTGAGCTGTAATTATTCCCAAAAGAAGCTGTAGCAAACAAACTTAATTTTCCTTCTTCACCAATATTAAATGATTTTCCGCCTGAAATTCCAAAAGTTCCAGCGATAGGATTTGTGTTTTCAAGTTGTAATGATTTAAAATTGTATTGAGTTAATCCATTATTTGGAATTGCTCTGTTATCAAAACCAAAACCATTGTACCCTTTTAATAATGAAAAATCATCATCATTAATTGCGTTGGTGTTAACACTTGAACCAAATTCAAATTTTAAGAAACCGCTTCCTTTATAATCTTTAGAAACGATATCAACGTTTCCACCAGCAAAATCTCCGTATAATTTACTGTTGTAAACTTTATCAATTGAAACATACTCTAATATATCTGTAGAAAATATTTCAAGATTTAAGTTTTTCTTTTCTGGATCGTTTGATGGAATTGGTAAACCATTCATTGTTGTAGAATTGTATCTATCGCCTAAACCTCTAACAAAAATATTACCTGAACCTTCTTGTTTTGTAATACCTGTAGTTTTTACAACAGCATTTGCAACATCGCTAACACCTTTTCTAGAAAGTTCTTGTGCTCCGATAGCTTGTTTCATTTCTACGGCATTTTTTTGGTCTAATAATAATGCTGATTCTTTTGCTCTATTAGTATTGTTTTGAATTACAACATCTTGAAGTGTATAACTTCCTGAGCCTAAAGCTAAATTTAAGGTTACTGTTTCGCCAGCTTTAACTTGAACTGTTTTTGTAACACTTTCATAACCTAAAAAGCTAAATTCAATAGTATAATTTCCAGCTTCAATTGTGAAAGAATATTTACCTTCAACATCAGTAGAAACAGCTATATTTGTGCCTTTTACTACTACATTTGCAAAAGGCAATGTTTCGTTTTGTAAATCTTTATCAGTGATAACTCCTGTTACTGTTCCTTTAGTTTGCGCAATTGATAAAACGCTAAAAAACAAGGTAATAAGTAAAAATTTTAATTTCATTTTTTCTATTAATAAATTTGATGCAAAGGAACTGCCTCAATGTAAAGAAGAAGTTAGTTACATATTAGATTTGTGTTTTGAAAAGATTACCAAATTGTTATCAGATTAAATAATGGTTAACTCAAGGATATATTTTATTACAATTTTATATTATCTTTACTTTTGTATCGAAACCAAGAAAAGGTTATTACTATGAAAAAAAAGGACATTACTATTTTATTAGTTGATGACGAGCAAGATATACTAGAAATTGTTGGTTATAATCTTGAACAAGAAGGATACAAAGTTATTACGGCATCTGACGGAAAAGAAGCCATTAGTAAAGCTAAAAAAGCGATTCCACAATTAATCATTATGGACGTAATGATGCCTGAAATGGATGGAATGGAAGCTTGTGAACACATCAGAAGAATTCCAGAGTTAAGCAATGTTATTATTACTTTCCTTACCGCAAGAAGCGAAGATTACTCCCAAGTTGCAGGTTTTGAAGCTGGAGCTGATGATTATATTACAAAGCCTATTAAGCCAAAATTATTGGTTAGTAAAGTAAAAGCATTACTTCGCAGATTAAAATCAGAAGAAAAAATTTCTGACACCATTTTTGTTGCTGGGTTAGAAATTAACCGAGAAGAATATAAAATTGTAAAAAATGGTGAAGAAATGATTTTACCTCGAAAAGAGTTTGAACTTCTTTATTTATTAGCTTCTAAACCAGGAAAAGTATTCAAGCGTGAAGAAATTCTAGATAAAGTTTGGGGAAATGAAGTTATAGTAGGCGGAAGAACTATAGACGTTCATATTCGAAAATTAAGAGAAAAAATAGATGAAGATTTGTTTAAAACCATAAAAGGAGTTGGTTACAAACTAGAAGCATAATGGCTTTAAAATTCAAAAAAACATACAGATTTGCACTAATCTCTACAACTTATATTACACTCTTTTCAACCAGTATAATAACAATTTTGTTATGGTTTTTTGAAAAATTTTCTATTTCAATTACTTTGCTGTTTGCATTGTCAATGGCAATTTTTTCTTTCTTTGTAATTCAATATCGCGTTGAAAAATTTATTTATCGTCGTGTAAAAAAAATATATGATGATGTTACTTTATTAGAATCAGCTTCTTTTAGAAATCAGCCAATTACAACTGATATGGCAACACTTACTCAACAAGTGAAAAAGTTTGCTACTGATAAAAAGATGGAAATAGAATCTTTAAAGGTAAAAGAAGAATATCGAAGAGAATTTATGGGAAATGTTTCTCATGAATTAAAAACACCATTATTCACCGTTCAAGGCTATCTTTCTACTTTGCTTGATGGTGCAATGGATGATAAAAAAGTTAGAAAAAAATATCTAGAACGTGCCGAAAAAGGTGTAGAAAGACTAGTTTACATAGTAGAAGATTTAGATATGATTTCTAAACTCGAAATGGGCGATGTAGGTATTCATAACACTAAATTTGATATTGTTGAATTAATTCAAAATGTGTTTGATATGCTCGAAATGAGTGCCGACCATAAAAATATCATCTTAATGTTTGATAGAAAATACAGCAAAGCAATTTATGTAAACGCAGACAAAGAAAAAATACAGCAAGTTTTGACAAATTTGGTAATGAATTCTATCAAATATGGTAAAGAAAACGGAACTACCGAAGTAACCATTGAAGATTTAGTGAAAAACAAAATAATCGTTAGAATCAGAGATAATGGTGAAGGAATAGAGCAACAAAATTTATCTAGAATTTTCGAACGTTTTTATCGTGTTGACAAAAGTGGAGCAAGAAGTGTTGGTGGTTCAGGTTTAGGACTTTCAATAGTGAAACATATAATTGAAGCTCACGGCGAGAAAATTTATGTTGAAAGTGAGTTCAAAAAAGGTTCTGAGTTTTCATTCACTCTTGAAAAGGACAAATAATTTTTTCCAATCTATAAATTCCAAAGTTTTTGGAAAACCTGTGTAAAGTTCAATTTCCTGAATTTTTTCTATTTTGAAATCATCTTGTTTACAATAAGGTAAAGTTCCACTTTTTTTCATTCTTTTAGCCAGATATTCTTGTTCAGGTTGTCCAGGAGTTGGAATAAAAAAGGCTTTCTTCTGCAACTGAATTAAATCCATTATAGTAGTGTAACCCGAGCGACAAAGAATTTTTTTACTTTCATTAATTGCAATTTCCAATTCGGATGAAGTCATGAAATTACATAAAGTGATATTGTCTATTTGTTCTGTTTTTTGTTCATTTTCAACAATTCCTTTAATGAAAATTACTTTTCCTTCGTAATTTTTTAATTCGGTTATAAGTTTTTCTTCTAATAAAGTTCGTTGAGGTTCAGGACCAGAAAGCAAAACCATTAAATCATATTTAATTGGAAGTTCTTGTTTTTCTAGTCTACTTAATGTGCCGATGTAATGAATATTTAAATCACTATCAGTTAAATGTCCTAATTTTCCAGAGAAATTAATATTTTTATCAAAATCAGGAACCCAACATTCTTTGAAGTTTTTAATAAAAAATTGATGCAGTTTACTTGAAATCCAAGTAGTTTTACCAGATAAAACAGTAAGTTGATGCGTTATAATTACGCTAGGAACTTTTTTGTTGTAAACACCTAAACGGTTATCAGAAATTATTCCGCTAAGACCAAATTCTTTGCACCATTTTTTAACTATTTTCTTTTCTGAAAGAATGGCAGCAATTGTTTTTGGACTATTTTTAATTAATTTCCATTTAAAATTTTCAGCTTTTTTAGCATATTCTATATTATAGGAAGGTAACTCTAAATGCAATAAATGAGGAAATTCTTTTTTTAGCAAAGCCAAAGCATTTCCATCAGAAGCAATTATTGGGATATAATTATTTTTTTCGAGTTCTCGTATAATTGGAATACATCGAGTAGCATGACCTAAACCCCAATTTAGCGGCGCAACAAGGATATTTCTTTTATACGTTTTCAAGTAGTGAAGTTACACTTAATAATTAGACAAAGAAAAAAAGATTTCATCTAATTTATATTTCCTTAATTTTACCAAAAAATTAAATTTGTGGGAAGCAAGAATAAATTAAAGCGTTTCAAAGAAAACGAAACTTTTGAAAATGTACTTCAACCAAAGAGAGAAGAAGTTGTAAACGGAACTTTTAAATATAAAGGAAAATGGAATTCCGATTTTTTTAAAAATAATAACCCAATTATTGTTGAATTAGGATGTGGAAAAGGCGAATATACCATTGGTTTAGCTCAGCGCAATCCTAATGTGAATTATATTGGAATTGATGTAAAAGGTGCACGATTTTGGCGTGGAGCAAAAACAGCGGTTGAAACAGGAATGAACAATGTTGGTTTTGTTAGAACACAAATAGAATTGATAGAAAATATTTTTTCATCACATGAAATCTCTGAAATTTGGATAACTTTTCCCGATCCTCAAATCAAATATAAACGAACAAAACACAGAATGACCAATTCTGATTTTTTGAAAATGTACAAAAGAATTTTAAAGCCTGAAGGTGTTGTTAACCTGAAAACGGACAGCGAGTTTATGCATGGTTATACCTTAGGATTATTGCATGGCGAAGGTCATGAAGTTTTGTATGCAAATCATAATGTTTATAAAAACGAAGGTTCGCCAAGTGAAGTAACTGAAATCCAAACATTTTACGAAAATCAATATTTGGAAATTAACAAAGCAATTACGTATATTCGTTTTAAAATCAAATAGTTTAAAAAGTATATTGTAAAATGTAAATTGTAATTCCAATTTCGCTCTGCATTATACTATTTCAGTATACAATGAGTATAATAACATCATTCTTTTTCGGTTTAATTTCAGCCATCATAGGTATTTTTCCACCTGGATTAATAAATATGACAGCTGCAAAAGTTAGTGTAACCGATGGAAGAAAAAGAGCAATGGTTTTTGTTCTTGGCGCGTTGATTGTTATTTTTATTCAAACCTATATTTCAGTTCTTTTTGCTCAATACATCAATAATCATAATGATGTTGTTATTCTTTTACGAGAAATAGGACTGGCAATTTTCACTGTTATTTCTATTTATTTTTTATTTTTTGCAAAAGAACCTAAACCAATTCTGAACAAGAAAAAAATACAACTAAAAAGTAAAAGAAGTCGCTTTTTTATGGGAATGTTGATTTCAGCAATAAATTTTTTCCCGATTCCCTATTATGTTTTAGTAAGTGTAACTTTAGCCTCATTTAAACTATTTACGTTTAATGATTTGTCAATTTATAGTTTGGTAACAGGTGTTGTAATTGGGTCATTTTCTGTGTTTTATTGCTATGTTGTTTTTTTTGAAAAATTAAAGACTAAAACAGATTATTTCATTAGAAATATGAATTCAATAATTGGAATTATAACCGGAATAGTTGCTATAATTACATTACTAAATGTTTTAGATTATTATTTTAATGAAGTCTAATAACGATAATTTCTTTGAACGTGTTTACGAAATCGTTCGCCAAATTCCCGAAGGAAAAGTAACTTCTTATGGAGCAATAGCTAAAGCACTTGGCGCAACCAGGTCAGCAAGAATGGTCGGTTGGGCAATGAACGCAAGTCATAATATTGAAGATGTTCCTGCTCATCGTGTAGTCAATAGAAAAGGGTTGCTAACTGGTAAGCATCATTTTGATGGAACAAATTTGATGCAGCAATTACTCGAAAACGAAGGAATAAAAGTAATTGACAATCAAATTATCGATTTTGAAAAACATTTTTGGGAGCCAAAAGTTGACTCCTAATTCATTTTAAATCTGACTATCCATCAATAAACATTTTCAATTCATTAACTATTGTTTCACAACATTTCGTATTATCTTTGCAATTCATATTCAGTTTAAATAAAAGTTAGTAAACTTTTAAACTTTTAAACAGATAAATTTTAAACTTAAGAATGAAATTAGATAGAAAAGAAATCCTAAAAGCTTTAGAAACCATTTCAATTGCTGGTGAAGGAAAAAATATGGTCGAAAGTGGCGCTGTTCAAAACGTAATTACTTTTGGAGAAGAAGTTGTGGTTGATTTATTACTTTCAACACCAGCAATGCATATAAAAAAGAGAGCTGAAGATGATATTAAAAAATTAATTCACGAAAAATTTTCGCCTGAAGCGGTTGTGAAAGTTAATATCAAAGTTGAGGCAAAAGAAAATCCAAATGAAATCAAAGGAAAAGCAATTCCTGGAATTTCTAATATTATTGCTGTTGCTTCAGGAAAAGGAGGTGTTGGAAAATCAACAGTTACTGCAAATCTTGCCGTTACTTTAGCAAAAATGGGATTCAGAGTTGGTGTTTTGGATGCGGATATTTACGGTCCAAGTATGCCAATCATGTTTGATGTTGAAAACGAAAAACCAATTTCAATCGAAGTTGATGGAAAATCAAAAATGAAACCAATTGAAAGCTATGAAATAAAATTACTTTCAATAGGATTTTTTACTTCACCAAGTCAAGCAGTAATTTGGCGTGGACCAATGGCTTCAAAAGCGTTAAACCAAATGATTTTTGATGCAGCTTGGGGTGAATTAGATTTCATGTTAATCGATTTACCACCAGGAACAGGAGATATTCATTTGTCAATAATGCAAGCATTACCAATTACTGGAGCAGTTGTAGTTTCTACTCCACAAGCTGTGGCACTAGCAGATGCTAAAAAAGGAGTTTCAATGTTTTTATCAGATTCGATTAATGTTCCTGTTTTAGGAATTATTGAAAACATGGCTTATTTCACACCAGAAGAATTGCCAAACAATAAATATTACATTTTTGGAAAAGAAGGCGCAAAAAATCTCGCTGAAGATTTGAACGTTCGTTTTCTAGGTGAAGTTCCTTTAGTTCAAAGTATTCGCGAAGCTGGAGATTATGGTCGACCAGCAGCATTACAAACGGCATCACCTTTAGAAACTGTTTTTGAAGAAATTGCCAGAAATGTAGTGGAAGAAACGGTAAGAAGAAATGAAAATTTGGCTCCAACTGAAGCAATCAAGATAACCACAATGGCTGGATGTTCAGCAGTAAAAGGAAAATAAGATGACAACAGAAGAATTGACTTTAAATATTGAAAAAGCATTAGATGAAATTAGACCTTTTCTAAATTCTGATGGTGGCGATATTTGTTTGGTTTCTATTGAAGATGAAAAGCATGTAAAAGTACGTCTTCAAGGTGCATGTACTTCATGTAGTTTGAGTATTAGTACTATGAAAGCTGGTGTAGAAACCACCATAAAAAAATATGCTCCACAAATTGAAACTGTAGAGAATATTGTTTAATTGCCTATATGATAAAAGTCATTTGTAACGCTTTCAAAACGTTGCATCTTTGTGGCTTTGAACCTTGCAACGAATAAAAATGATAGAAACCGATATACTTATAATCGGAGCTGGACCAACAGGACTTTTTGCTGTTTTTGAAGCTGGATTATTAAAACTTAAATGCCATATTATTGATGCTTTGCCTCAACCTGGCGGACAATTGGCCGAATTATATCCTAAAAAACCAATTTTTGATATTCCTGGATATCCAGAAGTTTTAGCTGGAGATTTGGTTAACAATTTAATGGAACAAATCAAACAATTCCAACCTGGTTTTACCTTAGGAGAAACTGCAGAAACCATTGATAAATTAGAAGATGGAACTTTTGTTGTAACCACAAATGCTGGAACGCAACATAAAGCAAAAGCTATTGCAATTGCTGGAGGTTTAGGAACATTTGAACCAAGAAAGCCAATTCTTAAAGATTTAGAGTTTTACGAAAAAGAAGACAGAGGTGTTGATTATTTTGTAAAAGATCCAGAAAAATATAGAAACAAAAAGGTTGTTATTTCTGGTGGTGGAGATTCGGCTTTAGATTGGAGTATTTTCCTTTCTAATGTAGCTTCTGAAGTCACTTTGGTTCACAGAAGAAACGAATTTCGCGGTGCTTTAGATTCTGTAGATAAAGTTCAAGAATTGAAAAGCGAAGGAAAAATTAAATTGGTTACACCTGCAGAAGTTGTAGGATTTAAAGGTTCAGAAAGAATAGAATCGGTAGATATAGAAATGAATGGTGCAAGAATGAATGTAGAAACTGATTATTTCATTCCGCTTTTTGGCTTAACACCAAAATTGGGAGCAATTGCCAATTGGGGTTTAGAAATCGAAAAAAATGCTATTAAAGTTAATAATGCATTAGATTATCAAACCAATATTGATGGAATTTATGCTATTGGAGATGTGAATATTTATCCCGGAAAATTAAAATTAATTCTTTGTGGTTTTCACGAAGCAACATTGATGTGTCAAAGTGTTTATCAAAGAATTAATCCCGGAAAAAAATATGTTTTAAAATATACAACAGTTTCTGGTGTTGATGGTTTTGATGGAAGTAGAAAAGAAGCTGAAAAAGCAGTTGTAAAATCAATTGATTAAAAATGTCACAAGATATTACCATAAAAATTACCGATAGAAACGGTCAACTTCATGAAGTTCTTGCGCCAACGGATATGAATTTAAACATCATGGAGTTAATCCGTATGTATGAATTGGCAGAAGAAGGAACAATTGGTATTTGTGGTGGAATGGCAATGTGTGCTTCGTGTCAGTGTTATATTTTAAATGATAAAATTTCTTTAGAACGCAATCCTGATGAAGAAGCCATGCTTTGGGAAGCTTACCATGTAAAAGACAATTCTCGTCTTGGTTGTCAAATTCCAATTACTGAAGAAATAGATGGTTTAGAAATTGAAATTGCTCCTGAGCAATAAATTAAACCATCTCAAATTTTTGGATAATTTGCTCTTCAATGGCATTCCAAAGTCCAATTCTTTTCTCTAAAGCTTGGATGGAAATTTCTTTAACTTCTTGCCAATGTATTTCCGTTTCACACAAATCTGTTATCATTTGCATTGCCATTGGTCCGTGTTCATCAGCGTCTAATTCAATGTGTCTTTCGAAGTAATAAATCAGTTGTGATAAATCTGTTTCTGGGAAATTCTTTTGAAAGTTTTTCAGAATTTCGGTAAACATACTCGGAATTAAATTTTCTCTTCCAAAAGTAAAAGCAGCAGCAATTTCATGAGGTTTTCCATGTTCAATAACTCTAAAAGTAAAATCTAAAAAGGATTTAATTTCAGGATGTAAGTTACTTTGTTTTATGGAGACAAAAATATTTTGTGTTTCAACTACATTTTGCAAAAAGTTTTCTAATTCTGAAGTTGATGCTCCACAATTTTTCATCGCTTCAACATACATTTCAAAATGACTCAATCGCTTTCCGTCTAAAGTCAAATCACTTTCTTCTGCCAGTACGATTTCGTTGATTAAATACCTTGTTTCAGGATCTTTTGTTGCAAACCATGGCGTTGAAGTACAGGTTAATTTTGCCTGTAGAGCTTTTAACAAAGACATAAAATCCCAAACTGCATAAACATGCTTTTCAAGAAAAATGTGCAAATCTTCAATTGTTTTTACTTTATCGTAAAGAGAATGATTTAATAATTGTTTTTTTTGAGCCGAAATACTTTCGTTGATATAATTAATGTTCATAGCTTTTTTTAATAGATACGAGAAATAATTCATCGTAGTTTGACAAAATTAAAAATGCTTTCCGAAAAAGGAAAGCATTTTACATCAAATTTATTTATTGTTTAATCTTTTATTTAAATGCCGGAATTCCCGTGATATCAGCACCAGTAATCAATAAGTGAATATCATGCGTTCCTTCATAGGTAATTACAGATTCTAAATTCATACTGTGACGCATAATAGAATATTCGCCAGTAATTCCCATTCCGCCTAGTATTTGTCTGGCTTCACGAGCAATTTCGATTGCCATGTTTACATTGTTTCTTTTTGCCATCGAAATTTGAGCAGTTGTTGCATTTCCTTCGTTTCTTAAAACTCCTAATCGCCAAGTTAGTAATTGAGCTTTAGTGATTTCGGTAATCATTTCGGCTAATTTCTTTTGTTGTAATTGAAAACCAGCAATCGGTTTGTCAAACTGAACTCTTTCTTTAGCATAGCGCAAAGCCGTATCATAGCAATCCATAGCAGCACCAATTGCACCCCAAGCAATTCCGTATCGAGCCGAATCCAAACACATCATTGGCGCACCAAGACCTGATTTTCCTGGTAATAAGTTTTCTTTTGGAACTTTTACATTATCAAAAATTAATTCTCCAGTTGCACTTGCACGAAGCGACCATTTATTGTGAGTTTCAGGAGTTGTAAATCCTTCCATGCCACGTTCAACAATCAATCCGTGAATTCTTCCTTCTTCATTTTTTGCCCAAACTACAGCAACATCAGCAAAAGGCGCATTCGAAATCCACATTTTGGCACCATTCAATAAATAATGATCACCCATATCTTTAAAATTGGTAACCATTCCGCTTGGGTTTGAACCATAATCAGGTTCTGTTAAACCAAAACAACCCATAAATTCACCTGTCGCCAATTTTGGTAAATATTTCATTCGTTGCTCTTCTGTTCCAAATTTCCAAATAGGATACATTACTAAAGATGATTGCACTGATGATGTAGAACGAACTCCAGAATCACCACGTTCAATTTCTTGCATGATTAAACCATATGAAATTTGGTCTAAACCAGCACCGCCATATTGTTCTGGAATATAAGGTCCAAAACCACCAATTTCTCCTAAACCTTTTATGATTTGTTTTGGAAATTCAGCACGCTGAGCATACTCTTCAATAATTGGAGAAACTTCACGTTTCACCCATGCACGAGCAGAATCACGAACTAATTTGTGTTCTTCGGTTAATAAATCATCAAGGTTGTAATAATCAGGCGCTTGAAATAAATCTGGTCTCATAAAATGGTTGTTATATAGTATTTATTGTATTCACGAAAACGTTTGCAAAGCTACATAATCTTAGTTAAATTTCACTTTAACAAGTGTTATAATTTTTTGGAGCTTTTTCCAGCTGTGCACTGTATCTTTTTAATTTTTTTGTTAAAAATTAAAAAGGATGCCGTTTCCATCTGGGCTAGAATTACATTTTTAAATAGAAATCTTTCGTAAGATTAATGTAATCATCAGTATATTCATGACGATTGATTTCAACAACCAATTCGTCAGCTTCTAAAACAGGAAGTTCATATCTTTTAAAAGCCAATAAACTTCTCTTTATCTCTGTAGTTGGTGTTCCTTTTACGCGAGTCACTTTTATTGGAAAAAGTTCATAGTCGGAACATAGTTTAATAAATTTTTCTTCCTCTTTAAATGGAATAATCACTGAGAAGATTCCGTTTTCAGAAAGTAGTAAATCAACAGCTTCTACTAACTCTTCAAAAGGCAAAGCATCCTGAAATCTTGCTAAATCACGTTGCTCATTTTCGGTTTTGTAATTTTCAGAATAAAACGGCGGATTTGATATAATGACATCATATTCATCTTCTGGTTCATCTACAAATTCATCTAATCCAGCATGAAAACAAAACAATCTATCACTCCAAGGTGAATTCTCGAAATTCTCCACACATTGTTCATAGGCGTTTTCATCAATTTCAATAGCATCAATTTGCTCAGCATTACTTCTCTGAGCCAACATTAAAGAGAGAATTCCAGTTCCTGAACCGATATCCAACACAGAAAAAGGATTGTTGTCAATCGGACACCAAGCACCAAGCAAAACACTATCTGTGCCTACTTTCATAGCGCATTTATCTTGTTGAACGGTAAATCTTTTAAATTGAAACAATGTAATTAAAGATACATTTCGATTAAGCCTTCAGGCAAATCCATTACCACTTTTTTGTTTTTTCTGTCAATTTCAAGTAAAAAGTGGTCAATCATTGGTATTAAAATCTCAACACCATTGTTTAAAACTTCAAAAAGAGGTTGTGCAGTTGTGTCATTAATGGAGACAATTTCTCCAACAATTCCAAGTCGTTTGTCTTCAATTTTGAAACCTATAACTTCATGAAAATAGAATTTGTTACCTTCAAGTTTTGGCAACATGGTAAGCGGCAAATATATTTCACAACCTATAATTGAATCAGCTTCTTCTTCTGAATCTACTTCTTCAAATTTAACTCTAAGAAAATCATTTTTATGAAGTGAACTATTTTCAATAAAAAATGGAATCAAATTCTTGTTCATTTCAACAAGAACTGATTCCAAATTTTCATATAATTCTGGCTCGTCTGTATCTAAATAGAGTAGGACTTCGCCTTTGAAACTGAATTTTTTTGCAATTTTACCTAAATAGAAACAATCTTCTTTACGCATAATTGCTAGAAAGATTAAGCTTCTGTTTCTTCGTTGTTTTCTTCTGCTGCTGGAGCTTCTTCAACTTCAGTAGTTTCTTCTGCAACAACTTCAGCAACTGTTTCCTCTACAGCAACTTCACTTACAGCTTCTTCTGTAGCAACTTCAGCTACAACTTCTTCTGTAGTTTCTTCAGCTACTTCTTCTTCAACAACTACTGCTTTAGCAGCACGTTTTTCATTAGCTTCTTTTTCAGCTTTTAATGCTTTTTCTCTTGCATCAGCTTTTGCTTTTGATAAACCATCTTTTTTGGCATCAACTTTTCCAGCTTTTGCATCTAGCCATTGAGCTAATTTAGCGTCAGCTTGTTCTTGAGTTAAAGCACCTTTACGAACTCCACCATCTAAATGATGTTTCATTAAAGCTCCTTTATAAGAAAGGATTGCTCTTGCAGTATCTGTAGGTTGTGCACCATTGTGTAACCATTGAACTGCACCATCAACATTCAAATCAATTGTTGCTGGGTTTGTGTTTGGATTGTAAGTTCCTAATTTTTCTAAGAATTTACCATCTCTTTTTGAACGTGCATCTGCTGCTACGATCCAGTAAAAAGGTTTCCCTTTTTTTCCGTGTCTTTGTAATCTAATTTTTACTGACATAATCTATTTGATTAATTTGAGGTACTCGACCTCGGTTATTTAAGGGCGCAAAGATAGTTTTTTTTCATATAATTGCAACAAATTCAATTAGTAAATATTTTATTTTTTATAAAATTCATACAAAAAGTGTTATTTTTTCAAATAAGGTTATGCTAATTATATTAAAAAGTTATTTTTGTAATGAAAAAATTTATAATGATGAGAAAAATTTTGTCCCTAATTGCTATTTCTTTTTTAATGATTTCATGTTCAGAGGAATTAAAATTTAATGATCCTGGTTTTCAAGGTCAGAAAGATGATGTTTTTTGGAGAGCTAATGACACTAGAGCTTATATAGACAATGGAAAATTAACTATAGAAGCATATACACAATATGAAATTGTAACTCTTGGAACTTCAAGTACTAACGTTGGTAAATATCGTTTGGGTACTACGAACACCAATAACTTTGCAAGTTATACATATGATGTAGATGATATTTTTTTAGAATATGCAACTGTTCCATCACCTGGACCAGCTTCATTAGTGACAATTCAAAATGGAGGAACAGGTTATAGCAATGCAAGTTCAGTAGCAGTTACTGGAGGCACAGGTAGCGGAATGAGTGTTTCAATTGTTACAAACTCTACAGGTGTAGTTACTTCAATAACATTAATGTCGAGAGGAAATGGTTATGTGGCTGGAGATTTAGTAACAGTAACAGGAGGTAATTTGAATTGTAAATTAAGAGTTCAAAACGTTCAAAACAGTAATGGTGAAATAGAAATTACAAGTTTTGATGATGTTAAAATGACAGTTTCAGGGAAATTTAAATTTAATGCTGTTAAAACTACTAACAGTCCTTTTGGAGGAGAAGTTGTAAATTATCAATATGGAGAATTTCATAACGTTCAAATTTATCCTTCTATCTAAAACCTTAATATTGAATACAATAAAAAGGCCATCATTTGATGGCTTTTTTATTTTTACCGATAATTTAATTTAGAAATAAAATTTTGGTAATGATATTTAACCTACCTTTGTTCAGAATTTTAAAAAGTACATATGAACATTTTTGTTGGAAGTCTTCCTTGGAGTATTGAGGAAGCAGATTTAAGAGAGTCTTTTGAGGCTTATGGAGCAGTAGACTCTGTTAAAGTTATTACCGATAAATTTACTGGAAGAAGTAAAGGATTTGGTTTTGTTGAAATGCCTAACGATGAAGAAGCATTGAAAGCAATTGAAGAATTAAATGGTGCAACTGTTGAAGGTCGTACTATTGTGGTTAACAAATCAGAACCAAAACCAGAAGGAGAAAGAAGATCTTTCAACAACAACCGTTCAGGTGGTTATGACAGAAACAACAACCGTGGTGGTGGAAACTATGGCGGAGGAAATAGAGAAAGATACTAATTAAGGTCTTATCGAAAAAATTAAAACCATCTCATTTGAGATGGTTTTTTTGTTAATAACTATTATTGATTTCTTTTCCGCAAAACTTTAATTTTGAAAATATGATTTTTCCAAAATCAGCAATATAAAATCTACAATCTAAAATTTCTATGTATTTAATCTTTGATACCGAAACTACTGGTTTACCTCGTAATTGGTCTGCGCCAATTTCGGATACTGATAATTGGCCAAGATGTGTTCAAATAGCTTGGCAATTACATGACGAAATGGGAAAACTTGTTGAACATCAAGATTATTTAATTAAACCAAAGGGTTTTAATATTCCATTTGATGCTGAAAGAATTCATGGTATTTCTACCGAATTAGCTCAACATGAAGGTCATTCGCTACAAGAAGTTTTAGAAAAATTTAATATAGCATTAAGTAAAGCAAAGTTCATTGTAGGTCAAAATTTAGGTTTCGACATCAATATTATGGGTTGCGAGTTTTATAGAATGGGAATTGATTCTGCAATGAGTCAAATGCCTGTTTTAGACACTTGTACTGAAGTAACAGCCGAATTGTTAAAACTTCCTGGTGGACGTGGTGGAAAATTTAAATTACCTACATTAACCGAATTACACGAATATTTATTTGGCGAAAAATTTGAGGAAGCACATAATGCAACCGCTGACGTTGAAGCTACAACACGTTGTTTTCTTGAATTAGTAAGAAAAGAAATTTTCACAAAAGAAGAACTTGATGTTCCTGCTGATTATTTTAGAGAATTCAATGAAAATAATCCAAAGGAGATAAAATTAATTGGATTAAAGCACATTAATCTAAAAGAAGCTTCCGATAAAATTCGTCAACAGTTTGGAGAAAAAGGGAATGTTCCCATTTCTAAAGAAACTATCAAACAAAATCAACAGGAATTAATTGATGTTGACTTTGTTCATTTGCATAATCATACACAATTTTCTGTTTTACAATCTACGATTTCAGTTCAAGATTTGGTGAAAGCTGCCGTTAAAAATAAAATGCCAGCAGTTGCCATTACTGATATTGGGAATATGATGGGTGCTTTTCATTTTGTTCGTGATGTTTTATATCACAATAAATCAGCAGAAACAAAGAATAAAATAGCTATTGAAAATGGAGAAGAACCAACAGAAACGGTTTTAAAACCAATTGTAGGATGTGAGTTTTATGTTTGCGAAAACCATAAAGACAAGTCCAGAAAAGACAACGGTTATCAGATTGTTTTGTTGGCAAAAAATAAAAAAGGCTATCACAATTTGGCAAAGATGTCATCGATAGCTTTTACCGAAGGATTTTATTATGTTCCAAGAATTGACAAAGAAGTAATTCAAAAATATAAAGAAGATATCATTGTTTTATCAGGAAGTTTGTATGGTGAAATTCCAAATAAACTTTTAAATATTGGTGAAAATCAAGCAGAAGAAGCATTACTATGGTGGAAAGAACAATTTCAAGATGATTTTTACTTAGAATTATCGCGTCATAATCAAGAAGACGAAAACCGTGTAAATAATTCTTTAATTGACTTAGCTCGAAAGCACAATGTAAAGACAATTGCAACAAATAATATTTTTTACATTAATAAAGAAGATGCAAACGCACATGATATTTTACTTTGCGTTCGCGATGGCGAAAAACAAGTAACACCAATTGGTCGTGGTCGTGGTTTTAGATATGGATTGCCAAATCATGAGTATTATTTTAAATCAGGTGAAGAAATGAAACTTTTGTTTCAAGACTTTCCTGAAGCCATTTCAAATATTCAAGAAATTGTAGATAAAATAGAAATATATGATTTAGCTCGAGAAGTTTTGCTTCCAAAATTTGATATTCCAGTTGAATTTTTAGTCGAAGAAGATAAAACAGATGGAGGAAAACGAGGTGAAAATGCTTATTTAAGGCATTTGACTTATGAAGGTGCAAAAAAACGATACAAAGAAATAACACCAGAAATTCAAGAACGACTTGATTTTGAATTAAAAACTATTGAAAATACTGGTTATCCGGGTTATTTCTTGATAGTTCAGGATTTCATTGCCGAAGCGCGAAACTTAGAAGTTTCAGTTGGTCCAGGTCGTGGTTCTGCAGCTGGTTCTGTTGTGGCTTATTGTCTTTGGATTACGAATATTGATCCTTTAGAATACGATTTGCTTTTTGAGCGTTTTCTTAATCCAGACCGTGTTTCGATGCCCGATATTGATATTGATTTTGATGACGAAGGACGAAGTAAAGTAATGGATTATGTAATCAACAAGTATGGTTCTAATCAAGTGGCGCAAATTATTACTTATGGAACAATGGCCGCAAAATCATCTATTCGTGATACTGCCAGAGTTTTAGATTTACCATTATTTGAAGCCGATAAAATTGCAAAGCTAATCCCCAATTTAAAACTCGATAAAATCTTTTCAATGGAAGATAAAGCATTAAAAGATGCTTTGCGTGCAGAAGATTATGAAAAAGTAAAAGAGTTAATAGAATTAGCCAATGCAGAAGATTTAGGAAGTGAAATTATCCAACAAGCAAAAATATTAGAAGGAAATCTTCGTAATACAGGAATTCATGCCTGTGGAGTTATTATTACACCAGATGATATTACCAATTTTGTTCCGGTTACTACAGCAAAAGATTCCGATTTATATGTAACTCAGTTTGACAATTCAGTAGTAGAAAGTGCCGGATTATTAAAGATGGATTTCTTGGGCTTAAAAACACTAACATTAATAAAAGATACGGTCAAATTAGTTAAGTATAGAACAGGAATTGAATTAAATCCTGATGAATTTCCAATTGATGATGTAAAAACATACGAACTTTTTCAACGTGGCGAAACGGTTGGAATATTTCAATATGAAAGTGTTGGAATGCAAAAATATTTACGTGATTTAAAACCAACAGTTTTTGGCGATTTAATTGCTATGAATGCATTGTATCGTCCTGGACCATTAGAGTATATTCCATCATTTGTAAAAAGAAAAAATGGTGAAGAAGAAATTGTTTATGATTTAGAAGCAAACGAAGAATACCTAAAAGAAACCTATGGAATTACAGTTTATCAAGAACAAGTAATGCTTTTGTCGCAAAAATTAGCTAATTTTTCTAAAGGTGATGCCGATGTTTTGCGTAAAGCAATGGGTAAAAAGCAAAAGGATGTTTTGGATAAAATGAAGTCTAAATTCATTTCCCAAGCCATGGAAAACGGACATCCAGAAGATAAATTAGAGAAAATTTGGAAAGATTGGGAAGCTTTTGCTCAATATGCTTTTAATAAATCACATTCAACGTGTTATGCATGGATTGGTTATCAAACTGCATATTTAAAGGCACATTATCCAGCTGAATATATGGCAGCAGTTTTGTCAAATAACATGAATGATATAAAGCAAGTTTCATTCTTTATGGAAGAATGTAAACGAATGGGGTTAAACGTTCTTGGACCAGATGTAAATGAAAGTTTTTACAAGTTTACGGTAAATGAAAATTATGCTGTCCGATTTGGAATGGGTGCAATAAAAGGTGTTGGTGCGCCAGCAGTTGATACTATTGTAGAAAACAGAAAATCAGCAAAATACAAGTCTATTTTTGATTTAGCAAAACGTATTGATTTGCGAGCAGCTAATAAAAAAGCATTTGAAAGTTTAGCGCTTGCTGGTGGTTTTGATGGATTTACAGAAACGCATCGTGCTCAATATTTTCATGATGAAGGCGATGGAATTACGTTTTTAGAAAAGGCAATGCGCTATGGTGCAAAATTCCAAGAAAACGAAAATTCAGCTCAAGTAAGTTTGTTTGGTGAAAGTAGTGATATTCAAATTCCCGAACCTCAAGTTCCGCCTTGTGAAGAATGGAATACTATGGAAAAACTAGCCAAAGAAAAAGAAGTAGTTGGAATTTATATTTCAGGTCATCCATTAGATGATTATAAATTTGAAATGAAATATTTCTGTAATTCAAGACTTGAAACACTTAAAAATTTAGACCAATTTGTCAATAAAAATCTAACTTTTGGAGGAATAATTACCAATGTTCAACATAAAACTGCCAAAAATGGAAAAGGTTGGGGAAGTTTTACTTTAGAAGGTTATGATGAAAGTTTTGAATTCAAAATTTTTGGCGAAGAATATTTAAAGTTCAGACATTTTTTAATTCAAAACAATTTTACATTTATCAAAGTATTGATTCGTGAAGGTTGGATTAATCAAGAAGGAAAGCGTGGTGAACCAAGAATTCAGTTTCAAGCACTACAATATCTTCAGGATGTTTTGCCTCAATTTGCAAAAAAATTAATTATTGCTTTAGATATTAAAGAATTACAGACAGAATTGATACATAAATTGAATAGTTTATTCCAAAGTAATAAAGGCGATAATTCGGTAACTTTTGAAGTGTTAGAAAGAGAAACCATCAAAGTTGAAACAAAACCAATTGAACTAATATCAAACTTAGATGTTAATCAGGATGAAATGGAGTTTTCAGAAGAAACTGAAATAGAAATTCCAGAAGACACCAAGACTGTTACGGTTAATAAAATCACTATGCCAAGTAGAAAACTTAAAATAAGAATTTCAAATGAGCTGCTATCAGAACTAGAAAAAATGCAAATTAACTTTAAATTGAACTGATAAATTGAACCAATTAAAAAATAGTTAAAAGTAATCTAAGTAACATTTCTAGGTTAAAATCTTTGGTTATCTTTGTGACTCAGAATTATAAAAATATAAATTATGGCATTAGCAATAACAGATGCAACTTTTGACGAAGTAGTATTAAAATCAGATAAACCAGTAGTAGTAGATTTTTGGGCAGCTTGGTGTGGACCATGTAGAATGGTAGGACCAGTTATCGACGAAATAGCAACAGAATATGAAGGAAAAGCAACTGTTGGTAAAGTTGATGTTGACGCAAATCAAGAATTTGCTGCAAAATATGGCGTTAGAAATATTCCAACGGTTTTAGTTTTCCAAAATGGAGAAGTTGTTGGTCGTCAAGTTGGTGTTGCACCTAAGAAAACCTATACTGATGCAATTGATGCATTATTATAATATAGTGAAAAAGAAATCAAAGGTCTAACGAAAGTTAGGCCTTTTTTATTTGATGAAAGTTAGTATAAAAGTCGTTCCAACATCTTTTTTACTGTCAACTTCTATTTTACAGTCAATTGCTTTTGACAAATCCCGAATCAAGTGTAATCCTAAACCAGATTTAATTCCAACTACTTCTTTATCATCATAAAGTGCTTTAAATTGATCTAATTCGGCACCTTTTCCATTATCAATTATCGATAAAAAAGAATTGTTGTTTTCTTCCCATGCTTTCCAAACTATTGTTGGTGATTGAGTACCGTTCAAAGCTTTTATTGCATTTCCAGTCAAGTTTCTTACAATGGTTTTTAGATAATTTTTATCTGTTTTTAGTGAAATGTTTTCGGGATTTATGAATTCAATTTTAATATTTTCAAAACTTGAAAAATGATTTTCAATATCTTCAAATAAATCGTTTATATAGATGGTTTTGGGTTGCGGTTTGAAGTTTTCCATTTGGCTTTTACTCCATTGTAAAATATCTTCCATAGAATTGAGCAAATTCTCAGCACTTTCCATGGTTTTGTTTTGCATGCGTTCGGTACTTTCCTTATCTAAAAGTTCTGGACTTTCTTTTTGCAATTGTAAAAAATTAATCAAGTTGGCAACTGGTCCACGCAAGTCATGATTTAGTATGCTGAAAAAACGCGTTTTGGCTTTGTTGGCTTGCTCGAGTTCGTCATTCAAAAGTTGTAGTTTTTTATTGGTTTTTTTACGATTTTGGTTTTGAAAGTAAAGCAAACTTCCAATAATTCCCAGCAATAATAAACCAGCAATAAAATACCATTTTTGTTTTTCTTTATTTTCTAAAGTTATTTTATTAAGTTCAATTTCTTTTTCGGCTATGGTCAATTGTTTTTTTTGCGCTTTTTTTTCAAGACTTTCATTCTTTAATTCTGATTGGGTTTTTAAATAATTTAACCGAACCAAATCGCGCTCTTTGTTGCTTTCGTTTAATTTGGATTTGTTTAATTCCAACAATAATTTTTGTTGTTTTATATTTTCATTGTCAAGAAGTTGTTGGGTTTTGTATTTTTCTTCTTTTGTGTCAAACTCATACTGAATTTCAAGCCTTGAGATTTGTTTTCTGTTTGCTTCATTATCAATAGTTTCTTTGATGTCAATATATTTTTTGAAATAAAAATAAGCGCTATCCAGATTTCCTTTTTTTTCAAAAACTTCGCTTAAACTATTAAAGGATTGTTTTTGTAAATCATCTACATTAATTTGTTTCGAAATTTGATTTGCTTTTTTAAAATAATCCAAGGATTGGTCTAAATTGTTTTGTTTCAAATAATATTCTCCTATTCCTTGATAATTAACAGCAAGTCCTTTTTTATTCTTAAGTTCTTCATTGATTTTCAATGCTTTCATGTGATTTTCAAAAGAATCAGAATATTTTTTTTGTTCGCTGTAAACATTGGCAATATTTCCATATTCTCTTGACATGCCAAGCTTATCATTATTTTCTATATTTTTAGTTAAAGCTTGTGTAAAAAAATCTAAAGCATTGTCATATTCTTTTTTATTAAAATATACATTCCCAATATTGCTCAAACTAGATGCAATTCCAGCAGCATAGTTAGATTTTTTGTGAATGTTTAAAGCTTCGTTGAAGTGTTTTAATGCTAAATTATAGTTTTTGAGTTCGCTGTAAATAATCCCCATATTCCCATATGCCAAAGCTGAATATTTTGAAGAGTTTGTTTTTTCTGCGTAGCGTATAGAAGTTTGATAAAATTGTAATGCTTCAGGATATTTGTTTTGAACTAATTTTATGGAGCCTAAATTGGAGTTGCAAATAATAATCCCGGCATTGTATTTAATATCTTCAAATACCGCCAAAGATTTTGAAAAGAATTTTTCAGCATTTTTATAATCGCCTATTGAAAAATAAGAAGCACCTTGAAGTTTAAACGATTCTCCAATTCCTTTTTTATAATTTATTTTTTCAGAAAGCTGCATCGCATCAATTGCAAACTGCTTCATTTTTTCTGGATTGAGTCCAGAGTTTGTTGTAGATAATTTGAGTAAAGTGACAACTTTTAGAGTATCTTGTTTGGTGTTTTTTTGAAGCTCAGCTGTTAAATCATCAATAGTTTTTGAAGCTTGAGAAAAAGAATTGATTGATAATAATAAAACAAAAAGACAGCAATAAAACCTCATACTAAATTATTTATAACTTCTTTAAAACTTCTGCCAATAGGAATAATTAAATCATTTTTCAATTCAATTTCTTGACTGCTAATTTTTTGAATATATTGTTTTCGTACAGCATAACTGCGATGAACTCTTGTAAAAGAATGAAATTTTTCGTCCTGTAAAAGTTCTCCAAGGTTGGATAATACACAATGACGTTTGTTTTCTGTTACAAGTATAGTATAGTTTTTTAAGGCTTCGAGATACAATATTTCATGAAGTTTTACCTTTGTTTGTTCATGACCTGTTTTCACAAAAACTACATCGCCACCAATAGTTGATTCAAACAAACTAGCTTTAGTACGAATCTCTATAAATTCTTCTATTCGTTTAACGGTTTGTTCAAATCTTGGAAACTTAAATGGTTTTACTATAAAATCTAAAGTTTGTAATTCAAAAGTTTCCGCAGCACTTTCAGAATGAGAAGAAATAAAAACACATACAGGTATTTCAATGGCTTTTTTACGCAATTCTAGTCCAGATTTTCCAGGCATTTCTATATCTAAAAAAGCAATATCAACCGTATTATTTTCTAAATAAGATAATGCACTTTCAGCAGTTTCAAAAACACCAACAATTTGAAGAAAAGAAAACCTTTTGGCATAGGATACAACAAGTAGTCGATCCATTTCATCATCATCAACAATAATACAGTTTAGGGCTTGCATAAAATGATTTTCTCTTTCAAATATAAATAATTTTTCCTCATAAAATGTCGTTTGTGTATTTAAACTGTCATTCGTCCTTTTATGATTTTTTATCGAGCAAATCTTAATCACATTTGTAATGCTTAAAAAATTAAATGCTTAAAAACTATAGAGATGAGAAAGTTATTTGTCCCATTAGCTTTTCTACTTACTATTTATTTTGGATATGCTCAAGTAGGAATCAACACCACAACACCAGCGGCACAATTAGAAATTAAATCGACCAATCAGGCAACACCTGCCAATAATGATGGTATTCTTATCCCTAAAATAGATGCGTTCCCGGTAACCAATCCAACTGCTGCACAAAACAGCATGATGGTTTACTTAACTACAACTTCGGCAGGGAAGCAACCTGGTTTTTATTATTGGGATAATGCTACGACCAGTTGGAAAGGATTTGGGAATGGTTCGGGTTGGAATTTAACTGGAAACTCAGGAACAACACCTGGAACAAATTTCGTTGGTACGACTGATGATAAGCCGTTAATTTTTAAAACTAATAATATACAATCAGGTTACTTGGGAGGAAGTGATAACTATGCAGTTTTTTTTGGACATAGAGCAGGGGAAATTAATACTGGATTTTGGAATGTAGGTATAGGAAGTTATGCTTTAAATCTAAATACATGGGGATCAAGTAATGTAGCTATTGGGCAGCTTGCGTTAAATAAAAACACAACCGGATACTCTAATTTTGCATTAGGAACAGTAGCAATGAATGACAATACTATTGGAAACAATAATGTTGCTATTGGAGAACACACGCTAGACAAGAATGTTACAGGATCTTATGCGGTAGCTATTGGCAGCTATGCTATGCAATATTCAAACGATACAACAACCGCTTTTGATAATAAAAACGTTGCCATTGGTTATCAATCATTAATGGGTTCAACAACTCCAGCCAACAATACGGGGAATAATAATACAGCCTTAGGTTATCAATCTTTAACTGTTAATACTTCGGGTAGTAATAACCTAGCATTTGGAACAGAAGCGTTGAGTCAAAATACTACGGGAAGTTCAAATATAGCCATTGGTAATAGCACTTTATCAGGAAACACTTCAGGTTCAAATAATATTGTAATTGGCAACAATGCCAATGTAAATACTGTAAATGGAAGCAATCAACTCTCTATTAACAATGTTATTTATGGCACAGGTATGAATTCTACAATCACATCAAAAATAGGAATTAATGCTTCTGCACCTAGTGCTAAATTGCAAATTAATCCATCCAATGCTTCTACACCTGCAGTTGATGATGGTATTATCATTCCTCGCGTCAATACATTCCCAATTTTGAATCCTAATGCCGCACAGAATGGCATGATGATTTTTCTTGCCACGGTTAATCCAGGGTATCCAATAGGGTTTTATTATTGGGATAATCCTTCGACGAGTTGGAAAGGTGTGGGTGCCAATACAGCCAATGCTTGGGGATTAAATGGAAATGCGGGAACAGATTCAACTATTAATTTCATAGGTACTACAGATTTAGCTTCTCTAAGATTTAAAGTTCAAAACTTGCCTGCTGGAATATTAGATAACTCACAACGTTTAACCACTTATTTTGGAATAATGGCTGGAGCATCAGATACAGGTTTTGATAATGTTGGAATTGGATTTGGGGCATTAAAATTAAATGTAATAGGAAATGGAAATACTGCTTTAGGTTCAGAAGCGCTTAGTAAAAATTTAAGTGATTGGAACACAGCAGTAGGATACAAAGCAATGGAGGATAATACCATTGGGGTAAGTAATGTCGCTTTAGGGTCTGGTTCTTTAAGATACAATAAGGCTGGCTCTAATGCTGTTGCAATCGGCAATGATGCTATGAGATATGCCAACGATAAAACAACTGCTTTTGATAATAAAAACGTTGCTGTTGGTTATCAATCATTAATGGGTTCAACAACTCCGGCCAACAATACAGGTAACAATAATACAGCTGTAGGATATCAAACACTTGTAAACAATTTAACAGGGGGTAACAATGTTGCTATTGGAGTTTTTTCTATGAGTAGTAATCAAACAGGTGTAGGGAATACAGCAGTAGGTAGTTTTTCTTTAACGGACAATACTACTGGATTCCATAACACTGGAATAGGAGACTATGCACTCCAAAACAATACAACAGGGGATAATAGTGTGTCTATAGGTACTTATTCTTTGATGAATAATGATATAGGAAGTTCGAATATAGCTATTGGACTAAATGCTATGTATGAGAATAGAGCTGGATCTAAAGCCATAGCAATTGGTGAGGATGCTATGCGTTTTGCAAATAATAGAACAACCGCTTACGATAACGGCAACGTCGCAGTTGGTTATCATTCATTAATGGGGTCGCTAATTTCGGCTAATAATACAGGTAACTCTAATACAGCAATTGGTTACCGGAGTTTGGAATACAATTCATCGGGAAGCAATAATATTGCTTTTGGTGTTCGTACATTAATTTCTAATTCCTCAGGTTCAAATAATATTGCTATTGGTTCTCCTTCTTTATTTGAAAACGTAACAGGTTCAAATAATATTTCGATTGGCAATACCACTCTATCAGGAAACATAGCGGGTTCAAACAACATTGCAATTGGTAACAATGCCAATGTAAATACGGTAAATGGAAGCAATCAACTCTCTATAAGCAATGTTATTTATGGAATGAACATGAATGATTTGGCTACGGCACCGGCTAATATAAGTATTGGTGATACGCCAAGCACTAATAATAGGCTTTATGTCTTTATGAATCAATTGACAGCCAATGGAGATGGTCAAAATGCAATTTATGGATACCGTACACGTGATTCTCGTAATGATGGAACCGGTTATGGGATAGATGATAGTAATGGTGCCACTAGCGGTTATAACGTTTGGGGTGACTCTTATACGTTTGGGACTACAGGTTTTTGTTTCAACGACTTTACTCGTACAGGAGGTGTTTTAGGCGCAAGTGTTGGTGGAACGTATTGGTCAAGTCTAGGATATAAAAGCAGTGCGTCAGTTACTTATGGAATTTATTCTTCTGCTGCAGGATATGGTTCAGGAACAGGTAGAATGGCACAGACAACAACTGAGTTTAGTATTGGCGGTGGTTTTTATGGTGGTTTAATTGGTTCCTGGAGTAGAGGAAACCTTATAGGCGCTATTAATTCCGGTAATTTGTTTGCGTCCTACAATAATGGTGATGAATATACTTCGGGTAAGCAAATTGAGCTGGTTGTAACAGGAGCTTCGAGAACGGCTGCTTATGCGGTAACCTCTACCGAAAGCGTCATTTATAAAAAAGGTAAAATCAATTTGAATAACGGTGTTGCAAGAGTAGAATTTGATGAAAAATATAAAAAACTTTTAGGCGATATTCCGGTGGTGACTACCACACCAATGGGACAATGCAACGGAATTTATATTGAATCTGTTGATAAAAATGGATTTACCATTAAAGAATTAAGCAATGGTACAAGCAATGTAACAATTTCTTGGATAGCTGTTGGTGATAGAATTGATGCCAATAGAACATCAATTCCAGATTCAATTTTGTCAAAGGATTTTGATTCCAATCTAAACGAGGTGATGTTTAACGAGAACAATCTAAATAATTCAGGAAAAGCAATGTGGTCTGATGGGAACAAAATTAATTTCGGGCAGCTACCACCAAATTTAATTGACAAACCTGTGAAAGATAAAAAATAGAAAGCAAGTTGTGGTAATTTGAGTTTTTAAGCAGAAATTGGTCTAACGAAAGTTAGGCCTTTTTTATTAAACTTTATTTTTAACAATATTATAAAAGATTAATTATCCCTATTTAATTTTATGTTCTGCTAATTGTATTTTATATTCTGCCAGTTGTATTTTATATTATAGCAATTTACTTTTATATATTACAATAAATGTTTTATATTTTAGAATGTTAATTTTATATTATAGAATAGTTATTTTATAAAATAGAATCATACTTTTATATTTTAAAATAAACGTTTTATAATTTAACAAATACAATATGTTAGCTTACAACTTAAAAACCATTTTTGCCGCAAGACAAATTGATAAACCCTATTCATTTCTTGTCAAAATAGGCATCGCTCCTCATACTGCCACCAGATTGCTTAATAACGAAGTAAGAGTAATGCGCATAGACCATGTCGAATTATTATGTAAAAACCTCCATTGCGAACCCAATGATTTGTTTGTTTACAGAAACTCTAAAAATTCTGTTTTGCCTCAAAATCATCCTTTAAATAACTTGCTCCAAAAGCCAGAAGACAACCAATGGCAGGAAACATTAAGAACTATTCCGCTAAAACAACTCAAAGAAATTGCAGCCATAATAAACCAACCAAATCCCGAAAAAGAGTAAACCCATAAAACCATCAAAACTTTTTCAATATCTTTGACTCAACCCAATCTCATCACACGATGTAATTATGAAGATAGAACAACAAAAAGAATTAATCTCAGGTTTCAAGCATCTCGAATTGTTAGCCAATCAAGTCGTTGAAGGTTTCATTTCAGGAATGCATAAATCGCCGTTTCATGGGTTTTCTGCCGAATTTGCCGAACATAAAATCTACAATTCAGGCGAAAGCACCAAGAATATCGACTGGAAACTTTTTGCAAAAACCGACAGATTATATTCAAAACGATACGAAGAAGAAACAAACCTGCGTTGTCATTTAATCATTGACAATTCCTCTTCTATGTATTATCCAAAACTAGAAAATGACCAACCATTCTATAAAAATAAAATAGGTTTTTCAGTTCTTGCTTCAGCAGTATTGATGAATTTGCTCAAAAAACAACGTGATGCAGTTGGACTAAGCATCTTTTCAGATAAATACGATTATTATGCACCCGAAAAAGGTTCTGATAGACATCACAGAATGTTATTAAACATTTTGGAAGAATTATTAGAAAAGCCAAAACAAACCAAAACAACCGATACTATTACTTATTTGCATCAAATCGCAGAGAAAATTCATCGTCGTTCCATGATTGTTTTGTTTACCGATATGTTTCAAAATCAAGACAAAGAAAAACTCTTCAATGCCTTGCAACATTTGAAGCATAACAAGCACAAAGTAGTAGTTTTCCATGTATATGACAAAGCAACTGAAATACAATTTGATTTCGATAATTCACCAAGAAAGTTCATCGATTTAGAATCTGGCGAAGAGCTAAATCTTTTTGCAGAAAATATTAAAACACTCTACGAAGAAAAGGTAGAAAGCTATTTCAAAGAAATAGCAATGACTTGTATGCAAAACAAAATTAAATACGTTCCTGTATCTGTTGATGATAGTTTCGAAAAAATCCTCACAACATACTTGGTTGAAAAGCAAATGTTTGGCTAAAAAATAAATTTTTATAAAAATAAATTTTAAAAAATCCTTGCAGATATAAAAAACCATTGTATATTTGCAACCGCAATTAAGCGAAGGTTTGGTAGTTCAGTTGGTTAGAATACATGCCTGTCACGCATGGGGTCGCGGGTTCGAGTCCCGTCCAGACCGCTAAATTGGGAAAAGGTTTTCAGAAATGAAAACCTTTTTTGCCCAAAAAGGTATTTAAGATTAGTTGTGTTGTTTCGCTACGAATTTGTAACTCGTAGCAGGTTTAGTAGTTAGACCGATGAAAAGCTTTCTCGTTTGTTCGAGATGGCTTTTTTGTTTTTACCAAAAAAACAGACTATTTTGCTTCCCAAAAATGTTTCTTCCTTTTTTTCAAATTAAAACACAACTATTTTACTATTTTTGAAAACTAATGCATATATAAATTCATGAAAAAAGCGATTGCTTTCTTATTGTTGTATTCAAGTTTTTCTTGTTCTTATTTTGAGAAGAAAGTTCCTTCTGAAAAAGAACTTTTAGAACAGCAAATGAAAGAAATCAATTGGAAAGAAATTGATGAATATCCAACCGTAATTGAGTGTGAAAAGATTAGTAACGAAGAAGAAAGAAAACAATGCTTTTTCGAATTTTTGACTGAAACAATTCAACAAAAATTAGCGGTTGATTCATTAGCTAATTTATTTCATGAATTGGATACCATTGAAGTAAAAGTTACAATTTTCCCAGATTCAGCATTAAAATTTGAGCCACAATTTCCAAAAGACACCGTTGCCTATGATACCATCAAAATAGACAGCATTTTGCATTCAAGATTAGTTGATTTACCTAAAATAAAACCAGCTATAAAAAGAGGAATTCCTGTAAAAACACAATTTATTCTTCCGGTTATTTTAAAAATGGAATAGTTATTTTTTAAAACTTCTGCCTTTCCATTTAAAACTACCAAATAAACTGTAAACCCCAACAATTGTTACAAAAAAGGGATAAACTAAACTGCTTGCGAGAGGAAGCATAAACTTGCTTTTATTCAAGAATTTATTTGATTTATGTAATAAACTATAATCAACAATATATTTCATAAGGAATAATACAAGCAATATTCTCCAATCAAATTTGTTTAAAATCAAGGCAATAATTCCATAGACAATAATAGCATTTGTCATCAAAACAATTAATCCTAATACTTTTGGATAATTAAATTTATAACTCGAAGTCTTGCTTGCCCAACGAACTCTTTGCATAAAAAGTTTGAATAAATCATTTTCTGGTTTTGTGGTTACTATAACTTCTTTCGACTTTAAAAAGCTAACCTTTTCAGGATATTTAGCAATAGCTTTTTGAAGTAAAAAAACATCATCACCAGATGCAAACGAATCGTTTTCACCAAAACCACCGAGTTCTAAAAATAGTTTTTTAGTGTAAGCAAAGTTTGCGCCGTTGCACATAAATGGTTTATTGATTCCAAAACTACCTATAGTCGTTCCTTGCAAACTCAATAAATCAAATTGTTGGAATTGATGAAACCAGTTATTTTTTGTCTTATAGATTACCGGTGCAGCAATCATTTCAACCACATTGGTCTGAATATAATTATCAATAGTTTTTAGCCAATCTTTTTTAACTTCACAATCGGCATCAGTTGTAATAATCCATTCGTTTTTAGCAATTGGCATTGCTCGGGCAATTGCATCTTTTTTGGGTGAATTAGTCAATCGAAGATTTTCTAACAAAGTAGTGTCAATTTCATCATTTTGCATTCGCCATTGAATAAAAATTGAACTCGAATTATCCTCAGAATCATCATCAATCATGATAATTTCTATTAATTCTTTTGGATAATTTAGTTTAGAGAATGATTTTAAAAGCTTAGGTAAATTTTTTGCTTCATTTCTAAAGGGAACAATAATGGTAAAAGATGTTTTAGGTTTTAATTCATTACTAAATGAAAAGGTTTTTATCTTATTAAATCCAACAACAAATTGAAGGATAAAAACGCAATAAATTAATACTATAATTATAAAAGCTATTTCCATTTTGATTTAAAATTTAAGACATAAAAACTTCCCCAAATTACTGGTAAAACGACATTCAAAAACCACATTAAAGTACTTATAAAAATTATCGTCCATTCATTTATGTCAAATTTACCAAAGAAAAACAAAGCTACACTACCTTTTACCGCAAAATCAAACATTTGAAAACTTGGCAATGATGAAGCTAAAAAATAAACAACAGCAATTGTTGACATTAATGTCAAGTAAGGCAAATGAACATCAAAAATTAAAAATAAAATATAATATTGATGAGAAAAAACTAAATATCTTAGAAAACCAAGTAAAATATTTTTTTGATGAATTTTTTTTGGAATTTTATTAATCTTTTCAAAAAGAACACTTAACGAATATCCTTTTATTTTGAACTTTTTAATAAAAGTAATTATCAGGTACAATATAATTCCAATTCCAATTATTGTAAAACCAAATTGATAATATTCAAGAAAAAATAAACCTATTAGTCCAAAAAAAACAGTGAAAATCATTTGAACACCATTGCAAACTAAATTAAGTAGAATAATTTTTTTGGTTTTAATTTTTTCATAAAAAAGAGCTTTTCCAGCGTATTCTCCAATTCCATTCGGGGTAACAATGCCTGCAGTTAATGCTCCAAGAACTTGTTTTGTTGCTTCATAAGTAGAAATTGGAACAATCGATAAAACAAGATTTTTCCATTTTAAAATTTCCAAATATCTGTTTAGAATGCTAAAAAGTAGTAAAAGAATTATGATCCAAAAAGAGAATTTATTTTTGATTTTGGTTTCAAAATCACTCCAAATAATTTTATTGTCTGTAACTAATTTATAATAGATAAAATAAAAAGCAAGAGCAATTATTGAGACTTTTAAGATTAAAATTAGAGCTTTATTTATCCTTTTCAAATTCATTCGACAAAATAAACTATTAAAAAAATGGAAACCTAATTATCCATTATTGAGTTTTATTCATAAAAAATAAACAAGCTTTAATTTTTTTTATATTTTTAGCGACTATTTACAAAATTCATTAAAAAAACCACAAAAAAATGAGAATTAAATTACTAATTATTGCATTATTTCTTTGTTTTTCTTCATTTTCTCAAAAAGATATTTGGAAGAAAAATGAATCGAGAGAAATTACACCAAATAAATTTGTCCAAAGAAATAGTTTTCCAGACAATTTTACCTTGTATCAAGTAGCAGCAAATGAATTAAAAAACTTATTACAACAATCACCAAATAGATTGACAACTAGTTCTTCAAAAGTTGTAATTTCAGTTCCAAATTCAAATGGAGATATTGAACGTTTTCAAATGTTTGAGTTTTCAAATTTTGATCCTCAATTACAGGCTCAATTTCCAGAGATTAGATCATACATTGGAAAAGGAATTGATGATAAAACTGCAATAATTAGAATGAGTTCAGATCCAAGTGGTTTTCAAGGAATAATTTTCAGAGCAGATAAAGGAACAGAATTTTTTGAGCCATATTCTCAAGATAGTTCTGTTTATGCTTTCTTTACAAGTGCAGACAGAAAACGAGGAAATTTACCATTTGTATGTTCAACAGAAGATGTTAAACTAAATAATGAATTAAAGGAATCTTTAAATTCTCAAAATAGATCAAGTTCAGGTCAATTATTGAATTTTAGATTAGCTCTTTCATGTAATGGAGAATATGCCATTTATTTTGGAGGAACTGTTAACGGTGCTTTGGCAGCAATGAATGCAACAATGACCAGAGTAAATGGAGTTTTTGAGAAAGACTTAGCTATTCATATGAACTTGATAGCTAACAATTCATTAGTTGTTTATACTAATCCAAATACTGATCCTTATTCAACTAATATTGGTGCATGGAATGGACAATTGCAAACTACTTTAACAAATGTAATTGGTGAAGCAAATTATGATATTGGTCATATGTTTGGTTCAACTGGTGGTGGCGGAAGTGCGGGATGTATAGGATGTGTTTGTGTAAATGGAGTTAAAGGAAGTGGAAAAACTTCACCAGCAGATGGAGTTCCAATGGGAGATAATTTTGATATTGATTATGTTGCTCATGAAATGGGACATCAATTTGGAGGGAATCATACATTTTCAAATAGTGTAGAAGGAAGTGGTGTTAATGTTGAACCAGGTTCAGGTTCTACTATTATGGGATATGCTGGAATTACGGCTCAAGACGTACAACCTCATTCAGATGCTTATTTTATTTATGCAAACATTAAACAAATTCAGGATAATATGGTTGCAAAAACTTGTCCACAAAGAATAAATCTAACAAATATTACTCCAGAGGTAGATGCTGGTTTTGATTATACAATACCAAAAAGTACTCCTTTCGTTTTAACAGGTACAGCTTACGATGGAAATGGTGATACAATGACATATTGTTGGGAACAAAATGATTCAGCGATTACCACTACACCTTCACAAACGGGTACTAATAGTGGAGCATCTGCGACCAAATTAGGTGGTCCAAATTGGAGATCTTATAATCCTACGACTTCACCTTCAAGATATTTTCCTAGAATTCAAAGTATAATAGCAAATCAATCAACTACTGCTGGTTCGGAAATTAATGTTGAAGCATTAAGTTCTGTTGCTAGAACACTAAATTTTGTATTTACCGCAAGAGATAATTATGCTGGTGCAGGTCAAACTAATTCTGATGCAATGGTTGTAACAGTAAATGCCACAGCTGGACCATTTTTAGTTTCATCGCCAAATACAGCTGTTTCTTGGACAGTTGGTTCAAATCAAACAGTAACTTGGGACGTTGCAGGAACAACTTCTAATAATGTTAATGCAGCTTATGTTGATATATTTTTATCTACAGATGGAGGTTTTACATATCCAATTCTATTAGCAAGTAAAGTTCCAAATGATGGTTCAGAAACGATAACGGTTCCAAACAATGTTGGTACAGCTAATAGAATAATGGTGAAAGGATATAAGCATATTTTCTTTGATATTTCTAATGCTAATTTCACAATTACAGCTCCAACTTCAAGTTTTGCAATTGCTTTCAATGGGATTGCTGAACAACAAAATAAAGAAGCATGTACTGGCGCAACAATAGATTACACAATTCCTTATTCTGCTTATGCTGGATTTAGTGGTACAACTACTTTTTCAGTTTCTGGTCAACCTGCTGGTTCGGTAGTTACTTTTACTCCAAATACAATGACTTCTAGCGGAAATGTTACAATGACGATTTCAAATACTAATAACTTGACTGCTGCATTCTATAATTTAACAGTAACAGCTACAGATGGCGTTACGAGTAAAACAGTTCCGTTTTATTTAAATTTACTTAACTCAACCTTTAATAATTTAATCTTAACATCACCTGCAAATCAAGCTATTGGTCAAAATTCAGCATTAAATCTAACCTGGCAAGCAGATTCAAATGCTACTTTATATGATGTTCAAGTTTCTACAGATCCAAATTTTTCAACCATAAGTTATTCGGGAACTGTTGCTACAAATAGTTTTGCTTTGAATAACTTATCAAGTGCTACACAATATTATTGGAGAGTATTGCCGAAAAATAGTTCATGTTTTGGTAATTACAGTCAAGTTTACTTGTTTAAAACAGGTCAAATTACATGTACAAATTACAATTCTACAAACGTGCCAATAACTATTCCAACTACAGCAAATGTAACTGTTAATTCAACTTTGTCTGTTCCAGATACAGATGTAATATCTGATGTTAATGTTACTTTGAATATTTCTCATACTTATGTAAACGATTTAACAATTACTTTAATTAGTCCAGCAGGAACACAAGTTAAATTAGTTCAAAGACCATGTGCAGATGCTGAGTTAGAAAATATAACTGCTACATTTGATGATTCTGGAATACCATTAGTTTGTCAAGTGAGTCCAGCAATATCGGGAGTTGTTATTCCATTGGAAACATTAACTGCCTTTAATGGTCAAACTATGAATGGGATATGGACTTTACGAGTATTTGATCAATTTAATTTAGATGGTGGAGCAATTAATGGATGGACGCTTAATTTATGTAAAAATACTGCTGTTCCATTGGAAGTTAATGAAAACTCATTGCAAAATTTTAGTTTGTATCCAAATCCAAATAATGGGAATTTCAATATTTCATTTAATTCAAATTCTACGAATAAAATTAATGTTGGTGTATTTGATATTCGAGGTAGAAGTGTTTTTTCAAATGACTATCAAAATAATGGTTTCTTTAACGAAACAATTAATTTAAGTAATATTCAATCTGGAATTTATTTAGTTAAAGTTCAAGATGGCGAAAAACAAATTACCAAAAAAATTGTAGTAGAATAATTTATTCAGTTTATAATTAAAAGGTCGTTATTTATAACGACCTTTTTTATTTATTATCAAATAAGTATTTACTTTTACATAAATTAAATTAATTGGCTAACGAACGCATCATATTAGGAATTGACCCAGGAACAACCATTATGGGTTTTGGTTTGATAAAAGTTATTAATAAAAAAATGGAATTTATTCAATTGAATGAATTGATTTTAAGTAAATATGATGATCATTATACCAAATTAAAAGTCATTTTTGAGAGAACCATTGAGTTGATAGAAACCCATCATCCTGATGAAATAGCTATCGAAGCTCCTTTTTTTGGAAAAAATGTGCAATCCATGCTAAAATTAGGTAGAGCACAAGGCGTTGCCATGGCAGCAGGTTTATCAAGACTAATTCCAATAACAGAATACGAACCAAAAAAAATAAAAATGGCCATCACAGGCAATGGAAATGCCAGTAAAGAACAAGTTGCTAAAATGCTTCAACAACTTTTAGGATTAAAAGAGTTACCTAAAAACCTAGACTCTACGGATGGTTTAGCTGCTGCAGTTTGTCACTTTTTTAATTCAGGAAAAGTAATAGGAACTAAAAGTTATTCGGGTTGGGATGCTTTTGTGAAACAAAATGAAGAACGTGTAAAGAAATAATTTTGTCTGGAATATACATTCACATACCTTTTTGCAAACAAGCTTGTCATTATTGCGACTTTCATTTTTCTACTTCATTAAAGAAGAAAGACGAAATGATTACAGCATTGGCAAACGAAATTCAACTGCGTAAAAGTGAGTTTAGCGACGATGTTGTTGAAACAATTTATTTTGGTGGTGGAACACCTTCGATATTGCAGATTTCAGATTTACAATTTTTGATAGATGAAGTTTTTAAACATTATAAAGTTGTTGAAAATCCTGAAATTACGATTGAAGCCAATCCTGATGATTTATCTAAAGAACGAATAATTGAATTTGCCAACTCACGAATTAATAGATTAAGCATCGGAATTCAATCATTTTTTGAAGAAGATTTAAAGTTAATGAATCGAGCTCATAATGCAATTGAATCAAAAGAATGTTTGGAATTTGCAACCAAATATTTTGATAATATTTCGATTGATATGATTTACGGCATGCCTAATATGAGTAAAGAAAAATGGCTTCAAAACATCGAAACTGCTTTGTCATTTAATATTCCACATATTTCTAGTTATGCTTTGACTGTTGAGCCTAAAACGGCTTTACATAAGTTTATAAAGCAAGGTATTATTCCACAACTTGATGATGAATTAGCGCAAGAGCATTTTCACTTATTGGTTGACAAACTTGAAGAAAATGGATTTATACATTATGAGTTATCCAATTTTGGTAAAGAAAATTATTTTTCAAAAAACAATTCGAGTTATTGGTTAGGAAAAAAATACATAGGCATTGGTCCTTCAGCTCATAGTTATGATGGTGTTACACGAAGTTGGAATATTTCGAATAACAGTATTTATATTAACTCCTTGAAAGAAAACAAACTGCCATCAGAAACCGAAATGTTATCAAAAACAGATAGATATAATGAGTATGTTATGACAGGTTTACGAACTGTTTGGGGAATTTCTTTAGATAGAGTTGAAAAAGAGTTTGGCAAAACATATTTAGATTATTTGAACCAACAAGCCGAAAAATATATTGAAGACCATTTACTTTTTGTAGATGAAAATATTTTACGAACTACTAAATCTGGTAAGTTTTTAAGCGATGGAATTGCGAGTGATTTGTTTTTACTAAATTTGGAATGATGAAAGCAATAATTGACAACAAATTTGAAATAGATTTATCAAAGCCTATTGATATTTCCATTCCATTATCAAATACTGATAAAAATCCAATAGCTTGGTATATTGAAAAACCACAAATTGAACCTGTAAAATTTGGTGATTGGATAGGAAAAGTTTCCGAAGGAAGTTCTACTAATTTTAATAACATTTTTTTTAATCCACACGGACACGGAACGCATACTGAATGTTTAGGTCATATTACCAAAGCGTTTTATTCAATAAATCAGTGTTTAAAGCAATTTTTTTTTTCAGCAGAATTAATTTCAATTCAACCAGAAAGTTTTGCAAATGATTTAGTAATAACAAAATCTCAATTAGAAAAAGCATTAGAAAACAAAAATTCTGAAGCTTTAATCATTAGAACATTGCCAAATTCTGAGTCAAAAAAATCTAAAAATTATTCAAATACCAATCCGCCATATTTGAGTGAAGAAGCGGCAATTTTTATTCGTGAGAAAGGAATTCAGCATTTATTAATTGATTTGCCAAGTGTTGACAGGGAAGAAGATGAAGGGAAATTATTGGCACATAAAGCTTTTTGGAATGTGAAAGATGTTGAAAATCTTAATAAAGATGCACGATTAAATTGCACAATTACTGAAATGATTTTTGTTGCAGATGAAGTTGCGGATGGAAGTTATCTTTTAAATCTTCAAATTGCTTCTTTTGAAAACGATGCTTCGCCAAGTAAGCCAATTTTATATAAGATATGAACATTCAGCAGTTATATGAGTTTTGTCTTTCCAAAAAAGGAGTAACCGAACATTTTCCGTTTGATGAAGATACTTTGGTTTTTAAAGTTGGGGGGAAAATGTTTTGTCTAACTTCATTAAAAGAATGGGAAAAAGGAACACCTTCACTTAATTTAAAATGCAATCCCGAAAAGGCACAAGAACTCAGAGCAGAATATGAAGCTATAAATCCAGGTTATCATATGAGTAAAATTCATTGGAATACTGTTGATTTTAACAGTGATGTTAATGATAAAATGATGTGTGAATTAATCAATCATTCTTACGAATTGGTTTTTAAAAGCTTAACAAAAAAAATTCAAAATGAAATTCTTTAATTAGAAAATTAGACTGTACTTTTGTACTCAGAAAAAATATTTTGAAGATGTTAGAAAACTTAAAGAAAATATTAAACGAAGATCAGGATCCAAAAGCTATCGAGAAAATCACTGCAAAATTGGAGAATTTGTTGATGACTAATGAAGAAGTTGGATACATTGCTGTGCAAAAAAAACCAGCAGTAACCATTCTTCCTGATAGTGTAATTGTAACCAACAAGCGAATTATTCTTTGTAAGCCAAAAAACTTAGGATTATCAATGGAATTCGTTGATTATGATTGGGATGATATTGCTGCGAGTTTTGTAAAAGAGGGAATTTTTGGTGCTGATTTTACTTTTACTACCAAAACTGATTTAACACAAACAATTGATTATTTGCCAAAAAATCAAGCAAGAAAGTTATATACTTTTGCTAAAGAACAACTAGATTTATTAAAAAATCCTGTTCAAAATTCAACTTTAGTAAATGAAGTAAAGAATGAAACAGAATCATCAATTTCTCAAGTTGAAGAAATAGAAGAAACGCCTACGGAAGAGGTCATTGATTTTGCCGAAATTGTACCAGTTTCTGGTTATAGAGATGAAAAACAGTTTCCAGGCGAGAAATTAGAAGTTTCTGAAAAAGGCCTTGGTGAATTGTCGCAAGACGAATTGTTTTCAAAACTACAGAATTATAAAAAATTGCTTGATAACGGATTAATTATGCAAGCAGAATATGATAAAATGAAAGCTGAAATTTTAAGCTTTATGTAAACAAAAAATCCCTTTCACATTGAAAGGGATTTTTTTATTTACATTGATTTTTTCTGTTTTTCAACAAAACCATCGGCTTGGAGCTTTAATAGTTCGATTGCTCCTTTTTTCTTGTAGTTGAATAATTCTTTATCATCACGAATGTCAGCATAAACTTTATCATATATTTCAGCATCAGTTTTTCTTTGTAATTCGCTTTGATGTTTATTTTGCGCTAAAACATTCTTAACAGCTAATTCAGCATCTTCTAATTTAAAATCATATTCACCTTTTGGCGATAATAATTTGGCTATAATTGGAGAAGTTTCAATTGCAAAAAATAAAAGCATAATAAAAAAGGAAGGTAACCATGGTAGTTTGTTTAATGCATTTATTCTTGCCATTAATCCATCAAATCCATCAATAATTGGCTCCGTTTCAGATACTTTTTTATCCAAATCTGATTGTAGAGTTTTTGCTTTTGTTTCTAAATCTGCAATTTTTGCTTGATTCTTATTCTTTAATTCAGAGAGTTCTATTAAACTTGCATCGTGTTTTTCGCGTTTTTCTTTATAAACCGGACCTTTTCCAAGTTTCATTGTTCCTTTTGTGCCTTCAGCTTCAGTAATATATACACTATATAAATCGTTTACTTCTTTTTCCTTTTTACTAATGTCGCTTTTTAAACTATCTATTTGCGCTTTGTTTTTATCAAGATCACTTTGAAAATAATTAGCTACTTCTTTTTTATTGGCCAAAGCCATGGCATTTTTTTCTTTCAATAAAACTGTAGCAATTTCTTTTTCGAAAATTTTTATTTCCAAAGGCTTAGAAATCACAATTGCGATTACAATTGCTAAAGCAATTCTTGGTGTTGCTTGAATAAATTCGTCTAAAAAACTTTCACGCTTTTTAATTGTGGAAACTATAAATCTATCAAGATTAAAAATTAAAAATCCCCAAACAATTCCAAAGGGAATTGCAGTGTAAACATTGTCAAAAACTGTAAAAAGCGCATAACTACTAGCAATAAAAGCCATAACAGCTGTAAAGAAAACGGTGGCGCCAATTCCGGCATATTTGTTTTGTTCACCGTTTGAACAAGAGTTCACAATGTTATTATCTACACCTGAACATAAAAGGAAAAAACGTTTTAACATGATTGATTGATTTTTGATTGATGATACACAAATATAACGCCAAAAAAATAGTTTTAGTATAAAAATTGACCTTGAATTTTATATTTTGAAGATATTTTTTAATTAAAAGACATAGTTTAATAAAAATATAAGTAATTCATTATTAATATAATATGAAATAAATTTTGTATATTAGCATTACCCATTGATAAATACCTAAAAGTTCAGTCCCAAATTTCGAATTTGTAATCAATAACCAATTATAAACAAATTTTGAAATTATGAAAAAAATGAAGTCAATGTTAACAGTATTTTTAATAATGCTGTTATTGAGCAATTTCTCTTTTGCTCAAGAGACAAACCCCTATTTTGTTACAGCAACAAAAATGCACTGGAATATGGATATGGAAAATTTTTCTATGGATGAATGGAAAGCTGTAGAAAGAGAATATCTTGATAAAGTAGTTAAAAAGAATCCATTAATTAAAGGACAATTGTATTTGATGCACTATTTTACTGCGGATAATACAGAGTTAATTTTGGTTACAACTTATGAATCTTGGAGTGATATTGAAAAAGCTGCGGAGAAAACACAAGAACTAATTAAAGCTGCTTGGCCTAATGAAAAAGACAGAAGAGCGTTTTTCACAAAAAGAGCAAAATATTACGCCAAAGAACATTCAGATGAGATTTATGCAACTTTGCCAGTCCAAAAAACACCAAAAGCTAATTTTGATAAAGATATGGTTTACTATGTTAGAGTAAGTCATTTTGCTTTCCCAGAAAATGGAACCGATAAGGAATTTGATGAATTAAGCAAACAATTTTTTGATGCTGTAATAAATAAGAACGATTTAATAAAGGCATATTATCCTAACGAACATGCTTGGGGTTCAGATAAAACTCAATTTACAGAAGTTTTTGTAGTTGAGTCTTTGGCAGATTTGGAAAGTGCTCTGAAAAAAAATGGTGAACTATACAATGCAAATTGGAATGATGATGACAAACGAAAAGCATTTAATGAAAAAATGAACAAATATACCACAGGTGTTCATGGTGATTATGTTTACAGGTCAGTTCATGAATTGACAAAATAAAATAAAAACACCAACTTTTTAGTTGGTGTTTTTTTTAATCAAAATCATTTATAAAAGTACCGTTTTCGTAAATCTTAGTTTTGGTTAGTTTACCGTTTTCATCAAAAAATAACCAATCTCCAAAATAATACCAATGAATTTCTTTTTCTGAAACCTCTTGTTTGGTTTGACCTTTAATGGCAATTTTACCATTCGGATGATAGTAAGTAACCAAGCAAATTCCTTTTTTGTATTTTTCTACTTTATACTTTTTTTTATTTTTAAAAGTTTTCCAAGTTTTTACTTCTTCACCTTTTTTGTAAAATTCTACATGTTTGTAAACTTGATTGTTAGTTGTGTCAATTGAAATCCATTTTCCTTGTTTAAAACCATTAACGGTTCTGTTGGTTTTGCAATTTGTGAGTAGTAAGCAGATTGAAATTAAGAAAATAAGGTTGAATAGTTGTTTGGCCATAAAAAAATCCGTTTTATTTAAAACGGATTTTTTATAATTTTAGTATTAAATTTATTTACTTAATTCTACGAAATACTTATAAAACAATGGAATCGTTTCAATTCCTTTTAAGTAATTAAAAACTCCAAAATGTTCGTTTGGAGAATGAATCGCATCCGAATCTAAACCAAATCCCATTAAGATAGTTTTTGATTTTAATTCTTTTTCAAATAAGGCTACGATAGGAATACTTCCGCCAGAACGAACAGGAATTGCTTGAACACCAAAAGTTTCAGTATAGGCTTTATTAGCGGCTTGATAACCAATACTGTCAATTGGCGTAACATATCCTTGTCCGCCATGGTGTGGAGTTACTTTAACTTTTACTGCTTTTGGAGCAATGCTTTCAAAATGTTTGGTAAATAATTCTGTTATTTCATGCCAATCCTGATTTGGTACTAATCGCATAGAAATTTTTGCATATGCTTTGCTAGCGATAACTGTTTTTGCACCTTCACCAGTATAACCACCCCAAATTCCGTTGACATCTAGTGTTGGTCGAATAGAGTTTCTTTCATTGGTTACATAGCCAGTTTCACCATAAACATCATTGATGTCTAAAGCCTTTTTATAATTTTCTAAACTAAATGGTGCTTTAGCCATTTCTGCTCTTTCTGCTGATGAAAGTTCTTCAACTTTATCATAAAATCCTGGAATCGTAATGTGATTATTTTCATCATGAAGCGATGCAATCATTTTTGATAAAATGTTTATTGGATTTGCTACTGCACCACCATAAAGACCTGAATGTAAATCACGATTTGGACCTGTAACTTCAACTTCAACGTAACTTAAACCGCGTAAACCTGTTGTGATTGACGGTTGTTGGTTAGAAATCATCCCAGTATCGGAAATTAAAATTACATCATTTGATAATTTTTCTTGATTATTTTCAACAAATGAGCTCAAGCTTTTTGAACCAACTTCTTCTTCACCTTCAATCATAAACTTAACGTTACAAGGCAAACAGTTGTTTTTAATCATGTATTCAAAAGCTTTTACATGCATATACATTTGACCTTTATCGTCGCATGCACCACGAGCAAAAATTGCTCCTTCCGGATGAATTTCAGTGGTTTTAATAACGGGTTCAAATGGTGGTGAAGTCCAAAGTTCCATTGGATCTGGTGGTTGAACATCATAATGACCGTAAACTAAAACGGTTGGTAAATTTTTATCAATAATGTGCTCACCAAAAACTATTGGATAACCATCGGTTTCACATATTTCTACAAAATTACAACCTGCATTTTCTAAACTACTTTTTACTGCTTCAGCCGTGTCAATAACATCTTGAGAATAAGCAGTATCTGCGCTAACAGAAGGGATTTTTAATAATTCAATTAACTCATTGATAAAACGCTCTTTGTTTTCTTGAACGTATTGTTTGATATTGTCCATTGTGTGTTTTTATTATAAGGTCAAATATACGAATTCAAATTCCGAAAAACTAACCAAGTATTTATTTTGGAAAATAGACATTACTATTTGGAATTTGAAAATAATGACTATATTTGCACTCACAATTTTTGCGGGTATGGCGAAATTGGTAGACGTGCCAGACTTAGGATCTGGTGCCGCAAGGCGTGTAGGTTCGAGTCCTATTACCCGCACAGAAAGCTCAAACGAAAGTTTGGGCTTTTTTATTTTATATCAAAAAGACAGCGAATGGATGCTGATTTATGTAATTTTAACTTATTATTTAGTCATTTGTCGTTAAAAATTTAATTATAGTAAGTTTTGCTATAGATTTAGTTCATAATTTAACAATTAGAGCGTTTTGAATTTTAAACATCAAAACTAAATAAAGGAACATTTATGATAACAATTTTGTTACTATCATTAGGTTGTCTTTTAGTCATTTTATCAATAGTCTTTATTTATCTGTACAATAAAAATTCGAAAGGTAAGAAAAACGAAACTGAGGTTGAATTAAATAAGGTAAAAAAAGAAATAGAAAAATTAACAAAAGTTATAGAAGAACATAAACTACTGCAAACAGATGTTTTTTCTTCATCAGAGAATTATGCTTCTTTTGAAAGCATGATTGGTCATAATTTGCCTTTAATTGAAATTACCGATTTAGAACTTTCAGATGAGAAAAATATTGATAGTAGTGAATTAACAGCTAATGTTGCTACTTATGTGCATCAACTTCGTTTTTATGTTTTTAATGTGGGGAAGAGTTCATTAAAAGATGTCATTATTTCGATTAAGGACATTTATAATGATCCAAAAGACATTAAGAAAAGAAGCAGAACTATTGGTCATCACGACGAGGAAAGTATTGATTTCAATGAATATGGAATAGGAACTTTTGAAAACTTTGATATCAATATATTAAATCTGAAATCAAGACGATTAGTTTATTCAAGCACGTTGCCTAATAGTTTTGGAGTTGCTGAATATTCTTTTAGCGTTGTTGTTGAATGGAAAGGCGGATTTTACCAAATGGATGTTCGAATAGAAGAATTTGATGGTAAATTAAAATATTTTTACCAATATTTTGACGTAAACGGAAATCCAATAAATTTTGAATTATTAGAAAGTAACATAAAAAAATAGAGTTCCTCATTTTGAGGAACTCTATTTTTATTTAGAAAATTGAATCCAATTATTTATTTTCTTTTCAAGTAAAGCTAAAGGCATCACCCCAGATTCTAAAACTTTTTGATGAAAAACTTTGATGTCAAATTTGTCTTTTAGTTTATCTTGCGCTTTTTTTCGTAATTCAAGAATTTTCAACTGACCAATTTTATAAGAAAGTGCTTGACCAGGTATTGCCATATAGCGTTCTATTTCTGAAATAATACTTGCTTCACTTTCGGCTTCATTTTCTAACGAATATTTAATTGCTTGTTCTCTTGTCCAACCTTTGCTGTGAATTCCAGTGTCAACAACTAGTCTAATAGCGCGGTGTATCTCATTGCTTAACATTCCAAAATATTGATAAGGATCAGTATAAAGTCCTAATTCTTTTCCTAAACTTTCGGTATATAAAGCCCAACCTTCACCATAAGCACCATACCAACTGTATTTTCTAAAATCTGGTAAATCTTGATTCTCTTGCTGTAATGAAATTTGAAAATGATGCCCCGGAATTGCCTCGTGTAAAAACAAATCTTCATCTCCATAATAGTTGTATTTTTTTACATCTGGAATTGGAACATAAAAAGTTCCTGGTCTTGAACCATCGGCTGCACCTTGATTGTATTCAGCACTTGCAGTTTTTTCTCTAAAGGCTTCTGTTCTCTTTATTTGAAAAGGCGTTTTTGGTTGTAATGAAAATAATTTATCTACATTAGGTTTTATAGTAGCATGAATTTTTTCAAAATTAGCAATCACTTGTTCAGGTTTTGTGAATGGCATTAATTCAGGTTTGTTTCTAACGTAATCAAAAAACTCAACTATTGTTCCTTTAAAGCCAACTTGTTCTTTAACTTTTTCCATTTCGGCTTTTATTCTGGCAACTTCACTTAAACCGAGCTGATGAATTTCATCAGGAGTTTTTGAAGTAGTTGTCCATTGTTTTGCATAAACTTTATACAATTCGTTTCCGCCTTTTAAACTTCCAATTCCACTTGTTTCTCTTGAGGCTGGAATATATTCTGAATTCAAGAAGTTTACCATTTTTTGAAATTGAGGAATTAATTTTTTATTAATGGTAGTGGTATAAGCTTTTGAAAAATTATTTTTTTGTTCATCACTAAAATCAGATGGGAAATTTTTAATACTAGAATAGAACAAATTATCTTCAATGTTTTTGGTTATTAATGCTTCAAATTGAGGTGTAATTTTTTCTGATAAAGCTTTTGGCAAAACAATTTTTTCATCAATTCCTTTTTTCATATAAACAATTGCAGAATCAATCCAAACGGAATATAAATCCATTCTTTTTAAAAAATTATCATAATCTTTTTCATTTTTGAATGGTTGAGCACTTTCTGCACTTGCAAATTGTCCCATTGTTAAATGTGTTCCCCAAAATTGCTGAATTGGCATTAAATTAGTTTTATGTTTTAATAATTCTAATTCAATTTCTGCATCCCATTTCATTATATCATAACTGTTTTTTTCTTCTTCTGAAAGAGAATTATAATTTACAGATTTTAATTCTTCTAAAACATTTGAATAGACCTCTTTTTTGTGCTTTCTAAAAGAATCAGTCATTTCAAAAACTAATTTATCATTATATTCAGCTTGTCCATTTTGAGTTGCTTCTAATGGATTTAAATTATTCTTTTCTTTGAAATAATTATCGGTTATAGATTTAAAATCAATTGTTTTTTTTTCTTCAGATTTACAGCTAATCATTAGAATTGAAATTAAAAGGAAAGTTAAAAAGGTGTATGTTTTTCTCATAATGAATTGATTGAGTTTGGTAAAACTAAAAATTTTGCAAAAATCCTACGTTAATAAAAATATAAAATTAACCATGATAAACTCTGGAAGCAATAATTTTACCTTCTTTAATTTCCAAAACTTCTGCTACCAACATGTTTTCTTCATCTGAAACTGTTCGGATGTATTCCATAAAAACTCTATCATCATTTGAAGTCAACGAAGTTACCTTGTAATGAAGTGTTGGCAATCTTTCAAAAGCGTCTTGCCACCAGTTTCTTAAAGCATTTTTGCCAATTACTAATCCATTAGTTTCTGGATGTCGGATTTTTAATTTTGGACTAAAATGTTGGGCTTCATCATCATAAAGCGATAATAATTTTTCAAGATTATGAGCATTAAATGCTTCAAACCAAAGATGAGCAATAGATAGGTTTTTTTCTGTTGACATAATTTATTTAAATAAAAAAATCCCAAAAGAACTGGGATTTTAAAGAGTAAATATAACTTTTTTATACGTTTTTCAAATTAATTATTTCTTGCTCCGTTAGAAAACGCCAGTTTCCACGAGGTAGATTTTTTTTGGTCAAACCAGCGAAAGAAACTCGGTCAACTTTTAAAACATTATAACTAAAACTTTCAAAAATAGAACGCACAACTTTTACATTTGAAGTTCTTAATTTAAGTCCAATTTCTGTTTTAGGTTCATTTTCAATATAACTGATTTCATCTACATAAAGGCGATGACCATCAAGAGTAACGCCACCTGAAATTTTTTCTAAATCTTCAAATTTTAGATTTTTATCTAAAGAAACTTGATAAATTTTTGTTGATTTTTGATTAGGTAAGCTGAATTTTCTAATCATATCTGTATCATTAGTAAAAACCAATAAACCTGTTGTGTTTTTATCCATTCTTCCAATTGGTTGAATTTTTGCTTTTGTAGCAACACGAACTAATTCCATAACATTTCTATGGTCGGCATCATCTTCGTTTGAAGTTGTGAAGTTTTTCGGCTTGTTCAGTAAGATGTATTCTTTACGTTCAGGAGAAATTATACTTCCATCAAAATTAACAACATCTCCGGGTTTTACCTTGTAACCCATTTCAGTTACAACTTGACCATTAACTTTTACATTTCCAGACTGTATATAAATATCAGCATCACGACGCGAACAAATACCAGAATTTGAAATGTATTTGTTTAATCGGATATCATCAGATTTTAGTGGTTTTGGAGAATTATTTGAAGTCGCTTTTAAAGGTTTTGTTGTTCTTTTTGGAGTAGCATCATCGGTTGATGGTTTTACTTTTTTTGGACCTTGAGCACGTTTTGGCATGGCAGGTTTTGGCTTATTCGAACTTGGTCTCGAACTATTTGGTCGTGAGGTGTTTCGTTTATTGTTGCCTTCCTTCTTATTCATGATTCTAGAATTTTTGCAAAGATAGCTTTTCTAGAATTGATAATTGATTAATGAGTAATTGATAATGTTATTTATTTCAGAAAATTATAATTTTAATAATCGTTTTCCATGAATTAAAACTTCAGGTTCAATAAGCACAATGCAGAAAACACCCGAAACAATTAGTAGTTTCAAAATGTTATGAAGTTTTAAATAACCTGATTTGTCATTGGATTTCCAAAGTAGCTGTAAAAAGAAAAGTAGAACAATTAAACTGAAATAGAAATAGATGTCCATATATCCAACTTCAAATATTTCAATCAATAAATAAACCGGAATTAGCGTTCCGAGCGTTAAAACAGTAATGATTTGTTTTGATATTTTTTCGCCAAAAAGAACTGGAATTGTTTGATAATCGTTAGCAACATCACCTTTAATGTTTTCTAGGTCTTTAATCATTTCTCTAATTAAAATCAATAAAAACAAAAAGGTTGCATGAGCAAAAATTTGAGAATAGAAATTTTTATAGTACAACAGAATGGCAAAAAATGGTAAAACAGCTAAAAAAGAAGCAATTAAATTGCCAATGAAAGCCATTTTTTTGAGTTTATGAGAATAAAACCAAATTAAAAATATATAGCTAGAAAAGAACAAAACTGCTCTAATAGATATCAAGAAAGCTAATAAAAAAACAATAAAATTTACTGCAAAATAAACTTGTAGTTTCGTTTTTTGACTAACTAATCTATCGAGCATCGATTTATTTGGACGATTGATTAAATCTTTTTCTCTATCGTAAAAATTATTGATGATATAGCCCGAAGCAATGGTTAAAGCAGAAAGAAAAACGATTAGAAATAAATTGACATCAAGTAAAACATCAAGCGCTCTTCTTTTTGGAGCCAGAATAAATATAGCCGAAAGATATTGTGCTAGTACTATAATTGGAATGTTATAGCCACGAACTACCGAGAACAAACTTATAATTTTCATTACCAAAAGTTTGTTTTTACGGCTAAGCATTATATTTTTTTTGATTAAAACTGATAAACTACTTCTAATTTATAGTCTTTTAGGGATTCTTTGGCTTTTTCTAAATTTTGAGTAAATCCAAGAATATATCCGCCGCCGCCAGAACCACAAAGTTTCAGGTAATAATCATTAGTGTCAATTCCGTTTTGCCAAACACCATGAAATTGCTCTGGAATCATTGGTTTAAAATGGTTTAAAACCACTTTTGATAATTTTTTTGTATTTGAAAATAATGATTTCATGTCACCGTGAAGAAAGTTCTCAACACAAGCGTCAGTATATTTTACAAACTGATTTTTTAGCATTCTTCTAAAACCTTGGTCTTTTAAATTTTCCATGAAAATATTAACCATTGGAGCAGTTTCGCCAACAATTCCTGAATCTAATAAAAATACTGCACCTTTTCCATCAGCAGTTTGCGAAGGAATTCCGGTTGCTTCGATATTATCTTTTGAATTGATTAAAATTGGAATGCTTAAATAGCTATTTAAAGGATCAAGACCCGAACTTTTTCCGTGGAAAAAAGATTCCATTTGTGAAAAAATTGCTTTAAGTTGTAATAACTTTTCGCGCGTTAAATTCTCTAAAACGGTTATTTTATCATAGGCATATTTGTCATAAATAGCAGCCACTAAAGCACCGCTACTTCCAACACCATAACCTTGTGGAATACTTGAATCGAAGTACATTCCGTTAGCAACATCATTTTTTAAAGCTTCCAAATTAAATGTTACTAATTGCGGTTGTTCTTTTTGAAGTTGTTCCAAATAAGCAACAAATTTCATCAAACTTGCATTCGATTTTTTTGCTTCATCACTAGGATTTTCATCCACTTTTAAAGCGCCGTTGTAAAAATTATAAGGAATTGATAAACCCTTAGAATCTTTTATGATTCCATATTCTCCAAAGAGAAGTATTTTTGAATAAAATAATGGTCCTTTCATAGAATTTGAATTGCTCCGTTTCCAAGATTATCACAAATATAGTTACCATTTTGACAAAAGCCAACTAATTCTTCTTTAATTAATTGTAAAACACTTTCGCTATCGTTTTCGGAATATAAAACATGTACGTTTGCTCCTGCATCTAACGTAAAACAAACTGGAATTTTTGTTTCATTTCTAAATTTCCAAATACGATTGATGATTTCTAACGTATTTGGTTTCATTAAAATAAAATAAGGCATAGAAGTCATCATCATCGCATGAAGCGTTAAAGCTTCGCTTTCAACTATTGCTACAAATTCTTCAAGATTTCCGGTTTCTAAAACGGTTTTTAGTTTAGACAAATTTTGGTGTGCTTGTTCAAAACGTTGTTCAGCAAACGGATGATTGTGCATCAAATCATGACCAACAGTGCTTGAAACTTGTTTTTCTCCTTTGTCAACCAATAAAATTGTATCTTGATAGTTCTTAAATGTTTCGTGAATATTTGAAGAGAATTCAACGCCAAATAAATCAGAACTTCCATTAATTTCAGCATGATTTCCCCAAACAACTACTTCGCCTTTTACACTTCTACAAGCGCTTCCAGAACCTAATCGGGCTAAAAAAGAAGCTTTCTTATTGAAGAATTCCTCGGACATTTCAGGATGTAAAGCTTTTTCTAAACTCATTATGTTCACTGATAAAGCTGCCATGCCTGATGCAGACGAAGCAATGCCAGAGCTATGCGGGAAAGTGTTTTCAGTTTCAATAGTGAAATGAAAATCTTTCAGATAAGAACAATATGCATAAATTCTTTCGAAAAACTTTTGAATTTTTGGTTTAAAATCTTCTTTAGGTTTTCCTTCAAATAATAAATCAAAAGAAAAATTTCCATCGTTTACTTTTTTAAAAAAGGAAAGTTTGGTGATTGTTTTACAATTATTCAAAGTAAAACTTATGGAAGGATTGGCCGGAATTTGATTTTCTTTTTTACCCCAATATTTAACTAAGGCAATATTACTTGGTGCACTCCATTGAAAACATCCGTCATCAATTGTTTTAGAAAATGGTTTGGCTACAAAATCTTTTTCCGTGAGCATAAATGTTTTTTTGCAAAGATACTTTTTTTGGAAACATTTTTAATTTCTGTAGTATATTTGACTAAAATCAATTTTCAAATGCAAAAAATTTTAAGAATTGCCACAGTAATTATGACTTGTTTGGCTGTGGGTTATTTTTCAAGTATTGTTACAAGGGATAATATTCCAACATGGTATGTCAATATTGTAAAGCCAAGTTTTAATCCACCTAATTGGGTTTTTGCACCAGTTTGGACTATTTTATATTTCATGATGGGGTATGCCGCTGGAAGAATTTGGAATTTGATTGACAAACATGAAGCCGAAGTAAAAAAAGGATTTCTTTTCTTTTTAATACAATTAGCATTAAATGCTTTATGGTCGTATTTGTTTTTTGGACTGCACAATCCAATGTTGGCGTCCTTTGAAATTGTATTGCTTTGGTTGATGATTTATGAAACTTATTTGCAATTCAAAAAGATTGATAAAGTTGCTGCTTATTTATTACTTCCTTATTTAGCTTGGGTGAGTTTTGCTACAGTTTTAACGTTTTCAATTTGGTACTTAAACAGATAAAAAAAGTTCGATAATTACTATCGAACTTTTTTAAGGTTAAGGTTTATTTCTATTTTATTGAATTATTAATTTCTTAATCAATTTAATATTTGAGTTTGAAGTAATTTCTATTAAATAAACTCCTTTACTAAGCGATGAAGTATTAATAGTTACTTGATTAGAATTATTAGTATGGTTTTCAATTACTTTTTTGCCTAATAAATCATAAACCGCAACTGAACTGATAGTTTCAGAAGAATTATTTAATGAAACATTGACCAAAGTTGAAGCAGGATTTGGATACACAGCAATGTTATTATCTGTAAAAGTTGTTGTGCTTAAACTTTGAACAAATTCGGTGTTAAAGGTATTGGTTACAATTGGCGGATTAGTGTCAAAGAAAATATTGGCAGCATTCGGGATTATATCACCAATAGCAAAACCTGGTTTTAATTTAACTTTAAAAGTGATATAACCTTTTCCAATTTGTGTATTAGTAATAGAAACAGGAAGATTAATATCCATAAAATCCCAAACTAAATTTGACCCAATTCTGGTTAAAACATAATCATGGCTTGCAGCAATCATTCTAACAGTGGTTTCATCAATTCTACTATCCAGTTCGTCTGTAACTTTTACATCAATAGCACTTATATTTCCTGTATTTTCAAATCTGATAGTATAAAATAAGAAATCATTTGAACTGAATGAATCAAATTGTATTCTTCCACCATGAGATTCCATTTTGTCATTTGGATCATAGGCCGCAACAATAGGTTGTTTTAGTTCACTAAAATTATTTTCAGCAATCAAATCATTAGCTTGAGCTGAAACACTTGCTTGATTTGTTAACATTTGTCCAATACTTACAGTTGGTATTGGTGGTACACTCATGTTAACTATGATACTTCTACTTTCATTTGGTAATAAGTTTGTAAAGGTTCTGGTAAAACCAGTTGGTGTAACTGTAGCGCCAGAATCAGAAAGATTAACAATGGTAAGGTTACTATCTTTTGTAAACGTTAACGTAGTTGAAGCAATAGTTTCTATTCCTGAATTTTTAACAATTACTTCATTTCTATAGTTTGTAATTCCAGCTCTTGGAGCATTTATTGGAATAATTGTAACCGCAACATCAGTGTAAGTTTGAGTAACTGTAATTGGGAAATATAAATACTGTGTACCACTTGCTACAGGAATTGTCATGTCACTATATGCTGTTGTTCCTGCACTGAAATAAGCAGCATATTCAGAATCGACTTGATAACCAATATCAAATGAACTGCCACCATTTGGATCAGTTAAAACATAATATCCATTAGGTGAATATACTTCAGTGTTATTTCCTGAATTATTGGTATCATACAAAAATGAACCATGATTAAAATCTACTTCACCTGAGTCTTTTACGCCATTATTATTACTATCAATAAAAGCATTCAGAATTATTCTGTCTACACTTTCACAAGTAACATTTGCTACCCAGCCTAATCCTACTACTGAACTGTCGCTTCTAAAAACGAAAGTTAAACAACCATCAGCACTAGAAGAAGTAAAAGGACCAGGAATTGTTGTTCCCCAATATCCACCAGCTATTCCTCCAGGAACATTAGCCGCCCCGTTTGTACTTGCTATTTGAGTTGCAGCAGTTGAATTTCCATCATATACATATAAAGCATCCCAGTTTACTTCTGTATCAAATTGTGTAAATGTAACAGTCACTACTTGACCTGGATTAGTTGGACAAATTATAGTTGTTTCATTTGTGTTATTTAAATAGTTTCCAGCTGTTCCACCATTGTCTACAAATTGACCGCCACAAATTGGTGGAGCAACAAGTGTACAAAAGTTTACTCCTGTTGACCATGCACTTGCATCATCTACATCACATCTAACTCTTACATAAGCTGTGTAACAGGTAGTTGGTTGCAAACCTGAAGCAACATAGGGATTTGAAGTTGTAGTGATAAATCCAGTAGTCGTTGCAGTTGGAGCGGGCGAACCTTGAGGTAATACTAAAACTTCAAAATTAGAAGAATTATTTGCAGTAGGACTATTCCAGCCTAAAGTAGTTGAGTTTGAAGATATGTTAGTCGCAGTTAATTGCGTCACTGATAAACAAGTTGGAGCTGGCGCACAAGTAATATTGGCTACCCAACCTGGTCTGTTTACTGAGCCATCACTTCTAAATCTAAAAGTTAAACATCCATCAGGACTAGTAGAAGTGAATGGTCCAGGAATAGTTGTTCCCCAAAAACCACCAGCTAAACCACCAGGAACATTGCCTGTAGCGTTTGTACTAGCTATTTGTTGTGCAGCAATAGAATTACCGTTAAAAACATACAATGCATCCCAGCTAACTTCTGTATCAAATGAAGTGAATGTAACGGTTACCACATCTCCCGAATTGGACGGACAGATTGTAGTTGTAACATCTGAATTATTTAAATAGTTCCCATTTGGTCCACCATTATCTATAAATTGTCCTCCACAAACTGGTGGAGCACTCTGTGTACAAAAATTAACTCCTGTTGACCAAACACTAGCTTCCGTAGTTGTACATCTGGTTCTGACATAGATAGTATAGCAAGCACCAGGTGTTAAATTTGTTACTGCTACAGGATTTACAGTTGTTGTAATAAAACCCGTTGCCGAAGCTGTTGGTGCAGCGGAGCCTTGAGGTAATACTATATATTCAAAAGTAGTCGATGTTCCATTTCCAACCCATCCAACGGTAGCAGATGTAGTGGTAATATTTGAAGTAACAATGCTTGTTGGTGGAACACAATTTGTGCTACCACAAGTTTCTGCAATCAAAACAATAACACTAACTGTGCTACAACTTGTATTCATGTAAGTAGCATTTACAAATAGGTCAGTAACCGAGTTTTGTGTGCCAAAAACATAAGGCAAAGGGTTTGCTTGTGCCTCAGCATCTGCTTGAGTTAAATGAAAACTTACATTTAAGGAATTAGGAGTAGAATTATTTTGACCCCAAATTTGCTCGGCTATTGAACCTAAATCAAAATAGGCAACACCATTATTAAAGCATGAAGAGACCGTTAAAGGATTTACAACTGGTCTTGGGTTTACAAATAAATTAAATGTAGTAATGGTAACTTCATTGGTGTTTATATTTACAACACGAACAAAAATTTGCTGAAGATTTGGCGAGCTATTTGCATAGCTTGTAGTGTTTATTATAGGGTTAACACCTGCAGTAGCATTAGTAGAAGATATATGAAACGTAACCTGATAATCTGCAGCATTTACATTGGCTAAAATTTCAGGTAATTTTGAAGATAAATTAAAGGTAGCATAGCCGTCATTATTATCGTCACAGACTTGTAATGGGGTATAACTCGTTTGAAACTGTGAAAAAATAGAAGTGCTTATTAATAAAAATAGAAAGAGTAATGTTTTTTTCATATGGGTTAAATTAGTTGATAGTCAAATATATGAAATTTATTTAAACAAAAAGCCCCGAAAATTTCGAGGCCTTTTGTATTCTGAAATATTTATTGTTTTACTACCTTTTTCACTAAAGAAGCATTCGTTCCCGATGTGATTTTTAGCAAATACATTCCTTTTGCCAGTGATGAGGTATTGATAGTTGTTTGATTACTGTTGATGTTCTTCTGTTCCAATATTGTTTTTCCAAGAATATCAGTAATTGTGATTGAACTTATACTTTCATTACTATTATTCAATGCCACTTGCACAAAGTCATTAGCAGGATTTGGATAAACCACCACGTTGTCCTTTGTAAAGGTGCTTGTACTCAAAGATTCTACAAACTCTGTTTCAAAGGTATTGGTTACAATCGGTGGATTGTAATCAAAGAAGATGCTTGCAGTGTTTGGAATGATATCGCCAACATCATAATCCGGCTTTGGTTTTATCTTAAACTGAACATATCCATGTCCGTCATCAATGTTTATAGAACTTGGCGGTAAATTTATAGCATAGAAATGGAAGGTAAGTTGGGTTCCGTTTCTTCTCACGTTTACCTGATGACTTGCCGAGATTAATTCAAACGTATTTTCATCCAGTTGGCTGTCTAACGCATCTTCTATGCGGATGAACTCAGCATTGGCAGTACCTGTATTCTCAAATCGAATGGTATACGTAAGGTAATCATTAGCCGTAAAATCTTCAAAAACAATATTCCTACCATGCGATTCCATTTTATCATTTGGGTCATACGAGCCTACAACAGTTTGTGTAACGGATGCAGTATTATTAGTTAAATACAAATCATTATCTGCTGAAATACTAACCGAATTGGTCAATAAATCGCCTAATTGAACTGTTGGTATAGTAGGCACTTGAAGCGTAACAGTAATATATCTTGTTTCAAACGGTTGTAAATTGGTAAAATCATAAGTAAAACCATTAGCCGTAGGCGTAGTTCCTGTTTGAGAAATAGAATTTATAGTTACTAGATTGTCTTTTGTAAAAGTTATTGTGCCACTGGCAATAGGCAATGTTCCATTATTTTTATAAGTTATGTAGTTAGAATAAGAAAAACCAGGTCTTGGAGAATTATTAGTATATAAACTAACACTAGCATCAATATGAGGATTGATTACAGTAACTGGGAAATATAGAGTATTGGCTCCGCTACCTGTTGGAAGCGTAACATCGGTATAAGTGGTAGTACAAGCATAATAAGTACTTAAATTGCTATCTAAAGCAAAGCTAACATCATACGAATTAGAAGGATTGTCATCGTATATATAATATAATCCAGTGTTGTTATAACCATTTATAGTAGTGCCCGAATCATTTATTTGATAATTAAACGTTCCATAAGGAAAATCACTTTCGCCATCATCTTTTACACTATTATTATTAGTATCAATAAATGCATTCAGAACAAATGCTTGGTCACACTGACCAGTAGTACTACAATCGGTCATGCAAATATCAAATGGAGCAGACCACTCAGTAACAGAAGTTCCTGTACATGACATTCTTAAATAGATACTATAACAAGTATTAGATGTTAGATTACTTACTGTATATGAATTAATTGCTGAAAAGGATACAATATTATTGGTAGATGGAGGATTGCCTTGTGGAACAACACTTATTTGATGAAAAACAAACGTACCGCTTGTATTTGTCCAATTTAATTGAATACTGTTTTGAGTTATGTTATTAGCTATTAAATTTATTGGTGGCGAACATGAAGTATTACAAAGATTAGTCTCCAAAACAATAGTTCCAATAGATTCACAATCAAATGTATTAAAATATCTAATATAAACGGTATCTACACCTTGTCCACTTGTTGGTGCATAAAGAGGATTTGGCAGAGGATTAGTATAGTTTTGAGCATCGCTAAAAGTTAGAAAATATGAAGGAGGCCAATTCATTACTGGAGCCATATCAAATTGAGGATTAGCATTTGTCAAATCATATAAAGGCAACTCACTAGGATCACAAAATACCAATGTTGCGGTTATATTACTGGGAGCAAATACTATTATTTGAAAAAAATAATAGCTAATACTACTATCTATTGTATTTTCTAATCTTGCATAAATCATTTGAGAGCCAAAAACCACATATTCTTGATTTGGCAATGCATTTGTATTATTTTGAGCATCTTCTAATGTTCCAAAAAAAGTCACAATATGTGTAACAGGATCAGCACCAGCCAAAATTTCTTGCGCCTTATATCCAATATAAATTGTTTCATTAGGTGCTGCCAAATCTGGACATGTTTGGATATCAGAAATAGAAGTAACCGTTTGCGCACTAACTTTAGAAACACCAGCCAAAAGGCATAAAACCAAAATAAGTAAAATTCTTTTCATAGCTTGATTTTTAATCGATTACCAAATATAGGAAAAATTGGAATACAAAAAACCCCGAAATCTTCGGGGTAATGATAATTTAATATTTCTCTTTCTGAAAGCCCCAAGTTCTCAATTCTGCCTTGTAGGTATCAGGATAGTTTCCTTTAATAACATTAATCAGCGCACGGAATATCTTAGTGATGCTTTTCTTTAATTCGTTTTTACTGCTCACTTTTGCCGATACATCGCCATCGGTAGCCGTAGCCTGACCTAACAATAAACCATATTGCTCATAAATAGGCTGCCAAAAATCTCTTCCATAGCGATTGTCATTAAAGTCATTATCATGTAAACCTTCTAATAAAAGATTCAAAGAAGCCAAACGCGTGTTTTGGTCAGCAGGCATTACATATTTATCTTTTTTATGCACAATGCCAAATGATGGAAAATAACTCGGCGCAATTTCCTTGGTATATTTATCGGTGATATATCCTTTTACATACGATATATGCTGGTCTATGGTATCATCTAGTTGTCGCAAGGCATCAGTAATCTGTGGTCTGCTACCGCCTAGTCGCAATCTAGCCGCTAGTTCAGTATTGTATCTAGCTGCCAAATCCGTCAACTCTGCAGGAAGACTCCACAACAAGGTAATCTCGGGTTTTGCGGTCCATGCACTGGCAACATCAGTAGCTACTTTTCCAAAATCAATGTCCTGATTCGGAACATTGTTTCTTGGATTCGATTTTTCAATAATTTCATCAATAGCCTCACTTGTATAAGTAACGCCGTTGAGTGGTTCAAGTGGAATTAATTCGTCTGACATAATTTATAAAATATTTTGGTTAATAATAATAGAACTACTAAAACATTTTTTTCTTTAGTAATTACTTTACAAATTATGTAAATTTTTTAATAGGTTGTTTATATTAGGATTGTTAAATTTATGTTAAAAATTCTGATATTTTTTATTGCAAAACAAACAGTATGAAGTACTTAAAAAATAGCTTAAAAGTATAATTCAACCGCATGAATAGCATAAATTATTATTTAAAAGCATCGTACTACTATAGGAGGTTGTAAAAATATTTTTTCAGTATAGCAGCAAGCCGTCAAAATCATTTTTTCTAAAAAATAAAAGCATAACACTACTACATGAGGTCTTAAAAAAATATTTTAAGGATATACTACTGCCGTACTATGCCCTAAAAAAAGTTTTTATGGGCATCCTACGGCAGTATTTACTGGGGTTTACAAAAAAAGCACTGACTACTAAAAATTTGTAATCAGTGCTTTATAAATTTATAGAAGCAACTATTTTGCTATTTACTTATTGAATAATTAACTTCTTAACCAGCTTCATGTTGGTAGTTGATTTGATTTCAATTAGATACACTCCTTTTGATAACGAACCTGTATTCAGCGTAGTTTGATTGCCTACGATGTTTACTTGTTCCATAACTTTTTTGCCAAGCATGTCAAACAAGGTTACAGCACTGATTTGCTCTGCCGAATTATAAAGCGCTATGTTGATATGGCTCGATGCTGGATTAGGATACACCACCAGATTGCTATCGGTAAAGCTCGTAGTTCCTAAACTTTGAACAAACTCGGTGTTGAACGTGTTGGTAACAATAGGTGCATTATTATCAAAATAGATGCTGGCATTGTTCGGGATAATATCGCCAACGGCAAAACCTGGTTTTAGTTTTACTTTAAAAGTTACATAACCTCTACTAGCGTCTTCGTTATACGTAGTATAAGGTGCCAATTGAATGTAGTCGAAATACCAGCTTAAATTACTGCCGTTACGTTCTAAGATGTAGTTATGACTAGCGCTCACCATTCTTATACTCGTTTCATCGATTCTGCTGTCTAAAATGTCATCAATTCTGATGTTGATGGCATTGGCAGTTCCGTTGTTTTGGAATCTGATAGTGTAATATAAATAGTCGTTAGTGGTAAACTGGTCATGCTGTATTTTGCCACCATGAGTTTCCATTTTATCATTAGGATCATAGGATGCAACTACTACTTCGCTGTTGGTATAGGCATTGTTTGCCATACTAATATCTGCCGAAGAACCGCTTCCACCAGCCGCCGCAATGGTAGCGCTGTTAGTAAGAATGTCATCAATTTCTACCGTTGGCGAAGCCGCTGCAGTCATATTTACATAGAACGAACGCGTTTCGTAAGGTGCTAAATTGGTAAAGTCATACGTAAACCCAGTAGCAGTAACTACAGTTCCAGGTTGTGAAACTGACGTTATAGTAGTATTGGCATCTTTAGTAAAAGTAATTGTTCCCGATGCTGATGCTACGCCATGATTAGTATAAACTACTTTATTTCTAAACGCCATTCCTGGTCTTGGAGGAATAGATGGCAATACAGAAATTGATAAATCATTATAAGGTTGCGATAAAGTAACCGGGAAATAATATATAGTGGTTCCACTTCCTGATACTATTGAAATATCGTCATATGAAGTAGTGGCAGCAGTATAATAAGGTGCATATTCTGCATTAATGGTATAACTAAAATCATACACATCTGTTGGGTTGGTATAATATATAGTATAAGTTCCCAAAGGAGCAATGATACTACTTGGTGTGCCCGAGTTGTTAGTATCTAGGTTAAAGCTACCAAAAGTAAATTCATTTTCATCAGTATCTTTTACACCATTATTGTTTTCATCGATAAAAGAAACCAACCTGATTTTATCCGTACACTCTGGCGGACCAGTAGTAAAACTACCTTCTTGAATAAACACTGCAGAATCATATAAGGTATCACTTCTATCCGCAATTACTAATTTTACATGATAAGGGTTACCCGCAACAATAGGTGAAGAAGCCGTCATTACGTGGGTTTGTCCGTTAAAGTTAGTTGCCGACATATAATTAGCTACTCCACTAAAATACTGGTCAAAGAAATTAGCATTGGCAGAAGCACATGACGTATTATTGGCACCATTTCTGATAGTTACAACGGATATTGGAATGGTAGTTCCCGGTAAAACCGCAATATTGGTTGTAATTCCTGTAGTCAAATCAGTCAGAAGGAAAGCAAAGGCATCTGCATAAGTACATTGATAGGTTCCATATTCATCAGATGCAAATAAGAAATTAAAACTCATGAATTCATTTAAACTCGTAAAGTCAAACTCTAGTTTAGTGGCATTTTTCGAATTCATAACATTACCCGTTGCAGTTGTAATAATGTTTTCTAATTGTGTATCGCCAATCCATGCGTCAGTTCCATCACTCAAAGTTGAAATGTTTGGACCAGGAACATGTGTTACATCTCCTGTAGATAATACAATACCTGAGTTTAAACCAAAGGTAGGATTGGTATTGGTAAAATAACCTAATCCATTAAAAGAGGTTCCAAAATTTATACCTGTACTTGAGGTTACGTTAGATACCTGTACACAAGGATTGTTAATTAATACATCGGTTACTAATTGGGTTGGTGTATAGGTAGAGGTATTTGTACTCAATGGAGGTAGCGTTGCATAAGGAGTAAACGTAATTGGCGCTGACCAAGCAGTAGGGCCATCAGTGCAAATTGTTCGGATATAGAAGGCATAAAGAACATTATTAGTTAATCCTGTTGCTACATACGGATTAGAAGTAGTTAATATTCCTGTAGAACTTGAAGTTGGTGCTGGTAAAGTATTTGGTTGAATAATGATTTCCCATTGGGTTTGCCCTGGGCTTACCCAGCTTATAGTGGCTCCGCCATTACCTACGTTAGTCCCATAGATGTTTGTTGGTGTAAAACAAGGGATGTTTGCACCACAAGTAACGGCTGCAACCCATCCAGGATTATTTACGGTATTATCACTAATAAATCTAAAAGTCAAACAACCTTCGGGATTAGTAGAAGTAAACGGTCCAGGAATTGAAGTACCCCAAAAAGCGCCTGTAATAGCACTAAGAGGACCACTGCCTACACCATTTGTACTAGCAATTTGAGGTGATGTGACTGAATTACCATCATATACTAATAGTCCATCCCATAATGTCTCTACATCAAAAGAAGCGAATGTTACATTAACTGTTTCTCCGGGTGCTGAAGAACAAATGGTTGTAATTTGATTCGAGTTGTTAAGATAATTAGCAGTTGGACCACCATTATCAGTGAAGGTTTGACCGCAAGTTAATTGAGCTATTCCTTCTATAGGAATGAAAAAAATAGCTAGTAAGGCTAGGAGTAATAGTTTCTTCATATTTGAATTTGTTTGTTCTGACAAATCAAATATAATTGATTTATAGATATGTAGATAAAAAAGTGATGCTTTTTTTGTAATGAAAATATTAGCCCAATGAATTCGCCACTATGTAGCCACTCGTCCAAGCATTTTGAAAATTAAAACCTCCTGTAATGGCATCAATGTTTACAATTTCGCCAGCAAAAAATAATCCTTCATGCAGCTTGCTTTCCATGGTTTTAAAATTGATTTCTTTAAGGTCAATGCCTCCAGCGGTAACAAATTCTTCCTTAAAAGTACTTTTGCCATTCACCTGAAACTCGCCAGTAGTGAGTTGGTTAGCCAGTTGGTGTAATTGATTTTTTGAAAGGTCAGCCCATTTGGTTTCCTCTGATATACCTGCGGCTAAAACTAGGCTTTCCCACAAACGATTGGGCATATCAAACGGCGATTTTTTTGATATTACTTTCTTGGCATGCTCCAGTTTGAGCTCTTTCAATTGGTCTATGGCTTCCTCGGTAGTAGTATCGGGCAACCAGTTGACCAAGATGGCAAACTGATAGTTTTTCTCTGCCAAAAGAATAGCACCCCAAGCCGAAAGACGCAGTATTCCTGGTCCCGACATTCCCCAGTGGGTTATCAGTAATGGTCCTGTGGCTTCGAGTTTGCTGTTTTTAACCTTTACTTGTGCCAAACTGGATAATCCCATTAAGTCTTTGATGCGTTTGTCTTTTATATTAAAGGTAAATAATGATGGTACTGGCGGAACAATGCTGTGACCAAGATTTTGAAGCATGTCCCAAACTTTTGGGTTACTGCCCGTAGTCATTACCAAGCGTTGACAAGAATAACTCTCATGATTGGTTTCTACTTTCCAATAGCCGTCACCTTTGTAAACAGATTGCACGCTCTGCGAAGTCAATACATCGATACCCAACTTTTGTGTAGCCGATAAAAAACAGTCAATAATAGTTTGCGAACTATCCGAAACGGGAAACATCCTGCCGTCGTCTTCAATTTTCAGCTCTACACAGTGTTTTTCAAACCACTCAATGGTATCGCCACTACAAAATTGATGAAAAGGACCGCGCAACTCTTTTTCACCACGCGGATAAAATTTTACCAATTCATTAGGTACAAAACACGCATGCGTAACATTGCATCGTCCACCACCTGATATTCTCACTTTCTCCAATACATTTTTGCCACGCTCAAGGATAGCGACATTCAGTTGTGGATTTTTTTCCACAAGATTAATGGCTGTAAAAAATCCAGCTGCGCCACCACCAATAACAAGAATGTCGTATTTAGAAATCATTTATCTACATAGAATTTTAACCCATCACACTCTCTCTGGATAATCCGAAATGATGCCATCAACAGCTAGTGATTTGACAAAGGTAATATCTTCGGGTTCATTTACCGTCCAAGGGAATATTTTAAATTGATTTTCTCTCATTTTGGCAACCGTTTCGGTAGTCAGCAAATGATAATAAGGATGAATGGCAACAGCTTTAGAAAACTTGGCAAAGCCAATGGCCAAATCAATATCGGTTGCGGTCAAGACGCCAATTGGGATGTTTGGATTCAATTGATGCACTTCTTCCAGCGCCAACCAATCAAAGCTGGAAAGGATAAAATCGGTAGGTTGCCATCCTTTTTCACCTATATAAGTAGCCAAGATATCCAAAGTGCCTTTTGCGGTGTTGGCACCTTTGAGTTCTATATTCACTACACATTTTCGATGGATTAAATCCAGAACTTCGGTTAAAGTAGGCACTTGATGTTCAACTTCTATAGACACCATTTTGAGTTGCGAAAGCGTTAAATCGGTTACTTTTCCACTGCCCGAAGTCGTTCGGTCTAGGGTTTCATCGTGAAGGACAATAATTTCTCCCGAAGCACATCGATGCACGTCGAGTTCAATCATGTCAACGCCTAGGTCGAGCGCTTTTTGGAACGAAGCCAAGGTATTTTCGGCTACATGACCTTTTGCACCACGATGTCCAATGCGTAACATAGCTTATAGTTTTTCTAAAAGAAGAATATCAAAATCAGTATCAATAGTAACCTTTCCGTCATTAACCACAGCAGTTTTTCCAGAATAAGCATCACGAACTTTTACGCCATTGGCAAATGCTTTCCCTGTCGTAATAACTTTATTTCCTTTAGATAATTCAAGTCCAACGACTACTTTATCGGTAAAATTATTTTTAGAATACGTTCTACTAAATACATAAGGCGATGACGAAATCAACTCATGAACTCCACCGCCAACCGCAGGATGATTTTTTCTAAAATTCCCTAGTTTAGACCAATGTGCCAGCACTTCTTTGGTTACTAAATTATTCTGAACGGCATCCCAGTTCATGAACGAACGCAAAGTAGCATCGCCTTCGGTGCCTGGAATGTCTAAACTGCGCGCACTTTCATCGCCATAATATACCTGAGATATTCCTGGTGCCAAAAGCAGCTTGGTGCCACTTTCTATAGGCTTTTCGCGTTTTTTATCATAAGGATATCCATCATCATGCGACGAAACATAGTTCATCACACTATATCCTTTTAAATCATTGTGCAAAATATCATTGTATTTAGAAAACAACGCTTCATACTTCATCTTGGCTTCGTTTCTAAAATCGAAGTTGATTAAAGCATTAAATCCGTTGGCAAAATAATCTACTTTTCGGTCGCCAAAGTCATAGAATCTTTTGCCTCCAATATTGTATCCATAAACTTCACCCACCGTAAAAAAAGAATTGGAATCTAATGCTTTACCAGGATTGGCCATTTTATATTCCTCAAACGTAAGGTTGCATACCTTCTGGAAATCTTCCCAAACATTTTCATAGGTATGTTTTACCGTGTCGGCTCTGTAACCGTCAATGCCATAATCGGTGATATAATCGGCAAGCCATTTCATGATGTAATAACGTGGTGCTCTTGGATAACCTGTCTTTGCAAAAAACGCATCCAATTCGGCTACTTCTTGTTCATACCTTCCTTCGGCTTTCCATTTATCTACTAACATTGGCGGAAGTTCAACAGCTTCGTCACTTTCGGTTTTTACATCAGGAAGATTTTCTACCAAAGTACAATTAATATAGGTGTCATATGACTGATAGGTACACTTCGGACTCGTGCGCACCCAATCCGATGGGTACACAGGATCTAAATCAGTAACCGGACCAGTATGATTAATCACCGCATCCAGCAGTATGCGAATGCCTCTTTTGTGCGCCTTGTCTACCAGTTCTTTCAGGTCGGCAGACGTTCCATAACTTGGGTCTATAGCCGTCCAGTCTTTGGTCCAATAGCCATGAAACCCATAGGTGTTTCCAGTGCCTTCATCTACACAACCGTGAATTTGCTCTACTACCGGAGTAATCCAAATGGCAGTGATGCCCAACTTATCGAAGTAACCTTCATCAATTTTTTGGATTACACCACGCAGGTCGCCACCTTCAAAATCGCGGAGTTTACCTGTTGGCTGATTGCGGTTGATGATTTTATCATTGTTAGGATTACCATTCTTGAACCTATCGATTAAAAGGAAATACACATTGGCATTTTCCCATACGAAAGGTGCTTTGGTTTCCGATTTTTTGGCAACGGTTTGTTGAGTTGAGCAGTTCGCCAATAGCAACGAAGCCACGGCAAGAAGCAGTATTTTTTTCATCTTAAAATTCTAAATTAATTTCGGGTGCTGTATTTTTTGTCCAAGTAACAGGAATGTTTACGCCGTTATTTGTGCTACTAAAGTTAACTTTTTTTCCGTTAACCGTAACCTTTTTTGGGTTACAATTATGAATTTTCAGGTTCACTGTTTTATCAGTAGCGGCATAATTTTTCCCAATTTCGTTACTGAATTTGATAGTGGTATTTTTTGGGTTGGATGCAGCCGTAAAGCGCATGAGTTCATAGCTTCCATTGGCAATAGTATTCGGAGTGCTGCCGTCGTCGTTGAATAATTGTCCCGAAGAATTGGCCACACTAGCATCAAAATAGTAGTGCAAATCAAATTGATTCACATTATAATTAGTAGTATTCTGAATCGTTTTAATCATCGGGATGAAGCTACCGCCACGAACATAGGTTGGGATGGCTAACTCTGATACACTAACGGTTTGGGTTGTGCCAGCATCGTATTTTTTATCAGTATAAAAGTCATACCAGTTCGACGATTTCGGGAAATACACCTCACAACTGCTCACACCTGCGTGTGTAATCGGTTTAATCAAGAAGTCGTTGCCCCACAGGTAGCTTTCCTTTTCGGTTAATAGTCTTTCGTTCGTTGGTTCTTCAAAAAATAGTGGACGCATCAATGGTTTACCCGAAGTACTGTTTTCATACGCTAGCGTATAATTATAAGGCATCAATTGGTATCGTAATTCGACCGATTTTTTGGCTTTGGCTTTGGTAACTATATCTTTTCGAGCCACTTCCGAAGCTACATCTTCCTGTGCATGCGGTCTGAAGATGGGATTGAATACTCCGTATTGTAGCCAACGCAAGTATAATTCGTTATCAAAATAGTCGCCTGCAAATCCACCCAAATCGCTGTGCATATATGCCATTCCTTGCATTCCCATCTGCATGGCAATTTCCATTTGCGATTGTAATCCACCCCAAGTACGATTTACGTCGCCACTCCACGGCATCATTCCATATCGTTGACTGCCCGAATATCCTGCTCTCATCAAGATAAACGGTCGCTGATTAGGGAAATCTTTTTGGTAACCATCGGCAATCAGTTTTGCCCAATTATGACCATAAATGTTATGCACTTCATCTGCCTTTCCACCCGCTGTAATTACTCGCGACGGGAAGACTTCCGGTTCACCAAGGTCGCCCCACATGCCGCTAACACCTTGGTTAATTAGCTTTTTATATATCGTCCAAAACCACTCTTTTCCTTGCGGTTTGAAGATGTCTACAATGCCGGTGTTTCCAAAATAAAACTCCCATGTGGCAGGATTGCCGTCTTTATCGGTAGCCAAAAGCTTCTTTTCGGCGGTTTCTTTCCACTTGCTCGAAGTAGTTAAAATAAATGGTTCGGTGATGACTACAGTTTTTACGCCTTTGTCCTTTAGTTTTGCCATCATTTCTTCTGGTTTAGGGAAGTTGTCCTTGTCCCATTCGAGGTTACCCATAGTGTTTTTAACGGTCTTCCCAAACCAGTAGAGGTCAAGAATTATAGCATCAACAGGTATCGAATCTTTTTGGAACTTATCGATTGTATTTTCAACTTCTTCCTGTGTATGATAACCAAAACGTGACGAAAAATTACCCAAAGACCATCGCGGAGGCAAGGGTTGTTTTCCGGTCATATCAGTATAATTCTGGATGAGGTTTTCCCACGAACTACCAACAATTACCTGATACGTCTTTCTGCCCGAAATCGTTTCGTAGGTAATGGTGTTCTCCTTTTTGCTGTCTAAATCGAGGTAGCCAATGGCAGGATTATCAAAGTGGATGGCATACATTTTTGACGACATCACCAAAGGAATACAGAAGTTCATTAATTCGGCTCGGGTTTCATACCCATAATGTGCACGGTTGTATAATTGCAAACGGTTACCACGACGGTTCATCCCCAAAGCCCTTGCGCCACCGCCATAAAGCATTTCATCTTTAGAGATGTTAAAATTAATGGTCTCGGTAGAGTCGTTTACCTTGGTATAGCCTTGTTTTTCGGAGAAAAGAATGCCTCGGTCGGTAGCATAGGTTATCTGAAAAGGATTTTTAGTAATGGTAACGGTCGCAGTACCCGTATAAATGGTTAATTCACTATTGGTAGCGACTAACTTAGACGCATAAAAACTTTTTTTAGGATAGATGACTGCCGAACTAAGGGCATAATTATTTTTTTCTGGGCTTCCTACTGCCGTACTATGCCCATAATTTTTTATTTTAGTGTCTCCACCGGCAGTGTTTTCGGCATATTTAGTTTTTTTTGGGTCTGCTGCGGTAGGAGCAGGGTTATTTGCATCAGAATTGGGATAAAAGGAAGTTTCTATGGTATTTTCGTTATACGATTTTATGCTATAAACACCATCATTAACCTTGATTTCCAATACATTATCTTTCCATGTATGCGATAAATATTTTCTGTTTTCATTTTGAGCAAATGAAAGTGTGGTTACCAGAAATAAAAAAAGAATTTTTTTCATAGTTTTAGTTTAATTCAAGAATCAACGATGATTTTGCCTCTATAGAAATGTCATTTTGCAGGTTAAAAGTTTCTCCCGAAAGGACGTCTTTGCCGCTTTTATAATTCAAAATATTTTCTTTAAATCGGCTCGTTTTGAAGGTTTGCTTCTCTGTAGAATTATTAACAACCACCATCACGCTTTCGTTTTCATTGTATCGAAAATAAACATACACATTGTTCTCGGGCACATAATGCGTGGTTTTACCCGAATGAATCACCTGCTTGTTCTTGCGCCAATTTAATAATTGCGCCGTAAAATCATGGTAGGCTTTCTGTTCCGAAGTTCTGCCGGCATCGGTAAAGGCGTTGTTGCTATCGCCATTCCATCCGCCAGGAAAATCGTGTCGAATGTCGGCATCGCCATTGTCTTTATTACCTTTCATACCAATCTCGGAGCCATAATATACCTGCGGAATGCCTCGAACGGTTGCAAGAATGGTCATCGCCATTTTATATTTTCGGATGTCATTATACAGATGATTGAAACGCTGCGTATCATGGTTCTCTATAAAGGTCAGGATGCTGTTTGGGTTTGGATACAAAAAGTCGTTCACAAAGTTGTCATACACTTTGATTATTCCTTTATCCCATTGGGCTTTGTCTTCATTAAAAACGGTCCCGAAAGCATCGTGTAACGTAAAGTCCATTACCGATGGCAAATGTGAATTATAGCTTTCAATCGCACCAATCTTGCTGTCTTTCTGCCAATAAGCCATTTGTGCTTGGTCGTGCATCCAAACTTCGCCCACTATGTTGAAGTTAGGATATTCATCCGTGATGGCTTTTGTCCATTGGGCGATGCCTGTTTTGTCATTATAGGAATAGGTATCTACACGGAAACCATCTAAATCTGCATATTCTATCCACCAGATGGCATTCTGTGTTAAATACTGCAACACCAACGGATTCGATTGATTTAAATCGGGCATCGACTTCACGAACCAGCCATCCATACATTTTTCAGCATCAATCTGCGAGGCATTGGTATCAAATTGTGTGGTCATTCTATAATTCGACTGCGAGTAACCCGGAAATTGATGAATCCAATCGTAAGTAGGCAGGTCTTTGTACATCCAATGTTGCCAACCCCAATGGTTCGTTACATAGTCCATGATATTTTTCATGCCGCGTTTGTGCAACTCCTGACTCATTCGCACATAATCTTCGTTAGTGCCATAGCGCGGGTCAATTCTGTACACATCCGACTGCCCATAACCATGATACGAATGTCTTTCGTCGTTATCTTCGCAAAGCGGCGTAGGCCAAACCGCAGTGACGCCTAAATTTTTTAGATAGTCAAGGTTTTTAATTATTCCTTCGATGTCGCCGCCATGTCTGCCACCCGGTTCCGACCGATTTCCTTTTTCTTGGGTGTCGTTAGAACTATCGTTATTTGGGTTACCGTTGGCAAATCTATCGGGCATCAAAAGATAAATCACATCCGAGCTGTCGTAGCTTTTTCTGAATTTAGATTGTGGTTTTCTTGGTCTTATTTCAAAGTTTTTAGCAAACGATTTCTTCCCGTTTTGGAAGGTAAAAACTAATTGTTGAGCAGAAATATTTTTAGTGTCAATAGTAACGAAAAGGTAATTAGGATTTTCCGTTTTTCTGACGTCAGTAATCACTACGCCATTAGAAACCGACACTTTGTTTTGGGCAATATTTTTGCCATAGAACATAACTTGCACCTGATTGAGGTTCATATCAGCCCACCAATTAGGCGGTTCCATTCGGTCTATTTGAGCAAAAGAAAATGTAGAAGCAAGAAGCAGTAGGAGTATTTTTTTCATTTTTTTAAAAATAAAAAACCCTTTCAGATTTGACTCCGAAAGGGTTTGTTTGTAAATATTAAACCGTAACCAAACTGTTCGGCTCAACCAAAACTTCTTTGCCATTAACAAAGACAGTGATTGCATTTTTGCCTTCAAGGCTGAAATTAGTTTCAGAGTGGCTTACAGAAACTTTTAGGATTTGGTTTCTAAAGTTAATCTTAAAGGAATAACCTTTCCATTCGTTAGGGATTTTAGGTTCAAAGTGTAGTGTGTCATTTTTTACACGCATTCCACCAAAACCTTCCACAATACTCATCCAAGTACCCGCCATGGAAGTAATGTGAAGACCTTCTTCGACCTCTTTATTATAGTCGTCTAAATCTAGACGCGATGTGCGTAAATAAAAGGTATATGCTTGTTCCATTCTACCCAAAACTGCCGCCTGAATAGAATGTACGCAAGGCGATAGAGAACTTTCATGAACCGTAAATGGTTCGTAGAAATCAAAATGTTTCTCTAATTGTTCTTTATTAAAATGGTCTTCGAAGAAGTAGAATCCTTGTAGAGTATCTGCTTGCTTGATGTAAGGCGAACGAAGTATTCTATCCCACGACCACTTTTGGTTGATAGGTCGCTGAGCTTTATCTAAATCGTGAACTTTGACTAGTTCTTTATCTAGGAAACCATCTTGTTGTAAATACACTCCGTGTTCTTCTGAATATGGGAAATACATATTGTCTGCAACGGCTTTCCAATGTGCAATTTCGGCATTGTCGAGATTTACTTTGCTCATTACTCTAGCATAATCTGCTGAGAATTCTTTTTGAACCTTGTTGATTTGTTCTATGGCATAATCGATACACCATTTGGCTAAATAGTTGGTGTACCAGTTGTTGTTTACGTTGTTTTCATATTCGTTTGGACCCGTAACCCCAAGAATTACATACTGATTACGATAGGTTGAAAACGTAGCACGTTGTTGCCAAAAACGAGCAATGCCTATCAATACCTCTAGACCTTTTTCAGGGATATAACTATAATCTCCAGTAAAGCGATAGTAGTTGAAAATAGCAAAAGCAATGGCTCCGTTTCTATGAATTTCTTCAAAAGTGATTTCCCATTCGTTGTGGCATTCTTCACCGTTCATAGTAACCATTGGGTACAAAGCTGCGCCATTTTTGAAGCCTAGTTTGGCAGCATTTTCGATGGCTTTTTCTAAATGATTGTATCGATACGCTAATAGATTTCGGGCAACTTCTTGGTCTTTGGTCGCCATATAGAACGGAATACAATAGGCTTCAGTATCCCAATAAGTTGAGCCACCATATTTTTCGCCGGTGAAACCTTTTGGACCAATATTTAAGCGAGAATCTTTACCTAAATAGGTTTGATTTAATTGGAAAATATTAAAACGAATACCTTGTTGTGCTTTGACATCGCCGTCAATGGTAATATCACTCATTTCCCAAATCTTAGCCCAAGCAAGTTTTTGATTTTCAAGTAAAGTGTTATAATCTTCAGCTAGTGCTTTTTCAATTACTTTTTCGGCAGCAATTGTAGTATCATCGTGATTCATTGAAACCGTATATCCACCATATTTTTGAATAGTTGACGATTGATTTTTAGCTGCTTTTACTTCGTAAGTAAAGGTGATTTTATCACCAGTTGTATCCTTATCAACGGGAGAAATTGATAATTCTTCATTATTTAGCAAAAGAACATTATGCATAAATACAGTTGCTAAAAAATTAGTTTTATGGGTTTTAGCTGTTACAAATGCTTCGTTTCCAGTGTTTTTTATATCTAAAGTTTCCCAGAAACGTTCTTCCCAATTGGCATCTTCGTTATGAACACCAGCATCTAAATATGGTTTGTAAATTATAGTTACATCTTTATTTAAAGGAGTAATTTCATAATTGATAACACCTAATTCATCTATATCCAAAGAAAGGAAACGGGTAACTTTTACGGCAACTTCAACATCGTTTTGCAAGATTGCTTCAAAAGAACGGTAATAAATACCTTCTTTCATATTTAGCTCACGACGGAAGTTTTTAACCGCTTTACATTTAGCTAGGTCAAAATTTTCTCCGTTGATTTCTATGTCAATTCCAATCCAGTTTGGTGCATTTAATACTTTAGCAAAATACTTAGGATAACCGTTTTTCCACCAACCTACTTTAGTTTTGTCTGGATAATAAATTCCTGCAATATAACTACCTTGAAATGTTTTGCCAGAATAATGCTCTTCAAAGTTGGCACGTTGACCCATTGCTCCATTTCCGATGCTGAATAAACTCTCAGATGATTTTACTCTTTCAGCATCAAATCCTTCTTCTATAATTGACCAATTGTCAGGTTTAATATAATCTTGGTTCATTTTTTATGATTTGAAAGTGTAGCGATTAAAAAATGAAATAATTGCTAAAACTTTGTTTTTGTTATTTGTTTATTAATTGATTAAAGCATCTATAAAATCAAAGTCTATGAATGTAAAGTCTTCAAAATTATATTGTGCTTCATGTAAAATAATTGCATCTCCAATTCCAATACTTGTCATGTTTGCAATGTTTGCAGCCTGAATTCCCGCTACTGAATCTTCGAAAACAATAGCGTTTTCATTTGTAGTGTTAAGTAATTTTGCTGCTCTGAGGAAAACTTCAGGATCAGGTTTTGCATTAGAAACATCATTCCCATCAACGATAGCATCGAATAATGGAAGAATTCCAGTTTTTTCTAAAATAGGTCGGGCATTTTTGCTTGCAGAACCTAATGCAATAAGTTGGTTTTTGTCTTTTAAATATTTTAAGATAGGCAAAACACCAGGCAATATTTCACTTTCATCTATATCTACCAAATAAGATAGATAATCTTCGTTTTTTTGAATTAGCCATTTGTTTTTGTCTTCTTGTGAAGCATCAACGCCACCAAGTTCTAAAATAATGTCCAATGAACGAACACGACTAACACCTTTTAATTCTTCGTTGTGTTCAGGAGTGAATTCGATTCCGAGTTCTTGGGCCAATTTTTGCCAAGCTAAAAAATGATATTTAGCTGTGTCAACAATAACGCCGTCAAGGTCGAATATGAATGCTTTTTTATTCATTTATTTCAATATTTGATTTATCATTAATGGTTAGCGAAATTACTCCAGCTAAAATCATGGAACCACCACCAATAAATAGCGCATAGATTGGTTCGCTATTAAAGAATTTAGATACTAAAAACCCTAAGATTGAAGCTGCAACTAATTGAGGAATTACAATAAAAAAATTGAATACTCCCATGTAATATCCCATTTTGCTTGACGGAAGCGATCCAGAAAGCATTGCATAAGGAATAGATAAAATACTCGCCCAAGCAATTCCAACCCCAATCATTGGTAACCATTCCATTGTGAAAACGGTTGGTTCATTGATGAAATAGATAGAAATAAGGCCTAATCCACCGCAAGTTAGTGCTACAAAGTGTGTAAACTTTCTGCTTGTATATTTTGCTAAAAGAGGCAAAAGAAATGCTGCAATTGCTGCAATTAGATTGTAGTTAGCAAACATTTCGCCTACTTGATTAGCACCAATATTGTAAGCTTCAGAAGTAGTATCTGTCGTTTTGTAAATGTGTTGTGTTACAGCTAGTGTAGTGTAAATCCACATTGAGAAAAGAGCAAACCAAGAGAAAAATTGTACCCAAGCTAATTGCTTCATCATTTTTGGCATGAACTGAAAATCATTCATAATTGTAACAAAACCATTTTCTGTTTTGTTGTTTTTTTGCATTAAGCCTGAAAATAATAAAGCTAATCCGCCAAGGCCAATTAGTCCTAATGATAAAACGTATAAATCTTTTTTCAAATCATAATGATAAATGGAAAATGAAAATAAACCGCTTATTATTAGAAACAGTAATCCTTTTGCTAAATGTGAATTACCATTTTTGATAAACCATTCTGCAGAACGTGTTTCTTTTTTGTAAGTGGTTTTTTTGTGTGCTTCAAAGGCTTCTAATTCTTCAGGAGAGTATTCTTTTGAGGTTATGACAGTCCATAATACTGTTACAATAAAAGCAACACCGCCTAGATAAAAAGAATACTTAACCGAATCGGGAATTATTCCTAAAGGTGCTGTGTTAGAAACTCCAAAATGCGTAAATATTAATGGAAGTTTTGATGCAAAATAGGCACCAATTCCGATGAAAAAACTCTGCATTGCAAACCCTGAAGTTCTTTGAGAATCAGGTAAATTGTCTCCAACAAATGCTCTAAAAGGTTCCATTGAAATATTAATCGAAGCATCCATAATCCATAGCATTCCTGCGGCAAACCACAAAAAGGGTGAATTAGGCATAATAAATAAGGCAGTAGAAGCGAGTATTGCGCCAACTAAAAAATAAGGTTTTCTTCTACCTAATTTGGTCCATGTTCTGTCTGAAAGGTAACCAATAATTGGCTGTACAATTAATCCTGTTAGAGGAGCAGCAACCCATAGAATTGGAATGTCATCAATGTCTGCGCCAAGAGTTTGAAATATTCGACTAACATTTGAGTTTTGAAGAGCAAAACCCATTTGGATCCCTAGAAACCCGAAACTCATATTCCAGATTTGCCAGAAACCTAATTTACGCTTTTCCATTATCGTAATTTAATGATTTATAATACGATAAGTTTGATTTATCAAAACTTATCAAAATTTTCGAAGTAAAGTATAAGCTTTGATTTTGTAAAGATAGAAAAGTTTTTCTATACGAAAACGAAATTATTTTATTCAAAAGTGAATTATTAAGCGAAAACGTTTTCTTGTTGATAAATTTTAAGATTCAACGTTAAATAAACTAAGGGTATACTAACCTTTAATGAACTTAAAATGAATTAGGAATAGACTAAAAAGGAAAGATTGCTTATTAGTTTTATTTGGTTGATTCTCTTTCTACTAACTCAGTCTCGATGACTTCTGTTCTGTATTTTTCATCTTCTTCATCTTCTGCCTCAAGGCGTTCGATTAGCATTTGAGCAGCTTTTGCACCCATTTTTATTCCATTTTGACTTACAGTTGTAATGGTTGGCGAAGAATATTTTGAAATAATTCCATCGGTAAATCCTATGATTGAAATGTCTTGTGGTACTTTTAACCCAAGTTTATTAGCTTCTTTTATTGCTGTTACTGCAAATAGCTCGTTTACTGCAAAAATTGCATCTAGCTTATTTTGTGTTAACATATCTGCAATTTTATGCTCAAAATTTTCGGTATCTTCAATTTTTACAATTAAATCTTCATTGACTTTAATGTCGTTATTTTTTAAAGCTTTAATATAACCATCAGTTCTAAGTTTTCCAACGCTAACATAATCGACAGTTGTTAGTAAACCAATATTTTTGAATCCTTTATCTATTAAATATTGTGTAGCATTAAAAGCAGCCAATCCATCATCGATAATAACTTTGTCGCAAAGTATTTCATTAGTTATTCTATCGAACATGACAACTGGCATTCCTTGATTTATTACTTCAACTATATGGTGAAAGTCTTTCTTTTGTTGCGTTTCTTTAGATAATGACATAATAAAACCGTCAATACTTCCGCTTGCTAACATTTCCATGTTGATTACTTCTTTATCAAACGATTCGTCTGAAAGACAAACTAAAACATTGTATCCATTTTCATTTGCTACTTGTTCAACACCACTAATTACGGTTGCAAAAAAATGGTGAATAATTTCGGGAATTATAATGCAAATTGTCTTGGTTTTTTTGTTTTTTAGGCTAAGTGCAATATTATTTGGTTTGTAGTTGTAGAGTTTGGCAAATGCCTGAACTTTTTGTCTGGTGTCTTCGCTAATTTCGAGGCTATTTCTTAAAGATTTTGAAACAGTTGATATTGAAACATCTAATTCTTTGGCAATTTGTTTAAGAGTGACTTTTCTTCTCATTTTTTTGGTTTAGAATGCAAATTTGACAATAAAGATATATTTTTTTTTCACAGTCTTCATTTTTACGGCTAAAAATGTGTCTAATTGCGAAAGTTTTCAACACGAAAACGTTTTCGGCGGACTTTTAACATGTGTTTGAGTGGTAAAGTGTTATTTTTTAGTTAAATTTAACATTCGAACGTAAAGTATAAGCTCAAAAAACAAGTTTTAACCTAAACAAAATGTATGAAAACAATTTACAAAAAGTTGTTATTTTTATTCCTGATTTTACCATTTAGTGCTGCTTTTTCACAAAGTTCACTTAGTGGTACTGTTGTTGATGCGACAGCAAATCAACCTTTGCCAGGGGTAAATGTAATAGTTCAAAGTGCTAGTAATAGTACTACAACTGATTTTGATGGTAAATTCCAATTAAATGGATTAAAAAATGGCGATATTGTCGTTTTTTCTTATATTGGTTACCAATCAGAAACAATTAAATTTTCTGGACAGAAAGAAATTTTGGTCCAATTGAAAGAAGATTCAACTCAACTACAAGAAGTAGTAGTGCAAGTTGGATATGGTGCAGTCAGAAAAAAAGATGCGACTGGTTCAGTTTCTACAGTAACCGCTAAAGACTTTAATAAAGGAGCAATAGTGTCGGCAGACCAATTGTTGAATGGTAAAGTTGCTGGAGTTCGAATTACAAGTAATGGTGGTCAACCAGATTCTGCACCAAACATCAGAATTAGAGGTGGAGCTTCTCTTAACGCTAGTAATAGTCCTCTGATTGTAATTGATGGTGTTCCTTTAGATGTTGTAAACCCTGCAGGTGTACAAAATCCACTTTCATTAGTTAATCCTAATGATATAGAAACATTTACGGTTTTAAAAGACGCGAGTGCAACTGCTATTTATGGTTCTAGGGCTTCGAATGGAGTTATTATTATAACCACTAAAAAAGGAACAACAGGTGGTGTTCTATTTAATTACTCAGCTAGTGTAACTGCTGGAAAAGTTGGTAAGAAAATAGGTGTTATGAATTCTAGTCAATTTGTTAAATTTATTGAAGAGTTTCATCCAACCTATACTAATTTTTTAGGAGTAGATGACCCAAATACTGCAGTTACTGATGATTTGAATACACCAGGAGTTATTGAAGGTAGAATAATCAGTGATACGGACTGGCAAGATGAGATTTATAGAACCTCAATTTCAACTGATCATAATTTATCTGCAAGAGCTAACATATTTGGTGGAGTTCCATTCAGAGCTTCTATAGGATACAATAATACTCAAGGATTAGTAAAAACAAGTGACTACACAAGAACTACGGCTTCTCTTAAATTAACTCCAACATTTTGGAATGACCATTTAAAAGTTGATATTAATGCAAAAGGAATTCATGCTAGAAAAAATAATATAGATGAAGGCGGTGCATTAGGCGGTGCTATTGCAATGGATCCAACTAAACCAGTATATGATAATTCTGCGGATAATAGATTTGGAGGTTATTATCAAAATTTAACTCTGAACAATAACCGATATTTGTTAGATGGACAATGGAATCCAGTAGCAATATTGGAACAAAGAACAAGACCTGAGCGTGTTTACAGATTGTTAGGGAATGTTGAGTTTGATTATAAAATGCATTTTTTGCCAGAATTAAGATTTGTAAATAATCTTGGTTTAGATGCTTCTAGAGTCGTTATTTCTGAAAATTATTCTGACAATTCAATTGCTACCTACAGATTTAATTCTTTAGATAATAATCCAAACACAAATTATGTGTTTAACCCTGGAAGAAATTATTATGAAGCACAAAGAATTACTAATACTACTTGGGATTCTTATTTAATGTATGCTAAGTCATTAAATGGTTTTCTTAAAAAGTTTGATTTGCAAGCGGGTTATTCTTATCAGAATTTTAAAAATGATGGGCACAAAGATATTTATCAATATAATGTTGATTCAGGTTTAAGAGAATTACAAGTAAATCCTCTTAATCTAAATAACAGATATTATAATTTATTGAATCTTCAATCGTTTTTTGGAAGAACTAATATAGACTTAGCTAATAAATATTTGTTAACTGTTTCGTTCAGAACAGATGGTTCTTCATTATTCAGAAAAGAAAACAGATGGGGATATTTCCCAGCTGCTGCTTTAGCATGGAAATTAAAAGAAGAAAGTTTCTTAAGTAAAGTTTCTTCAGTTAATGATTTGAAAATTAGATTGGGTTGGGGTAAAACGGGACAGCAAAATATTATTGACATTGTAGGATATTATCCTTCAACTCCATTGTTTACTTTGGGAGGTTCAACAAGTCAGTATCTTTCGGGAATTAATCTTTATTCTGCGAATGCCTATAATCCAGATTTAACTTGGGAAAAAACTACAACATACAATGCTGGAATTGATTTTGACTTATTTAAAAATAGTTTTATAACAGGTTCGTTTGATATTTATAAAAGAAAAACGGATGATTTATTGGCTAATGTTCCACTTCCTCCAGGTCAAGGTTTAACTAGTAACTTTATTAAAAATGTTGGTTCAACAGAAAGTAAAGGTTTTGAGTTGAGTCTTAATGTTAATCCACTACAAACGGATAAAATGAACCTTAGCATTAATACTAATTTAGCTTATAATTATGCTAAAGTTACTGATTTAAATGGGTTAACACAATTAACTGCTGGAGGTGGTTTAGGTATTGGAACAGGGGTTGGTATTGGTTATCATGCTTTAGGATTCCAGCCTTATTCAGCTTGGGTATTTCAACAATTGTATGACCAAAATGGTGCGCCAATAGAAGGAGCTTTTGTTGATAGAAATGATGATGGTCAAATAACTAATGATGACCGATACTATAAAGCATTAAGACCTAACTGGACTTTTGGGTTCGGATTCACATTTAATTATGGGAACTGGGATTTAAGTTCAAGTTTTAGAGGCCAATTTGGAGGGCAAGTTTACAATCAAAGTAAAATGTCATTTGGTTGGGTTGATAAAGCATTACCTAATAACACAAATAGTTTGACTAACGTGTCGACATCAGCTGGTACATCAAATAACTACTTTCAAACCATACAGGGGAATACTCCTTATTCTGATTACTTCCTAGAAGATGCAACCTTTGTAAGATGTGAAAATATTGTTTTAGGATATAAATTCAATAAATTTATTAACTCATCCTCTTTAAGAGTATATGGTGCGTTGAATAATCCTTTTATTATAACTAAGTATACAGGACAAGATCCTGAAAACTTCAATTCAATAGATTCAAATTTATATCCTAGACCAAGGATGTACACGTTTGGGTTGAGTTTAGACTTTTAAAAAAAATAGATATGAAAGATATGAGAAAATTTAAAATTGCAAGTGTTGGGGTTTTGCTAATGAGCATATTCGCCTGTACTAGCGAATTAGACACTCAACCAAAAGTTGAAGTTTCGTTAGAACAGTTGTTAAACCAAGATCCAAATGCTATTGAAGGTATAATGTCAAAATTATATGGTTCATTTGCGCTTTCAGGACCGAACGGAGCTGGAAGTTCTGATATTACAGATGACCCAGGAGAATCTCCTTTTTTAAGAGGGATTATCAATCTTGAAGAATTTACTGCCGATGGGATGAAAAATCGTTGGGGAGATGATGGTTTAGATCAGCTAACAACGGCATCTAATTGGGATGAAAATAATAAATTCTTCAGATATTTGTACAACAGAGTTTACTATACAGTTCCTCAATGTAATAACTTGTTAGGAATCTTACCAAATATAAGTATTTCTAATCAAGAGCAAGTAGTTAGTGAAGTTAGGTTTTTACGCTCATTAGCATACTTTTATATGATTGACTGTTTCGGTAAAGGAGTACTTTTAACAGAAGCTAATAACGGACAAACTTCACCTGCACCACAAGTATCAAGGGAAGAATTGTTTAATTTTGTTGAGTCTGAATTATTAGCAATTGAAAATACTTTACCTCAAACAAATAGCTACGGTAGAGCAAACAAAGCTGTCGGAAGAATGTTGTTGGCAAAATTATATTTAAATGCTGAAGTATATACTGGAACACCTAGATATAATGAGGCATTAACATTTATTAAAAAAGTAATTGATGAAGGTGGATATTCTTTAGACCCAAACTTTGTACATGTTTTTTCAGGAGATAATAATACTTCAAGTGAAATTATTTATCCATTAATAGCTGACGCATTATCAAGTCAAAGTTTTGGTAACACAACTTACATTGTGAATGGAAGTATGGGTACAGAAACAATGAATATTGGAACCTTTGGATGTACAGAAGGCTGGAGTGGACACCGAGCAACAAAAGCGTGGTATAGTTTGTTTGGGGATTTAAACACTACTAATGACCAAAGAGCAAGTTTGTTTTGGACAACAGGGCATACTTATGAGATGACAGATTACAAGCAGTGGACAAATGGTTATCCGTCAACTAAATTCAGAAATTCTAATTTCAATTCATCATCTTCTCCAACACAATTTTCTGGAACAGATTTTCCGTTATTCAGATTGGCAGATGCCTATTTGATTTATGCAGAATGTGTTGTAAGAGGTGCTACAGGTGGCACAATGGCTGAGGCTACTAATTATGTTAATTTATTAAGACAAAGAGTAAATGCTGATGTTATTACACAAAGTCAGTTGACACTTGGTTTTATAATTGATGAAAGAGGAAGAGAATTGATGTTTGAAGGCCACAGAAGAACTGATTTAATTCGTTTTGGTAGATTTACAGGAGGAACTTACTTATGGCCATGGAAAGGTAATACTCTTAATGGAGCTGCAATTCCTAGTACATACAACCTCTTCCCAATACCATTAACTGCTTTACAAGCAAATCCAAATTTAACACAGAATCCAGGTTATTAATATAAAAGAAAATAAAGATGAAAAAAATATTAAAAATATCGAGTTTAGCATTTTTACTTATTGCGGGTGTTGCATGTGAAAATGATGACCAAAGAATCATTCAAGCTGAAGGCGGACCAGAATTAATTAGCCCAGCAATAGGGACTGAGTTTGTTTTAGCTCCTGAAAACGCTGCAAGTGAAGCTACTACTTTAGTTTGGAATCATGCAGATTATTCTCAACAGACAGCTGTAAATTATGACATTGAAGTTGCATTAGCAGGAACAGAATTTGCAACTATTGTTTCTGGAGGAAGTACAAACAACAGGTTTTATGTATGGTCGGTTGAAGCCTTAAATACAGTTGCTTTAGATGCGGGATTAACTCCATATACTGCAGGGGATTTAGACATAAGAGTTAAAGCATCTCTAGGAGCAAATGATGTATTAGAATCATATTCGAATACTATAACTATTACTGTTACTCCTTATACTACTGAAACTCCAAAATTATGGATGCCAGGAAGCTATCAATCAGACTCAGGTTATGGGAATAACTGGACACAATCAACAGCAGCTACATTGGCTTCTGAAGGGTTTGGGAACACTAATTTTGAAGGGTATGTTTATTTTGCATCTGCACAAGCTGCACCAAATGATGGATTTAAATTTACAGATGCACCAGATTGGAATAACGGAATTTATGGAGATGATGGTACTTTTTCAGGAACGCTAACATCTCCAGGTGATAATATTGGTGTTACCCCGGGTTATTATAGAGTTACTGCAAATACTACTGCATTAACTTATAATTTAACTCCAATGACATGGGCAATTATTGGTAACGCCACTGTAGGAGGTTGGTCAACAGATACACCTATGACTTATAATCCAACAACAAAAAAATGGTTTGTAATTACAACATTGTCAGCTCAAACAGCACCTACTGATGGTATGAAATTCAGAGCTAATGGTAGTTGGGATGTTAATTTAGGTGATTCTGGCGCAGATGGAACAATGGAGTATAGCGGAGATAACATTGGAACATCAGCAGGAACCTATTTGATAGAATTAGATTTATCAAACCCAAGACAGTATACCTATACTTTAACAGCTCAATAATTTTTTTTAAATAAAAGGGCTTTCCCTAAGGAAAGCCCTTTAAATTTCATGCTATGAGAAAACATTATTCAATTTTATTTTTTTTATTTTCAATTGTTACTTTTTCCCAAGTTACATGGCAAGGTGGTTCTAACCCAGATGCAACATCATCAGCGACAATTTTATTTGATAAAACTGGAACAGGATTGGCAACATATTCAGGGACAATTTATGCTCATACAGGTGTTACTTTAAATGGAACTCCATGGCAAAATGTTTTGGGATCATGGGGAAATAATTCAACCCAACCTGCTCTGACTTTAGTTTCAGGAAATATTTATAAATTAGATTTGACTCCGACTATAATGGGTTATTATGGAGTAAGTTCAGGTTCAATTACAAAAATAAATTTAGTTTTTCGAAATGCTGCAGGAAGTGCTCAAACTAGTGATTTAAGTTTAGATGTAGGAGCTTTTCAGTCTTCTCTTACTTTGCCTGCAGAGAACAGTAATACAATCATAAATAGTGGACAAAACTTAAATATTTCAGCAACAAATACTAACGGAAATGCAAATTATAATTTAATGGCTAATGGAGTCAGTATAAATGCTTCAACAGGTTCTTCTTTTAATTATACAGATGCAAACATTACTGTTAATAAATCATATGAATTAATAATCTCACAGGGAATAACTTCTTTTTCTAAAAAGTTTGCAGTAATTGTTAATGCTGGTACAGTTTCGCAGGCAATGCCTTCAGGATTAGAAGATGGAATTAATTATAATTCTTCGGATGATTCAAAAGCAACATTAGTTTTAACAGCACCAGGAAAAGATTTTGTCTATGTTGCTGGAAGTTTTAATAATTGGGTTCCTGGCTCAGAATATTTAATGAAAAGAGATCCATCAACCAATAAATTTTGGTTAGAGATTACAGGATTAACATCTGGAACAAATTACAGTTATCAATATTGGGTTGTTGATACAACTCCAACTACTAATTCTCCAGCAGTTGTAAAAACTGCTGATCCATATTCGACATTGGTTTTATCTCCATTTGATGATTCTGGAATATCTTCTAATACTTATCCAAATTTACCTGCTTATCCAAGTGGTCAGCAAAGAGAAGTCACCTTATTAAAAACAGGGCAGACTCCTTATAATTGGAGTAGTGCAACTACTAATTTTGTTAAACCTAACAAAGATAATTTGGTAGTTTACGAAGTTTTAATTAGAGATTTTGATTCTAATAGAAATTTCCAAGATTTAATTAATAAAATAGATTATTTCAAAAACTTGAATATTAATGCTATTGAATTAATGCCAGTAATGGAGTTTGAAGGGAATGAATCTTGGGGATACAACACTGCTTTTCATACGGCATTGGATAAGTTTTATGGAACTGAGGACAAGTTTAGAGAGTTTATTGACTTGTGTCATCAAAACGGAATTGCTGTAATATTAGATGTTGCTCTTAATCATGCTTTTGGTAGAAATCCAATGGTGAGAATGTGGATGAAAGATGCAGATGGCGATGGATGGGGTGATGCTGCTTCTGATAATCCTTATTTTAATGAATTTGCTAAGCATAGTTATGGAGTTGGGAATGATTTTAATCATAGTTCAGCTTATACTAAATATTACACAAAAAGAGTTATAAAACATTGGATTGAAGATTTTAAAATTGATGGATTCCGTTGGGATTTAACTAAAGGATTTACACAAGCATGTTCAGCAGGCGATGATAGTTGTACTAATGCTTATCAAGCAGATAGAGTAGCAGTTTTAAAAGAATATGCCGATTATTCATGGTCATTGGATCCAAATCATATCGCAATATTTGAACATTTAGGTTCAGATAACGAGGAGCAACAATGGGCTAATTACAGATTAAGTGAAACTCCAAGTAAAGGAATTTTAATGTGGGGTGAAATGTGGTCAAAATATGGAGCGTTAATGAAAGGTGGTTCAGATGATAAAGACATTACAAGAATGGGACATGTTTCTAGAGGCTTCACAGGTAAAAGATTAATTGGTTATCCAGAAAGTCACGATAAGGATAGAATGGTTTATGAAGGTGTTACTTTCGGAAATGGAGCAGGAGCTTATCCAGTAGGTGGAAATTTAACCAATGCAATCAAAAGAATGTCTGCTATTGGAGCTGTAAGCTTATTAATTCCTGGACCAAAAATGATTTGGCATTTTGGCGAATTGGGAATGGATGATTCTATTTTTACATGTAATAATGGTTCAGTTAACTCAGATTATGATGGCGGTAATCCACCAGGAGATTGTAAATTAGACACTAAGCCTCAACCACAATGGACTGAAAATTGGTTGGCAGATGTGAATAGAAGTACTGTATACAATAATTGGGCAAAAATGATTGCTTTGAAAAAAAACAATGCAGTTTTTAATGCTAATTATACTATAAGTGGGCAAGGCGGGACTAATAATACTGTAAGACAACGTGTTTATTTATACGGCGCTGCAGCGCCATTGTCAAACGTAGTTATATTAGCTAATTTTTCAGTAGCTGATCTGGCGATTACTGCTGATTTTCCATTTACAGGAACATGGTATAATTTAATGGATAATACTTCAATGAGTGTTACTAATACGGCAATGACTATTACAATTGAATCAGGTGGATTTAGGGTTTATGGTAACGGTCAAGCTTTGGGGTTGGAAGATTTCAATCCAATCAAGAGCTTGTCTTTAGTGCCTAATCCTGCAAATAATTATTTTACTTTGAGTGAACCAATAGAAAAAGCTGAAATTTATTCAATTACTGGACAGTTAGTAAAATCATTTATCAATGTAAACTCTGTTGAATATCAATTTAACATTGAAGATTTAAAATCAGGAGTTTATCTAGTAAAAGCATTTGATGCGAATACTCAATCAAAAACAATTAAATTAATTAAACGATAAGGTTAGAGTTAGTATTTATTTTGAGCAAGCTGCGTATTTTTTACGTGGCTTGTTTGTTTTATAAAATGTGTGAAAATCATTCAGTAAGAATAGTATATTTGCAAAATAATTATGGAGAAAAAAAAGAAACATATAATTTTCAGAATCCTGAAAGCAACAGGAATTTCATTTGCAATTCTTTTGTTGTTGATGTTTCTGTTGCCGATACTTTTTCCTGGTAAAATAGCGGAAGAAGTAAAAACATTTGCAAACAATAAACTCGAAGGTGAATTGGATTTTAAAGAGGCAAAACTTTCCTTTTTTGAACACTTTCCATCCTTAACCTTAACCTTGACTGATTTTTCATTAAAAGGCTCAGCACCTTATAAAAATGAGACATTACTGTCTGCTAAAGATGTTTCTTTTGGAATCAATCTTAAATCTTTAATTTTTGATAGTAAAATTACTATTGATAAAATATTTGTTTTTGATGCTAATGTAAATGTTTTGGTGAATGAAAAAGGGGAAGCTAATTACAATGTTTACAAATCTGAAACTACAACTACTGAAACCGATTCATCTACAACTTCATTACGATTAGATAAAATTGCAATTAAGAATACGCATTTGATTTATAACGATAAATCTGCAAAAATTTTAATTGATGCCAAAGGTTTTAATTATGTTGGTAAAGGAGATTTAAACGAAGCCATTTTTGATTTATATACTGAAGCTAAAATTGACTCTTTTGATTTTACTTATGATGGTGAACAATATTTGAAAAACAAAAAAGTAAATGCCGATTTGATTACTCAAATTAACACAAACTCTTTAGCATTTGTATTTCAGCAGAATAATTTGAAAATAAATCAATTGCCAGTTGAGTTCAAAGGAAAATTCAATTTCTTATCTAATGGTTATGACATGGATTTTGAGATAAAATCTGAGGATAGTTATTTAGAAGATTTTTTCACCGCTTTACCGCCACAATATGTTACATGGCTTGATAAAACAAAAGTAAAAGGAAAAACAGATTTGGCTTTAACTTTAAAAGGCAAATACATTGTTGCTCAAAACCTAAAACCTAATTTGGCATTTAATATGAAAATCCGAGATGGTTTTATAAATAATAATAAAGCGCCAATTCCGGTTTCAAATATTTTCTTGAATTTTGACACTAAATTGCCGCAACTTGACGCTGAAAAACTACAAGTAAATGTTGATTCTATTTTCTTTAATCTCAACAAAGATTATGTAAAAGCAATTATTAAATCAGAAGGTTTGTCGAAACCTTTGATTGATGCTCGAATTGAATCAAAAGTTGATTTGGCTCAACTTGACAGAGCTTTTGGGTTAGGAAATATGGATTTGAAAGGTAATTTGAATGCTACTATTCGTTCTAAAGGAATTTATGACAAAAAGCAAAACAAAATTCCGGTAACCAAAGGAACATTTAATCTAAAAAATGGGTATATCAAGACCGATTATTATCCAAATCCAATAACAAATATCAATGTTACAGCCAATATTTTAGATCAAAAAGGGAATTTGGATGACTTGAAAATTGACATCACACCTGCAAGTTTTGAATTTGAAGGAAAACCAATTTATGTTCATGCCAAACTTCAAAATTTCAATAATATTGCTTATGATATTAAGGCCAAAGGTGAATTAAATATTGGAAAAATTTACAAAGTTTTTTCTCAGAAAGGATTGGATTTAGAAGGAATTGTCAATGCAGATGTAACATTTAAAGGAACTCAAAATGATGCTGTTTCAGGGAATTATTCCAAACTTCAAAACAGTGGAACATTAAGTCTACAAAACATAAATACAACGACAGAATATTTACCAAAACCATTTATTATTCGTGAAGGATTGTTTAAATTCAATCAGGATAAAATGAATTTTGATAATTTCAAAGCTACTTATGGCGAATCTGATTTTGTTATGAATGGTGCTTTGCAAAATGTCATCGAATTTGTGTTGACCGATAAAGCCATTTTGAAAGGGCAATTTAATTTCAACTCCAATTACATAAACGTTGATGAGTTTATGTCTAAGCAAGAAGTAGAAAAAAGCACAGTTGATTCTACTACAACTGCAACTGGAGTAATCATCATTCCTTCTAATTTTGACTTACAGTTGAAAGCTAAAGCATCAAAAATTAATTTTGATGGATTAGCTATAAATAATTTGAATGGTGGTTTGAATATCAATAAAGGTCGATTAGAATTGAAAAATGCTAGTGTTGAAATTATTGATTGTAAAGTAAAAATGGATGCTGTTTATGGCAATCAAACTGATGAAAAAGCATTTTTTGACATGAAAGTAAATGCCAAAGACTTTGATGTAAAACGTGCTTATAACGAAATTAAATTGTTTCACGAAATTGTAACTGCTGCCGAAAGCGCTGAAGGAATTGTTTCGTTAGATTATAAGTTAGCAGGAATTTTAGACGGAAACATGATGCCAATTTTCCCTTCACTTCGTGGAAATGGGGTATTATCGGTTAGCAAAGTAAAAATGAAAGGATTTAAATTGATGAATGTCGTAAGCAGAAAAACTGGTAAAGAAGGAATTGCAAATCCTGACTTGAGCAAAGTAGACATTAAAACTTCAATTAAAAATAATATCATCACTATTGAACGATTTAAATTTAAAGTTGCCGGATTCAGGCCAAGAATTGAAGGAACAACAAGTTTTGACGGACAATTAAACATTAAAATGCGATTGGGTTTGCCTCCATTAGGCATTATTGGGATTCCAATAAAAGTTACCGGAACGCAAGACAACCCAAAAGTAAAACTAGGCAAACAAACCGAAGATTTACAAGAAACTGAATACGAAGGTGAAGTTCCAGAAGTTTTGAAAGAAGAAACAAATTAAAGAACTTAATTTTTAGTGTTAAATTACGTATTTATGAAAAAAATAATTTTTGTTTTAATGATTTTGTTTGTCTTTATCTTTTCATGTAAAACAAAAGAGAATTTTCTTAAAAATATTGAAAAAAATGAGTTGAATTATATACCCTATTATTTGACAGTTGAAAAGGTAAAAAAATTGTATCAAAAAAAAGAATACAAAAAAAGCTTTGTTTTGCTTGATAGTTTGTTTAATGAGTATGAACCTTTAAATACAATTACTTTTGATGAGTTAGAATTATATTGCGAATTATCTATTAGAAATAATAGTACAAAAAAATTAAATAAATTTATACCTATTTTAGTTTCTGATTATGGTTATGATTTAGGTAATTATCAAGATTCTTTATGGGTTCAGATAAAGAAAAAAACAAAGTATAAAAATGTTGATTTGAAAATTAAGTACACTAAATTTTTGAACGGGATTAATCTAAAATTAAGAGACTCCATAATTAAAATATTTGAAGAAGATCAAAAAATAAGAAAGACAAGAAATACAGTTAAAATTGATTCAGTTGATAAAATTAATGAACTAAAAGTCTTAAAGATAATTAAAGAAGTTGGTTATCCAAGTATGAAGCTAATTGGTGGTCATGGTAAAGATGAAAAATTATCTCCAATTGTTTTTTCAGTTTTATTAAAACACATGAGTTATGATAATATTCTGCAAATAGAGCCAATACTATTAAATGAAGTAAAAAAAGGAAAATGTCCGCCATTTGTATATGCTGAAATGTTGGATGCAAGAAAAGTGATGGCTAAAGAAAACACTAGATTTGAATATTTTGGCACATATAAAAATATAAAGCCTACAGATACTGCTAAAACTAATAAGGCAAGGTTAGATATAGGGCTACCAACTATTAACTACTAAATTAGTAAATTATCAAAAATTATTTTCAAAGGATAATGATTTATTATTTGATATTTTGCTATCTGAATGACTTAAAACCTTTTATAAAATTGCATTTTAAACAAAAAAGTCTGGAAGTACTGGAATAGTAACCTAAGATTTGCGATAACAAAAGAAGCATTTCATCAGTTTAAAGTTTTTTAGAAGATAATTAGTTTAATAATTCAACAAGCAATTACATCTTCTTAACTTATTTATATATTTGTTATTCCTATTGATAATAAATTTTCATTAGGTATAATTTATTAGTTGAATGAAACAATTAGATTTTTTAAATACGCCACGAATTGATCAAGTTGGTATTGAAGATAGAATTTCAAGAATAACAGCTCGTAGTATCAAGAAAGAATCCAAACTTCAAGGATTGTACATGGCGCTAAACATGATTGATTTAACTACTTTAGAAGGTGCAGATACCGAAGAAAAAGTAAAGCAATTGTGTTTTAAAGCACAACATTTACACGATGAAATTGCCGATTTGCCATCAACAGCTGCGGTTTGTGTATATCCAAATTTTGTGAAAACAGCCGTTAACGAATTGAAAGGAACCAATCTAAAAGTTGCTTCGGTTGCTACAGCTTTTCCTAGCGGACAATCAAGTGCTGAAATTAAGCTTTTAGATACCAAAATGGCTGTTGATAATGGAGCACACGAAGTAGATATGGTTATTAGTCGTGGTAAATTTCATAGCGGTGAATACAATTTTGTGTTTGATGAAATTGCTATGATTAAAGAAGCTTGTGGTAAAAATGTTCGGTTGAAAGTAATCTTAGAAACAGGCGAAATAGGAACTTTGGATAGAGTTCGTTTAGCTAGCGATATTGCCATGCATGCCGGAGCCGATTTTATTAAAACTTCAACAGGAAAAATAAAACCAGCAGCAACTCTGCCTGTTACTTTAGTAATGCTCGAAGCCATTCGTGATTATTATTATAACACCGGAATTATGATTGGAATGAAACCTGCAGGTGGAATTTCTAATTCTAAATTGGCATTGCAATATTTATTATTGGTAAAAGAAACGCTTGGCGGAAAATGGTTGACCAACGAATATTTTAGATTTGGTGCGAGCAGTTTAGCCAACGATGTGTTGATGCAAATTGCAAAGCAAAAAACAGGCATTTACCAATCGAGTGATTATTTCTCAAAAGTATAATTATGAAGAAAAAGCATACCATAGATTTTAGTTCTAACTGGGATTTAGCTCCAGCACCAGAAAGTACTTCGCATATAAAACTAAAAGATACTTACGATTTGTTCATCAACGGACAATTTGTAAAACCAAAATCTGGAAAATATTTTGACACCATAAATCCAGCAAATGAAAAAATTTTGGCAAAAGTAGCCGAAGCCAATGAAGCCGATGTGGATTTGGCAGTAAAAGCAGCACGAAAAGCATACACTTCGGTTTGGTCAAAATTATCAGGAAAAGAAAGAGGAAAGTACATTTACCGAATAGCAAGAATTATTCAGGAAAGAGCAAGAGAATTTGCCGTTGTTGAAACTTTAAATGGAGGAAAATCAATAAGAGAATCAAGAGATGTTGATGTTCCATTGGCGGCAGCACATTTCTTTTATTATGCAGGTTGGGCAGATAAATTGGAATATGCATTTCCGAATAGAAAACCAAAAGCGCTTGGTGTTGCAGGACAAATTATTCCTTGGAATTTTCCTTTACTAATGGCAGCTTGGAAAATTGCTCCAGCGTTAGCAGCAGGAAATACAGTAGTAATTAAATCTTCAGAAACTACTCCGCTAACTTTATATCTTTTGGCAGAAGTGATTCAAGAAGCTGGTTTGCCAGCAGGAGTTGTAAACATAGTTTCTGGCGCAGGCGTTACAGGTTCACACATTGTAAATCATCCTGATGTAAATAAAATTGCTTTTACAGGTTCAACTGCGGTTGGAAAAATTATTATGAAAGCCATTGCTGGTACTCCAAAAAAATCAACGATGGAATTGGGTGGAAAAGCTGCTAACATTATTTTTGAAGATGCAGCTTTAGACCAAGCTGTTGAAGGAATTGTAAATGGAATTTACTTTAATCAAGGTCATGTGTGTTGTGCTGGTTCACGTTTGTATGTTCAAGAGTCGGTTTTTGATACTGTAGTTCAAAAATTAAAAGATAGAATGCAATCGCTTCGTGTTGGTGATCCTTTGGATAAAAACACTGATATTGGAGCTATTAATTCTAAAAAGCAATTGGAAACGATCAATAAATATTTAAAAATTGGAGTTGAAGAAGGTGCCGAAATGTATCAACCAACTTGCGATTTGCCATCAAAAGGATTTTGGTGTCGTCCAACGTTGTTTACCAAAGTAAGTCAGGCAAATAGAATTGCCCAAGAAGAAATTTTCGGACCAGTTTTAGCAATTCAGACATTCAGAACAGTTGACGAAGTAATCGAGAAAGCGAATAATACGCCTTATGGACTATCGGCTGGAGTTTGGACAGATAAAGGTTCCAAAATATTTAACATGACCTCACAAATGCGCGCAGGAGTAGTTTGGGCGAATACTTTCAACAAGTTTGATCCAGCTTCACCATTTGGTGGATACAAAGAAAGTGGTTTTGGAAGAGAAGGCGGACTTCATGGATTAGAACCTTATTTAAAATTTGATTAAAACAAAAGTTATGTCAAGATTAGAAGTTTTAAAAACCTATAAAATATATATCGGTGGAAGTTTTCCAAGAACCGAATCAGGTAGATATTATCCATTAAAGTCGAACAAGAAAACTATAGCAAATATGTGTTTATCCTCAGTTAAAGATTTTAGAAATGCTGTAGTTGCAGCGCGTAATGCTCAAGGTTCATGGTCGCATAGAACGGCTTACAATCGTTCGCAAATATTGTATAGAATTGCAGAAGTTCTCGAAGGAAGAAAAGCTCAGTTTATCTCTGAACTGGAATTGCAAGGAGTTTCAAAAGCCAATGCTGAAAAAGAAGTTGATTTATGTATTGACAGATTGATTTATTATGCTGGTTGGTGCGATAAATATACTCAAATGTATAGTAGTGTTAATCCAGTTTCTGGAAGTTTCTTTAACTTTTCAGTTCCAGAAGCAGTTGGTGTTGTTGCTGTATTTGCACCTCAAAAAAGTGGTTTGTTAGGGTTGGTTACACAAATAGCTACAATAATTGCAGGTGGAAATACTTGTGTTGTTTTAGCATCAGAAAAATTAGCTTTATGTGCCGTTACTTTTGCTGAAGTATTAGCAACTTCAGATGTTTCGGGTGGTGTTGTAAATATTTTAACAGGTAATCAAGATGAATTATTATCTGTATTTGCCTCTCACAAAGACGTAAATTCAATTTTATATTGTGGCAATGATGCTGAAAAAATTAAAAAGATTCAGGATTTGGCTATAGATAATTTAAAAAGAGTTATTATTCGTGAAGATTCTAATTATTATGATGAAAAATTTGAATCACCTTATTTGATTTTTGATTTTCAAGAAACCAAAACAACTTGGCATCCAATAGAAGTTATTGCTGGCGCTGGCGCTGGATATTAAATAAAAAAACCCGAACAATTTGTTCGGGTTTTTTGTGGTACCTCCAGGAATCGAACCAGGGACACATGGATTTTCAGTCCATTGCTCTACCAACTGAGCTAAGGTACCGCTTTATTGCGGGTGCAAATATAGAATGATTTTTAATTTATCCAAAACAAATAGTGAAAAAAATCTATTGTAACTTTGCTTTTCAAAATTACTATTATGCTTTTAGCAATTGATGTTGGAAATACCAGAATTAAATCGGCTGTTTTTGAGGAAGATAGTTTAATAGAGCGATTTGATTATTTTAATTCTGATTTTTTTGAAAAAACTGAATTTGTTTTAAATAAATATCAGAAGATTGAATTTATAGTTGTTGCTTCTGTTGGAAAATTAGAAAAAAATGACTTTTTGAAGTTTGAAAATCATGCCAAAGTGTTTTTCGTTACTAGAGATCTAAATTTCCCGTTTAGAAATTTGTATAAATCTCCAACAACTTTAGGAATTGATAGAATGGTTTTGTCATGTGGAGCAACTTTAAAATACCCAAATACAAATAGGTTGATTATTGATGCTGGAACTTGTATTACTTACGATTTTGTAGATGAGAATAATAATTATCTAGGCGGAGCAATTTCACCTGGAATTCGTTTAAGATATGAAGCACTTCATAATTATACTGCTAAGTTGCCTTTATTAAAGAAACAAAATCCTGAAAATATAATTGGAAACTCAACCCAAGAGTCTATCCATTCGGGCATTGTTAATGCCGTTGTATTTGAAATAGATGGTTATATTGACTACTTTAAATCTCAAAACGCTAATTTTATCATAATTTTCACTGGTGGTGATACCGATTTTTTGGCGGTGCGATTAAAAAATACCATATTTGCCAATTCAAATTTTCTATTGGAAAGTTTGAGCCAAACATTTCAATACAATCAAAAATGATTAAAAAAATTATAGTAAGCTTTAGTTTGCTTTTATCATTAGTTTCTTTTGCTCAAGAAGGAACTTCTTCGCCATATTCTTTTTATGGAATTGGTGATGTGAAATTTAAAGGAACAGCTGAAACTCGTGCTATGGGTGGAGTTTCTGTTTTTTCGGATAGTATTCATATTAATCTTCAAAATCCGGCGCATTATGCTGGTTTAAAATTGACTACATTCAGTGCTGGTGGTTCTGCTTTGAATACTAAATTGAATACTGAATCGCAAAGTGAAAAAGCTAGACGAACTACTTTAGATTACATCGCAATTGGAATTCCCGCTGGAAAATTTGGATTCGGATTCGGATTATTACCTTATTCGTCAGTTGGTTATAAAATTTTGAATTTGGCAGATGATACTAATAACTTTTCAACACAATATACTGGTATTGGTGGGATAAATAAAGTTTTTTTAGGTGCTGGATATGCTATAACTAAGAAAATAAATTTTGGATTAGATGTTCAGTATAATTTTGGAAATATTGAGACCAAAAGTTACAGGTATTTAACAGATGTTCAGAATGGAACAATTGAAGAAAACTTATCTAAAATTCAAGGTGTGAATTTTACAGCTGGATTAACTTATCAATCAAAAGTTGATAAAAAACATACCTTTTTTGGTTCATTGGTTTATTCTCCAAAAGCTAACCTAAAATTATCTAATGAAAGAACAATCACTGTAAGTGACCAAGTAGATGAACAGCCAGTTCAGAATTTAAATTTTGATTTTCCATCACGATTTTCAATTGGTTCCGGATTTGGAGAAGTTAGAAAATGGTTGGTTGGAGCAGAAGTTACATTACAATCTAGTAGTGATTTGAAAAATAGATTTGACGATATTAATGGTGTGGTTTTTGAGAATTCTACTCGTTATAGTGTTGGAGGATATTTTATTCCTAATTATGGTTCATTTACTAGTTATTTCAAAAGAATAACCTATCGTGGAGGTTTGCGTTATGAAAATACTGGAATGGTAATTCAAAATAAATCAATTGAAGATTTTGCAGTAAATTTAGGTTTAGGTTTGCCTTTGAACGGAACTTTTTCTAACTTGAACATCGGTTTCGAAATGGGTAAAAGAGGAACAAAATATTACAATCTTATTGAAGAAAATTATTTTAATCTTAGTATTGGTTTATCATTCAGCGACAGATGGTTTGTTAAGCGTAAATACAACTAAAAAATTATGTTATGAGAGTAATTATATTAATAACCGTTATATTGTTTAGTCTAAATAGTAACGCTCAAAAAATAGATTGCTCTTTGCAAACCAAGGAATATCAAGAGTTCTTAAAAGTAAAAAATTATAGTGATGCTTTTTCTCCTTGGGAATTTGTAAAAGATAAGTGTCCGAGTCAAAGTAAAGAAATTTATACTGATGGAATTAAAATTATTCAATATAAAATTGATAATACGGCAACTCCAGAAGAAAAAGAAAAACTTGTTAGAGATTTATTGAGTTTATACAACAAATACAATAAAAATTTTCCTGAAATAACTCAAGATTACGAAGTTTATAAAGGTTTAGCGTTGCTTGAAAACAACATTGATGCAAAAGACGAAATCTTTCAGTATTTTGATAATGGTTTTTCAAAAGCTTTAGATAAAGTTACTTCTGCAAATGCTATTTTCAATTACTTTAAATTATTAATTGAAAAGAATCAAAATGGTGACAAATCAGTTTCTAGTGATAAGATAATTGAGAAATATTCATTGTTGAGTAATCAAATTAATAATTTATTTACCAAAAATCCTGAAGAAAGAGAATCTTATATTGCAGCTAGAAAAGGCGTGAATTCTTTGGCGAATGAATTTTTAAATTGTGATAATCTGACGAGTTATTATGAGAAAAAAATGCCTCAAAACCAAGAAAATGAGGTTTGGTTGCAAGCTTCATTGAATACATTGTCAGACAAATGTTCGGCTACGCCAATTTTTTTAGCAATGGCAGAAAGGTATTATGCTTTAAAAGTTTCTTCTCAATCATCAAGTTATTTGGCAATTGCGTCATTAAAAAACAGAAAATTTGATGAAGCTAAAAAACACTATATAGAATCTGCCGAATTGGAATCTGATTTAACTGAAAAAGCAACAAAATATTACACATTAGCAACTGGATTATTCAGTGGTGACAAAGCAAAAGCAAAAGAATTTCTTTTAAAATCCTTAGAATTCAACCCAAAACTTGGAAAAGCTTATTTGTTTTTAGCACAACTTTATTCAAGTAGTGCTTCTGATTGCGGGAAAACACCTTTTGAAAAAAAAGCAGTTCATTATTTAGCGCAGCAAACAGTAAAAAAAGCTGCAATAGCTGATGAAAGATTAAAAAGCAATGTTGATATTTTTATAAAAAACTCTTCAAAAGAATCACTTTCTCCAAAAGATATTTCTGATGCAAAAATGAATGGAAAATCAATGACAATTGGTTGTTGGATTAACGAAGAAATTATTTTCCCTTCCAAATAATGAGTGTTTCAAAAAAGACATATTTACTTTTTTTAGTACTTCCTTTTTTTGGAATGATTTCTTGTGAAAGTAATTTCAAAGAAGTTCAAAAAATGGGACTTTCAGAATTCACGCCAAGTGGTGAAGCCGATTCTATCAATTTAAAATATACTGATTCAGGAAGAATAAAAGCAGTTTTAATTAGTCCTAAGATGTTGGATTATTCAACGGTTGAATTTCCATTTACTGAATTTCCAACTGGAATAGATTTAACTTTATATGATGCAAATGGTAAAAGAACATTTGTTAAAGCAAACCATGCATCATCTTTTAAAGGAACCGATTTGATTGATTTGCAAGGAAATGTTAGAATAAGTAATGAAAATGGTGATTTGCTTGAAACAGAACAGTTGTATTTCGATCAAAAAAACGAATGGTTTTTTACTCAAAAAAAGTTTAAATTTACTTCACCAAAAGGTGTTTCTTTCGGTGAAGGAATTGACTTCAGTAAAGACTTCAAAAAAGTGAATTCTCAAAGAATATCGGGTGAAATAGACAAATCCGAATAAAAAAATAAAAATGAATTATTTAAAGTTTACTCAATACGCATACCTAATCGCAGGAGTTATTTTTGCTTACGATGCATTTACTAAATGGCAATCAGAAGATGCAAACTATGTTATAAGTTTAGTTTTTGCTGTAATTGGAATATTTATGTTTTTCTTCCGTAGACGATTTGCCAAAAAATTTGACGATAGAAACAAAAAGCCTTAATTATGGAAATCGGAATCATCATTCTGTGTTTGATACTTTCCGCTTTTTTTTCAGGAATGGAGATTGCTTTTGTTTCCTCAAATAAAATTTACTTAGAAATTGAAAAAAAACAAGATGATTTTCTAGGTAATATTTTATCAAAAATCACTCAAAAACCATCAAAATTTATTGCTACAATGCTAGTTGGAAACAACATTGCAATAGTGGTTTATGGGTTTTTTATGGGTGATTTGATTTTAAAATGGTTTGCAAATCTCGGATTTCATTTCCCAGAGCTAACAACCGTTTTATTACAAACTACCATTTCTACAATGGTAATTTTAATGACTGCAGAATTTTTGCCAAAAGTTTTTTTTCAGATATATGCTAATAGTTTCATGAAGTTTTTTGCGCTTCCAGCATATATATTTTATCAGTTATTCTATTATATTTCTTCTTTCATGATTTGGATTTCCGATTTTATTTTAAAAAGATTTTTCAAAACAGAAGGCGACCAAATTAATTTGACTTTTAGTAAAATAGAACTTGGAAATTATATTTCAGAACAAATGAACTCAGTTGACGACGACGATGATGTTGATACTGAAATCCAAATGTTTCAAAATGCATTAGAGTTTTCTGGTGTGAAAGCTAGGGAAATAATGACACCTAGAACAGAATTAGTTGCAGTTGATTTATATAGTTCAGTGGCTGAATTGAGGAAGTTATTTATAGAAACTGGTTATTCAAAAATATTAGTTTATCAAAATACGCTTGACGATATTGTTGGTTATATCCATTCTTTTGAATTGTTCAAAAAACCTAGAAGTGTAAAATCTATTATGATTCCAGTTGAATTTGTTCCTGAAACAATTTTCATCAAAGATGTAATGAGTTTGTTAACCAAAAAAAGAAAAAGTGTTGCAATTGTTCTTGATGAATATGGCGGAACTTCGGGCATTGTAACTATGGAAGATATTGTTGAAGAACTTTTTGGAGAAATTGAAGACGAACACGACCAAGATGAAGAATTAGTTGAAACTCAAATAGACGATGTTACTTATTTGTTCTCAACCCGATTGGATGTAGAATATATCAATCAAGAATATAAGTTAAACATTCCAGAAAGCGATTCTTATGGAACTTTAGGTGGATTTATTGTTGATTTTGCATCTGAAATACCACAAAAAGGAGAAAAAATAACCATCGGTAATTATCAATTTATCATTGAAGAAGCTACCAATAAAAAGATTGAATTGGTGAAATTGACGATTATAGATTGATTTTCAAAAAAAAACTTAAAAACCTCGAAAAATATAACACTCTGATTGTTATTATTTCATAGATAATTGTATTTTCGCAAACTGAATTAAAAATTAACAGAATAAAAATGGCAGTTTTACAAAAAATTAGAAATCGTTCTGGCTTGTTGATAGCTATTATTGCATTTGCATTATTTGCATTTGTAGTTGGAGATTTATTCAATAGCGGAAACATTGGTCGTCCTTCAAAAGATGTAGGTAGCGTTAATGGAAAAGATATTCCGTTTGAAGACTTCAAAGTAAAAGTAGCTAATACAGAAAAAAACCAACAAAATGGGCAGTCAATGACTTCTATGCAAGCTTCTAACCAAGTTTGGAATCAAGAAGTTAGTATTGCATTATTAACAGCGGAATTTGAAAAATTAGGTATTAGAGTTGGAGAAAAACATATTATCGAAGTATTTAAAGCTGATCCAAACATTGGACAAAATCAAATGTTTTTAAATGCAGCAGGTAAATTTGACTTAATTAAGTTTAAAGATTATTTCAAAGCAAATCCAGAAGGAATTCAATATTTGAAAGAAAGAGAAAAGGATGCAGATTTGAATGCTAAATATCAAATTTATAATTCTTTAGTAAAAGGTGGTTTATACACTACACAAGCTGAAGGAAAATTAAAATATGAAATGGAAGCAAGCAAAGTTAGTTTTGACTTTGTAAATGTACCTTATACTTCAATTAAGGATAGTGATGTTAAAATTTCAGATGATGAAATTAAAGGATACATGAAAACTAAAGAGAAAAAATTTAAATCTGAAGAAGCAAGAGAAATCGAATACGTAATGATTGATGAAAAGCCATCTGCAGAAGATGAAGCTGAAATCAAAAATAAAGTTGAATCATTATTATCTCCAAGCATAACATACAACAATGCAACTGGTAAAAATGATACTATTCCTGGTTTTGCAAATACAAAAAATGTTGCAGAATTTGTAAACGCTAATTCAGACAGACCTTTTGATTCAACGTATGTTTCAAAACAAGATTTACCAGCAGAAAGTGCTGAAATGTTATTCAATTTACCAACAGGACAAGTTTCTTCTCCTTATATGTATAACGGATACTACTGTATTTCTAAAGCATTAGGTAGAAAAGCCGGAGCAAAAGCAAAAGCAAGTCATATACTGATCAGTTGGGAAGGAACACAAGTTCCAAACAAAAAAGAAGTTAGAACGAAAGAGCAAGCAAAAGCAAAAGCAGAAGGTTTATTAGCGCAAGCAAAAGCAAACCCAGGAAACTTTTTCATGTTAGCTTTAACAAACTCTGATGATTCATCTGCTCAATCTGGAGGAGATTTAGGTTATTTTTCACCTGGACAAATGGTAAAACCATTTAATGATTTTGTTTTCAATAATCCAATTGGAAAAATCGGCATGGTAGAAACTGAATTCGGTTACCATATTATTAATGTTACAGATAAACAAGATGCAGTTAAATTAGCAACTATTGCTCAAAAAATACAACCATCTGAATTAACTAACAATAAAATTTATGAGCAAGCAACTAAATTTGAAATGGATGCTGCTTCTAAAGATTTTGCTGCTTTAGCAAAAGAAATGAAACTAACAGTAAGTCCAGCAGTTAGAGTAAAAGCTGTTGATGAGTCATTTGGTGCAGTTTCAAATCAAAGACAAATTGTAAAATGGGCTTTCAGTGATGATACTAAAGTTGGTGATGTAAAAAGATTTGAAATCGTTAACAAAGGTCATATTATTGTAAAATTGAAAAAAGTTTACGACAAAGGATTAATGCCAGTTGAAGACGCAAGACCACAAGTTGAGTCTATCTTAAAAAACAAAAAGAAAGCAGAAATGATAAAAGCTAAGATGAAAGGTGCTTCTTTAGAGGCAATTGCATCTGCTAATAAAGTTACTGTAATGAATGCTGTTGATATGTCAATTGAAAATCCTTCTATTCCAAATGCTGGCTATGAGCCAAAAGTAGTTGGAACAGCTTTAGCTTCTAAAGTGGGACAAATGTCAAAACCAATTGATGGAAATTCTGGAGTTTATGTTATTGTAACAAAAGCTGAAACTAAAGCACCAGCAATTCAAAACTACGATGAATATGTAAACAAATTGAAACAACAAGTTGCTTCATATTCTGGAAGAGTAATTCAAGCGTTAAAAGAAAATGCTGATATTGAAGATAACAGAGCGGAATTCTATTAATGGATTCTAACCAAATAAAAAAAATGCCTTTCAAGTCGTCGAAAGGCATTTTTTACAATATCATTTCGTGATAGGTTAATACAGTTTCAAAACCTTTTGATTTGAAATATGGATTTGGATTTTCTTTAGAAATTGCCATTACAAAATCGCCACCCCAAGCACCAAGACTTTTTATAACACCATCAAAATCTTCAAAAAATAAATCTTTTGCAGTGCTTTGTTCTAAAATAGTACTCAAAAGAATTTCGTGTTTTTCTAAAAGTTGAGAAAAACTATCTACTGAATCTGCATTAATAATTTTATTTGTGATAGTATTAAACTCGGGCAGAAATTCATAAATGTTACCTCTTTTATTAATGTAATTATGAATTGCATCACGACTATTTTGTTTTTTATTTAAATAAACAAAATATATATTTTCAGCAAAACTTGGTGAAAATGGAATAGTATTCACAATTGGTTTTTCATCAATTAATTGATACAAAATACCAGAGTCATTTTGAGCACAAGCAATATCATAACCGCTTCCTCCAAAACTGTTTTTAAGCAATTCAAATGCATCAATTTCTAACCATTGAGCAATATTGTTTATCAATGTAGAAGATGTTCCTAAACCCCAATTTTTTGGAAAAGTTAATTCGGTTTCTATAATGTAGCCTTTTGAGTTTGTAATGAAATTTGAGTTTATTTTATAAGCTTCATGAAGAATTTCAATCAATTTGTTTTTAATATTATTTTCTTCTTCTAATCGTTCTTTTCTAACAATTGAAGAAAAGGGAATATTTGCTTCAAACCAAATTGATGCATCACTATCATAACTTTTCCATTGAAAAATTTCATTTTCTCCATCTTTAATATGTAAACTTTGCCCAAATTTTGTAGGTAAAGCCAAAGCAATTGCGCCATCAAGCACTACATATTCGCTGGTGATTAGTAATTTTCCGTTGCTGTAAAAAGTTTTCAAATGATTATCTTCTTAATTTTTCAATATATTCAACAACCGCAGCATGAGAAATAGTATGATTTTCAAAATGCGATTTCACTTTATTGCGTTCAGTGATATTGGCTTGGAATTGATTTAAAATATTGTTGATGTGCATTTTCATATGTCCATCTTGAATTCCTGTTGTAGTCAATGAACGTAAAGCGGCAAAATTTTGAGCCAATCCTGTTGCAGCAACAATTTGCATTAATTCTTGAGCCGAAGGATTTTTCAAAATTTCTAAAGCAATTTTCACCAATGGATGTAAAGATGTTAATCCGCCAACAGTTCCCATTGCTAAAGGAATTTCCATCCAAAAAGTGAATATACCATTTTCGATTTTTGCATGTGATAAACTTGAATAGTTACCATTTTTTGAAGCATACGCATGAACTCCTGCTTCAACAGCGCGAAAATCATTTCCAGTTGCCAAAACAACAGCATCAACACCATTCATAATTCCTTTGTTATGCGTTACTGCACGATAAGGTTCGATTTCTGCAATTTTTACTGCCTGAACAAACTTTTCAGCAAATTCTAACGGATTTGGAATGTTTTTTTCGGCTAAATCTTCCACTTTACATGAAACTTCTGCACGAACAATACAATTTGGAACATAATTAGAAAGAATACTCATTACTATTGTAATGTCTTTTTCATTTTCTGTAAAATCTTCAAATTGTAACGCTTCTTCTTTAAGCGTTTTGGCAAATTGCTCTAAACAAGAATTTATAAAATTGGCTCCCATGCTATCTTTTGTTTCAAAAGTAGCGTGAAGTTGGTAGTAGTTTTCAAGTTCGGTAGTTTTGTTTTTAAGTTCAATATCCAAAATTCCACCACCACGTTTTTGCATGTTTTTGGTCAAACTTTCTGTTTCCAAAAATAATTTTGGTTTTAAATCAGAAAAAAAGCGCTCTAGTTTTTCCGAACTTCCTTTGAAAAGAAAATGAACTTGACCAATTTTTTCAGTTCCAAGAATTGTGGTTTTGAAACCACCACGAGTAGCCCAAAATTTCGCCGATTTTGAAGCAGCTGCAACAACTGAGCTTTCTTCTATAACCATTGGAACAGAAAAAAAGTTTCCATTTATTAAAAAATTTGGTGCAATACCAAAAGGTAAATAAAAGTTAGAAATGGTATTTTCTATGAAATCATCGTGAAGTTTTTGAAGTTGTTCATCACTGTTCCAATATTGTTTTAGTATAGAAATTCCTTCTTTTGGGTTTGAAAAATAACTATTGGCTATCCAATTGATTTTTTCTTCTTTAGAAAGTTTAGAAAATCCGGTAATGTCTTTATTCATAACTCTTTCAATTCTTGAGATGCAAAGATAAGTCTTTGATGAATTTATTTTTATAAAATATGACGAAATTAAAATACATCTCAAAATAGGATTTAACATAAAATAGTGCCTATATTTATAAAAATTTCACTAAAATTGGAAGTTTTTTAAAGAAAGTATCTATGAGAGTAACTCGATTACTTGCGCTTTTGTTTCTGATTTCATTTACAACTGTGGCGCAACAAAAAATAACAGTTGAAGAAATTTACACAGGAAGTTTTAGAGCCAAAGGAATGGATGAATTGCAATCCATGAAAAACACAAACCAATACACGGTTTTAAATTCTGATAGAAGTACAAGAACACAGCAAATCGATTTATACGATTTTGCTACTTTAAAGAAAGTTTCTACGCTCATTTCTACTAAAGATTTCCCTATTCTTTCAGATGGGATTGATAGTTACAACTTTAGCAATGATGAAAAACAACTTTTAATTGCTAACAATTCAAATCAAATTTTCCGTCATTCATTTACAGCAGATTATTTTTTGTATAATATAGCTACTAAAGAATTGACAAAAATTTTAGAACAAGTTCAAGAGCCAACTTTTTCACCTGATGGAACAAAAATATCTTTTGCTAAAGAAAATAACTTGTTTGTATATGATATTGCTTCAAAAAAATCAACTCAAATAACCACTGATGGAAAGAAAAATGCCATTATTAATGGAATTACGGATTGGGTTTATGAAGAAGAATTTGCTTTTGTTCGCGCTTTCGATTGGAGTACTGACAGTAAAAAAATTGGATTTATTCGTTTTGATGAAAGTCAAGTTCCAGAATTCACGATGAATATTTATAAAAAAGATTTATATCCATCAAATGAAACATTCAAATATCCAAAAGCTGGAGAAAAAAATGCCGAAGTTTCTCTGCATATTTATGATGTAACGAATCAAAAAACAAAAGATATTAACCTTGGAAATTATAATGACTTCTACATTGCTCGATTAAAATGGACTAACGATGCCAATTTACTTTCGGCACAAGTTTTAAATCGTCATCAGGACAATTTAGATTTACTTTTTGTTGATGCTACGACTGGAACACCAAAAGTTGTTTTAAACGAAAAAGACAAAGCCTATGTTGATGTAACCGATAATTTAACTTTCCTCAAAGACAATAGTTTCATTTGGACTTCGGAGAAAGATGGTTTTAATCATATTTATGTTTATGATAAAACAGGAAAGATGCGAAATCAAGTAACTAAAGGAAACTGGGAAGTAACTGCTTACTATGGTTTTGATGAAAAAAATAAAATTGTTTATTATCAATCGGTAGAAAATGGTTCAACAGTAAGAGATGTTTATAAAGTTTCATTAGATGGAAAAAAGAAAACAAAACTTTCACAACAAGTTGGAACCAATGCTGCAACATTTAGTCCGAATTTTGAATTTTTTATTAATTCTTATTCAAGCGTAACAAATCCAACTTTATACACGTTGAATAGTTCTAAAGATGGAAAATCAATTCAAACTATTGTAGATAACAACGCTTTAGCAGAAAAATTAAAAAAATACAATTTACCAACGAAAGAGTTTTTTGAACTTACTACTGAAAAAGGAAATAAATTAAATGCTTGGATGTTCAAACCGAAAGATTTTGATGCATCAAAAAAATATCCTGTTTTTATGTATCAATATTCTGGTCCAGGTTCACAACAAGTGGCAAATGATTGGATGGATACAAACGATTATTGGTTCATGATGTTAACTCAACAAGGTTATATTGTAGCGTGTGTTGATGGTCGTGGAACGGGTTTTAAAGGTGCGGATTTTAAAAAATGCACACAAAAAGAACTTGGAAAGTTTGAAGTAGAAGATCAAATTGATGCTGCAAAGGTAATTGGAAACTATCCTTATGTAGATAAATCTAGAATTGGTATATTTGGCTGGTCATATGGAGGATTTATGTCGAGTAATTGTATTTTGAAAGGCGCAGATGTTTTTAAAATGGCTATTGCTGTTGCTCCGGTAACCAATTGGCGTTTTTATGATAGTATTTATACCGAAAGATACATGCAAACTCCACAAGAAAATGCAAGTGGTTATGATGATAATTCTCCAATTAATTTTGCTAAAAATTTAAAAGGAAATTATCTTTTAATTCACGGAACTGCCGATGATAATGTTCATGTTCAAAACAGCATGCAAATGATTGAAGCGTTGGTTCAGGCTAATAAACAATTTGATTGGGCAATTTATCCTGATAAAAATCATGGAATTTATGGAGGTTATACAAGAATTCAATTGTATAACAAAATGACAAATTTTATTAAAGAGAAACTATAATAACCAAAATACTAAAACAATAATTATGAGTGAAGCTACAGTAAAAACTGGACATCCAAAAGGACTTTGGGTGCTTTTTGGAACAGAAATGTGGGAACGATTCAACTTCTACGGAATGCGTGCCATTTTAACCTTGTTCATGGTAAATTCATTAATGATGAAAGAAGAAGAAGCTTCTATCATTTATGGAGGATTTCTTGGACTTTGTTATTTAACACCAATGCTTGGAGGATTTATTTCTGACCGGTTTTTTGGAAATAGAAATTGTATATTACTTGGAGGAACAATGATGGCAATCGGTCAATTAATGTTGTTTTTTAGTGCAAGTATTTTTGGAACAAATCTCGGATTAGCAAATACATTAATGTGGACAGCTTTAGGAATTATCGTTTTTGGTAATGGATTTTTCAAACCAAACATTTCTTCTATGGTTGGAAGTTTATATCCTAAACAAGAAAAATCAAAATTAGACACAGCTTTCACGATTTTCTATATGGGAATCAATATTGGAGCATTTTTAGGGCAATTTATTTGTCCATTTGTTGGTGATGTTAATAATGAAGTTTTACAAGCTGACGGAACAACTCAAATGATTAGAGATATTCATGCTTTCAAATGGGGATTTTTAGCAGCTGGTTTAGCAATGATTATTGGAACTGCAGTTTTCTTTTTCTTAAAGAATAAGTATGTTGTTACTCCTGAAGGAAAACCTATTGGTGGTTTACCATCTGGAAATGATTCTTCAGATTATGAAGAAGGTGAATCTCAAAAAGCTCATTTTACAATGGGTTCAATTGCAACAGCTATTGGAATATTTATTTCTGTATTCTTTGCATTCAACTATTTTACAGAAGGTGACAACATAGTTAAGGTATATATTTATCCAATTATTTATGCAAGTGGAATTGCTCTTGCAGCTTTAATTTTATTAGATAAAACATTGACAAAAGTAGAAACACAAAGGATTTGGGTAATCTATATTATGTCATTCTTTATTATTTTCTTTTGGGCAGCATTTGAACAAGCAGGTTCGTCTTTAACTTTTATTGCAGATAATCAAACGGACAGACATTTCTTTGGTTGGAATATGCCGCCATCAATGGTTCAGATATTCAATGGATTATTTGTGGTAATGTTTGCCTTCCCATTTAGTATCTTATGGGATAAATTAAGAGCAAAAAACAGAGAACCACTTTCTACGGTTAAACAATCAATCGGATTGTTTTTAATTGCGGTAAGTTATTTTATAATTGCGCACAATGTAAAAGATTTAGGAAATACAGGATTGTTAGCTATCAAATGGTTAATATTATTATACTTAATTCAAACTTTTGCTGAATTATGTCTTTCTCCAATCGGATTGTCATTGGTAGGAAAACTTTCTCCGAAACGTTTTGCATCATTAGCTTATGGAGTTTTCTTTATTTCAAATGCAGCTGGATATGCATTATCTGGAACGTTAGGTTCAATTTTACCTGCAACTGGCGATAAATTTAAAAAAGCAACTGAATTAGGGATTGATTTGCAAGGTGTTTTAGATAAATCTATCACTCCAACAGCTGAACAATTAAAACTTTTAGCAGATAATCAAATTAGCGACCATTATCCAGTTTTTGCAGGATTCCAAATAGAAAGTTTATACGATTTCTTTATGGTATTCGTTGTTCTTTGTGGAATTGCTGCTGCTATTTTATTTGCATTAACTCCATTTATTAAAAAGATGATGCATGGAATTAGATAGATAAACTTTAAAAAATATTTTTATATCTTTCAAACCTACAAGTACGCTTGTAGGTTTTTTTAATTCTAAATCTAATATTATGTGGAAAAGCCATCCTAAAGCATTGCCTTATTTGTTTTTATCTGAAATGTGGGAACGTTTCGGTTATTATTTAATGATTGGAATTTTTACGCTTTATTTAAAAGATGTGGAAGCAGGTTTTGCAATGACCGAAAAAGAAGCTTCTGATTTATATGGAACATTTATCGCATTAGTTTTTCTAACACCATTCATTGGGGGATTGATTGCTGATCGATATTTTGGATATAAAAAATCAATTATTATTGGCGGAATAATGATGGGCGTAGGTTATATGATGATGGGAATTCATAATCAAACAATGCTTTATGTCGCCATGACATTGGTAATATTAGGGAACGGATTCTTTAAGCCAAACATATCAACTTTGCTTGGTAATTTTTATAACGATGATGAATACAAGGAGAAAAAAGACGAAGGCTACAATATTTTCTATATGGGAATAAATGTAGGTGCGTTTATTTGTAATTTCTTTGGAGCAGCATTACAAATTCTTTTAGGCTGGCAATATGCTTTTATGGCAGCCGGTGTTGGAATGTTTATAGGTGTAATTGTATTCATTTTAGGAACCAAACATTATGGTGATAAAACTGAAAAGAAAGGAGTTCAACCAGGCGATATGCCATTCTATAAAATAATACTATATATACTTTTGCCTTCTATTATTTTTGGAGTTATAGGTTGGCTTTTAAAAGGTGTTCAATCTGACTTAAATCCTAATAGCTATATTTTTGGTTCTGATAGTACAGATGCATTTATTTTTGCTTGTATACCTGTTGTCTTTTTCTACGCCAGTTTATATTTTAAAGCAAAGGTTGAAGATAAACGACCTATTGGTGCATTATTAGCTATTTTTTCTGTTGTGATTTTATTTTGGGCCGTATTTAAATTAAACGGTTCTGCTTTAAATACTTGGGCAGATAGATATACCGATAGAGAAATTACAGGAAATACAGAAAAAGTTTTTAACGGATTAAAATTTTCCCAAGAAGTTGATTATGTTAAAGATTCAGTTGCAGTTTACGATTCTAGTTTTAGATTGCAAAAAGTTGATGGAAAAGTTCAAAAAGAGTATAATTACCCAGTTTACTATAGAAATGTAGCTCCTGAAAAATTACCAAAAGAAGGTTCGAAAGTATCACTTTGGGCTACAAATTTAAGTCAGTCAATAAATCCTGGTTGGGTAATTATTTTGACTCCACTAGTGGTAGCATTTTTTACTTATTTACGAAGTAGAAAAAAAGAACCAAGTACACCAACAAAAATTGCCTTTGGGCTTTTAATTTCTGCCTTATCCGTTTTAGTAATGGTTGCTGCAGTTCAAATTGGAAATAATGGTTCCGAAAAAGTTTCCGTTTGGTGGTTAGTTGCAAATTATGGAATCATTACAATTGGAGAGTTGTTTCTCAGTCCGATGGGATTGTCAATAGTATCTAAATTATCGCCAAAAAACATAACATCACTTATGATGGGTGGATGGTTTTTGTCAACATCAATTGGGAATAAATTGAGCGGAGTTTTAGCTAGTATGTGGGATCAATATGATGATAAAGCAAATTTCTTTTGGGTGAATTTTTCTTTATTGATGTTTGCCACGATATTAATGTTTGGTTTGGTAAAAAGCTTAAACAGAGTGATGAAAGAAAAAGGAATTAATTAATTTTAAAAGTTAAAATTGGCTTAAGTTGTAAACTAGCTTACACTTTAATTAGTATACTTTTTAGTATATTTGAAAAAAATTAGAAGGATTATGAAAAAAATAATATTCACTTTAGTGTTGATTTTAGGAACATTATCAATTCAATCTCAAGAATTGAAATGGGAAACAAATATTGATAAAGCAATGGAAGTTTCTAATAAAACAAAAAAACCAATGCTGTTATTTTTTACAGGAAGTGATTGGTGTGGTTGGTGCATTCGTTTGCAAAATGAAGTTTTGAAAACTCCTGAATTTGCAAAATGGGCAAATGATAATGTGGTTTTAGTTGAATTAGATTTCCCAAGAAGAACGTCTCAAGCTCCAGAATTGCAACAACAAAATCAAGGTTTAGCACAAGCTTTTCAAATTGCTGGTTATCCAACAATTTGGTTAGTAACAGGTTCAAAAAAAGATGGGAAAACAAATTTTGAGCAACTAGGAAAAACAGGATATGTAGCTGGTGGACCAGCAACATGGATTGAAGGTGCAGACCAAATTTTAAAAAATAAAAAATCGTAATTAATTACAATTAAAATTTATAAAATCCTTTTTCATGAGTATTTTGAAAAGGGATTTTTTGTTTTCTACAAGTTGATTCCCAGAGTTTACTATAGGTTTTAAAGTTAGAACCATCAGTTATTACAATTTTAGGTTTCAAAGTCTTTAAAAGACGCTCCAAATTAAGCTTTGGAGATTGAGTAATAATTAGAATATCAGGGTTAATTTTAGGATTATATGTTCCTGAACTATCAATCACAATGATTTTTTTGTTATTAATGTAAAGAAAATTATCAATATTTCTTTTATCACTCAACTTGCAAAAATTTTCAACTAAGTAAGATTGAAAAGTTACATTTTCATTAATATGTTCTTGAATGCTATCATTTGCAAAAAGAATAACTTTATTACCAATTCTTTGACTAATAAGACTATTTTTCTTTTGATTGAAAATTATCCCTTCAGAACTATTGCTAACTTGATTTTTTTGAAAAATGAATGTCAATTGCAGTAGCGCAATACTTATCAAAGCAAATGAAAGTCTTTTGAAATTTGATTTTAATAAATAGAGTATAATACAAAGTATAACAGAATAGGATAACCATAGCATTTCTTTTGAAAAAGAAATATTTTTGAAAATCAGGTAATCGAATGAGGCAATCCAATGTATAAATTGATTCATCAACTGGATTAAATAATCAAGAAGTTGAATGAGGAAATTTGGAATTTGTCCAATGTTTGAGAAGATTAAAACAATAATTCCTACTGCCATTACAATGCTAAGTAACGGTAGGATTAAAAGATTTGTTAGGAAAAATAAACCTGGAAATTGATGAAAATAATAAATGCTTAGCGGCATTACTCCAATTTGAGCAGCGGTTGAAACTGTAAATATGTCCCAAAAATAGGTTAGAATTTTATTTTTTGGAGTCCAAATGGATTTTAACATAGGTTGAAGCCAAAGAATAAAAAACACTGCTAGATAACTTAATTGAAAACCGACATCGTATATAAACGAAGGATTTACTAATAAAATCATCAGCATAGAAATCAATAGCGTATGATAAATATTAACTGTTCTTCTTAGATTAGTTCCTATTGTTAAAAATGAAAACATAGTTACAGAACGAACAACTGAAGGTGAAAGTCCTGCAAGAAGTGCAAAAGACCAAAGACAAATAAGAATTATAATTACTTTAATAAGTTTTCCTTTTTTTGAATTTGGAATCGGTTTTAATAAAAACATTAGAAATATCATGATGATACCAACGTGTAATCCTGAAACTGCCAAAATATGAACAGCACCAGCGTATTGATATTCTTTCATTAATTCGACTGAAATGTCTTGCTTTTGACCTAAAAGAAGCGCAACAATAATGCTAAATGAATCTTTAGAAAGAGACGTTTTATTTAAATTATCAATTAAATTTTCTCTGTAGTTAGAAAAATAGGAGCGAAAGGTTTTTTCACTTCCAACGATTTTGAAATCTGTGGTTTTTGAATATAATTGACCATAAATTTCTTGATGTTCAAGATATTTCCCGTAATCAAATTGATTTGGATTAAATGGATTTTTGTTTTTATAATAAGTGGCTTTTATTTTAAGAATGCTTCCAATAGGAAGTGAAATTTGTGTTTCCTTTTTCGAGATATTAAAGATTATTTTCCCAACAATTTCTTTGTTTTCAACAGTTTTAAGGTTAGCTATATATCGATAGTTTTTTTGAGTACTTTTTATTTTTTCAGTTAATAATATTGTGCCTTCAAAGTTGTTTTCAAAATCATCTAAATGATTTGAATAATGATTTGAATAAAAGGTTTGTTTGTGAATACTAGCAGAAGTAATTCCAAAGAGGAATGAATTTATCAATATTATGAATCCAAGAAAATAGTTGAGGAATGGTTTTCTTGTTTTAAAAAAATGTACAATTAATAACAAAAACAAACCAATGCTTACAAGCATTAGTGAAGTTGTGGGATTGGTTTTAATGAAAGGAAACAAAAGTATTCCTAAAACAAACCCAATAGAAATTTTGGTTAATGGGAATTGTAAGATTTTCATGTAACTAAATTACAAGAAAAATCATAATAAAAAATTAATTTTCTAAAATTCTATTAATTTGAACAAAAGTATTTTGATAATAAGTCTCTGTTAATGAAGAAATAATAACACCAGAACTAGTTGAAGCATGTACAAAAAGTATTTCATCATTATTTACTTCTGTAATAAGACCAACATGCGTTATGCGGTTTCCGCCACCAGTAGCAAAGAAAATTAAATCGCCTTTTTCAGCATTTGTAGTATTTATTTTTTCCCCTAAATCAGCCATGCTAGAAGAAACTCTGGGTAATTCAATGTCGAATTTTTTAAACGTAGAATAAAGCAATCCAGAACAATCAAAACCATTTTTAGAAGTACCGCCAAATGAATAACCAACACCAATGTTATCAACAAGATTGTTTACTAACTGTTCAGTAAAATAACTTGGTTCATCCTTATCAATAAAAATATCTTTTTCGTTTTTTGTGTTTAAAAGAGCTTTGGCTTTTTTGAGTTTTTTTTCTCTTTCTTTTTGTTCTTTTTTTGAAATTTTAGTTTTTGGTTCGTTGTAAGCTATCGCTTTTTCAATACTTGGAGCTGAATAAATTCCTTTTTTTTCAGCTTCTGCTTTGGAAGTTATTATTTTGTTTGATTGCGAAAAACTAATTGAGGTTACAATCAAAAAGATGAATAAGAGTAATATTTTATTAGATAATTTCAAATAGATAGCTTTAGGGTTTTCAAATATAAAGATTAATTTTTAAATGAAAAAGCTAACGTAATTCGTTAACAATCAATTTTGCAGTTGTTTCGCTTGCGCCATTTCCACCTAATTTTTCTTCTAATAATTCATAATCTTCTAATATTTTTTTCCTCGTGGTAGGTTCTAATAATTTTGATAATTCCTTCTTAATTCTTTTTTTATTAAAATCATTTTGAATTAATTCGGTTACTACTTCTCTGTCCATGATTAAGTTCACCAAAGAAATATATTTTAAAGTGATAATTCTTTTGGCTATTTGATAGGAAATCCAACTTCCTTTGTAGCAAACTACTTCAGGTACTTTAAACAATGCCGTTTCAAGTGTAGCAGTTCCAGAAGTTACTAAAGCAGCTTTTGCAACGCTTAATAAATCATACGTTTTGTTAGAAATGAATTTTACATTTTTATTAATTAAAAATTGTTGGTAGAATTCATATTCTTGACTTGGAGCGCCAGCAATTACAAATTGATATTCTTTAAAATCCTCAGTAACACTCAGCATTACCTCAAGCATTTTTGAAATTTCTTGTTTTCGACTACCAGGCAACAATGCAATTATTGGTTTATCGTCCAAATTATTTTCTTTCCTAAATTGAGTTTCATCTGTTTTTTTACGATTATGAATTGCATCAATTAATGGATGGCCAACAAATTCAACTGGAAAACCATGTTTGACCTCAAAAAAATCTTTTTCAAAAGGTAGAATTACAAATAATTTATCGAAATCTCTTTTTACAGCTTTAATTCTGTTTTCTTTCCATGCCCAAATTTGTGGTGCTATGTAATAATGAGTTTTTATTCCTTTTTGCTTTGCCCATTTTGCAATTCGCATGTTGAAACCAGGATAATCAATAAAAATAATTACATCAGGATTAAATTCTTCAATATCTTTTTTGCAAAATTTAATATTGTTTAAAATGGTTTTCAAATTCATAACCACTTCTGCAAAACCCATAAAAGCTAAATCTCGATAATGTTTAACCAAAGTTCCGCCAACTTCTTGCATTAGGTTTCCACCCCAAAAACGAATTTCTGCGTTTGAATCTTCCTTATATAAAGCTTTCATTAGGTTTGAACCATGCAAATCACCTGAAGCTTCGCCTGCTATTATGTAGTATTTCATTTGATTAATAGTTTAATAAAATGCAATCTATTTTTTTATCATTTTTAAAAGTAATAATCCAAATTTTTCCATAATCGTTTTCATCTAAATTTTGATATTTAGACTCATCAATTAAACTATTTACTAATTTAGGACAAGTGTTTGAATGACCAACAACTAAGACTGTTTTACCTTTTTCAGTTGAAATTAAATCTTTCGCAAAACTCAAATCATTTGGATTATAATTAACGATATCTAGTTTTTTGCTTGCAGCAATTGGCTGTAAAGTTTCAATTGTTCTTTTATAATTTGTAGAAAATAATTTGTCAATTTTTACGTCAACAAATAAATCTTTAAGTTTTTCGGCTCTTATTTTTCCAGCTTCTGATAATGAAGGATTTTTTGTTCCATCATTTTCTTTTTCAGCATGACGAGCTACAATAATTTTTGTTATTTCATCTTGAGAAAACACATTCAAACAAGTTGATAAAGCAAATATTATTAAGAAAATATTTTTTTTCATTACAAATCCCAAGTGTTTAAAGTTTGAATAGCGTGATGCGCTGTCATATCAAATTGAACTGGAACAACCGAAACATATCCGTTGGCCAATGCATATTCATCAGTGTCTTGACCTTTGTCTTGATTTATAAATTCTCCAGTTAGCCAATAATAATCTTTTCCGAATGGAGATTTTCTTTTATCAAATTTTTCCATCCAATATGCTTTTGCCTGACGACAAATTTTTATTCCTTTAATTTCTTCAAATTTTAGTTTAGGAAAATTCACGTTTAAAATAGTTCCTTCAGGAATTTTTTTATTTAAAACTTCAAGAGCAATTTTTTTTATAAATGGTTTTGTAGGTTCAAAATCAGCATTCCAATTATAATCTGCCAACGAAAAACCTATTGCAGGAATTCCTTCTATTCCAGCTTCAACAGCTGCACTCATGGTTCCTGAATAAATAACATTTATAGAGGAATTTGAACCATGATTAATTCCTGAAACACACAAATCGGGTTTTTGTTTTAAAATTTCATTCACAGCAAGTTTTACACAATCTACAGGCGTTCCAGAGCAATTGTACTCTGTGATTTCAGCATCTTCTTTGGAAACTTTGTCTAAATAAAGAGTATTATTTACTGTAATCGCATGTCCCATTCCGCTTTGTGGACTATCAGGCGCAACTACTACGACAGTTCCTATTTCAGACATGACTTCAATTAAAGTTCTGATTCCTGGTGCTGTAATTCCGTCATCGTTTGTAACTAGAATTAGAGGTTTGTTTTTCATTTGTAGAATTTCAATTAAGGCAAAATTAACCTTTTTTAAGGTTTATTTAAGTAACAATTTGATTAACTTTGGACTAATTCAACGTATGCTAAAGGTTAATTGTGATAAAAAAGAGTTAACATAAAATTTTGGCATAGTTTTTTATATATTTTAGTCGAATAATTAATGAAACCTATTTTCCAGTTTATGAAAAGAAACTATAAATTTCTCTTGGCAGTGCTTGCCTTGTCAGTCGCCTTATGGAGTTTTATCCCAAAAGAGAAAGCATCCGATCCCGAAAAAGATAAATTATTAATAGAACTTTTGACCTTTGTAATTGAAAAAGGACATTACAATCCTGCAGCGATTGACGATACTTTTTCTAAAGGAGTTTATAAAGATTATTTGGAAGCTTTAGATCCATCAAAGCGTTTCTTTTTGCAATCGGATATTGATGAATTTTCTAAATATGAAACTCTTATTGATGATCAAATTAACAACAAAGAGCTAACTTTTTTCGATTTGACTTATACTCGTTTGATTCAAAGAATGAACGAAAGCAAAAGTTATTATGAAGATGCATTAAGCAGTCCAATTGATTATAAAAAAGACGAATCTATAAGTACAGATTACGAGAAAATTCCTTATGCTAAAAATCAAAAAGAATTAAAAGACAGATGGAGAAAACAAGTTAAACTTTCAACGTTGTCTTCTTTGGTAGAAAAGCAAAAAGTGGAAGAAGAAAAGGCAAAATCAAAAGATAATAAAGAAGCTCCAAAAACCTTTGAACAATTAGAAAAAGAAACAAGAGAATCAACTTTGAAATCTCTTAATGACAATTTTGGTTTTATCAAAGATTTAAATCGTGATGATTGGTTTTCAGTTTATATAAATGCGATTTCGTCAAGATTTGATCCACATACGTCTTATTTTGCACCTAATGAAAAAGAACGTTTTGATGTAAGCATGAGTGGAAAATTAGAAGGAATTGGCGCTAGACTTCAAAAGGAAAATGATTTTACCAAAATTACTGAACTTATTTCTGGTGGACCAGCTTGGCGAGGAAAACAATTAGAAGCAGGTGATTTAGTTTTAAAAGTAGCTCAGGCAAGCGGAGAACCAGTTGATGTTGTTGGAATGCGATTGGATGATGTTGTTAAAAAAATAAAAGGTCCAAAAGGGACAGAAGTAAAACTTACTGTTAAAAAACCAGATGGAAGTATTAAAGTAATTTCAATAATTAGAGATGAAGTTGAAATTGAGGAAACTTATGTGAAATCTAGTGTTGTAGAAATTGACGGGAATAAGTATGGAATTATTTATTTGCCAAAATTTTATATCGATTTTGAAAATAAAGACAGTCGTGATGCAGGAAAAGATGTTGCCAAAGAAGTGGAAAGATTAAAAGAACAAAATGTACAAGGAATTGTAATGGATGTTCGTGATAATGGTGGTGGTTCTTTGAAAACAGTTGTTGATATCGCAGGATTATTTATTGAGCAAGGACCAATTGTTCAAATTAAATCTGCTGCAGGGAAAAAAGAAGTTCTTTATGATAGAGATTCAAAAGTACAATGGGACGGACCACTTGTTGTTATGATTAATGAGTTTTCAGCTTCGGCATCAGAGATTTTAGCTGCTGCGATACAAGATTATAAAAGAGGTGTTATTGTTGGAAGTAAACAATCATATGGTAAAGGTACGGTTCAAAATGTTATAGATTTAAATCAGTTTGTTCGCGGAAGTACTTATGGAGATTTAGGCGCATTAAAAACTACAACTCAAAAATTCTATAGAATTAACGGAGGTTCAACTCAACGAGAAGGTGTTAAAAGTGATGTTGTGATGCCTGATAAATATGAGTTTTTAAAAATGGGCGAAAAGGATGTTGACAATGCTATGCCTTGGGATAAAATTGATGCTGCAGATTATAAAGTTTGGGATAAGCAAAACAACTTTGATTTAGCTATTGCTCAAAGTAAAGCTCGTTTGGAAAACAATCCTCAAATGCAGTTGATTGAAGATAATGCAAAATGGTTGGATGAGCGTAATAAAGACAATGTATATAGTTTGCAAATAGACAAATTTAAAGCAGAACAAAAAGCTTTGGAGGAAAAAAATAAAAAATACAAGCCAATTACAGAATATAAAAATAGATTAGAATTTACATCGTTGCCATATGAAAATGAAATGGTTAAAGATGACCCAGTTTTAAAAGAGAAAAGAGATAGATGGCATGAAAGTCTATCAAAAGATGTTTATATAGATGAAGCTTTACACATATTAAATGATATGCAAAATGGTTCTGAAAAGAAAGGTTTGACTAATAAAGTTAAAACAGAAAAAATAGTTAAATCGTAAATATTAAATAATAAAAAAAGCCTCAAAACTGAGGCTTTTTTTATTGCTAATTTCTAAGTTTATTTAATTTTTTTTCAGCATCTGCGATATCTTCTTCTAGTTCTTTTATTTTTAATTGTTGTTTACTAATTCTTGAGTTTTCTTTTTCAATTTCTTCAGGACTAAGTTTGCCTTTTGATTTGTTTTTGGAAAATTTAGACTGCATTTTGTCTAAATCTTTAATGGCATCTTCTCTTTTGTCTTTGTATTTTATTAATGCTTTTTCAGCTGATGAAATTCTTTTTTGTTCTTTTTCAAATTTCTTTTGTTCTTTTTCAAACTTCCTTTTTTCCTTTTCAAGTTTTCTTTGTTCTTTTAAGAGCTTTTCCTCGTTTTTTTGTTTTTCAAATAGTTCTTTTTCTTGATTTTTTTGAGATTCAATAGTTGTTATTGGTTTTACTTCTTGCGAAAAATTGTTTTGAAAGCAAAGCAAAAAAAGTGCTACAAGTGTTAAGTTTAATTTCATTATTTTTTTATTTTGAATTATATAGGTTAATTTTATCAAAGATTGTTCCAAACAACCTTAAAGATATGAAAAAAGTTTCAGTGTGTTTTCTTTTTATAATGCTTACGTTTTCATGTAAATTGAATAATGAAGAGGATACTTTAAAAACTAATAGTTATATCCCTGAAAATGAGTCTGCTTACTATTTGCCAACATCTACTACTAATCAAATAGTTTATCATAGCAATTATACATTGTCTTATAATGAAAAATTTGAGCAAGCCGAATGGGTTGCTTATTTTTTGAAAAAAGAAAATTTAAAAAGCATTGAATTTAAAAGACCTTATTTTATAGAAGATAATAAGGTCACTACACATTCAGCTGATTGGAGAAATTATAAAAATTCGGGTTATGATAAAGGACATCTTTGTCCGGCAGGTGATATGAAGTTTTCTAAAAGTGCTTATGAAGAAACTTTTTTAACGTCTAATATTTCTCCTCAGAAGCATGATTTTAACTCTGGAATCTGGAATCGATTAGAACAAAAAGTAAGGTATTGGGCAGAGAAGAACGGAGATTTGTATGTGATATCTGGTGGAGTTTTAACAGATGATTTAAAAACAATTGGAATCGAAAAAGTAGCTGTACCTAACTATTTTTATAAAATAATTGCTTCTCAAAATAATGGTAATTTAAAAATAATTGCTTTCCTTTTGCCTCATGAAAATTCCAATAAACCACTCTATAAATATGTGACTTCGGTTGATGAAATTGAAAAATTAACAAAGATTGATTTCTTTGCTAAGCTTGAAGATTCTTTAGAAAATCAACTCGAAAAAAATAGTGATTATAAAGATTGGAGTTTTAATTAAACTACCATTCATTTACTTTGTTTGCATCCATTTTTAGGAATATAAACAGTAAAATTGTAAATCCCCAAAGACCAGAACCACCATAGGAAAAGAATGGAAGCGGAACTCCAATTGTTGGAAAAATACCAACAACCATAGAGATATTTACAAAAAAGTGAATAAACAAAATTCCTGCTACACAATAACCGTAGACTCGGCTGAATTTAGTTTTTTGCCGTTCGGCGAGATATAAAATTCTTCCAAATAGGATTAGGAATAAAGCAACAATAAATATTGAACCTAAGAAACCCCATTCTTCACCAACGGTTGTGAAAATATAATCGGTATGTTGTTCAGGAACAAAACCGCCTTTTGTTTGCGTTCCTTCAAGATAGCCTTTTCCAAACCAACCTCCAGAACCAATTGCTATTTCAGATTGATTGGTGTTATATCCAACACCTTTCATATCTACTTCTTTACCAAGTAATATATTGAATCTATCTCGGTGATGTTGTTTGAATACATTATCAAAAACATAATCAACCGAAAAGACAAAACCAGAAATGAGCACAAAAATAATAGTGCTTAAAATCCAATTTCTATCAATCATTTTACTTCTTATGTGAATAAATAATATTACAAAAAGAGCTATCAATATAATCACATAGGGTTTGAGAATTAGAGCTAAAATAAAGAGTAAAATGGCAATAAAACCTGTCCAAAGATACCATGCTGGAAATCCTTCGCGGTATAAAACCACAAAAAAGATAGAATAAATTAAGGCACTACCAGGATCGGGTTGTGGTAGGATAAGTAAAATTGGTAAAAATATAATAATCATTGCTTGCACTTGCCTGTTGAAATCTTTCAAATTGACTTGTACATCGCTTAGATATTTTGCTAATGCTAATGCTGTTGCAGTTTTTGCAAATTCAGATGGTTGTAATGTGAAACTTCCAATGGCATACCAACATCTTTGTCCGGCAATAGTTTTTCCAAATATGAAAAGCCCAGCCAGTGATAAAAGAGAAATTGCAAAAATGATAATTGAATATTTTTCGAAAAATTTAGCATCAATCGCCATTACGCTAAAAATTAATGGAATAGTGAAAAGGATGAATAAAAACTGTTTACCATAAATTTGAGTAACATCAAAAATAGAACTTTCACCTTCAATACTCGATAATGAAGATGAATAGATGTTAAGCCAACCTAATATCACTAAAATGATATAAATTACTATACTTAACCAGTCTAAATTGTTTGCTACGCTTTGGTTTTTCATTTTTTTGAAATTAATTTTCTGTAGGTTCAGTTACTTTAATTTCATCTTCTTTTTTAATTTCCGTATTCAATGGTTTTGATACAGTTGTATTGATTAACGTATCAACAATTGGTTTAGAAATGTATTTGTTATATTCGGCTTGTAAACTTCCTTCTAACATTCTTTTTTCAAGATCTTTTCTCGAAATTTTTCTGTTAATATATTTTTCAATCATTAAGGTTGTAATTGGTCCTGCCCATCGTGCACCCCAATATCCATTTTCTACGAATACTGCAATAGCAATTTTTGGATTATCCTTTGGCGCAAACGCAACAAAAATAGAGTGGTCTTGAAGTTTTACTCTTTTTCCGTTTATTTTAGCATAGTTTTCAGCGGTTCCTGTTTTACCACAAATTTGAATTCCTTCAACTCCTAAACCTCTAGCCGTTCCTAGATTATAAACATCGTACAATCCTTCAATTACTGGTTCAAAATGTTTTCTGTCAATTGTTGTTTGATGTTTGGTTCTAAACTTTTTATCAATAACATCACCTTTAATTTTTTTGATGATATGTGGCGTATAATAATAACCTCTATTGGCTACTGTAGCAATCATATTTGCCAATTGCATTGGTGTCATCAAAACTTCTCCTTGACCAATTGCGTTTGAAACAATTGTTTTACTATCCCAATTCCAACCTGGATACATTTTTTTATAAGTTTTTGAAGTTGGAATTTTTCCTCTTCTTCCTGTTGGTAAATCATAACCCATAAATTCACCTAATCCAAAACTTTTTAAATGATTACTCCATGCATCAACTCCATCAGCAGGTTTTACATATTTGTTAATTGTTTTCATGTAAACGTTAGCAAAATAGGTGTTACAAGAATTATAAAATCCATTATGCAATTTTGAAACTCCCGAATCGTGACATCTCATAAAACGACCACGAGCATAACTGAATCCATGATGACAAACAAAGGAAGTTTCAGTATCAATAACACCTTCTTGTAATCCAACTAAACCAGTTAATATTTTAAAAGGTGAACCAGGTGTATATTCTGCCAACAAACCTCTATCATACAAAGGTTTTGCAATTGAATCATGATACAACATGGTGTAGTTTTTTGAACGTTGTCTTCCTACTAAAATTGCTGGATCATATGATGGTGCAGTTACTAAGGCTAATATTTCACCAGTTTTTGGTTCAATAGCAACAATTCCACCGCGTTTATTAATCATTAATTGTTCGCCATATTTTTGTAATTCAGCATCAATTGATAATGTGATGTCTTTTCCTTGCACAGCAATAGTGTCAAATTTACCATCTTTATACGAAGCAATATCTCTATTGAATTTGTCTTTTTGGATGTATTTTACACCTTTTACACCACGAAGAATTTCTTCATAACTTTCTTCAACTCCTTGTTTACCAATTAAATCACCACTGATGTAGTATTTGTTTTTTTTAATAATTCCTTCATTAACTTGAGTAATAAATCCAAAAACGTTAGCGCCACAATCTACTTGATAATCACGCAATGAACGTTTTTGAATGTAAAAACCATCAAATTTTCGCTGTTTTTCTTGAAAAGCAGCATATTCCATTTTGTTTAATTGGGGTAAAAAAACTGAAGGTAATCTTGGACTATAAACTTTTGCTTTAGCAATTTTCTTTTCAAAATCTTCTTTTGTAATGCTTAGTAAGCTGCAAAATTCAGTTGTGTCGATTTCTTTGACATCTTTTGGTATAACCATAATGTCATATGAAGGTTGATTGGCTACTAAAAGTTTTCCGTATCTATCATAAATATAGCCACGTTCAGGATAATCGTATTTGATTTTTATGGCATTGTTGTCTGATTTTAATTTTAGACTATCATCTATAATTTGAAGATAAAAAAGCCTAGCAACAATTAAAATTGAAGCAATGATAATGATTGTTGGAAACAAAACTTTTCTCATCGTTTGCTTGGCTTAATGATATAGATTATTAAAATACAGGTTATAATTGTAAATATTGTGCTAAAAATAGTTCTCAAAAATATATCCCAAAAGAAACTAATTTTAAAAACTTCTAAAATAAATAACGTAAAATGGTGAATTACAACCGCTATCAATATAAAAGAAAAGCGTTCGGGAGTTAAAACATCATTGAGTTTTACGGTTTGATATTCATAACTTAGTCCAAAGGAAAATTTGAAAATTGCTGGTCTAAAATAGGCTAGAACCAAACAAGAAGCGGCATGAACTCCGCCAGAATTCCAAAACATATCCATAATCAAACCAAGAAAAAAACTCGCAAGTAAAAGTCCTAATTTGTTCCCATTTACAGGAAAAAGAATGATGAACAGAATATAAGGATAAGGATTAATATATCCAAATAAATCAAGACGATTAAAAATTAACACTTGAGCCAAAAGCAATAAAATGAAACGGGCAATATTTACTAATAAAGTACTATTCATCTTTTTTAGTTTCTTTTTCAAGTTTCATTACTTCGTCTCTGTCTTTAGTTTTGATAACATACACATAGCCCAAATTAGTCATATCATTGAACAACTTAACGTCTAAAGTGTAATAATTTGTAACATTGTCGGTATATATTTTTTCAATAGTTCCTATTCCAATATTTTCTGGGAAAATAACCGATTGTCCACCAGTTACAATAGTATCGCCTCGACGAACAGACGCTAATCTTGGAACATCAATCAACTGAACATACCCAGTACTTTTTCCATTCCATACTAAAGAACCAAAGTGATTTGATTTTTTAATTTTAGCATTAATTCTCGATTGAACATTTAAAATACTAACCACTGTAGCATATTTTGGAGAAGTTTTTTCCACAATTCCAATAATTCCAGCGCTATTGATTACACCCATGTCGGTTTTAACTCCTGAATTTGAACCGTTGTTTAGTGTCAAATAGTTTTCATGTGTGCTGTATGAATTGTGAATTACTTTTGAAACGATTATTTCTGCTTTGTCAATTCCTTTAACATTTACATTCGGTGTTAAAGTTGTGTCTTTTTGATTGAATAAAATGGATTTCAAACGAGCATTTTCTAGTGCTAATTCTTCATTTTGTTTTCTTAGTCCAAAGTATTCATTTACATTATTCATTTGCTGATAAACGCCACCAGTCAAAAAATTTGCAGAACTTATTATTTTACTTCTATGGTAGGAATGCGATTGGATTGTCAACGACAAGGAAATAATTAATAGCAGCAAAAACAGTAGTCGATAACTGTTTTTTAATATGAAACTAAAAATTTGCTGCATCGTTTAAAAAGTTATAAAATTTCAAATTCCAAACTCCAAAAATTATTACAAATGCTTGGAATTTGGAATTTTCTATAATTGGATTTTTTATTTAATAAGTATGCTTCTAAACTTAGGAATGTTTTTTAATGCCATTCCTGTTCCGCGAACAACTGCTCTTAATGGATCTTCGGCGATGTATACAGGTAAATCTGTTTTTTGTGAAATACGTTTGTCTAATCCGCGAAGCATTGAACCACCACCAGCAAGATAAATACCAGTATTATAAATATCTGCCGCTAATTCTGGCGGAGTTTGAGATAAAGTTTCCATAATAGCATCTTCAATTCGTTGGATTGATTTGTCTAATGCTTTAGCTATTTCTCTATAAGATACTTCAACTTGCTTTGGTTTACCCGTAAGCAAATCTCTACCTTGAACTGACATATCATCTGGTGGAGTTTCTAAATCGTCTGTTGCTGCACCAATGGTGATTTTAATTTTTTCGGCAGTACTTTCTCCAACAAATAAATTGTGTTGCGTACGCATGTAGTAGATAATATCATTGGTGAAAACATCTCCAGCAATTTTTACTGATTTATCACAAACAATTCCTCCTAAAGCAATAACTGCAATTTCGGTTGTTCCACCACCAATATCAACAATCATGTTTCCTTTTGGTTGCATGATATCAATTCCGATACCGATTGCTGCGGCCATTGGTTCATGAATAAGATATACTTCTTTACCGTTTACACGTTCACAACTTTCTTTTACTGCACGCATTTCCACTTCAGTAATTCCAGATGGAATACAAACTACCATTCGTAAAGCAGGTGTGAATAATTTTTTCTTTAACGCAGGAATACTTTTGATGAATAAACTAATCATTTTTTCAGAAGCATCAAAGTCTGCAATAACCCCATCTTTCAATGGACGTATGGTTTTTATGTTTTCATGGGTTTTACCTTGCATCATGTTGGCTTCTTTACCAACGGCGATAATTTTTCCAGAAATTCTGTCTCTTGCTACAATTGATGGGCTGTCAATTACAACTTTATCATTGTGAATTATCAAAGTGTTTGCTGTACCAAGGTCAATTGCAATATCCTCGGTCATGAAATCAAAAAATCCCATAAGTTTTTTAAGGGTTTATAGTTTATAAAAATTTAACGTACAAAGTTAAACAAATTAATGTTTAAAATGACGTGTTCCTGTAAATACCATTGCAACTTTATTTTCGTTGCAAAAATTAATGCTTAATTCATCTTTTATTGAACCTCCAGGTTGAATAACTGCTGTAATTCCAGCCTGATGTGCTAATTCTACACAATCAGGAAAAGGGAAAAAAGCATCACTTGCCATCACCGCGCCATTTAAATCAAAACCAAAATTAGTTGCTTTTTCAACGGCTTGTTTCAGTGCATCAACTCTTGAAGTTTGTCCTGTTCCAGATGCTACTAATGTACTGTTTTTTGCAAAAACAATGGTGTTTGATTTAGTATTTTTGCAAATTTTTGAAGCAAATAATAAATCATCAATTTCTTGCTCCGTTGGAGTAGTGTTTGTTACTACTTTTAAATTTTCTTTTGCATCAGTTACATTGTTTCTATCTTGAACTAATAATCCGTTCAAACAAGTTCTCACTTGACTGTTTGGTAAGGCAACGTCATGTTGAACCAATATAATTCTATTCTTTTTCTCTGATAAAATAGCAACGGCTTCTTCGTCAAAACTTGGAGCAATTACAACTTCGCAGAACAAACTGTTTATTTCTGTAGCTGTTGCAGCATCAATTCTTTCATTTGTAATCAAAACACCTCCAAAAGCAGAAGTTGGATCGCCAGCTAAAGCTGCTAAATACGCTTCTTTCATAGTACTTCTTGTTGCTAATCCACAAGCATTGTTGTGTTTTAAAATAGCAAAAGTAGGTGCGTTGTTTTTAAACTCTAAAATTAAATTCACCGCAGCATCAACATCCAACAAGTTATTATATGACAATTCTTTTCCGTGAAGTTTGCTAAACATTTTATCAAACTCGCCAAAGAAAAATCCTTTTTGATGTGGGTTTTCGCCATATCTTAAAATCTGACCTTCAGAAATACTTGCTTTGAAATAAGTTTCATCCTCGTTAAAATAATTAAAGATAGCTGTGTCATAGTGTGATGAAATATGAAAAGCTTTAGTAGCTAAAAGTTTTCTTTGCTCTAAAGTTGTAGCACCATTTTGATTCGTAATATAATCAAGTAATAAAGAATATTCATTAACTGAAGCTACAATAACCGTGTCTTTAAAGTTTTTAGCTGCAGCGCGGATTAATGAAATTCCACCTATATCAATTTTTTCAATGATGTCTGCTTCACTTGCTCCAGAAGCCACTGTTTTTTCAAACGGATACAAATCAACAATTACTAAATCAATTTGTGGAATATCAAATTCAACCATTTGTTGCACATCACTCTCGTTGTCTTGACGGTTTAGAATTCCACCAAAAACTTTTGGATGTAATGTTTTTACTCTTCCGCCAAGTATCGAAGGATAAGATGTTACATCTTCTACTGGAACTACAGGAATACCTAGGTTTTTAATGAATTCTTCGGTTCCGCCAGTTGAATATAGAGTAACGTTTTGTTCGTGTAGTTTTCGAACAATAGGTTCCAAACCATCTTTGGAAAAGACTGAAATTAATGCTGATTGAATTGTTTTTGTTGTGCTCATTTTGTTGTGTGTTTTAAGCATGCAAAAGTAGTTTTTTTGAAACCATTTTTCAAGGAAAAAGTGTAACAAAATTTAAAAAAAGCACACAAACTAATGTGAATTGCATTGTGTTATTCCATTTAATTTTTTGAAATTTACAAAACCGATTAAAATCCTATTAGGAATGCTATTATACCTTCGATTACTTAAAGAAAGTTTTGCTTTTGCAATGAATGCTTTGCGAAACAACAAATTGAGAACCATGTTATCACTTCTTGGAGTAACTATTGGTATTTTTTCAATCATTGCCGTTTTAGCAGCCGTTGATTCTTTGGATAAAAAAATAAAAAGCGACTTGAGTACTTTAGATAAAAACACCATGTACTTAAAAAGTCAATCGTTTGGTCCTTCTGATATTCCTCGTTGGAAAAGAGATCAATTTCCGGAGGTTAATTATGAAGAATTTCAATATTTAAAATCCAATTTAAATAATGTTGAGAATCTGTGTTATCAATACTTCATGTTTTCTCGCGAAAGTGTTAAATATGAAGGAAAAACGGTATCTGATTTAAATGTTGTTCCTGTAACTTATGAGTTTGCTGACATCCAAAGAATGGAAATCAACAACGGACGATTTTTTAATGAAGCCGAATCCAATGCTGCTGCTGGTGTAATTGTTTTGGGTTATAATGTTGCCGAAGGTTTGTTTGATAATGTTGACCCAATTGGAAAATCGGTCCGCATTTATGGTCAAAATGTAAAAGTAATTGGAGTAACCAAGAAAAAAGGACAAAGTATGGGTTTAGGCGATAGCGATGACGACTCGGTTTTTTTACCAGTTAATTTTCTGCGAAGATTATATGGCGATAACAGTAAAAACTTCCTTCCTGTAATTGTTATTAAACCTGAAAAAGATATTGACATAGAAGCCTTAAAAAGTGAAATCAAACAAAAATTGCGTGCCTATCGTGGTGTGAAAGAAGGCGAAGTTGATAATTTCTTTTTAGATATATTATCAGGTTTTACCGATTTGATTGATACGTTTATTGGCAGTCTAAAAATGGGAGGTTGGATAATTTCTGGGTTTTCACTTCTGGTTGGTGGTTTCGGAATTGCCAACATTATGTTCGTTTCAGTAAAAGAACGCACCAACTTAATTGGGATTCAAAAATCGTTAGGTGCCAAAAACAAATTCATACTTTTTCAATTTCTTTTCGAAGCCATAATTCTCTGTCTTATAGGTGGAATTATTGGATTGTTCCTGGTCTGGATAATTGCAGCTATGCTTACCAAAGTATTAGATTTTGAATTTATACTTTCGTTTAGCAACATTCTTTTAGGAACGTCTATTTCGGCCATCATTGGTTTAATTGCTGGAATTCTTCCTGCTATTTCTGCGTCAAAACTTGATCCTGTGGAAGCTATTAGAACGGGAATGTAATTATCACTCTAAAAATGAGTCAATCACTCACAAAATGAGTTAATCATCTTGTCAAAATTAATAAACGAGGTTTTTAACTTCATCGGAGAGGTTATTTACTTCAACAAACAGGTTAAAAACTTATTCCTTGAAGTTATTAGCTTTAACGTTGAACTTTGTAGCCTGGTTGATTGAGTTATTTACTTCGTCTTTAAAGTTTTTAGTTTCTCTCTCGAGGTTTTGAATCTGTAATTAGAGGTTTTTTGCTTTACGGAAGAAGTTATTAGCTTCTTTTTAATGGGGAAATAAAAAAACACAAAGCATTGCTTTGTGTTTTTATTATTAATGTAATAATCAGAAATTACAATTATCGAATTTCTTGATTTAAGATTAAATCGATGTATAAGTTGATTTTATTTTTCAATTCTTTTCGGTGAGCAATAAAATCAAGGAAACCATGTTCTAAAACAAACTCAGCCGTTTGAAAACCTTCTGGTAAATCTTTCCCAGTAGTGTCACGAACAACTCTAGGACCAGCAAAACCAATCAAAGCACCAGGTTCAGAAATGTTAATGTCGCCAAGCATTGCATACGAAGCAGTTGTTCCACCAGTGGTTGGATCAGTACAAAGTGAGATATAAGGAATTTGAGCATCGGCTAGTTGCGCTAATTTTGCTGAAGTTTTTGCCAATTGCATTAACGAATAAGCAGCTTCCATCATACGTGCACCACCTGATTTTGAAATCATCACAAAAGGAATATTGTTTTTAATAGAATAATCAATACCACGAGCAATTTTTTCGCCAACAACAGCACCCATTGAACCACCAATAAAAGCAAAATCCATACAACAAACGACTAAATCTTTACCTTTAGATTTTCCAACTCCAGTTCGAACGGCGTCTTTTAATTTGGTTTTTTCCATCACGTCTTTTAAACGGTCAGAATATTTTTTGGTATCTACAAAGTTAAGCGGATCTTTTGAAGTCATTTTAGCATCCAATTCTTTGAATTCATTGTTGTCAAACAAAATTTCAAAGTATTCTTTACTACCAATTCTAACATGAAAATCATCTTCTGGACTTACCCAAAGATTTTTTGCTAATTCATCAGTGTCAATAATTTTACCTGTTGGTGATTTGTACCAAAGTCCTTTAGGAACATCTTTTTTATCTTCAGTAGCGGTAGTAATACCTTTTTCTTTTCTTTTAAACCAAGCCATAATTTATGTTATTATAAATTTTGAATTATAAATTTTGAATGTCAAAATAATTTAAAATTCAACATTTAAAATTTAAAATAATTTAAAGTGTGTTTACGTTGTTTAAATCAGCAAATGCTTGCTCTAATCTTTTATTAAAAGTCAACTCGCCTTCACGAACCCATTTTCTTGGATCGTAGTGTTTTTTGTTAGGAGAATCAGCACCATCAGGGCTTCCAATTTGGGTTCTTAAATAATCAATATTATTAACCATATAGTCACGAATTCCTTCTGTAAAAGCAAATTGTAAATCGGTATCAATATTCATTTTAATAACTCCATATCCAATAGCTTCTCTAATTTCTTCAAGCGTAGAACCTGAACCACCGTGGAAAACAAAATCAATTGGGTTGTGACCTGTATTGAATTTATTTTGAACGTAATCTTGAGAATTTTTCAAGATTTTTGGAGTTAATTTCACATTTCCAGGTTTGTAAACTCCATGAACATTCCCAAAAGCAGCAGCAATTGTAAAACGAGGAGAAACTTTCATTAATTCTTCGTAAGCATAGGCAACTTCTTCAGGTTGCGTGTATAATTTTGAACTATCAACATCAGAATTGTCAACACCATCTTCTTCACCACCAGTAATTCCCAATTCAATTTCTAAAGTCATTCCCATTTTACTCATACGAGCTAAATAGTGTTTACAGATTTCAATATTTTCTTCAATTGGTTCTTCAGATAAATCAATCATGTGTGAAGAATACAATGGTTTTCCAGTTTCTGCAAAGTGTTTTTCAGAAGCATCTAATAAACCATCAATCCAAGGCAATAATTTTTTTGCACAATGGTCAGTATGTAAAATTACAGTTGCACCATAAGCTTCTGCAAGAGTATGAATGTGTTTTGCTCCAGCAATACCACCAGCAATTGCTGATTTTTCATTTGCATTTGAAAGACCTTTTCCGGCATTAAATTGTGCGCCACCATTTGAAAACTGAATAATTACCGGTGCATTTAATTTTGCAGCAGTTTCAAGAACTCCATTTATTGTACTAGAACCTACTACATTTACTGCTGGTAAAGCAAATCCTTTTTCTTTTGCGTAAGCAAAAATTGCTTGAACTTCATCGCCAGTTGCAACTCCAGGTTTGATATTGTGCGCCATTTTCTTTTAAGATTTTTAGTTAAGAGAATACAAAAATAGGAATTTCTACTTTTAGAAAGGATAATTTATTCCAATATTTAAAACTGTTTTGTCAAATCGCATCTCTTTAAACCATTTTTCATTTTCTGGTTTTGCGGGATTATAAGTTTTAAACCCAAAGTCGGTTCTAAGCACAAAGAAATTGAAGTCATATCGTAATCCAAAACCACTGCCGACTGCAATATTTTTCAATGAATTTAACCCGCTAAAAATAGACGACTCTGTAGTTACGTTGTCTAAAACATTCCAAATATTACCTGCATCAACAAACAAAGCGCTATTTAATTTACCTAAAAGATTAAAACGATATTCACCACTAAGAGTGATTTTCATGTTTGCTTCATTGAAGTCTAAAACACTTGCGCTTGCACCTGGACCAAGACTATAAGATTGCCATGCACGAATATCATTTGAACCACCAGCAAAATAACTTCGAGAGAAAGGAATACTTTCTGAATTTCCATAAGGAATAGCAATGCCAAAAAATCCTTTAGCGGCAAAGACTTTGTTACTAGAAATGCTCCAATGTCTGATGTATTCAAACTCAGTTTTTACATATTGAGAATATTCAACATCAAATATAGTATTGGCGCCTGTTTGACTTTGTAACTGTTTTGAAGCATTGGCAAATAATGACAATACATTTCCAGCACTTTCAAATTTAGTTTTAAAGGCGTAAAAATTATTGTCTAGTAAATCTTTTTTTGAAGTTTTTGAATAGGTAATATTAGATGCAAAAATCAAGTTGTTTTCCGTTAAACGAACACGTCTTTCTAAAATACTTAAAACCGATTTTAAATCAGCAAGTGAAAGATTAAGATTAGGATCGGTAAACGCATCAGTCAAAAAACCTACAGTTCCTTCATCAATGATTAAATTTCCATCTGTATCAAGGTAACTTGGATTTACTGGATAATTTTGAGCAATAGAATTTAATGCATTGTATGATGAATTGTAAATATTGAAATAGTTTGAAGGATTTAGATTTTTAACAAATTGAATATTAAACAAATCAAATTTAAAGCTTACATTTCGTTTCGGAGTCCAATTATAGCTTAAAGAACTGGTGAAATTTTGTTTGTCTAAACCAACATTTCTTTGTTTTGCATAACCAACACTTAAAGTTGTATAAGGAATCATTCTTTTAGGAATAATTTTTTCTGTATTAAAAGGCAAAAGCAATTTTGGGAAATTTAGTTTGGCATCAATACCAACTTCCGAAATATTAAAAAATGTATTGTTTGGGTTCGCTAAATCGCGAGATGAACCTATGTTTCCTCTAAATCCTAAATCGAAAGTTTCAGCACCATTAAATACGTTTCTAATACTTAAAAAAGTTGTTCCAGATATTCCGAAATCTTGGATATTAGAATGTGTAAAATCGGTAGAAAAACCAAAGGTGTATTTTTTTCTTGGCGTTAAATAAATATTTGCAATCAATCCATTTTCAACATTTTTATCTTCTACATATTGTATCAATGGATAATTGAAAACTTTTAAATTGGTTAAATATCGTGAAGTAATTGAAGTTCTAAAGTCTGAGAAATAATTATCTTTATTAATGAAAATACCATTTGCTATTGCCTTAGGTCTATATTTTAATTTGTTAACTGCATACAGATTTACACCATTATAAGTAGTACTATCGGTAATTTTTGCATTAGGATTTGCAGTACTGTGGTCAGTAAAAACGTTGACCTTACTGATTTTGTATAAATCAAAAGGTTTTAAATAAGTTGTATCATTTTCACGCTTTACTTCGTCATCGATTTTTACAATAATTTTAGGCTTATGATTCCTTTTTATGGTGTCAATTTCAAAAGTGATATAATTTTGCTGGAATTTGAAAGCACCATTATTTCTAAATTCTTCTGTTATTCTGTTACGTTCTTGCTCGAATTTGTCTCTTTTAAATTGTTCGCCAACTTTAATGAATGAATTTTTCTTTCTCAATTGATAAATAGAATCCAAAACTTTGCTTTTGATGGCTGTTTCTAATGAATCAATTACATATGGTTTCCCTTTTGAAACACTATAATTTACATTTACTTTTTTTGGTCCGATGGTGTCAATAGTATAATTTGATTTTACATCAAAATAACCTTCGTTAGCATAATAAAGTTTCAATCTTCGCAATGATTTTCGGGTACTTGAAGTATCAAGAATTACGGGTGCTTCACCTGTTTTCATTAAAAATTTATGAATTCCAGAATACCAAAAAGATTCACCTAAACGTTTAACTTGTTTTCGCGATAACCATTTGGCTTTGCGATAATATTTCTTAGGATTATTAATAAATTTTGCTCTATAAATAGAATCCGTGTTTTGTTTTGCTAAATTGTAAATGTTTAAACGTAATTTGTAGCCAAGAATAGAACTGTTTTGTTTTTGATACAATTGGTTGACTACGTCTTCTGATTTTTCTTTAACACTATCTACTTTAATTGCGCTATTTACAATAAGTTTTTTGCCGTCAGGAACTCTTTTCGTGGTATTACAACCAAAAAGGAGTAACGTAAATAGAATAATATATAATATTTTTGTGCAGTTAAGTTTCAATAGAAGCAAATAATAATTCAAAAATACATTTTTTATGGTTAGTAAAAACCAAATAAAATTGATTAATAGCCTTCAGCAAAAAAAATACAGAAACGAACACCAACTTTTCATTGCTGAAGGTGTAAAAGTAATTCAAGAATTGCTACAATCAAATATTGTGCTAGAACATTTATTTGCTACTTCTGAAATTTTTTCATCTTTTGATGTTAAAGCAAAAACTGAGGTTTCAACTCAAGAAATGAAAAAAATATCTGCATTAACAACTCCAAGTTCTTGCTTAGCATTGTTTAAAATTCCAAGTCAAAATTCTATTGAAAAATCAGGATTAATTGTTGCACTTGACGATATTCGCGATCCTGGAAATCTTGGGACAATTGTTCGTCTTTGTGATTGGTTTGGAGTAACACAAATAGTTTGTTCAAAGGAAACGGTTGATTTGTATAATCCAAAAGTAGTTCAAGCTACGATGGGTTCAATAGCAAGAGTAAAAGTAAATTATCTGGATTTGAATAAGTTTATTTCAGAAAGTTCATTGCCTGTTTTTGGAACTTTTATGGATGGAAAAAACATTTATAAAGAAGCATTGCCCAATGAAGGAATTATAGTTTTTGGAAATGAAGCTAATGGAATTTCTTCTGAAATTGGAAAAAATATTAAAAAACGAATAGCAATTCCTCAATTTGGTGAAATTCAGGAAACCGAAAGTTTAAATGTTGCCACCGCAACCGCAATTGTTTTGAGTGAATTTCGTAGAAAAAATTAATGAAACGTAAAGTTTATTAAAATTGCTCTTGTTTTCATTGATTGAATATTTCCTGTCCAAGGAGAATTCGGATCATTATCTCGAATTAATTCATCATTAAAGCCAAAAACTCCACGAATTGAAGGCGAAAATTTGAAGTATTCAAAATACAAATCAACTCCAAAACCAAGCTCATAATTTTGAGTCCAAGGTTTTACTCTGAATTTTTGTTGAAGATTATCGTCTTTTGATTTTGAATTACTTGATAGATTTAAAGTAGCTGAAACACCACCAACCAAGTAAGGTCTAACATTTCCAGTTCTTAAAGAAGAAAATTTCAATAATAAAGGAAAGTTGATATAGGTAGCTTTTACTTCTCTAAGTCCATCGCGGTCATTGTCAAATTGCTTATAAGTTAAGGTACGTGAAGCATAATACAATCCTGGTTCAAAACGTAAATCAATATATTCGTGTAAGCGTAAATTTCCAACCAAACCAACATTAAAACCTGTGTTTCCTTTTACATCAATATCTGTATTTGGCGTTTTATAATCTGTTTTAAAATCAAAACTACTGAAACCCAAAAAATAACCCCAATGAACTCGTTGCTTATCAAAATTTTCTAAATTGATAATTGGATCTTTTGAAAAAAGGTTTTTTCCAAATTGCGCTTGCATTTGAAACGATAAACATATAAGAGATAAAAAAAACAGTTTTTTCATTAATAGACTTTCTACAATTCGAATTATTTTTTTGTTGCCGTGTAAATTGTTGCTACTCCAAACGTTTGTGGTAACGCAACACAATCTATAAACGAAACTTTCCGTAAAATATTGTTTAATTTTTCTCCAAATGGAAAATTTGCTGCCGAAGTAGATAAATAACTGTAAGCAGATTTGTCTTTTGAAAAAATCTTTCCAATAACAGGTAAGATAACTTTTGAATAGAAAAAGTAACCTTGTTTGAATGGAAATTTTGTTGGAACTGAAGTTTCTAGAATTACAAAAATGCCTCCAGGTTTTAAAACTCTATATATTTCTGCCAATCCTTTTTCTAAAGTTTCAAAGTTTCTAATTCCGAAAGAAACAGTAATTGCATCAAAATAATTATCTTCATAAGGAATGTTTTCACTATCCGCTTGAATCATTTCTATTTTATCAGAAAGATTTTTTTGTTTGATTTTTTGCTTTCCAATTTCAAGCATTCCAGCCGAAAGATCTAATCCTATTATTTTTTCTGCAGAAGAATCAGACATCATAATTACCAAATCACCTGTTCCTGTAGCAATGTCTAAAATGGTTTTCGGATTTTTATCTGAAACCAATTTAACAACTTTTTTTCTCCATTTGACATCTATACCTAATGAGATGACGCGATTCAATTCATCATAATTTCCAGAAATGTTGTCAAACATTTGGGTAACCTGTTCTTTTTTCCCTAGAGATGAATCTTTATATGGAGTAATTTGCTTAGACATAGATAAATTTTGCACAAATATAAACCCTTTTTAATAAACTTTAATTTTATGTTATCTCTTTCGAGTATAGGTTAAAAAGGTGAAGTCAAATTTGTGTTTTTCATCTTTTGGATGATATTCTTCAGATATTAATTCCCAATTTTTTAAATCTACTTCAGGAAAAAAAGCATCTGCTTCAAAACTATGATGAACTCGAGTAAGTTCTAGTTTGTCTGCAATATCAATAGATTGTTTGTAAATTTCTCCTCCGCCAATGATGAAAATATCTTCGTTTTTTGGACAAATTGCTATAGCATCTGATATTGAATTAACAACAATACAGTTTTCAGGAGCATATTTTTTTTGGCGAGTAATGATTACATGAGTTCTGTTGGGTAATGGTTTAGGAAAACTTTCGAAAGTTTTTCTTCCCATTACTATATAATGTCCAGTTGTAATCAATTTAAATCTTTTAAAATCATCTGGTAAATGCCAAATTAATTGATTGTCTTTCCCAAGTTCGTTGTTTTCGCCAATGGCAGCAATAAGTGTTATCATTCTGTTTTAGGAGAATTTTTTTCTAAATCTGTTTTTAATTTTTCAATTTTTTTTGATTGCATTTCCATCAATTTATCTATTTGAGTTCGCTCCCAATTTTTATTCATAAAAGCATTAGTTATAAATACTTTTATAAAATGTAATAGAAAAAGAAAAATCCAAATTGTTACAGCCCAAATCCACCAATTTTTTTCAGGATAAAATTTGAGCCATTTATTTGCTATAAACAAAAAAATACTTCCAATAATTAATAAAATGAAATGAAAATATAATCGTTTTTTTTGCTTGATACGATTTCTAGCATATTCATAAAGTTCGTGTTGATTGGTTTCCATAAGATGAAATTTGTGCATTAAAGATAGGATTTATTTATAAAAACAGAAATATTCAATTTGATAAATCATATCAAGAAAACGTTTTCTTAATTGAAGATATAAAATTTTATTGCTTGAAAATTACATTATCAATTTTTTATTAGCCTAGTTTTTGTTAATTTCCTAAAAGTGACATTGCTTGTAAAACTTTAAAAAAAATGCCTTTACTTTGCTTCAGTAATCTATAAATGAATTAGTTATGGCTATCAAGAAACAATTTATAAAATCAAAACCTGTTTGTAAAGTTACTTTTTCAATTGAAGCTAAAGAGGCAAATGTTGCTTCTGTAGTTGGTGATTTTAACAACTGGAATCCAAAAGAAGGTGAATTGTCGAAATTAAAAAACGGTACTTTCAAAGGACTTTTTGAAGTTCCTAAAGATGCAACATATGAGTTTAAATATGTTGTTGATGGAAACTTTTTAAATGATCCTGAAGCAGATGGTTATGTATATAACGATTTTGCGGGTGCTGAAAACAGTGTGGTTACTGTATAGTTTTATTGGTTTTAGTAAAAAACCCGCCATGTGTATACTTGGCGGGTTTTTTTATATTGCTACTTCACCTTTAATATGTGGATGTGGATTGTAATCAACTAAAGTAAAATCTTCAAAAGTAAAGTCGAAAATGTTTTTTACTTCTGGGTTTAAAATCATTTTTGGTAACGGTCTAACTTCTCTGGAAAGTTGTAATTCTACTTGTTCAAAATGATTGTTATAAATATGTGCATCACCAAAAGTATGAATGAATTCGCCAACTTGTAAATCACATACTTGTGCAATCATCATTGTGAACAAAGCATAGGATGCAATGTTGAAAGGAACGCCAAGAAAAATATCAGCACTACGTTGATACAATTGACACGATAATTTTCCATTGGCTACATAAAATTGAAAAAAAGCATGACATGGAGGCAAAGCCGCTTTTCCGTTAGCTACATTTTCTGCAAATGATTTTGATGTATCGGGTAAAACAGAAGGATTCCATGCAGAAACTAGCATTCTTCTACTGTTAGGATTATTTTTTAAAGTTTCTATTAGTTCCGTGATTTGGTCAATTTCTTCGCTATTCCAATTACGCCATTGATGACCATAAACTGGACCTAAATCTCCATTTTCATCTGCCCATTCGTCCCAAATTTTAACTCCGTTTTCTTTTAAATAGCTAATATTGGTTTCTCCTTTTAAAAACCACAACAACTCATAAATAATTGATTTTAAATGCAATTTTTTAGTTGTTACCATTGGAAAACCTTCATTCAAGTCAAAACGCATTTGATAACCAAAAACGCTTTTTGTTCCAGTTCCAGTTCTGTCTCCTTTTTGGCAACCGTTTTCTAAAACATGTTGCATTAAATCATGATATTGTTTCATAAATAGTATTGATTATTCATTTTAATTATGATTCTCTTTTTGAAATTTCATCTCTAATTCTTGCCGCTTTTTCATAATCTTCATCTTGTACTGCTGATTCCAATAATGAATGAAGTTCTGATAAACTTAATTTAGAATAACCTTCTTTTGGTTCATTTCCATCATCATCTAGTCCAAATGTTTCAGGACTTGATAAAACTCCTTCATCTTCGGTTTCGCCTTCTGATTCAGAAGGATTATTTAAATAAATTCCAGCTTTATCTAAAATATTTTTATAGGTAAAAATTGGAGCATTAAAACGTAACGCTAATGCAATAGCATCAGATGTTCTAGCATCAATAATTTCTTCAATTTTATCTCTTTCGCAAATTATACTCGAGTAGAAAACGCCATCAACTAATTTATGAATAATAACTTGTTTTACAACAATGTCAAAACGGTCGGCAAAACTTTTAAACAAATCGTGTGTTAAAGGTCTTGGAGGTTTTATTTCTTTTTCAAGTGCTATAGCAATTGATTGGGCTTCAAAAGCTCCAATTACAATAGGTAGTTTTCTTTCTCCGTCAACTTCATTCAAAATCAACGCATAAGCACCATTTTGGGTTTGACTGTATGATATACCTTTTATGGTAAGTTTTACTAAACTCATTTTTATATATTGTGATAGAAAGGGAAATAATTCCCGAATTGCAAAGTAACGAAAAAGATTTGCTACTAAAAAAATAAGCTGCCCAAAAAAAATGGAACAGCTTACTCAGATTAAGGTTAGTTAATCGTTATGAATTTTGAGCTTTAAATTCTTTTAATTTTTGAGTTAATCTTGGTACAATATCGAAAGCATCACCAACAACGCCATAATCAGCGACTTTAAAAAATGGAGCTTCAGCATCAGAATTAATAACCACTTTTACTTTAGAAGAGTTTATTCCGGCAATATGTTGAATTGCACCAGAAATACCTACAGCGATGTATAAATTTGTTGCTACAGGTTTTCCAGTTTGACCAACGTGCTCACTATGTGGACGCCATCCTAAATCAGAAACTGGTTTTGAGCAAGCGGTTGCTGCTCCAAGTACAGAAGCCAATTCTTCAATCATTCCCCAATTTTCAGGACCTTTTAATCCACGACCACCAGAAACAACGATATCTGCATCTGCAATAGTTACTTTTCCAGTTGTTCGATCAACAGATTCTACTTTTACGTTAAAGTCGGCATCATTTAGACTTGGTGAAAAATCTTCTTGACTTGTAGATGAAGCACTTTCAAAAACGCCATAAGAATTTTTGGCTAAGCCAAGAACTTTAACATCCGATTCAATTTCTGTAATTGTAAATGCTTTGTTTGAAAAAGAATTTCTTTTTACTTGAAATGGAGATGTGCTAAGAGGTAAACCAACAACATTTGACGCAAAACCTGCATCTAAACCAACTGCAACAATTGGAGCTAAATATAAACTGTCTGTAGTTGATGAAAGCAAAATAACTTTTGCATTTTCTTTTTGAGCTGCTTGTTTTATAACATCAGCATAAGCTTTTGCGTTAAAGTTTTTTAACTTATCATTAGTTACTTTTAAAACTTTATCTACTCCATATTTAGACAATTCTGAAACATCTCCAGCATTTACAGTAACTGCTGTTACACTTGTTCCTAATGATTCGGCTACCTTTTTTGCATAAGAAGCCAATTCAAAAGCTACTTTTTTGAATTTTCCTTCTACCGATTCTGCATATATTAATAATGACATTTTGTAAATTTTATGTGTTTAAATAAAGATTTTAAATATTAGATAACTTTTGCTTCGTTGTGTAGTAAATTGATTAATTCATCTAAGTTATCTGGAGAAACTAATTTTACAGCCGATTTAGGTGCTGGTTTTTCAAATTTAACCGATTTAGTTTTATTGTCAGCGGCAACGGGTTCTAATACTGTTAAAACTTTTGTTCGAGCAGTCATGATTCCTCTCATGTTTGGGATACGTAAATCTTTTTCTTCTACTAATCCTTTTTGACCACCAATTACCAATGGCAATGAAGTAGAAACAGTTTCTTTTCCTCCATCAATTTCTCTGATTGCTTTCGCCGAATTTCCATCAACTTTTAAATCGATACAAGAGTTAACAAAATTTGCATCTAATAAAGAAGCCAACATTCCTGGGACCATTCCACCATTGTAGTCTAATGATTCTTTTCCGCAAATGATTAAATCATAATTACCATTTTTTGCAACTTCTGCTAATTGTTTTGCAACAAAAAAACCATCGGTTGGAGTTGCATTTACACGAATAGCTTCATTTGCACCAATTGCTAAAGCTTTTCTAAGTGTAGGTTCAGTATCTGCACCACCAACATTTACAACAGTTACATTTGCGCTTTGTTGCTCTTGAAACCAAATTGCTCTTGTTAAACCAAACTCATCATTTGGATTAATTACATATTGTACACCATTTGTGTCAAATTCAGTATCGCCGTTAACAAAATTGATTTTTGAAGTGGTATCCGGAACATGACTGATGCAAACTAATATTTTCATTTTTTTTTGATTAAATTAAAATTTTCTGGACGTAAAAGTATAAAATATATTTCTAATTTTTATATGCATGCATAATATTTTTTTACATTTCAATCGATTTCGTAAGAAGTAAATGGGTTAATTGTTTTACAAACCATAAATTTCCTATTTTTTCAAAGCAATTATAATTGTGTTTGTATTCTTTTATCATTTTTAATTTTTATTTTTGCCTTTCAATTTTTAAGGAAGAACATAATTATATATGAGAACGATACAATTTAGAGAAGCAATTGCTGAAGCGATGAGTGAAGAAATGCGTCGCGATGAATCAGTTTATTTAATGGGTGAAGAAGTTGCCGAATATAATGGTGCTTATAAAGCTTCAAAAGGAATGTTGGACGAATTTGGTCCAAAAAGAGTTATTGATACACCAATTGCTGAACTTGGTTTTGCTGGAATTGCTGTTGGTTCAGCTATGAATGGAAATCGTCCGATTGTAGAATATATGACGTTCAACTTTTCATTGGTTGGTATCGACCAAATTATAAACAACGCTGCGAAAATGCGTCAAATGTCTGCGGGTCAATTCCCAATGCCAATGGTTTTTCGTGGTCCAACGGCTTCTGCAGGACAATTAGGAGCAACACACTCACAAGCTTTCGAAAATTGGTTTGCTAACACACCAGGTTTAAAAGTTGTTGTGCCATCAACACCTTATGATGCTAAAGGTTTATTAAAGGCTGCCATTCGCGATAATGATCCAGTTATTTTTATGGAATCAGAACAAATGTATGGTGATAAAGGTGAAGTGCCTGATGGAGAATATATTTTGCCGTTAGGAGTTGCAGATATCAAAAGAGAAGGAACAGATGTTACTATAGTATCTTTTGGAAAAATAATAAAGGAAGCGTTTATAGCTGCAGATGAATTGGAGAAAGAAGGCATTTCATGTGAAATAATCGATTTAAGAACTGTTCGTCCGATGGATTATGATGCAATTATAAATTCTGTTAAAAAAACAAATAGATTAGTAGTTTTAGAAGAAGCTTGGCCTTTTGCGAGTGTTGCTTCTGAAATTACCTATATGGTTCAAGAACGTGCCTTTGATTATCTTGATGCACCAGTTCAAAGAATTACTACAGCTGATACGCCTGCGCCATATTCGCCAACACTTTTAAAAGAGTGGTTGCCTAACGCAGAAGATGTTATTAAAGCTGTGAAAAAAGTAACTTACAAATAATATAAATTTATCTATATTTGAAACTTCATTACACCAACCGTAATGAAGTTTTTTTTTGCCATGAAGAAATTATACTATCTATTCCTTTTTTTAATCGGTGTTTTTAATTTTATTTCAGCACAAACCAAAGTCAGTGGAAAAGTGGTTGATAATACGAATCAACCTATTCCTTACGCAAATATTGTTTTTAAAGGAAGTAATATTGGTGTAGTTTCTAATGAAGATGGAAAGTTTTATATTGAATCAGATCAAAATTATAAAACACTTCTTGTTTCTTTTGTTGGTTTTCCAACTAAAGAAGTTACTCTTCCAAAACAAATCAACTATAATTTTATTGTTACCTTAAGTGAAGGTCAAAACTTGAAAGAAGTAGTTGTTTACGCTGGTAAAACATCAAAGAAAAACAATCCTGCGTTAGATATCTTGAGAAAAATTTGGGAAAGAAGAAGAAAAAATGGGTTGAAAATGTTCAAACAATACCAATACAGTAAGTATGAAAAAGTAGAGTTTGACATGAATACTATTGACAGTGCAATGATGAAAAGCAAGCTCTTCAAAGGTTTGGAATTTGTTTTCAAAAATGTGGATACTTCAAGAGTTACAGGAAAAACATATTTGCCAATTTTCATCAATGAATCACTTTCGGATGTTTATGGTGATAATGTTGCAGGAAAAAGCAAAGAGATTTTGAAAGCTAATAAAAATTCAGGTTTAGGAAATGGTGATGGTGTAAACACATTTATTAAAGACTTATACAATGACTTTGATATTTATGATAATTATCTGTATTTCTTTGATAAAAGTTTTACGAGTCCATTGTCTAGAACAGGAATTGACGTGTACAATTATGTTCTTGCCGATACAGCTTTTATAGATAACAAATGGTGTTACAATATTGTTTTCTACCCAAGAAGAAAAGGTGAGTTGACTTTTAAAGGAGATTTTTGGGTAAATGATACCACTTTTGCTATTAAGAAAATAAACATGGCAGTTACTAAAAGCGCCAATATTAACTGGGTAAAAGATATTTATGTTGAGCAAGAGTTTGAAGTTTTGAATGACTCTATTTTTCTTCCAACACGTGATTACATGATGACCGATTTTGCTTTACGCAAAAAAGAGGAGTCAAAAGGTATTTATGGAAAACGTACTACTTTGTATCAAGATTTTAAATTTGACCAAAAGAAGCCTGATAGTTTCTACAAAGAAGAAGTAAATTATATTGATAATTCTGTTTACAATAAAGATGATGATTTTTGGAGAGAAAATCGTTTTGAAAGACTCAATAAAGATGAAGAAGGAATTTATAAAATGCTTGACACATTAAAAACAGTCAAGAAATTCAAAAGAATGTATAATCTGGTTTCCATTTTAGGAAGTGGTTATATTGAAATGAATAATTTTGATTATGGACCAATTTTCTCCACTTTTGGATATAATGAAGTAGAAGGTGTTCGTCTTCGTGTTGGTGGAAGAACTTATTTTGGGCCAAATGATACATGGCGTTTACAAGGTTATACTGCTTATGGATTTGAAGATAATAAATTTAAATATGGTCTTTCAGGAAAATGGATGGTTGATAAAAAGAAGCGTTTAATACTTTCTGGAGGAAATAGGCGGGATGTAGAACAAATAGGCGCAAGTTTAACCACTACAAATGATGTTCTAGGCAGGAGTTATGCTTCGTCAGGACTCTTTACCACAGGTTCTAATGGTAAGTTGACCAATATAAATTTATCTACTATTGCAGCAGAAATTGAACCAGTTAAGAATTTAACATTCCAACTTGGGTTTTCGTATCGAACTTTAGAATCTGCATCTGAAACTTTTAGCTTAGATTATTATACAGACAATACATTAACTGACATCAAAAGTGAAGTAAAGCAGTCAGAACTTAATTTCCAAATTGAGTTTACTCCTAAGCGTAAAACTATTGGTTATGGTGTTGAACGTAGAGAAGTAGATAGTCCATATAGTCGCTTTTTTGTAAATTATAGTTCAGGTTTTAAAGGATTATTTGATAGTGATTTTGACTATCAAAAGTTACAGCTTTATTATCGTCAACCTATTATAATTGGAGCTCTTGGTCATTCAAATTTAACTATGGAGTTAGGTAAAACTTTTGGGCAAATTCCATTAGGTTTGATGAGTGTTGTACCTGGTAACCAAACCTATTTTATTATTAAGAACACATTTAGTAACTTAAATTTCTATGAGTTTGTGACTGATGAGTATGCTACTTTTCAATGGGAACACAATTTTAATGGAAAGATTTTTGCTAGATTTCCTTATTTGAGAAAATTAAACCTTCGCGAAATTATTGGTCTTCGTGGTGTTTATGGAAAAATTTCAGATGAAAATAGAGCAATTAATGCTTCTGGGTTAACTTATGTTGCTCCCGAAAAACCTTATTGGGAATACAGCGCAGGAATTGGAAATATTTTCAAAGTATTTCGAATAGATTTCGCTTGGCGTGCAAATTATAGAAATTTACCAGACACTAATAATTTTACAGTCAAAGGTTCATTTGGATTTTATTTTTAATGAAAATTGCATTAGAATATTTAACATCTAAAGACAAAATTCTTGCTGAAATAATTGAAAATTTTGGAGACCCAATTATCCAAAAAAGAGAAGAAGGTTTTGCGTCAATGTGCCATATTATTTTAGAGCAACAGGTTTCTATTGCTTCAGCAAAAGCTTGTTATGAAAAAATTTCAAATCATTTTGGAAAAGTTACTCCAATATCTATCAACAATGCTACTGAAGATGAATTAAGAAAATGTGGAGTTTCAAGGCAAAAAATAATTTACCTCAAACATTTAGCAAAAAAAGTCATTGACAACCAAATCAATTTTGAATCTTTTGCTTCAAAATCGGAAGACGAAATAAGAGCTGAGCTAATTAAATTAAAAGGCATTGGTAATTGGAGTATAGAAGTTTATCTAATGTTTTGTTTGCAAACTCCCGATATCATTCCACTTGGCGACATTGCCATCAAAAATACACTGAAAGAATTATATAACTGTAAAACTAAAGAGGAAATGGAAGTGATTTCAAATTCTTGGAAACCTTACAGAACTTTGGCTTCCTTCATTGTTTGGCATTATTATCTAAAAAAGAGAAATAGAATTTAATTTATTTTTAAATAACCATTTATCAAATAGCCAATTTTTGTTTATTAAAATAAAGCAAAAAAGACATGTCAGCGAATATATAGCATTAAACCTAAATCCTGTATAAATATAAGCTGACATCAAAGTTTGTCCAATAAAGATTGACAAAACAACTAAAAACACCTTGTCAGATAAGTTTTCTATGTTAAACTTTTTAAACTGAAAAATCCTTTTAAACATCTGGATGAATAATATAAGGTAAAATATTCTAAACACGATTGATAAATTTTCAAAAAAGCCTGGTTTTGGTTTTTCTGGAAATGGATTGAAATTAGATTTAATTTTTATTAAAATTATTTTTAATTTTTCGGTCATCGAAATACTGTTAATAAAATTTAGAGTTCCTTCTTTATAAAGTTTGCTTCGCTCCAAAACAGGGATTGTATTAGGGATTATTTTTTTTTCAGTTTTTATATATTTTAAATTCATTTCTTCTTCAGCTAAATCGCCTTCTACATTAGTGAAGTCTGAAATTATTTTTTCGTTCCAGCCTTTCGAAAAAGTCGCTCCTTGAGAAGCTGTTAGGTAAAAACCTTGATTGAAAAGAGTTTGATTTCGAATTGGCCATAAAACAGATAATAAAACAAATAGTAATCCATGCAAAATGCTTACTTTAAAGTTGTATTGTAGATTTATAAGACAATAAACACCCATAATGGATGCTACAAAAAATGCTGAAACAGGATGACAAAGTATAATAATCGATGAAAGGATAGGAATATAAATCGAAAACCTTTTTTCTTTTTTCAGATTTAAAAACAAAATGGATAAAAACAAAATTAGCAGTGCACTTAAACTTTCTGAAAAAAAGGTTAAAGAATATTTTAAATACTGAGGTTCAATATACAATAATAATAGTGGACTTAAATAGAACCATTTTATTTTTAGTTTCTTTTTAAAATAAATTAAAATTGAAGTTAAAAATATAAACTCAAAAATTATTTTAATCAATAAAATAGAAAAAGGGTTTTGCGATAAATAAAAAAAAGTTGATAAAACTAACGGCCAAATAGGTGGTCGCCAAGTAGCACTTTCATTTGGAATGTTTGAAAAGTCATCAGAATAAGTATTGAATTCAAAGATATTTTTAGCAATCATATAATAGTGACTTGGGTCACCTTTTTGATATATCTTTTCGCCTTCGTAGTCTGAAATAGATAGATTTGTATATAAAAAATACCCTTTAATAAGAAGGATTAGAAATAAAAAGATTGTAAAAAAAACAGACTTTTTAAGCTTCATAATTATTTAAATACTTTATATTTTAATATGCAATAAATAGCTCTAAATCCATCTTTCCAACCTATTTTTTTCCCTTCTTCAAATGTTCTGCCATAATAACTTATGCCAACTTCATAAATTCTAATTTTGGGAATTTTTGAAATTTTTGCAGTGACTTCAGGTTCAAAACCAAATCTTTTTTCTTTTAAATCTAATGATTTTATTATTTCAGCTCTAAACATTTTGTAACATGTTTCCATATCCGTTAGATTAAGGTTTGTCATCATGTTACTTAAAAAAGTCAAGAACTTATTTCCGATACTATGCCAAAAAAACAAAATCCTATGAGGATTACCACCCATAAATCTACTTCCGTAAACCACATCTGCAACACCGTCTAAAATAGGTTTTAGTAATATGTTATATTCATTTGGATCATATTCTAAATCTGCATCTTGAATGATAATTATATCGCCGTTTGCATATTTAATTCCAGTGTGTAATGCAGCACCTTTGCCTAAATTTTTTTTATGCTCAACAAAATTTATATTTAAGACGGGGTTACTTATGCGATAATTATTTACGGCAAAAGAAGTATTATCAGAACTAAAATCATTAACTATAATTATTTCTTTCTCTAAATCATTAATTAATGAAACAGTTTTAATTTTGTCTAATATTTCATGAATAGTGTTTCCTTCGTTATAAGCAGGAATGATAATCGAAAGTTTTTTAGGTTCCATTAATTAATAATTATTTCTCAAAAATAACTCTTTTGTTTTAGCATGCAATATTATTTATAAATTAAAGATAATGCATTTTCAAATGCCATTAATTCAATATTCCTCAAATTATATTGTTTTTTTCTGTTAAAGTTTTGTTACTTTTGCACCCGATAAAATTTATAACCAAAATTATATTTATGGAATCAATGATGATTTATGTGCCAATAGTTATGGCGTTGATTGGATTAGTTTTTATGGCTGTTAAAAGGTCTTGGGTTTTAAAACAAGATGCTGGTGATGGTAAGATGAAAGAAATCTCAGATTACATCTACGAAGGTGCATTGGCTTTCTTGAAAGCAGAATACAGATTATTGGCAGTTTTTGTTCTTATAGCAAGTGCTGTATTAGCTGGAATTACTTTCTTACCAGGTGTTAAAACACATATGTTAATCGTAATTGCTTTTATTTTTGGTGCTATATTCTCGGCTTTGGCAGGAAATATGGGTATGAAAATAGCAACTAAAACTAACGTAAGAACTACTCAAGCAGCTCGTACTAGTTTACCACAAGCTTTAAAAGTTTCTTTTGGTGGTGGAACAGTAATGGGATTAGGTGTTGCTGGACTTGCGGTTTTAGGATTAACTACTTTCTTTATAATTTTCTTTCATGTATTTATGGGTGGAGTTTGGACAGATACTGAAGGAATGACTGTTGTTCTTGAAACTCTTGCAGGTTTTTCTCTTGGAGCAGAATCAATCGCATTGTTTGCGCGTGTTGGTGGTGGTATTTATACAAAAGCTGCTGACGTAGGTGCCGATTTAGTTGGTAAAGTTGAAGCTGGTATTCCAGAAGATGATCCAAGAAATCCTGCTACAATTGCTGACAATGTTGGTGACAATGTTGGAGACGTTGCTGGAATGGGTGCCGATTTGTTTGGTTCTTATGTAGCAACTGTACTTGCAGCTATGGTTTTGGGTAACTATGTTATCAAAGATATGGGCGGAAAAATTGAAGACGCTTTTGGAGGAATTGGTCCAATTTTATTGCCAATGGCAATTGCTGGTTTCGGAATTTTATTTTCTATTATAGGTACAATGCTAGTTAAAATTTCTAGCGATGATGCTAAAGAAAAACAAGTTCAAGGTGCATTAAACGTTGGTAACTGGGTTTCTATTATCCTAACAGCTATTTCTTGTTTCTTCTTAGTACAATATTTATTGCCTGCAACAATGACTATGGAATTCTATGGTGAAGGCGCACAACAAATTTCTTCAATGAGAGTGTTTTATGCAACTATCGTAGGTTTAGTAGTTGGTGGTGTTATTTCATCGGTTACAGAATATTACACAGGTTTAGGAACAAAACCAGTTTTGGCTATCGTACAAAAATCTTCTACTGGTGCAGGAACTAACGTTATTGCTGGTTTAGCAACAGGTATGATTTCTACGTTCCCAACCGTATTATTATTTGCTGGTGCAATTTGGGCTTCTTATGCATTTGCTGGTTTCTATGGTGTGGCTTTAGCAGCTTCTGCTATGATGGCTACAACGGCTATGCAATTAGCTATCGATGCTTTCGGACCAATCTCTGATAACGCTGGAGGAATTGCTGAAATGAGCGAATTACCAAAAGAAGTTCGTACGCGTACCGATATTTTAGATTCAGTAGGTAATACTACTGCTGCTACTGGTAAAGGTTTTGCTATTGCTTCTGCAGCGCTTACTTCGTTAGCATTATTTGCTGCTTATGTAACCTTTACAGGAATTGATGGAATCAATATTTTCAAAGCTCCAGTTTTAGCCATGTTATTTATTGGTGGTATGATTCCAGTTGTATTCTCTGCTCTTGCAATGAATTCAGTTGGTAAAGCAGCAATGGATATGGTATATGAAGTGCGTCGTCAGTTCAAAGAAATTCCAGGTATTATGGAAGGAACTGGAAAACCTCAATATGGTAAATGTGTTGAAATTTCTACTAAAGCAGCTTTACGCGAAATGATGTTGCCAGGAGTTTTAACTATTGGTTTCCCAATTGCTATTGTTCTTTTAGGCAAATTAGTATATGCAGATAACAACCAGTTAATCGCTGAAATGTTAGGTGGATATATGGCTGGAGTTACCGTTTCAGGTGTACTTTGGGCTGTGTTCCAAAACAATGCTGGTGGTGCTTGGGATAACGCTAAAAAATCATTCGAAGCTGGTGTAGAAATCAATGGTGAAATGACATATAAAGGTTCAGATGCTCACAAAGCAGCGGTAACTGGAGATACAGTTGGTGATCCATTTAAAGATACTTCTGGTCCATCGATGAACATCTTAATCAAATTAACTTGTTTAATTGGTTTAGTAATCGCTCCAATCTTGGGTGCTGGTCATTCTGATGCTGCAATGGCTTCTTGTTGTGTGGCAAACGAAAAATGTGCTACCATGAGCAAAGAAGAATGTGCCAAAATGGGATGTACTGAAATGACCGTTTGTAACTCTATGTCAAAAGAAGAGTGTATGGAAAAAGGATGTACAAGCACAACTTGTAAATTCATGAATCCTGAAGCTGCAATGATGGTTAAAGAAGTTTCTAAAGAAGTAAAAATTGAAAAAACTAACGAAAACGGAAAAGTTACTGCTAAAGTAACCACTGTTATCGATGGCAAAGAAGAAGTTCAAAACTTTGAAGGAACTGAAGAAGAAGTTCAAGCAAAAATTGATGCTTTAAAATAAAATATAAGTTCTTTTTCAAGAATATAAAAGCTCCGCAAATGCGGAGCTTTTTTTATGATAAATCAATCTAATAGCTAAATAGTAGACATTTATAATTAAATAGTTCCTATTCATTAGTCAAGCTTACATATTTACAATAGAAGAGTTCGGTTTCATAGTTAAAGGTTAGACATTTATAGTTGAATGTCCCACTTTCATTAGTGAAGATTAGATATTTATTAATGAATATTACAAATTCATATATGAAACCCAGACATTCATTAGTGAATCCTACAAGTTTTTCTTTGAATATTACAAATTCATTAGTGAATCCTACAAATTCATTTATAAATGTCACGCATTCATAATTGAATCCTACACATTTATCTATGAATATTACAAGTTCATTTATGAAACCTACAGATTCATTAATCAATCTAAAATTTTAGCATTAAAAACTCTAAACGTGTTTTCCTTTTTCCCAACCCGTTTTTCCTAAGTAGTGTTCGGCACTTTCAATTGCGCCTTGTTCTATAGTGGTTCCCATAGAATCATTCCAACGGTTGAGGTAGCCAAAAAGCGAAATAACACCTAGCATTTCTACAATTTCGCCTTCGTTCCAATATTTGTAAAGTTCTGATTTAATGTTTTCATCTACGTTGTTTGGAATTACTGAAGCAGCCAAAGCAAAGTTCAAAGCAGCACGTTCAGCTTCAGAAAAAGCAGGATGTGATGCATATTCCCAAATATTATCCAGTTGTTCTTGGTCGGCGCCGTAGCGTTCCGCAGCACGAATGGTATGCGCTTGACAATACCTGCAACCAGCGGCATTACTAGAAACCCAACCAATCATGCGTTTCAATGCTGAGGTAACACGTCCTTGGTTTTCCATCACGGCTTTATTTAAATTAATAAACGCTTTGGAAATCGCAGGACGATGTTGCATCGTCAATACTGAATTGGGACAAAAACCTAAGGTTTCGTTGAAAAATGCAGCGAGTTCTTGGGTTTCTTTATCGTGTTCTGGCGAAAGTGGTTTAACTAATGGCATGGCTATAAATTAAAAAGTCATTACTTTTTGGTAATGACTTGTGGTTTTTGTTTTATTTACTAAAATAATCCGTTTATTTCGGCGTCAATTCTATTGATAACCGTTCCTAAATCTTCTTGACTATTCACGAAATCAATATCATCAACATCGATAATTAATAATTTCCCTTTGTCATAGGAATGTATCCAGGCTTCATAGCGTTCGTTCAAACGACTCAGATAGTCAATTGAAATGGTATTTTCATACTCACGACCACGTTTATGAATTTGCCCAACTAAATTTGGGATAGAACTTCTTAAATAAATCAATAAATCAGGTGGACCAACAAGGTTTTCCATCAAATCAAACAATGATGAATAGTTTTGAAAATCACGATTGGTCATCAATCCCATTGCATGAAGGTTTGGTGCAAAAATATGCGCATCTTCATAGATGGTTCTGTCCTGAATAATGTTTTTACCGCTTTCGCGTATTTGTAGTATCTGACGAAAACGACTGTTCAAGAAATAAATTTGCAAATTGAAACTCCAACGTTCCATTTGGTGATAAAAATCATCTAAATAAGGATTGTCAACCACATCTTCAAAATGTGGTTCCCATTTAAAATGTTTTGCTAATGACCTTGTGAGAGTGGTTTTTCCTGCGCCTATGTTTCCTGCAATCGCTATATGCATTATGGTAGTTTTATTTTATAGTTTTTAATTTGTTGGTCGGTAAAAATAGCTAAATTTTGGTCTTTATAATAGAAACTTTGAAAGGAGTTCTCAACAATTTCTATTTCAATTATTGATTTTTTAGCATAATTCAATAAATATAATTTATGATTTACTGAAAAAAGAATTCTTTCGTTATCAATGATTTGAATTTTATCGTAGGCAGGAACCGTGCAATGCAAATTAGTTTTTCCAAAAATGTCAATGGAGTAAAAGTGATTCAAATCATCAATCCAATAAAAATTATTGTAGTCAGATTGTGTGTTTTTTATTGTTCCTTGAAACGGAATAGGAAATTCTGTAAATGCAATTTTTTTGTAATCAAACAATCCTATTTTTTGATTGATGGAATTGTAGAACCAAAGTTGATTTCTTGCCGATAAACCGGTATTTGAAATAACGGTTGAATTGTTTATTGAAGAAAAATTTATTTTTTGTATTTCGTTTAATTGATTATCAAGAAGTAGAACTGTGTTGAATTGTTCATAGAAAAGCACTATTTGTAGTGGATTGATTATGTCAACAGAAGAAATTTTGCCCAAGGCTACATTTTTATATTGCCACAATTGCGATTTAGATTTTTTGTAAAATACATTGTCTTTTATAAAATAAAAATCACCCAATGTATCAAACCCAACATAGGTATTACAAACTATCTTATTTGAACCCATAAGAGTAGTGCTAAGTTTTTGAGAAAACCCAATAGTACTTAGTAACAATACTAAAAAAAAAGTGATTTTTTTAATCATACTGCTAATTTACATTAAACCTTTTGAAAAAGAAATGGTCAAAAATATTTTTTAACAATATATTGGTAACACTTTGCCGATTCTTTCGTCATATTTGTTATTCTAAATAAAACCAAACACATGAAAAATTTAGCATTACTTATTTTCTCTTTATTTTCTCTGATATCATTTGCTCAGAAAGATTTTCAAGGTATGGCAGTGTACGAATCAAAAACTAGTACATCTGATTTTAAATCAAGAATGGAAGGCAACAAAGAGATAACTCCTGAGATGCAAAAAATGATAGAAGAACGTATGAAGAAAATGTTTGAAAAAACATTTATACTAAATTTTGACAAATCAGCTTCAATTTATAAAGAGGAAGAAAAACTTGATGCTCCAAATCAAGGTGGCGGTATGCGATTTATGTCTTCTATGATGGGCGGTGGCGGAACCTATTATAAAAATGTAAAAGAAAAAACATATACCGTTGATAAAGAATTTATGGGCAAGGAATTTTTGGTTAAAGATTCATTGCCACAGTTAAATTGGAAAATGGAAGCTGAAACAAGAGTTATTGGAGGTTATAATTGTTTCAAAGCTACAGCTGTAGTTCCTGCAAGTAAATCGGATTTCAGAAATTTTAGAATGAAAAATAGAGGCGAAAAGAAAGAAGGAGAGAAAAAAGAAGAAACTGCTAAAGAAGAAAAAGAAGGAGAAAAGAAAACAAACTTCTTAGAAGAATTAGATATGCCTAAAGAAATCACTATCACTGCTTGGTATACGCCAGAAATTCCAGTTAATCAAGGACCAGAAAGCTATTGGGGATTACCAGGTTTGATACTGGAAGTAAATGATGGAAAGACCGTTATTCTTTGTTCTAAAATTGTATTGAATTCTAAAGAAAAAGTAGAAATAAAAGCACCTAAGAACGGAAAAGTAGTAACCCAAAAAGAGTATGACGAAACCGTAATGAAGAAAATGGAAGAAATGAGTGAGATGAATAATGGAAGAGGCGGATTTCAAATGAGAATGAGCAGGTAATATTGTTATAGTATAAAAATTATATGAAAAAAATTATTTTAGTACTGATAACTTTAGTTTCGGTAAGCTCTTTTTCTCAAAATGTCCGTTTTGAAGGAATCATACAAGACACCAATAAACAGCCATTAGAAATGGCAAACATTATGGCATTGAATCAGGCAACAAAAGCAATGGATGCCTATGCTATTACAAACGATAAAGGAAAATTTGTTTTGAATCTTAAAGCTAATTCAACCTATACCGTTAAATTGAGTTATCTAGGTATGCAAAACAAAGAGATAACTGTCAACACATTAAGTGAAAATATTTCTCAAAATATCACTATGGAAAGTGGTGGAATTGATCTTGAAGGAGTAGAAATTGTTCGTGAAATGCCAGTTTCAATAAAAGGTGATACTATTGTTTACAATGCAGATTCTTTTAAAAATGGAACCGAAAGAAAACTAGAAGATGTACTGAAAAAATTGCCTGGTGTTGAAGTTAATGCTGATGGTGAAGTAGAAGTTGAAGGGAAAAAAGTTTCAAAGTTGATGGTTGAAGGAAAAGATTTCTTTGATGGCGATACAAAACTTGGTGTAAAAAACATTCCAGCTGATGCGATTGATAAAGTTCAGGTATTGAGAAATTATAATGAGAATTCTATCTTAAAAGGAGTGGAAAACAATCAGGATAATTTGGCTATGAATATCAAACTAAAAGATGGAAAGAAAAACTTTTGGTTTGGTGATGTTACTGCTGGTGGCGGAATGGATGATGAAAACAAATTTGACCGTTTTATAATCAACCCGAAGCTTTTTTATTATAATCCAAAATACAGCATCAACTTAATCACAAATTTTAATAATATTGGTGAGTTGCCGCTAACTATTCAAGATTATTTTAAATTCACAGGCGGATTTAGAAGCATGATGTCTAAAGGCGGTTCTAGTTTTAATGTGCTTAGTAATGATTTAGGATTAGCTGTTCTAAGAAACAATAGAGCTAAAGAAATTGACACTAAATTTGGAGCTACAAATTTTTCATATAATCCATCAAAAAAATGGACTTTGAGTGGTTTTGGTATTCTTTCTTCTTCAATTACAGATGTTGAAACAGTTACAAACACCAATTATTTAAAGCCAAATTCCACCGAAGTTGCTTCAACAGAAAACAGAAATCAAATAGCACATCAAGATAGCAATTTGGGATTAGTAAAGTTAAGTTCTCTTTATAAACCAAATGCTAATTTTCAAATGGATTATGATATTTTGAGTAAGTTTTCTAAGCAAGATGAAAATAATTCATTGTTAAGAGAAGTCATTGATGAAGATAATAATACTAGCACAGAAAATATTTTAAGCAATAAAAAGCAGAACCCATTTACGATCAATCAAAACTTAAGTTTTTATTATACGCCGAGTTCAAAACATGTTTTTGCTTTTGAGTCACAACATTTGTATCAGGAAGAAGATCCATTTTACAATGCCAATTTACAATCCCTACCATTTAATTTGTCGGGATATATATCAGGACAAAACAGAAACAATATTAATCAAGACCGTTTTGTAAAGACTAATAAATTGGACACAAAATTGGATTATTACTATATGATTACACCAAAAAGCAATATTAATGTTACTTTAGGTAATACGTATTCGTATCAAAGTTTCAATTCAAGAATTTTCCAAATATTAGACAACGAAGATGTAAATAATTTGGATGATGCTGAAAACACTAATGATGTTAATTATAAATTTGATGATGCTTTTCTTGGTTTGCATTATAAAATATTAACAGGTAAGTTTACATTGACGCCAGGATTTAGTATTCATAATTATTCTTTAAATAATACACAATTAGGAAGCAGTTATAAGCAAAATTTTGGTAGAATATTGCCAGACTTCTTAGCTATTTATCAAATTAAGAAAGCTGAATCGTTAACTTATAATTTTTCATACAATAATAACTTTACCGACATTAATCGTTTAGCTGAAGGATTTGTGTTAAATAATTACAATAGCTTAACGAAAGGAAACAGAACGATTGAAAATTCAATTCAACAATCACATTCGTTGCGTTATTTTAAATATAATATGTTCAATTTTGAAAATATTTCTGCATTTATCAATTACAACAAAACGGTTGATGCTGTTAAGAATAGAGCTTTGTTTAACAATGTAAACCAAATATCTTCTCCAATTAATTCTGCCTTTGCTGACGAAAGTATTTCTGGTAATTTACGTTATGGACGTTCATTCTTTAAATATTATAAAGCTTCAATTAGTGCAACACTAAATTGGTCAAAGTTCAACAATATTCAGGTTGACAGAGTAACTTTCCAAGATGTTTTAGTAACCAATGAAAGTTTTACGCAAAATTATAATGTTAGTGCTTCTACAAATTTCAAAAACTTTCCTAATTTAGAATTAGGTTATGGATATTCGGTAAATCAGTATCCAAATGACACTTTTTATACTGATAGACCAAACGCTAAGCTAGAATACTTTTTCTTAAAAAGCTTTTCTTTTGTTAGTGAATACGAATATTATCATTATTACAACAAAGACAAAACCGTTGAGAATGAATATGATTTTTTATCGGCAAGCTTGATTTTCCAAAAAACAAAAGACAGTCATTTTGAGTATAAAGTAAGTGTAACCAATTTATTGAACACAAAAGCTTTAAAAGACAATAGTTTTTCGCAGTTTTCAACCAGTGATTCGCAATATACGATTCAACCACGATACTTAATATTTACTTTGAAATATAATTTATAAAATAAAAAACCACGCTTAATAGCGTGGTTTTTTTATAATTAACTATTTGGTCTTTTATAATCCAAAAGCTGTTTTTATTTTGTCTACAAAATCTAATTTTTCCCAAGTAAATAACTCAACTATTACAGTTTTTGGCGCACCATTTGGTAATTGGAACGTTTTAGAAACCGTTTCAGGTTTTCTTCCCATATGTCCATAAGCAGCAGTTTCACTATAAATTGGGTTTCTTAATTTTAAACGTTGCTCAATAAAATATGGACGCATATCAAAAATAGTTTCAACAACTTTAGAAATTTCACCATCAGTCATATTCACTTTTGCAGTTCCATATGTATTTACGTTGATAGAAGTTGGTTTAGCTACACCAATAGCGTACGAAACTTGAACTAAAATTTCATCACACAATCCAGCAGCAACTAAATTTTTAGCAATATGACGTGTAGCATAAGCTGCAGAACGGTCAACTTTACTAGGATCTTTTCCAGAAAAAGCACCACCACCATGAGCACCTTTTCCACCATAAGTATCAACAATAATTTTTCTTCCTGTTAAACCTGTATCACCATGCGGTCCACCAATCACAAATTTCCCAGTTGGATTGATATGATATGTAATATCATCATTAAATAAATGTGCATATTGAGGATATTTTGCTTTAACTCTTGGAATCAAAATTGACACTAAATCACTTTTGATTTTAGCTAACATAGTTGGTTCATCAGCAAAATCATCATGTTGAGTAGAAATTACAATAGCATCAATTCTAACAGGTTTGTTATCGTCAGAATACTCTAGAGTTACTTGCGATTTTGCGTCTGGGCGCAGGTATTTAATTTCGTTATTTTCTCTTCTGATAGCGGCTAATTCAATCAATAATGCATGCGATAAATCTAACGCCAAAGGCATGTAATTTTCGGTTTCATTTGTAGCATATCCAAACATCATTCCTTGATCGCCAGCGCCTTGTTCTTCTTTGCTTGCTCTGTCAACACCTTGATTAATATCTGCAGATTGTTCGTGAATTGCTGAAAGTACTCCACAAGAATCTGCTTCAAACATGTATTCACTTTTTGTATAACCAATTTTGCGAATAACTTCTCTCGCAATTTGTTGAACATCAAGATAAGTAGTTGATTTTACTTCACCAGCTAAAATTACTTGACCAGTAGTTACTAAAGTTTCACAAGCCACTTTTGAATCAGCATCAAACGCTAAAAAATTATCAATTAATGCATCACTAATTTGATCAGCAACTTTATCAGGATGTCCTTCACTAACTGACTCCGACGTAAATAAATAAGCCATAAATAACTATATTTTTAGTTTAATATTATTGTTAAATGAAGAAAAAAGTGGATTGCCAACAAAGCTAAAGGAGAGTTTCTGCTTTAGCATTTTTTAACGAGGTTGCAATCAGTTCAAATTTCTCCTCTTTATTTTTTCGATTGCAAATGTATAAAGACTATTTAGAATAAGAAAAACAATTTTACTTTTTTTATTTTATTTATGAAATTTTCAAAAATCTAAATACGTAGTATTTAAATATATATAATCAACTTTTAAATGTTAAATTTTCATTTTTTGTTTGGTCAATTAAAAAATAGTTCAGAAGTTTGCCTCAGTAAAAATAAAGAAAAATGAATTTCACAATGTGCCATATGTGTCGTATGATGTCGGAAACCTCCGCAGAGAACACTATTGCATAATTTTAAATTCTTAAAATATATTCAATGAAACCTCTGCCAACAGCAGAGGTTTTTTTATTTAATTCAAATTTAAAAAAACAACAAAAAATGAAAGTAACAGCAAAGAATATGATGATGTCAAACATGATGATGCACATGATGTGTTGTCGTATGGACATATGCTGTTACCAAAAGCGGAAGACTTAATCGTAGTTATATCTATATTCTAAAGTCCTTTTGGTAAGCCATCCAAAAGGACTTTTTTTATTTCTAAATTTTTTAAATCAATTATAAATAATCTAAAAATTCTAAATCATGAGCACACAAAAATTCGCAACAAACGCGTTGCACGCAGGACACGATGTTACAAAAAATGCAGGAACTAGAGCAGTTCCTATTTACCAAACATCATCGTATGTTTTTAATAACTCAAACCATGCAGCCAATCTTTTTGGTTTAGCAGAAGCTGGTTTCATTTACACACGTTTGAACAATCCAACCAATGACATTCTTGAACAACGTTTAGCTGCGCTTGAAGGCGGAATTGGAGCGGTTGTAACAGCATCGGGAACTTCGGCAATTGCTACAACATTTTTAACTTTACTAAAAGCAGGCGATCACATTGTAGCTTCCAATAGTTTATACGGCGGAACATACAATTTGTTAAAAGTTACACTACCAAGATTAGGAATCACAACTACTTTTGTTGATCCTTCAAATCCTGAAAATTTCACAAAAGCGACACAAGAAAATACCAGAGCTTTTTTTGTAGAAAGTTTGGGTAATCCAAAATTAGATGTTTTGGATTTAGAAGCTATTTCGAAAGAAGCAAAAGCTTTCAAAGTTCCTTTTATTGTTGACAATACGGTAGCAACACCTTATTTATTAAACCCAATAAAATATGGTGTAGACATTGTAATTCATTCACTTACAAAATACATTACTGGAAACGGAACATCGCTAGGTGGAGTTATTATCGATGCTGGAAATTTTGATTGGAGCAATGGAAAATTTCCTGAATTCACAGAACCATCAGCAGGCTATCACGGATTGAAATATTATGAAGCACTTGGCGCAGCATCTTTTATTGCCAAAGTAAGAATTGAAGGATTACGCGATTTTGGTGCAGCATTAAGTCCGTTTAATGCTTTTCAAACCATTCAAGGATTGGAAACATTAGAAATCAGGATTAAAAAACACAGCGAAAATGCTTTGATTTTGGCAAAATGGTTAGAGGAACAAGAAGAAGTAGCTTGGGTTAATTATCCTGGATTAGAATCTTCAAAATATAAATCAATTGCTGATAAATATTTGCCAAATGGTAAAAGCGGAATCGTAACATTTGGACTAAAAGATGGATTTGAAGCTGCAAAAAAAGTTGCAGATGAAACGAAACTATTTTCTCTTTTAGCCAACATTGGAGATACAAAATCATTAATCATTCATCCGGCGAGTACAACTCATCAACAGTTATCTGATTCTGAACAAGTGTCAACTGGCGTTACAAAAGATTTAATTCGTCTTTCAGTTGGTCTTGAAGATATTGATGATTTAAAAGCAGATTTAAGAGAAGTTTTTTCAAAAATTAAAACCCCACAAATAGTATAAAATGAGCACAAAAATTGTAAATGTTTTAGGTTACGCAAAAGGTAATAATCAGTTTGTTGTCAAAGCACAAAACTTTGATGTTAGAATTAGTAAAAATGATCAATTTCCAGAATTGGAAGGTCCAAGTCCAATAGAATATATTTTGGCAGGTTATGCAGGTTGCATAAATGCTGTTGGGAAATTAGTTGCAAAAGAGCAAGGAATAACTTTAAAATCAATTCAAGTAGAAATTACTGGAACCTTGAGTTTAGATAAATATCAGGGAAAAATAAGCAATGAAAGAGCAGGTTTCAGTTCTATTGAAGTGATTGTAAAACCTACTGCAGATGCAACATTAGAGGAATTGAAAGAATGGTTGATAGAATTGGAAAAACGTTGTCCAGTACATGATAATTTAATCAACAAAACACCAGTTCATGTAACTTTATTCAAAGAATTTCAGGCTATTGATGCTGCATAATTTATATAAAACATTGGTTATGTTTTTTGTTTGTTCGAACTGTCTTCAATTGTGAAGTTGAAGGCAGTTTTTTTAAAAAAACTTCCAAAAAAAAGATGCAAAATGAAAAAATTAGAAAAAATAGACTTGTATAATTTTGAATTAGAAAACGGAAAACAATCTGTTTATATTCCATTGTTTTACCAAGTTTTTGGGCAGCCAATTGGAGATGCGCCAGTAGTTGTTGTAAATCATGCATTAACAGGAAATTCAAATGTTTCAGGAGAAAATGGTTGGTGGAATGATTTAATTGGTGAAAATAAAACGATTAACACTAATCGATTCACAGTTATTGCATTTAACATACCTGGAAATGGTTTTGATGGTATTGATAAAAATTTAATTTCAAATTATCAAGATTTTACAATTAGAGATGTGGCAAACATTTTTTGGGAAGGTTTATTTTTTTTAAACATAAAAGATGTTTTTAGTTTAATTGGTGGAAGTCTTGGTGGTGCAATTGCATGGGAAATGACTGTTATTCAACCTGAAAAAATTCAAAATCTTATACCGATAGCTACAGATTGGAAGGCTACAGATTGGGTTATAGCAAATGTTTTGATTCAAGACCAAATTCTAAATAATTCAAAAAATCCAATTATGGATGCTCGACTTCATGCCATGCTTTTATATAGAACGCCGCAATCTATTAATCAGCGTTTTTTGAGACAGAAAACAGATAATTTTTCAAAATATCAAATAGAAAACTGGCTTCAAAACCATGGAATAAAACTCAAAAATCGATTTCAATTGTCGGCTTATAAATTGATGAATCACTTATTGAAAACTAATGATATTACTCGCAATAGAAATAGTTTTTTGGAATTATCTAAAAATATAAAAGCAAATATTCATATCGTTTCTGTCGATTCAGATTATTTTTTTATTGCCGATGAAAACCGTGAAACTTATTTTCAATTGAAAAATAATAATAATGTTTACTATCATGAAATAAAATCTGTTCATGGACATGATGCTTTTCTGATTGAGTTTGAACAATTAGTCGAAATTTTAGAACCTATTTTTTATAAAAAAACAAAACAAATTTATGTCACCACTTAAAATAAATATAATACTTTTTGGTATTGGAAACGTTGGTAGCACTTTGATTAATCAAGTTCTTGAGAGTCAAAAATTTTTTCTTGAAAAGAGAAACATAGAACTTAGATTTCCAATAATAACCAATTCAACTTTAGCTTTTTTTGAAAAAGATGGAATTAAAAATCAATGGGAAGCTAATTTTGTTAACGCTGCCATTCCTTTTAAAATTGAAGATATAATTGAATACATTCAAGAACAACAATTAGAAAATTTAATTGCAGTTGATGCGACAGCTAGCAATGATTTTGTTAAAAATTATATTCCTTTAATTCAAAATGGTTTTAACATTGTAGCGGCTAATAAAAAAGCAAATACTTTGCATTTTGATTTTTACAATGAATTGAGAAGAAATCTCAAAAAGTTTGATAAATCATTTTTGTATGAAACCAATGTTGGAGCAGGTTTGCCAGTAATTCAAACGATAAATGATTTGCATTTTTCAGGTGAGAAAATAACTAAAATAAGAGGTGTTTTTTCGGGTTCTTTGAGTTATATTTTCAATAGATTTTCTAATGAAGATACTTCTTTTTCTAAAATTCTTGATGCTGCCGAAAAAAATGGATTAACAGAACCCGATTCTCGTGAAGATTTAGCTGGAAAAGATGTTGCTCGAAAACTACTTATTTTAGCTAGAGAAATAGGGAAAGAATTCGAACTTTCTGATGTTAGAGTTTCATCTCTTTTACTGCCTAACTTGAATGAAACCCATTCAAAAGCAGAGTATTCAGTGAATAAGCAATTATTTGATAAACCGTTTCATATTGCAAAAGTTGCTCAAGAAGAAAACCACGTTTTAAAATATGTTGGAGATTTTGATGTGAAAAAAAATATTTTGGAAGTCAAATTGGTTTCAATTCCAAAAAGCTCACCAATCGGTCAACTGAAAGGAGCAGATAATTTGATAGAAATTTATACTGAATCTTATGGTGAAATTCCCATTGTAATTCAAGGCGCTGGAGCTGGAAGAAAAGTTACAGCACGTGGAGTTTTAACCGATGTTTTAAAAATTGCTGAGAAAATAAAAATTCAAGAAGCTGTTTGGGCTTAAAATTTTAACTAACCCTTGACTACGAAAACCCTAAGACGAACTATATCGTTGTAGGGTTTTTATTTTCTAAAACTGTTGCAAATTAAAATTCTATGCCTTTACTTTGCACCGTTCATAAACATAATGATTGTTATCACGAAAGCTGGAGAGATTAGACTCTATGAAAGCTTAGCAACCCTACACTTGTAGAAGGTGCTACATTCTATTCGCCTTGGCGAAACAGATAACCCGAAGAAATACTTTCCAGTTTCTGATAACAATTAATTTATAAAACGTTATTAGAAAAATGTCAAAAATTCAAGAAGCAATTCAAGAAAGAATACTCGTTCTCGACGGAGCAATGGGAACTATGCTGCAACGTAATAATTTCTCAGAAGAGGATTTTAGAGGCGAAAGATTCAAAGATTTTCCACATCCATTAAAAGGAAATAATGATTTGCTTTCCATTACACAACCTGAAGCTGTAAAGCAAGTGCATCGCCTGTATTTTCAAGCAGGTGCAGATATTGTTGAAACCAATACTTTTTCAGGAACAACTATAGGTATGGCCGATTATCATATGGAAGATTTAGTGTATGAACTAAATTTTCAATCAGCAAAAATTGCTCGAGAAGTTGCCGATGAATTTACAGATAGACCACGTTTTGTGGCTGGTTCCATTGGACCAACAAACAGAACAGCTTCTATGTCGCCAGATGTTAATGATCCTGGATTTCGTGCTGTAACTTTTGATGATTTACGAATTGCATACAAACAGCAAATTGAAGCTTTAATTGATGGCGGATGTGATGTTTTATTGGTAGAAACCATTTTCGATACATTAAATGCAAAAGCAGCACTTTTTGCTATTGAAGAAGTAAAAGAAGAACGAAATATTGATGTCCCGGTAATGGTTTCAGGAACAATCACGGATGCTTCAGGAAGAACACTTTCTGGACAAACGGTTGAAGCTTTCTTAATTTCGATTTCACATATTCCGTTGTTGAGTATCGGATTTAATTGTGCTTTAGGTGCCGACCAATTGAAACCGTATTTAAAGCGATTGGCAATGAATACACAACTCAATATTTCGGTGCATCCAAATGCAGGTTTACCTAATGCTTTTGGTCAGTATGATCAAACTCCTGAAGAAATGCAGGCATTGGTTAAAGAATACCTTCAAGATAATTTAATAAATATTATTGGCGGTTGTTGTGGAACAACTCCAGAACACATTAAAGAAATTGCTGAAGTTGCAAAAGATTTTAAACCAAGACAAATTTTAGAAACGATATAATGGCGCAAGCAAAATACTTAAAATTATCAGGTCTTGAACCTTTAATAATAACTCCTGAAACCAATTTTGTAAATGTTGGTGAAAGAACCAATGTAACAGGTTCGCGAAAATTTCTTCGTTTAATCAAAGAAGAAAAATTTGAAGAAGCATTGGATATTGCAAGAAATCAAGTTGAAGGTGGCGCGCAAATTATTGATGTAAATATGGACGAAGGAATGCTTGATGGAGTAGAAGCAATGACTAAATTCTTAAATCTGATAGCTGCTGAACCAGATATTGCTCGTGTTCCGGTGATGATTGATAGCTCTAAATGGGAAATTATTGAAGCGGGTTTAAAAGTCATCCAAGGAAAAGGAGTTGTAAATTCTATTTCTTTAAAAGAAGGAAAAGAAGCTTTCATTCATCATGCAAAATTAATCAAACGCTATGGTGCAGCAGTAATTGTTATGGCTTTTGACGAAAATGGTCAAGCGGATACTTATGAAAGACGCATCGAAATTTGCAAAAGAAGTTATGATATTTTGGTAAATGAAGTTCATTTTCCAGCCGAAGATATCATTTTTGATCCTAATATTTTTCCGGTTGCAACTGGAATGGATGAACATAAATTAAACGCCTTGGATTTTTTCAGAGCAACCAAATGGATTCGAGAAAATTTACCTTATGCACATGTTTCTGGTGGTGTGAGCAATGTTTCATTCTCTTTTCGTGGCAACGACAAAGTGCGTGAAGCAATGCATTCTGCATTTTTATATCATGCCATTCAAAATGGTATGACAATGGGAATTGTAAACCCTGAAATGTTGGAGATTTATGATGAAATTGATAAAAACTTACTCGAACATGTGGAAGATGTTTTGCTAAATAGAAGAGAAGATGCAACAGAACGATTACTAGATTTAGCAGAAAGTTTTAAAGGTGATTTTAAGTCAAATGAAAAAGCTATTGCGGAATGGAGAAATGAAGATGTACAATCTCGTTTAACGCATTCGTTAGTAAAAGGAATTGATGAATTCATCGAAATTGATGTAGAAGAAGCGAGACAACAGGTTGCTCGACCTATAGAAGTTATCGAAAATCATCTGATGAATGGAATGAATGTAGTCGGTGATTTGTTTGGTTCAGGAAAAATGTTTTTGCCACAAGTAGTGAAATCGGCTCGTGTGATGAAAAAAGCAGTAGCATATTTGTTACCATTTATTGAAGCTCAAAAAGACGGAAAATCTTCTTCTGCAGGAAAAGTGTTGATGGCAACCGTAAAAGGTGATGTTCATGATATTGGTAAAAATATTGTATCAGTGGTATTGGCTTGTAATAACTTTGAAATTATTGATTTAGGAGTTATGGTTCCGCCAGAAAAAATAATTGCTGCAGCGGTTGAACATAATGTTGATATTATAGGTTTAAGTGGTTTGATTACACCTTCGCTTGATGAAATGGTTTATTTGGCAAAAGAATTAGATAAACTGAATATCAAAATCCCAGTAATGATTGGTGGTGCAACAACATCTCGTGCGCATACTGCGGTAAAAATTGCCCCTGAATATGCTGCTTCAGTGGTTCATGTCAATGATGCTTCGCGTGCTGTTACCGTTGCGAGTAATTTACTTCAAGTAGAAACAAAAGATAAATATTCGAAGAATATAAGAGAAGAATACGATACGCTAAGAGAACAATTTTTGAATAGAAGTCGCGAAAAGAATTATTTATCAATTGAAGAAGCTCGTAAAAACAAATTAAAATTGGATTGGGAAAATTATAATCCAGTAAAGCCAAATTTTATTGGGACAAAAACTATTGATGTTGAACTTTCGGAATTGATTGATTTTATAGATTGGACACCCTTTTTTCAGTCTTGGGAATTACACGGAAAATATCCTGCTATTCTAACCGATGAAATTGTGGGCGAACAAGCTACTAATCTATTTGCAGATGCGGAAAAATTGTTGAATCAGATAGTTGATGAAAAATGGTTCGAAGCAAAAGGGATTCTAGGTATTTTTCCAGCAAATACTGTTAATGATGACGATATAGAACTCATTAATCAGAACTCAAAATTCTTGACTCTTCGTCAGCAATCACAAAAAACAGTTGGCGCGCCAAATATTGCGTTAGCGGATTTTATTGCTCCCAAAGATTCAGGAATTCAAGATTACATAGGTTGTTTTTGTGTTTCGACAGGATTTGGAGTTGAGGAAAAGGCAGCTGAATACAGAAAAGAATTGGATGATTATAATTCCATTTTAATTCAAGCACTTGGTGATAGATTAGCTGAAGCTTTTGCTGAATATTTGCATCTAAAAGTTAGAAAAGAAATTTGGGGTTATGATTCGGATGAAAATCTTTCAAACGAAGAATTAATCAAAGAAAATTACAAAGGAATTCGTCCTGCGCCTGGTTATCCTGCATGTCCTGACCATTTGGAGAAACCTACCATTTGGAAATTATTAAATGCGGAAGAAGAAATTGGTGTAAAACTAACCGAAAGCATGGCCATGTGGCCTGCATCATCCGTTTCGGGATATTATTTTGCTAATCCACAAAGTAAATATTTTGGACTAGGGAAAATAAAAATGGACCAAGTAGAAGATTACGCTAAAAGAAGAAATATAAGTATAGAAGAAGCTACAAAATGGCTTAACCCAAATATTGCCGACTAATATGAAAGTAACTCAACACATAGAAAATGCTAACGGAAAACCATTGTTTTCCTTTGAAATATTGCCGCCGTTAAAAGGACAAAACATTCAATCTATTTTTGATGGTATTGATCCGTTGATGGAGTTTAAGCCGCCATTTATTGATGTAACTTATCATCGAGAAGAATATGAATTTAAAGAATTGCCAAACGGTTTGTTGCAAAAAAAGATTGTAAAAAAACGTCCGGGAACGGTTGGTATTTGTGCTGGAATTCAAAACAAATATGATGTAGATGCTATTCCGCATATTTTGTGTGGTGGTTTTACTAAAGAAGACACTGAGAATTTATTAATTGATTTGGATTTTCTTGGAATTGATAATGTTGTTGCGCTTAGAGGAGATGCATTGAAAAATGAAACGTATTTTAAACCCGAAAAAGAAGGAAACGAATTTGCATCCGATTTGGTGTTGCAAATTTCTAATTTGAATAAAGGAATTTATTTGGATGAAGATTTAAAAAACTCGGCGGAAACTAATTTTTGTATTGGAATTGCTGGTTATCCTGAAAAACATATGGAAGCTCCGAGCATGGATAGCGACATTCATTTTTTGAAACAAAAGATAAAAAATGGTGCCGATTATATTATTACTCAAATGTTTTTTGACAATAAAAAATTCTTTGATTTTGTAGATAAATGTAGAAAATCGGGGATTACTATTCCTATTATTCCGGGATTGAAACCTATTGCAACTAAGAAACAATTGAATTTGATTCCGCATCGGTTTAAGGTTGATTTGCCAGATGATTTGATTATGGCAGTGGTGAAAGCAAAAGATAATGATGCGGTGAAACAAATTGGGATTGAATGGTGTATTGAACAAAGCAAAGAGTTGATAGAAGCTGGAATTCCGTGTTTGCATTATTACTCGATGGGTAAAGCGGACAATATTAAAGCAATTGCTAAGGAAATCTTTTAGTAGTTAGATTGCGAGACTGTATAGATTGAACAGGTTTTGATGTATATGCTTTGCGTTACGATGTTGTTGTTTTAGGATACTTTATAGATGCTTTGAGTTACTTTATAGATTGTTTTGGAGACGATGTAGATACTTTGAGTGACGATATAGATGGATTGAGAGACGATGTAGATGGATTGTGATACTCTGTAAATATTCTGTGATACTTTATTTTTTTGAACAAGGCGTTTACTAATTAGCCCTGATGGAAGCAAGCTACCGTGTAGCGCGGACAGCAGGAAAAGGGATTATTATATTGCCCAAGCGGATTGCTCCTTAAAATATTCTGTTATATTTGCGATGCTTAAATTTTTGGGATGCGACAATTTTATTTGTTTATTTTTCTTTGTGGAATAGTGGGGTTTTCTCAGAAAAACACTTCTTATTCTTTAGATGTTTCGTTTTTGAGAGGTAATACTTTGCCGCATACTGAGGATATGTATCATTTGGTAAATGGTCATCCTGATGGTGTTTTGGTGAGTTTTTTGCAGAAAACTAATGGTTCAAAAGAGTGGCATAGAGCGTATAATTACCCGGATTTTGGGGGTTATTTTTTGTATCAAGATTTTCAAAGTGAACCTTTGGGGAAAAATTATGCTGTTGGTGCGATGTATAATTTTTACTTTCTTAATCGTAAATTACAATTTAAGATTTCGCAAGGTGTAGCGGTGACTACAAATCCGTATGACAAGGTGAATAATAGCAAGAATAAGGCTTTTGGGAGTAGAATTATGGATAATACCAACTTTGGGTTGAGTTATGATAATCAGCATCTTTTTGGTGGGAAAATAGGTTTTCATGCTGGGCTTCTTTTTACGCATTATTCGAATGGAAGGGTAAAATCGCCTAACAGCGGAATTAATACTTATTTGTTGAATGTTGGTGTGAATTATAATTTTGAGAAAGATTTTGTTCGACAAGTTGATACTACAACGGTAAAAAAATCATACAAAGAGCCTATTCGATATAATTTTGTATTTAGAACTGGTGTTAATGAAAGTCCTATTATTGGCAGTGGACAATATCCTTTTTATCATATTGGTTTTTATGCGGATAAGCGAATCAACAGAAAATCGGCTTTGCAACTGGGAACTGAAATTTTCTTAACCCAGTCGATGAAAGAATATATTCGTTACTTCTCGATTGGCTATCCTGAAATGAATCTTGACCCAAACACGGATTATAAGCGAATTGGTGTTTTTGTTGGGCATGAATTATTGATTAATAAAATTTCTCTCGAAGCGCAATTGGGTTATTATGTGTATCAGCCATTCAAGAAAGATATTGCAGTTTATGATAGAGTAGGGATGAAATATTATTTTAGCGATAAAGTTTTTGGTGGATTTACGATAAAAACGCATATGTTTTTAGCTGAAGCATTGGAATTTGGAATTGGTTACAGAATTTAAAACAGGAAGCATGAAAAAAATAGTATCAATATTTCTTTTAGTAGTTATTTTCAATTCTTGTGAAAAACCAGGCGAATGTATTGAAAGTTCTGGACCGACAGTTTTTAAAGAAATACCTGTTGAGGCGTTTAAAAATTTGAAGATTTATCGTGGAATTGAGGTTCTAATTACTGAAGGACCAATTTATAAAGTGGAGATAGAAGCTGGAGAAAATTTTATAGACAACATTGAAGTAAAGCAAAATGGAGATCAATTGGTTTTTAGAGATAATACCAGTTGCAATTGGGTTAGAGAATATGGTCAAACAAAAATCCATGTTACAACGCCAACATTGGAAAATGTTTATTCAAAATCTGATAGAAATATAAGTTCAACTAATGTTTTGACATTTCCGATTTTGAGATTGATAGCTTTAGATAAGGAAGGTGATGGTGAAAAAGGAGCAGGAACTGGTGATTTTCACATTGAAGTTAATAATTATCAATTGGTGATTCAAAACAATAATGTATCGCGATATTATGTTTCAGGTCAAACAGATGAAGCTTTACTTGATTTTTATTTTGGAGATGGACGTATAGAAGCTCAAAATTTAATTGCACAAAACATTAAAGTCTTTCATCGTGGTTCAAACGATATGATTGTAACCCCAATTCAAAGTATAGAAGGAGTTTTAAACAGCACAGGTGATTTAAGATTGACTACAACACCACCAATTGTAAATGTTCAAGAACTCTATCAAGGAAGAGTTATTTATCCTTAAATTATTTTTTAGTTTTCTCTCTGAAAATTTGCTCCAAGTTTTTGCTTTTCAAACTCATTTGTAATGTTTTTAAACCATTAGAATGAGCAAAATCAAAAATAGTTGGTCGCATATCTTCTTCGGTAGCAAAGGTGATTTCCCAAATGTTGTTTTGAGTGTTTTTTATACTTTTTAAATTTGGCAATGCTGATAAAACGGCTTCGTTTATGGTTTTGTCAAATTCAACCTCAATAATTTGTTCAGCTTCGTCAGAAACTAATTTGGTTAATTGTTTATCAGTAACAATTTTTCCTTTGTCGATAATGATTACACGATCGCAAATGGCTTCAACTTCTTGCATAATATGCGTAGAAAGAAAAACGGTTTTGTCTTTTCCAACGTTTTTAATAACGTTTCTAATTTCAACCAATTGATTTGGGTCTAAACCTGTAGTAGGTTCGTCTAAAATCAATACTTCGGGATTGTGTAACAAAGCAGTTGCCAATCCAACACGTTGACGATAACCTTTAGAAAGTTGACCTATTTTTTTATGGCTTTCAGGAGTTAAACCAGTTAGTTCAATCACTTCTTCAATTCTTGATTTTGAAATTTTATATACATCAGCGTTAAACGCTAAATATTCACGGACATATAAATCCAAATACAAAGGATTGTGTTCTGGTAAATAACCAACCGATTGTTGAACTGATTTTGGATTTTCTACAACATTATTTCCATTAACAGAAGCCATTCCTTCATCGGCAGAAAGGTAAGTAGTTAAGATTTTCATCAAAGTGGATTTTCCAGCGCCATTTGGACCAAGAAACCCAACGATTTCACCTTTTTTTACCGAAAATGAAACTTGGTCTAATGCTTTTTGCGTACCATAGTTTTTGGAAATATTTTGAACTTCTATCGACATAGTTGAATTATTTGGAACAAATGTAATAATTAATCAAAGGATAACGAAGATTTTACTTTTTTATGATAGCGAAAACGTTTGCTTAAATTTTTTTCGATGTTTTCGTAAAACATAAACTTTATTTTCCTACATTAGCCAAACACAATAAGACAAATGACAAAATTCGTAACCTATTATAACAACTTTTATTATTTCTTTTTTAGAAAAAAAGAAGGATTGTTATTGTGTTATGTGAAAAAATAATAGAAGTAAAACATAAATATACAATCCTGATGAAAATCAGGATTTTTTTTTGATTATATGATAGAAAAAGTTGCCATACAAGGAATTAAAGGTTCGTTTCATCATCAAGTTGCTTTAGAATATTTTCAAGAGAATGTTCAAGTTGATGAATGTTTGTCTTTTGAATCGGTTGTTGATAGTTTGAACAATAACCAATCACAATTGGCAGTTATGGCTATCGAAAATTCTATAGCTGGAGCAATTTTACCAAATTATTCGTTGATTGATAAAAATAATTTGAAAATAGTTGGCGAATATTATTTGGATATTGTTCAAAATTTAATGGTTTTAAAAGGTCAAAACATAGATGACATTCAAGAAGTACATTCGCATCCTATGGCTTTGTTGCAGTGTATGGATTTTTTGAAAAAGCAACCAAGTTTAAAATTAGTTGAAGACAAAGATACCGCTGAAACTGCGCAACGAATTCATAAAAATAAATTGAAAGGAATTGCCGCAATTGGAAGCAAAACAGCTGCTCAGCTATATGATTTAGAAATTATTGCGCCTCAAATTCAAACGGTTAATAATAATATGACACGATTTGTTGTGGTTTCAAAAACCATAAATAATGCTGAAAAAGAATTTATAAACAAAGCATCACTTTTATTCGAATTAGAACACAAACATGGAAGTTTGGCAGCAATATTAAATGTTATGAGCGATTGTAAATTGAATTTAACCAAGATTCAATCGTTGCCAAAAGTAACTACGCCTTGGCAATATTCCTTTTTCGTAGATGTTACATTTGATGATTATCAAAATTTTGAAAAAGCAAAAGCGGTCATCAATATTATGGCAAATCATTTTAAAGTTTTAGGCGAATACAAAAACAACAGACCATCATGATACAAGTTGCAGATAGATTACAAACCGTTCAAGAATATTACTTTTCTAAGAAACTGAGAGAAGTGAATCAGCTTATTGCCGAAGGCAAACCAATTATCAATATGGGAATTGGAAGTCCAGATTTGGCTCCGCATCATTCGGTTATTGAAGCCATTCAAAATGCTATGTTTGATGCCAAAGCACACGAATATCAAAGCTATCAAGGGTTGCCAGAATTACGAAAAGGAATGGCTGATTTTTATACTTCAAATTATGGAATAACTTCTGATTTAAATTTAGAATTTCTTCCGTTGATGGGTTCGAAAGAAGGAATTATGCACATTGCTTTGGCCTTTTTAAACCAAGGCGATGAGGTTTTGCTTCCAAATCCAGGTTATCCAACCTATGCTTCGGTTACACAAATTGTTCAGGCGAAACCAGTTTTTTACAATTTAAAAGAAGAAAACAATTGGCAACCTGATTTTGAAGAATTAGAGAACCAAGATTTGTCAAAAGTAAAATTGATGTTTGTTAATTATCCGCACATGCCTTCAGGAGCAAATGCGACTTTGGAATTTTTTAAAAAACTAGTTGATTTTGGAAAAATGCATCAAATTTTAATTGTAAACGATAATCCATATAGTTTTATTTTGAATGATAATCCGTTGTCGGTTTTTCAGGTTGAAGGTTCAAAAGACGTGGCTTTAGAGTTAAATTCGTTAAGCAAAACATTTAATATGGCAGGTTGGCGTGTTGGAATGGTTTGTGGAAAAAAAGAATTAATTGATTCCGTTTTGAAAGTAAAAAGCAATATGGATAGCGGAATGTTTTATGGTATTCAAAAAGGCGCCATTGCAGCTTTAAAACTAAAAGAAGATTGGTTTAAATCACAAAATGAAGTTTATAACAAAAGAAGAAATTTAATCTTTGAATTGGCTGAAAAATTAGGTTGTACTTTTGATAAAAATTCGGTTGGATTGTTTGTTTGGGCAAAATTGCCTAAAGGAATTAATGCAGAAGAATTCATAGATAAAGTGCTTTATGAAAAGCATTTGTTCATCACACCAGGAGTTATTTTTGGCAGTAATGGAAAAGATTATATCCGATTTTCACTTTGTGTTACTGAAGAAAAAATAAAAGAAGCAATTGAACGATTTTAGGTTAAAATTTATGAAAGTATATATAATTGGTGTTGGGTTAATTGGTGGTTCAATGGCTTTGGACATAAAAAAAATATATTCAGAAGTAACTATTTTTGGAATTGATGCCAATGAAGAATTTCTTGAAAAAGCACTTGAATTAAATTTAATTCATCAAAAAGCAACTATTGAAACAATTTCAGAAGCTGATTTTGTGATTTTGGCTATTCCTGTTGATGTAGCTTTAGTAATTTTGCCAAAGATTTTGGATGTAGTTACTGAAAAAACATTGGTTTTAGATGTTGGTTCAACCAAATTTCCAATATGTGAAGTTGTAGAAAATCACCTAAATAGGAGAAATTTTATGGCAACTCATCCAATTGCTGGAACCGAATTTTCGGGACCAACTGCAGCTATTGAAAATTTATTTCAAGATAAAACAAACATTATTTGTGAAGTTGAAAAAACCGCTTTCAAATTACAAGAAAAAGGATTAGAACTATTCAAAAAATTAGGAATGCGAATCCGTTATATGGAAGCAAAATCACATGATAAACATATTGCTTATGTTTCGCATTTGTCGCATATTAGTTCGTTTATGCTTGGAAAAACAGTGATTGAAAAAGAAAAAGATGAACGTGATATTTTTGATATGGCAGGTTCGGGTTTTGAAAGTACAGTTCGTTTGGCAAAAAGTTCTCCAGCAATGTGGACGCCAATTTTTAATCAAAATAAAAAACACGTAGTCAATTCACTTGAAGAATATATTTTGAATCTTACAAAGTTTAAAGAATATATTGAAAACAACGATTTGGAATCGGTTTTTAATGAAATGAAAAATACAAATAGAATTAAAGAAATACTGAAATAGTTATGGAAAATAATAAACAAATGCGCAAATGGTTAGATGATTTTAATTTAAATCATCCATTAGTAATCGCTGGACCATGCAGTGCTGAAACAGAAGAACAAGTTTTAAAAATCGCTAATGAATTAAAAAATTCAGATGTATCTATTTTTCGTGCAGGAATTTGGAAACCAAGAACTCGTCCTGGTGGTTTTGAAGGTGTTGGAGAAATTGGATTAAAATGGTTGCAAAAAGCAAAAGCTGAAACAGGTTTGTTAATGGCAATTGAAGTTGCTAATGCAAATCATGTCAAACTGGCTTTAGAACACGATATTGATGTTTTGTGGATTGGCGCAAGAACTACGGTTAATCCGTTTGCGGTTCAGGAAATTGCAGATGCTTTAAATGGAACTGACAAAATTGTTTTAGTAAAAAATCCGGTAAATCCAGATTTGGCACTTTGGATTGGTGGTGTTGAACGATTGTATAAAGCAAATATCAAAAAGTTAGGTGTAATTCATCGTGGTTTTTCTACGTATGAAAAAACAAAATATAGAAACAATCCTGAGTGGCAAATTGCAATCGATTTTCAGAGTAAATTTCCCGATCTACCATTAATTTGTGATCCTTCACATATTACAGGAAATCGTAAAATGATTCAGGAAGTTTCACAACAAGCACTTGATTTAAACTATGATGGATTAATCATTGAAACGCATATTGATCCCGATAATGCTTGGAGTGATGCTGCTCAACAAGTAACGCCTTCGGTTTTGAAAAACATCTTTAAAGATTTAAGAGTTAGAAAAGAATCTGATAATGCAGACGATTTTACTAAAAATATGAATAAAAAAAGAACTCAAATTGATGAGTATGATGCTAAATTATTGGAAATTTTAGGAAAAAGAATGAAAGTTGCTGACGAAATTGGTCTTTTGAAGAAAGAAAAGAACGTTGCTATTTTACAAAACAAACGTTGGAATGAGATATTAGGAAAAATGATTTTAGATGGCGAAGAAAAAGGTTTAAGTGAAGAATTTATATTAAAATTATTCAAAGCGATTCACCAAGAAAGTATTAATCATCAAGAGAAAATAATTAACAAATAAATTTTTCCAAATAATTAATTAACAGTAAGTTTTTTTCGTATTATTGCGGCTTAAATCACAATAAAAACCAACCAAAAAATGAAAAAAAATGTACTTAAAATTATCTTCATTTTATTTTGTTGTTTTAATCTAAACGCTCAAAATAAAATTGATAAAATCGACCTTACTTATGGCGAGGAAATTCCTGATGATAAAGGTAAAATTGTAAAAATTATTGGAGAAGCGAACAATAAAATTTATACTTTAATTTTAAAAGGCAAATCAGATTATTTTTTAAAAATATTTGATTCAGCTAAAATGAAACAGATTTCTTTAAATCCATTGGTTTTACCAGAACTAAACGATAAGGATGTTGAATTTGAGGAAATAACTATAATGAATGATAAATTATATGTTATTGGAAGTGTTTATCATAGAAAAGAAAAGAAATTTACATTAGTTGGAATTCCTATTTCAGAAAAAGGAATTTTAGGGAAAGACATGATTACTTTATTTGAGTCAATTGTTGCTAAAAGTTCAGATAGAGGCGGATTTTATTTCAAAAAATCACCAGATGATCAAATGATGTTGATTATGCATACAGCATTATTTGAAAAAGAAGATGCTATGAAATATGAAATGAAGTTGTTTGATGAGAATTTAAAATCTGTTTTTTCTGCAGAAGAGAAAGTAAGTTATGATGACAATAAAAAAGATTATCAGTTTACAATTTCTGATTTTGATTTAAATAATAGTGATGATATTTTCTTAGTTGTTAATGAAGGTTATAGAGATAAAAAGAAAAAAGAAAAAGTAGAAAAGGTTGAATTGCACATCTTCAAGAAAGCAAATAGTTATAAAAAAGAGGTAGTGAAAATTGATGTAATTGATAAAGAAATAATTAATTGTAAAATGTTGGCTACTTCTAAAAATGATGTAAAACTTACTGGTTTTTTCTCAAGTGTTAGAGATAATGGTAAAGCTAACAAAGAGTTAAAAGGAGTTTATAACATGACAGTTAATTTGAGTAAGAATACTACAGAAAATGTTGTGTTTAACGAATTCGATTTAGCTACAAAAATCAAACTTTTAGGAGAAAGAAGAGCAAATAAAGGTAAAGACGTGAAACCTTTATATAATATTCATACAATTATTGAAAAAAATGACGGTGGATTAATTGTACTTTCAGAATATCAAACAGTTTATGTTGGTCAAAAACAAGGAATCGGACCATTCGGATTACAACCAGTTACTTATACAATGAATGAAATGATTGTAACAAGTATGAAACCTGACGGAACTTTAGATTGGAGTAATGTTGTGCCAAAAGAACAAGCCGCTTCAATCACTGTTGCTACCTTTAACATATTTGCTGGATCAAGTTCTGGAAGTTTTAATGTAGCGGTTGGTTTAGCTATTCCTTTAGGAGTGATGGGAAAAGGACCAGAATATCTAAGTGTAATTCCTATTTATAGAAATGGAAAATTAAACATTTTGTTTAATGATAACATTAAAAATAAAGGAATCACTGATATAGAAAAAATAAAATCAATGGGTAATTATAATAATGCAGTTCCAACATTGTTTGTTTTCGATGAGAGAGGAAACATAACCAGAAAAGATCCAGAAGAAGTTATTAAAAACGAATTAGTAATTAGACCAGGTGTCTTTTGTAGAAAAAATGATAACGAATTTATTATTTACGCCTCAAGAAAATCAAATGATAAATTAGGAAGGATGATATTGTTAGATTAAGAAATTATAAGCTTCATAGTAATATGAAGCTTTTTTATTTAAAAAAATCTTCAGCCAAAGTACTATCTTTGTAACATGACAGGAACAGTTTATAAATCTACAGGAAGTTCATATTCCGTTAAAACAATTGATAACCAAATTTATGAATGCCGTATTAAAGGCAAGTTCAGAATGCAAGGTATCAAAAGCACCAATCCAATTGCAGTTGGTGATATCGTAGATTTTCAACTAGATGAAACAACTGATGAAACTATTGGTCAAATAAATAATATTCACGACAGAAAAAATTATATAGTCAGAAAATCGGTTAATTTATCGAAGCAAACACATATTATTGCATCCAATATTGATGTCGTTTTTCTTTTGATAACGATTAATAATCCGCCAACAACAACAAGTTTTATAGATAGATTTTTAGTTACAGCTGAAGCTTATGGAATTGAAGCAGTATTAGTTTTTAATAAGATTGACACTTATGATGAGGAAATGAAAGATGAACAATTGTTTCTTCAATATATTTACTCCAAAATTGGTTATAAATGTTTAAAAGTTTCTGCTAAAAACCATACTGGAATTGAAAACTTAAAGGAAGAAATGATTGGAAAAGTTTCAATGTTTTCTGGTCATTCAGGTGTTGGAAAATCTACTTTGGTTAATGCATTAGAACCTAATTTAAATCTAAAAACCAAAGATATTTCAGAGCAAAGTAAGCAAGGCCAACATACTACAACTTTTGCTGAAATGTATGATTTGTCATTTAATGCAAAAATAATCGACACACCAGGAATTAAAGGATTTGGAATTGTTGATATGGAACCAACAGAAATCAGCGATTATTTTCCTGAGTTTTTTTCTTTGAAAGAAGAATGTAAATTTAATAATTGCCTTCATAAAGAAGAACCTCATTGCGCTGTTAAAAAAGCATTAGAAGAAAATAAAATTGCTTGGTCACGTTACAATAGTTATCTTAAAATATTAGAAGGCGATGATGATAATTATCGTCAAGACGTTTACAATGATGATAGAATTGCTAGCGATAAAACTAGAGAATCTTAAACTATGAAAGCAGTAATCCAAAGAGTTTCTCAGGCTTCGGTTACAATAGATAATCATGTTGTAGCTGATATTCAAAAAGGACTTTTAATTTTGATTGGATTTGAGGAATTAGATAATCAAGAAGATATCAGTTGGTTATCGTTAAAAATTGCTAACCTTAGAGTTTTTGCAGATGATAATGATGTTATGAATTTATCGATTAAAGATATTTCAGGTGAAATGATTATAGTTTCTCAGTTTACACTTCATGCATCAACAAAAAAAGGAAATAGACCAAGTTATATAAAGGCTGCGAAACCTGATATTGCCATTCCGTTATATGAAAAATTTATTGCTCAAATGGAAAAGGAAATTGGAAGAAAAGTTCAAACCGGAAAGTTTGGAGCAGACATGAAAGTTGGTCTTGTAAACGATGGACCAGTTACAATTATTATTGACACGAAAAATAAAGAATAAGATTATAAAAGAAATCTAAATTTTTTTATATTTGGTAAAAACTAAATTTAGATGAAATCAAATATTGTTTTTCTATTTGTACTACTTGTTAGTAATATACTTTATTCACAAAAACCAGAGTATAGTGTTTCAAAAATTCCTGATAGTCTTAAAACAAATGCAAATGCTGTTATCCGATTGAGTGATATCAGCGTTACAATTGCTTCACAAAACTCTATGATTATTCAAACTAAGACTGTAACAACAGTTTTAAATGAATTTGGATTAAGAAATTTAGACCTGTCTGATAATTACGATAAAAACAGAAAAATTTTAAAAATTGAAGCAACTGCTTACGATGCTTTTGGAAAAGAATTAAAATCATTTAGAAAGAAAGATTTTAGAGATGTGAGTGTTGCAGACGGAGTTTCAATATTTAATGATAATAGAGCTTTGTATCTTGATTATACACCTGTTTCTTATCCATTTACGATGATTTTCGAATCACAAGTTGAGACTTCAAACACGGCATTTATTCCATCTTGGAGTCCAGTTGATAATTATTATGTTAGCACCGAAAAAACTCTTTTTACTATAAATTTTAAACCCGAATTGAAATTAAAAGTTAAAGAAGATAATTTCTCAACTAAAATACCTGTTGAAAAGAAAGAAACTTCAAATTCTATTTCTTTCATTTCAACATTAGTTAATGCAAAAAAAAGAGAAGAATTAGCACCAAATTTTACTAAAGTTTTTCCAATGGTATATTTTGCTGTCGAAAATTTTAATTTGGAAAACGTTCAAGGTAATGCAACAAACTGGAAAGATTTTGGAAAATGGTATTATAATTCTCTTTTAGCAGATACTGAGGAAATTCCTGAGCCAACAATTCAAAAACTTAGACAACTAGTTGGTAGTGAAAAAAATCCAGTTGAGATAGCGAAAATAGTTTACAAGTTTGTTCAAGAAAAAACACGTTATGTTAGTGTTCAAGTTGGAATTGGTGGTTGGAAACCAATGTTAGCTAAAGATGTAGATAAATTAGGTTATGGTGATTGTAAAGCTTTAACAAATTACACTCGTTCATTATTGAAAGCATTAGAAGTAGAGTCCTATTATACAGTGGTTTATGCAGGAAAAGAAAAAAGAAATATAAAAGACGATATTTCATCTATTCAAGGGAATCATGTGATTTTAACATTACCAACAGAAAAAGAAATGCTTTGGTTAGAATGTACCAGTCAAATTCAACCTTTTGGATTTCAAGGAGATTTTACTGATGATAGAAATGTTTTAATAATTAAACCAGAAGGTGGAGAAATTATTAAAACTAGAACGTTTAATGAAAATGATAATTTAAAACGAACGATTGGAGCTTATTCTGTTTCAGAAGAAGGTGGAATGAAAGCAACTTTAAAGATGATTTCATTTGGACTTCAATATGATAACGAATTTCAAAAAGAAAGATTAAGTAAAGAAGATCAAATAAAGAATTATAAAGAAGAATTTAGTAACATCAATAATTTGAAAATTAAAAAAATAAATTTTTCAAACAATGAAAAAGCTATTGAGTTTTCAGAAGATTTAGAGTTTGAAGCGGATAATTATGCTCAAAATACTGGAGGAAAATTGATGTTTGCTGTAAATGCCTTTAGTCAAAATTCTTATGTTCCAAAAAAACATAGAACTAGAGAACTTCCATTTGAAATAGAAAGAGGTTTTACAGATGAAGCCGAAATTTCGGTATCACTTCCTCAAGGATTTAATATAGAAGCAAAACCAAATAATTTTGAACTTTCAACTGAGTTTGGAAGTTATACAATTGATTTTATTTCTTCGGATAATAGCAATTTAGTTTGCAAAAGAAAATTAGTAATTAAAAAAGGGTTTTATGAAAGTTCAAAATTTGAAAACTATAGAAAATTCAGAGAAACCATTGCCAAAATAGACAATTCAAAAGTAATCATTTCAAAAACCTAACCATTATGAAAAAAGTATTTCTACTATCGCTTTTTATTTGTATAAACACGATAGCTCAGAACAGAGATTTAGGAAAAGTAACCGTTCAAGAACTAGAAGAAAAAGTATGCCCTATTGATTCAAGTGCAGTTGCATCAATATTATTTTCAAAAGGTGATGTAAGATATGATTACACACAAGGAAATGGATTTACTATGTCAACAACTGTTAAAACTAAAATTAAAATCTATAAAAAAGAAGGGTATGATTGGGCTAATAAGGCTGTAAACTATTATATAGGCAGTAATCCAAATGAAAAATTGTCATTTTCAAATGAAATTACTTACAATCTTGTTAATGGAAAAATTGAAAAAACAAAATTGAAATCAGATGGAGAATATGATGAAAAAGTAAATCAATTTTGGGGAAGAAAAAAAATATCAATGCCAAATATAAAGGAAGGTTCCATTGTTGAGTATGAATATACATTGATTTCCTCTAATTTTGGGTCTATTGATAAATGGTTGTTTCAATCAAGTATTCCTGTTTTATATAGCGAATTTAATGTGGTAGTTCCTGAATATTATTCCTATAAACCAGCATTTAGAGGATTTATTACTCCTAAAATAATTACTGATAGAAAATCAAGAACCATTACGTTGACTAGTAAATCATCTGTTGGTTCAGGATTTAATACAAAGTCATCAATTAATTCAGACAGTTTTACATATTCTGAAAACATATCTAAATATATTTTAACAAATATTCCAGCAATAAAGGATGAAAAGTTTACAAATAATATTAAAAATTACATTTCAAGTGTTGAACTTGAATTATCATCAATACAATTTCCAGGAGAGCCTGTAAAAACTTTTTTAACAGACTGGGAGTCAGTTGTTAAGAAAATATATGAAAATAATGATTTTGGAAACGAACTCAATAAAACAGGTTATTATGAAAAAGATATTGATGCTATTTTGGCGGGATTAACAAAAAATGATGAAAAGATAAATGCAATTTTCACATTTGTTAAATCTAAAATGAATTGGAACGAATTCTATGGCTACAGTTGTAATGATGGAGTAAAAAAAGCATATCAAGAGAAGAAAGGTAATGTAGCAGAAATTAATTTAATGCTTACATCGATGTTACGATTTGCAGGAATAGAAGCTAATCCAATTTTAATTAGCACAAGAGGTAACGGAATTGCGCTTTTCCCGTCAAGGAGTGCATTTGATTATGTTATTTCAGGAGTAGAATTGGGCAACGAAATAATATTGTTAGATGCTACAAATAAATATTCTTTGCCAAATATTCTTCCAATTAGGGATCTAAATTGGTTTGGAAGATTAATTAGAAAGGATGGAAGTTCTTCACATATTGATTTAATGCCTAAAGCAAATTCTAAAGAAGTTATTAATTTGATGGCTGATATTTCTGCAACAGGAGAAGTTACAGGAAAAGTAAGAGATCAATATTTTGATTATAACGCTTTTCGATTCAGAGATAATTATAATGGATTAACAAAGGAAAGTCTACTAGAGAAAATTGAAAAAAAATATCAAGGATTAGAAGTTGAAAATTATGATGTACAAAATAACAATGATTTGTCAAAACCAATAGTAGAAAGTTATTCATTTGTATCAAATAATGCTGTAGAAATTATTGGAGATAAAATGTATTTTTCACCTTTTTTTCATTTTGCTTTAACCGAAAATCCTTTTAAGCAAGATGTTAGACTTTATCCAGTTGATTTTGTTTATCCTGCTCAAGACAAATATAGTATTAGTATCAAAATACCTGATGGATATACAGTTGAAACGTTAACTGAAAATAAAGCCATTGGATTGCCAGATAATTTAGGAAACTTTAAATACAATATTTCAAATAATGGAAATCAAATACAGTTGTTATATTCTTTAGATATTAATTCGGCTATAATAAGTTCAGAAATGTATCATGCGGTGAAAGAGTTTTTTAAAGAAATGGTAAATAAACAAACAGAGAAAATAGTTCTCAAAAAAATGTAATTATGGACCTAAAAAATTCACAACTAGAAGTAGATAAATGGATAAAAAACCATGGCGTTCGTTATTTTAACGAGCTTACAAATATGGCGCAATTGACAGAAGAAGTTGGTGAAGTCGCCAGAATTATTGCCCGAAGATATGGTGAACAATCAGAAAAAGAAAGTGATAAAAATAAAGATTTAGGCGAAGAATTGGCTGATGTTGTGTTTGTTGTTTTATGCCTTGCAAACCAAACAGGAGTTGACTTACAAGCTGCTTTTGATAAAAAGTTAGATTTAAAAACAAACCGCGATCACGATAGACATCATAATAACGAAAAACTAAAATAGTTTTGAATTTACACTTAAATTTTTCTTCAACTAATAAAAAATCAAGTTTAAACATTACTGGTTCTAAATCGGAAACCAATAGATTATTGTTGCTACAAGCTTTATTTCCCGAATTGAAATTAGAAAATATTTCAATTTCAGATGATTCAGTAGTTATGCAGAAGTCGATATCAAGGAGTCAAAAAGTTGTTGATATTCATCATGCAGGAACTGCTATGCGATTTCTTACGGCATATTTTGCAATTAAGGAAAACAGCGATGTTGTTTTGACAGGTTCATCTCGAATGAAACAGAGACCAATTAAATTTCTTGTAGATGCTTTGCAACAACTCGGCGCAGAAATTAATTATGTCGAAAATGAAAACTATCCGCCAATTAGAATAAAAGGGAAAAAACTAACAAAAAACAAAGTCACTTTAAAAGCAAATGTTAGTAGTCAATATATTTCAGCACTTTTATTGATAGCGCCTAAATTAGAAAATGGTTTGGAGTTAGTTTTAGAAGGAGAAATTACCTCAATACCTTATATCAGGATGACTTTAGCTTTGTTAAATGAAATTGGTATTGAAACCTCATTTGAAAATAATATAATCAAAGTAAATTCAAAACTCAAAACTCAAAATCCAGAAGTAAAAATTGAAAGTGATTGGTCATCAGCATCATATTATTATTCAATAGTTGCATTATCACAAATTGGAACCCAAATTATTTTGTCAAATTTCAAAAAGAATAGTTTTCAAGGTGACTCAATATTGGTAGAAATTTATAAAAGTTTTGGTGTTGAAACAACTTTTGTCGAAAATCAAATTATTCTTGAAAAGAAAGAATATAAGTGTAGTTCAGTAAAATTAAATTTAATTGAATCACCAGACATTGCACAAACAATTGCTGTTACATGCTTCGGACTTGGAGTTGGATGCAGACTTGAAGGTTTACACACTTTAAAAATTAAAGAAACCGATAGATTAGAAGCACTAAAAAAGGAATTGTCAAAACTTGGAGCAATGGTATTTACTACTGATTCAATTTTGCAAATTGCTCCATCTACTAGAATTAAAGAAAATATTTCTATAAAAACGTATCAAGATCATAGAATGGCAATGGCATTTGCGCCTTTAGCTTTGAGAACAAATTTGATTATTGAAGACTCAGAAGTCGTTTCAAAATCATATCCTACTTTTTGGGATGATTTAAAACAAATTGGATTTGAAATTGAGGAAATTAATTAAAAAAGTTTCTTTTTACTAGTATTTACAGTAGCTCAAAAACAATTTGAAAATAAATACTTCATTTTACTTGACAACGCCTATTTCACAATAGTATATTTGCACCCGAAAGATTTTAACCAAGCTAAGGAACAACCTTAACTTATAAACTCTTAAACTTATAAACACATATTTAATGAAATTATCACATTTTAATTTTAATCTTCCAGCAGAATTATTAGCTGAATATCCAGCAGAAAATAGAGATGAATCTCGTTTGATGGTTGTAAACAGAAAAACAAAAACGATTGAACATAAATTGTTCAAAGACGTTATTGATTATTTTAGTGATGGCGATGTTTTCATTTTAAACAATACCAAAGTTTTTCCTGCTCGCATGTATGGAAACAAAGAAAAAACTGGAGCAAGAATTGAAGTTTTCTTATTAAGAGAACTTAATGCTGAGCAACGTCTTTGGGACGTATTGGTTGATCCAGCAAGAAAAATTAGAATTGGAAACAAATTATATTTTGGAGATGATGATTCATTGGTGGCAGAAGTAATCGATAATACAACATCTCGTGGAAGAACTTTACGTTTTTTATATGATGGTTCTTATGAAGATTTTAGAATGAAGTTACTTGAATTGGGAGAAACTCCAATTCCAAAATACATCAACCGTGAAGTTACAGATGAAGATGCTGAGCGTTACCAAACAATTTACGCAAAAGAAGAAGGTGCGGTTGCTGCTCCTACCGCAGGATTACACTTTTCAAAACATCTTCTAAAAAGATTAGAAATCAAAGGTGTTAATTTTGCTGAGGTAACACTTCATGTTGGTTTAGGAACTTTTAATCCAGTTGAAGTAGAAGATTTATCTAAGCACAAAATGGATTCGGAAGAATTAAAAATTACTCAAGAAGCCTGTGATATAGTTAATGAAGCAAAAGCTAAGAAAAAGAAAATTTGTTGTGTTGGAACTACTTCTATGCGTTCTATAGAAAGTTCGGTTTCTTCTCAAGGAACATTAAATCCTTTTGAAGGATGGACGAATAAATTTATTTTTCCACCATATGATTTTAGTATTGCAGATTGCATGATAACAAATTTTCATACTCCAAAATCAACCTTATTAATGATGGTTTCTGCATTTTGTGGTCACGATTTAATGAAGAAAGCCTACGAAGAAGCAATCAAAGAAAAATATAAGTTTTATTCTTATGGTGACGCGATGTTAATTTTATAATTATAAAGTCAAATTATAAATCAATCCCATTCTAAAAATTAGTTTGGGATTTTTTTTGTTCTGTAACTAGTTAAAACTTTTTTACCTTATCTCTTTTCAATACTTTTACACTTTCAAACAAAAAACACAATGATTTTTCAAAATACCCTTGAATTTGCAAAAGAATTAGACCAAAAAGATGAATTAAAAAATTATAGAAACGAATTTATTTTTCCTCAGCTTAATGGTGAAAATGTAATTTATTTTACTGGAAATTCTCTTGGTTTACAACCAAAATCTGCCAAAAATTATGTTGATGAAGTAATGAATGATTGGGCAAACCTTGCTGTCGAAGGTCATTTTTTTGCAGATAAACCTTGGTGGGATTATCACGAAAGATTTGCTGAACCATTGAGCAAATTGGTTGGAGCAAAGCCGTCAGAAGTAACAGTAATGAATACTTTAACAGTTAATCTTCACCTTTTGATGGTTTCTTTTTATAAACCAACAACAAAACGTTACAAAATTATTTGCGAAGAAAAAGCTTTTCCATCTGACCAATATATGTTTCAATCACAAGTAAATTTTCACGGTTATAAACCAGAAGATGCAATTGTTGAAATCAAACGTCGTGAAGGAGAAAATAACATTCGATTAGAAGATATTATTTCTAAAATAAATGAAGTAGGCGACGAATTGGCATTGGTGCTTTTCGGTGGAGTAAATTATTACACCGGACAAGTTTTTGATATGAAATCAATAACTGATGCAGGTCATAAAGTTGGAGCCATTGTTGGTTTTGATTTAGCTCATGCAGCAGGAAACATTAAACTCGATTTACATAATTGGAATGTAGATTTTGCTGCTTGGTGTTCGTATAAATATATGAATTCTGGACCAGGTAACGCTTCGGGTTGTTTTATTCATGAAAAACATCACAGTTCAGATTTACCAAGATTTGCTGGTTGGTGGGCACAAAAAAAAGAAAAACGATTCTTAATGGAACCAAATTTTGATCCAACCGTTGGAGCCGATGGTTGGCAGGTTAGTAATTTGCCAGTTTTAACATTAGCACCATATTTAGCTTCTGTTGAAATGTTTGCCGAAGTAGGAATGGATAAATTAATTGCAAAAAGAAACCAAATAACAGCTTATCTCGAATTCATTCTTCATGAAATTGATAAAGAAATAGACGGAACAGAATTTGAAATCATTACACCTTCAAATCAAGATGAAAGAGCTTGTCAATTATCGGTTTTTCTTCATGGTCAAGGAAAAGATTTATTTCATTACTTGATGAAAAATGGAGTTATTACCGATTGGCGAGAACCAAATGTTATTCGTTTAGCTCCAGCACCATTTTATTGTTCTTATGAAGACATGTATAAATTTGGTCAAATATTAAAAACTGGAATTTTAAGTTTAAGTAAATCATAATGACAAAAGAACAAATAATACAAAATTTTGACCCAAGCCAACCAGGATTAGCAGATGCAACTATTTTTGGATTACCATTTTCTGCTGAACAGTCTGAAATTATTATAATTCCAGTGCCTTGGGAAGTTACAGTAAGTTATGGTTCTGGTGCTTCTGAAGGTCCAAATGCTATTCTTGACGCTTCATTTCAAGTAGATTTAAACCATCAAGAGTTTCCAGAATTATGGAAATTAGGAATGTATTTTGCAGAAATTCCAAATTCTTGGTCAAAGAATTCTGAGAAATATAAAGAATTGGCACAACCAATCATTGAAGCTTTAGAATCAGGTGAAGATTTAGAAACTTATCCAGCTTTAATGGATGATTTGCATAAAATCAACAAAGCCTGCAGAGAATTACACAATGAAGTAAGAGAAAAAGTTTTGTATTGGATGAATCAAGGCAAAAAAGTAGTTTTACTTGGTGGCGATCATTCCACTCCATTAGGATATTATGAAGCTTTAGCAACCAACCATGAAAGTTTTGGAATTCTTCATCTTGATGCACATATGGACTTACGTATTGCCTACGAAGGTTTTGAATTTTCTCACGCTTCGATTATGTATAATGCATTGAAAATTGAAAATATTTCAAAAATTGTTCAGGTTGGAATCAGAGATTTTTGTGAAGAAGAAGTTGGAGTTGTTAAAAATGAAAACGGTAGAGTTTTAATTCACACCGACGCTGATTTAAAGGCAGAAACTTTCTCAGGTAAAACTTGGGCAGATCAATGTGATGAAATAATAGCAACTTTGCCACAAAAAGTTTGCATATCATTCGATGTTGATGGAATGTATCCTTGGTATTGTCCAAATACTGGAACTCCAGTTCCTGGTGGTTTTTCATTCGAGCAAGCTACTTATTTGTTTAATAAATTGGCAATTAGCGGAAAAGAAATCATCGGTTTTGATTTTGTAGAAGTTGCTCCTGGAGAAAACGATGATTGGGACGGAAATGTTGGAGCCAGAATGTTGTTTCATATGTGTGGTGTTTTAGCCAAAAACAATGGAATGAAGACAGGAAATCGAATAAACTTTCAAAGAAAATAAAAGTAATAACCTCTTGAAAAAGAGGTTTTTTTAGCTTCAAACTTTTCTATAAAACTCTCAAAAATCAAATTATATAATTTTTTCAAAAAATCTTATAACAATTCAGAACTAAATCGCTTGTTACTTTGTATTGTAATTAAGATTAAATGAAAAACTATGAAAACGATTTATGCAATAATGTTGACTTTTTTAGTTTTATCGTGTAAAAACACAAATGATAAAGCTTTGGTTGTTGATGAGAAACAAGAAATTATTGATTCTATGAATCTTCAAATAGAAAAACAAAGAATTATTGATTCTATGAGAATTGTAGAAATGAATAACGCAAAAAAGAGAGAAGTTGTAGTTGTTGAAAAAAACACAACACAACCAAGAAAAAAATGGAGTGGTGCTGCAAAAGGAGCAGTAATTGGCGCTGGAGTTGGCGCTGTTACTGGTGCAATTGTAAGCGATAAAAAAGCTGAAGGTGCAATTATTGGTGGTTTGGCTGGTGCTGGAGTTGGTGCTGGAACAGGAGCAATTATTGACGACAAAAAGAAATAATAATAAATTTCATGTTTATTAAATTAGGAGTTGATTTCAGGGATGGAATTAACTCCTTTTTTGTATTTAATGTAAATTCCATAAATCATTTATATAAATTTGTGGAAATACTCTACTATGAAAATCATCAAAAAAATATCTCTAATACTATTGTTGTTGTTAGTATTATTAGCATTAGCTGTTTTTGGTTTTTTACAATTTAAAAAACCCAATTATGATGGTGACGTTCAACTTTCACAATTAAAAAACACTACGACAACCTATTTTGATGATTACGGAATTCCACATATTTATGCCAATGATGAAGTTGATGCTCAAAGAGTTTTAGGATATGTTCATGCTCAGGAACGATTATGGCAAATGGAATTAATGCGACGAATTGCTCCAGGAAAATTATCTGAAATATTTGGAAGTGTAATGCTTAAAAATGATATGTTTTTTGCAACATCTGGAATTCAAGAAAACTCCGAGCTAGCAGTTGCTAATTTGGATAAAAATTCTCAATCTTATAAATTAACACTATCTTATTTGGATGGTATAAATCAATATATTGAAGAAGGAAAAATGCCAATTGAGTTTTCCTTGCTTGGTATAACTCCAGAAAAATTTACAGTTAAAGATGTATATAATATTTTCGGATTTATGTCATTTAGTTTTGCCATGGCACAAAAAACGGATCCGTTATTAACTGATATTCGTGATAATCTTGGAATGGAATATCTAAAAGATTTTGGAATTCATGGCGAATTTGGAACCAGACAACTAAAAAGTTTTAAAGGAAAAAGTTCTGAGTTTGCTGAGATATCAAAATCTATAACTGCTTTATTGGAAAATTCCCCAGTTCCAACATTTGTTGGTAGTAATAGTTGGGTTATTGGTGCCAATAAAACCAAAAATGGAAAAGTAATTTTTGCTAACGATCCGCATATTATGTTTTCGCAACCCGGAACTTGGTTTGAAGCACATATTATTACACCAAAACATGAAATGTATGGTTATTATTTGGCTGGAACACCATTTCCGCTTTTAGGTCATAATCGTGACTATGCTTATGGTTTAACAATGTTTGAAAACGATGATTTGGATTTATTTGAAGAAACTGAAAATCGACAAAATTCGAATCAGTATTTAACATCTCAGGGTTACCAAAACTATACATTAAGGCAAAATACTATCAAGATTAAAGATAGTGCAGACGTAATTTTAAAAACAAAATCATCGATTCACGGACCGATTATTTCAGAAGTATTGACTGGTGTAAACAAATCGAAACCAATTTCAATGTCATGGATTTATACTCAAGAGAAAAATCAAATTCTTGACGCAGTTTACGGATTATGTCATGCCAAAGATTTGAATGATTTCTATGAAAAAATTGAATTAATTCATGCTCCAGGATTGAACATAATGTATGGTGATGTAAAAAACAATATCGCTTGGATTACTTCGGGAAAATTATACAAATTAGATTCTTCTGTAAATCCAAATTTTATTTTGAATGGAAGTAATGGCATAGATGACAGAAAAGAATTTTTACCTTTTTCTAAAAATCCTTTGGCAATAAATCCGCCATGGAATTATGTATATTCTTCCAATAACCAACCCGAAGCAATTGATGGTTATTTATATCCGGGTTATTATTTGCCAAAAGATAGAGCAACACGAATTGATACTTTATTAAAAGTAAAAAACGATTGGACAAGAATGGATGTTGAAAAAATGATTTTAGATAATACATCGTCAACGGCTGCACAAATTGTAAACAGTTGGATTCTATCTTTGGATAAAAATCAATTGAATGAAACAGAGAAAAATGCCATTTCACAATTAAAAATTTGGAATGGAAGTAGTAATTTGAATGATATTGCTACAACAATTTACAATAAATGGATTTATTTTTATTTGAAAAATACTTTTCGTGATGAATTAGGAGAAGAAAAATTCAAATTATTACTAGCAACACACAAGATCAAGGAAATATTTGGTGAACAAAGTAGAAATGATAGTTCAATTTGGTGGGATAACATTGAAACCAAAACCAAAAAAGAAACTCGGTCAGATATTTTAACGCAATCTTTTAAAGAAACTATCAAAAATTTAGAAGCTAATTTGGGTAGTGATGTTCAATTATGGACATGGAATAAAGCACATTCGTTAGAGTTTCAACATCCAATAGGTCAAGTAAAATTGCTGAAAGGATTTTTTAATGTTGGTCCATATGAAGTTCCTGGAGCCAACGAAATGATTAATAATTTGATGTATTTTTATAGTGATGAAAAAATAAATCAAGTAAAAGCTGGTCCATCAACTCGACGAATTATAGACTTTTCGGATATCGAAAACAGCGTTAGTATTTTACCAACCGGAAATTCAGGAAATCCAATGAGTAAGCATTATAAAGACCAAGCAGAAATGTATGTGAAAGGACATTTTCGAAAAATGCTTTTGAATAAAAAAGAAATAGAAAAAGTATCAACTAAAATTGTTTTTAGCCCAAAAAAGTAAGTCATTTTTAAGATTTTCTTTTCTAAAACTTTAAATTTGCAGAACCGTTATAAAAAATAAATGCAAACTCCACAAAAAATTGCAGTAGTAGGTTCGGGATTAGTCGGAACTTTACTCGCAATATATCTCAAGAAAAAAGGTCATACAGTTCACGTTTTTGACAGAAGTCCTGATATTAGAACGGTTGAATTTTCAGGACGTTCTATAAATTTAGTAATGTCAAATCGTGGTTGGAAAACATTACGAGATATTGGTCTTGAAGATGAAATCAAGAAAATTGGAATTCCAGTTGATAAACGTGGTATTCATTTGCAAGATGGAACTTATACCACACAACATTATGGCAAAGAAGGCGAAGCAATTTATTCTCTTTCACGAGGAATTTTAAATCGTAGAATGATTGATTTAGCCGAAGAAGCTGGAGTTGAATTTTTCTTTAATCATAAAATTTGGGATGTTACTTTATCTACAGCAACATTGCATATAGGTGAAAGTGAACGCGGTGAATGGACCGATTTACAATACGATAAAGTTTTTGGTGCTGATGGTGCATTTTCAAGAATTCGTCACAGAATGCAGCGTCAATCGATGTTTGATTACTCCCAAGAGTTTATGAAAATTGGTTATAAAGAATTGCATATTCCTGCCAATCCAGATGGAACTCATAAAATAGATAAAAATTCATTGCACATTTGGCCAAGAGGTAATTTCATGTTAATGGCTTTGTCTAATCTTGACGGTAGTTTTACTTGTACATTGTTTATGCCATTTGAAGGTGAAAATTCTTTTGAGCAACTAAAAGATGAAAAAGCATTGGTTGAGTTTTTTGCGAATTATTTTCCAGATACAAAAGAGGTAATTCCTGATTTAGTGGAAGATTTTTTCAAAAATCCGAAAAGTTATTTGGTGATGATGAAATGTTTTCCTTGGACACACAATGATAAAGTAGCTTTGATTGGCGATTCGGCTCATGCCATTGTTCCATTTTATGGTCATGGAATGAATGCAGGTTTTGAAGACATTACTATTTTGAATGAAATGATAGAGAAATTTGGTGATGATTGGGAGAAAATTTTCAGAGAATATGAAATTTCAAGAAAACCAAACGCAGATGCTATTGCTGAACTTTCTTTTAGAAATTTTATGGAAATGAGTTCAAGAACTGCCGATCAAAAGTTTTTATTACAAAAGAAAATAGAAAAATGGTTTTCAGATAAACATCCAGGCAAGTGGAAACCATTATACAGTAGAGTAACTTTTAGTAATCAACCCTATTCTGAAGCCTTGGCAATAGGAGAATTCCAAAACAATATTATGGAAAAAGTGATGCAAATGCCTAATATTGAAGAAAAGTGGAATAGTCAAGAAGTTGAACAAAAGATTATTGATTTACTAAAAAAATAATTATTCTCTGTTTACTTTTTCAAAATCAAATGCAGGATTGCAAATAGCTATATATTCACAAGGTTCATCAAAAGGATTTGAATACTGAACTCGTGTGTTTTTTTCAATTTTTATGGATTGTCCAGCTTCTAAAATTACAGTCTCTCCATCGATAATAAATTGCTTTTTCCCAGAAATGATATAAGTGTACTCATCAAACTCCGGAGTTTGATAAGGTTCGCTCCATTTTGGTGGAGCAATCATGTGAGCAATTGAAATCGCAGAATTATTTGTTGCAACTTTCCCGTGATGTTCTTCAATCAATTTTCCATCAGTAGTAGGAACAACAAAGGGTGATTTTTGAATAAAATATTTTTTCATAATTATTTTTTAAAAATAAAATATACTGCTAATATCAAAAAGCAAAAACCAACGAAATGATTCCATTTAAAAGTTTCATTTTTGAAGAAAAGCATAGAAAATCCAACGAAAACAACCAGAGTAACTACTTCTTGAATTACTTTCAATTGCAATAAAGAAAATGGTCCATTATTTCCTTCATAACCAATTTTGTTAGCTGGAACTTGAAAACAATATTCAAAAAAAGCCAAACCCCAACTGACTAAAACAATTGTTATTAATCCAGCATTTTCAAACCATTTTAATTCTTTAAATTTTAAATGACCATACCACGCTAAAGTCATGAAAATGTTAGAAAGAATCAATAACCCAATGGTTAAATACGATTTCATTATTTTTTGAACATTTTTGATAAAATTCCAAAAACACCTCTTATAAATGTTGCGCTAGTAACAACTTTAGTAACAGATTTTCCAATTACTTCTGCAGTACTTGGTTCGTTTGCTTTTCTTTTAGAAGTTGTTTTAGTTTCTTCTTTTGCTTCTTCTTCAGCTGCTTTTTTGTTAGCTTCATCAATTTTTTTAGTCAAAATTTCATAAGCACTTTCACGGTCAATTTCTTCGTTATATTTCTTAACTAATTTCGATTTAGCATTTATAGCTTTAATTTCATCTTCATTTAAAACATCCATTCTACTCATTGGTGCGCGAAGCATAGTAGCAACTAAAGGTGTTGGAATTCCTTTTTCGTTTAAAGCAGTTACAAAAGCTTCTCCAATACCAAGTGATGTTAAAACTTCATCAGTTTTGTAATATTTAGAAGTTGGATAATTTTCGGCAGTTTGCTTGATTGCTTGTCTATCTTTTGCAGTAAAAGCACGTAAAGCATGTTGAATTTTTAAACCAAGTTGCGCCAAAACACTTGCAGGAACATCCATGGGGTTTTGAGTAACAAAATAAACACCAATTCCTTTGGAACGGATCAATTTTACAATGGTTTCAATTTGATCAAGCAATGTTTTGCTAGCTTCATTAAAGATAAGATGTGCTTCATCAATAAAAATTACCAATTCTGGTTGTTCTGCATCACCTTTTTCGGGCATTTGCTGATAAATCTCGGCAAGTAATTGCAACATAAAGGTAGAAAACAACTTTGGTTTGTCTTGAATATCAGTTAATCTAATAATATTTACATATCCTTTCCCATTTTCATTAATTCGCATCAAATCATCAATTTCAAATGATTTTTCACCAAAGAAAATATCACCACCTTGTTGTTCTAACTCAATTATCTTCCTTAATATAATGCCAGTTGTTGAGGTTGAAATTTTGCCGTAATGTTCTTCAATTTCCGATTTTCCTTCTTCAGTTATATAGTTGATGACTTTTTTGATGTCTTTTAAATCCAAAAGTGGCATTTGTTTGTCGTCACAATATTTAAATATGATAGAAACAACTCCAGATTGAGTGTCATTTAAATCAAGAATTCGAGAAAACAGAACTGGTCCAAATTCAGATACAGTAGCTCTTAAACGAACACCATCTTGAGATGAAAGAGTCATTAATTCAACTGGAAACTTTTGAATATTATAGGGTAAATTAATTTTAGCATGTCTTTCAGTTATAAATGATTTTTCTTCACCTTCAGCAGCAATTCCCGAAAAATCACCTTTTATATCCATCATCAACACCGGAATGCCATTGTTTGAAAGCTGTTCAGAAAAAACTTGAATAGTTTTTGTTTTTCCAGTTCCGGTTGCTCCAGCTATTAAGCCATGACGATTAAGGGTTTTTAGTGGTATTTTTATAAAAGTATCTGCTAATGGATTTCCGTCTAAAATTGCGCCTCCAAGAATAATATTTTGACCTTTGGTGTTGTAGCCAGTGTTAATATATTCTGAAAATTCGGTCTCTTTTGTCATTATAAAAGGTATTTTAAGTAAATTTAAGGCAAGTTATTACTATTTGGTAAATAATAAAAGTAATTTTTTGTCGCCTTTTTTTAAAATTATATGTCAATCTTTAAAAAAAAACAAAAAAGCAATACTTTTTTATACATAATTACGTTATATCATAATTGATTGAGTTGTAATTAATTGATTTTTTAAATAAAAATAGAATGTGTAAGATTAACAATGTAGAAAGTTTTTCAATGTTAATTAAAGGTAAATTCTAAAAGACATTTGTTAAAAAAAGTTTTTTTATTTAAAGTAAAAAATTAAATTTGCTCCTATTCAAGTTTTTTAATAACTAAAACTAAAAAAATAAATTAAAACTATTAAATTTTTTAAAAATGGCAAACGTAAAAAAAGAGAGCAGTTCTAAAGGAGGAAATATTTTCTCAGGACTTGTAATTGTGGGTTGTATTCTTGTTGGAATCCTTGTATGGAAATTCATTATGGGTGATGGTTCTAACTTTGAAGGTGGAGTTAATACTGGACATCCACTTCCTGGAAATTACTTAGCAATGGTTTACAAAGGTGGAGCTGTTGTGCCAGTATTAATGGGGTTATTCTTAATGGTAATTGTGTTTTCTTTTGAGCGTTTCTTTGTTATCAGCAAAGCAGGAGGAAAAGGAAATTTAGATGCTTTCATGACAAGTGTACAAGGAAGTATTAAACAAGGAAATATTGATGATGCAATTTCAGCTTGTGACAAACAACAAGGTTCTGTAGCAAATGCTATTAAAGCTGCTTTGATTAAATATCAAGATGTTAAAAAAGAAGGTTTCAACAGTGAAGAAGCAGCTGAAACAATTCATAAAGAAATTGAAGAGGCAACTGCTTTAGAGATGCCAATGTTAGAGAAAAACATGACTATCCTTTCTACATTAGTATCTTTAGGAACATTAGCTGGATTATTAGGAACGGTAACGGGTATGATTAAAGCGTTCGGTGCATTAGCAACAGCAGGTACACCTGACCAAGCTGCATTAGCAAATGGTATTTCTGAAGCACTTATTAATACTGCAACTGGAATTTCTACTTCAGCTTTAGCAATTGTAACTTATAACTTCTTTACATCTAAAATTGATACTTTGACTTACTCAATTGATGAAGCAGCTGTTACAATTGTTAACACATACAGAAAATTCAGAGGAAGTTTAAAATCATAATCATTATATAGCTAAACTATATAATTGAATAAAAAAATAAAAAATGAGTAAAGTAAAAATGTCCAAAAAGTCAACATCTATTGACATGACTGCAATGTGTGATGTGGCTTTCCTTTTACTTACATTCTTTATCTTAACGGCTACGGCAAAAACTCCTGAACCGTTACCAGTTGAAACTCCAAATTCTACAGTGCAAACAAAGCTGCCAGAAACTGGATTGGTAACAATAACTATAGGAAAAAATGAAGGTCAAAGCCAAGTTTTTATTGGGTTTAAAGATAGAGATGTTAGAGCTGGTGCTTTAGACTATATGGCTGAAAAATATGGTGTGACATTTACAGATGCACAAAAAGCACAGTTTGAATTAGTAGAAGAATTTGGTGTTCCAATTCAAGAATTAGGTGGTTTGTTGGATATGAAAGCTGCTGACAGAGCAAAAAAAGGTGTTCAGTCAGGCATTCCTTTAGATTCAATAGGAGAAAATAAACAACAACTGCAAGATTGGATTCAATACGCTAGAAAAGCAAACATTGATCGAGGTGCTGATAAAGAACTTGATTTTGCTATCAAAGGCGATGCTAAAGAAGAATATCCACAAATTAAACAAGTAATGGATATTTTACAAGACCAAAAAATCAATAGCTTTAATTTAGTTACTGGTTTAAGAGGAAAAGATTATTAATATAATAATATAAAAAATGGCTGAATTAAATACCGGCGATGGCGGTGGCAAAAAAGGCGGCGGAAAAGTAAGAAGTAAAAAATCCAATGCAAAAGTGGATTTGACCGCGATGGTGGATTTGGCATTCTTATTGATTACTTTCTTTATGTTGACTACTTCATTATCTAAGCCTCAATCTATGGATTTGGGTTTACCAGATAAAGAAGATGACCCAACTAAAGACAAAGAAATAAAAACAGACCAAAGAAGAACATTGACCATTATTTTAGGAAAAGATAATAAAATAAAATGGTTTCATGGTTTGTTAGAAACTCCAGAGCCAAAAGGTGCTCCAACAAATGATGTATATGGAAAGAATGGTATTAGAAAGAAAATTCTAGAACTAGTTAAATCTGTGCCTCAGTTGACTGGAGATCCAAAAAAAGGATTAATTGTTATTATTAAACCTACTAAGAAATCAACATATAGAAACTTAGTTGATATTTTAGATGAAATGGCAATTGCTGATGTGCCAACATATGCAATTGTTAACGATATTACCCCAGAAGAAATGAAGCTGGTGGATGAAATGAATAAGTAGTGCTAATGTGCTAATCTTTAAAAAAATAAAAAATGAAATTAGACTTATTTAAGAAAAAATGGATCGATATCGTTTTTGAAGGACGAAATAAAGCCTATGGTGCTTATGAACTTCGTCAAGAAAATCCAAAAACAACGGTACGTGCATTTATAATAGGAGCATTTATTTTTGGATTGGCTGTAGGCGCACCGCTTATTGCTAGTTTAATTCCTGATAGTGAAGAAAAAGACACTTCACTAGATAAGAAAATAGTAACAATTAAGTTGCCGCCAAAAAAGGAGCAACCTAAAAATCTTCCACCACCGCCACCGCCACCGCCAAAAGTGGATCAGGTAAAGTTTGTAAAACCGGTTGTGGCAAAAACAGAAGAAATTGTAGAAGAACCACCTAAAATTGTAGAAATTAAAGAAAAAAAATTAGGTGCAGAAACCATTAAAGGTGATCCAGATGCTCCACTTACAATCGAACCTGTTGGAAATGGACCAAGTAAAGTAGTTGAAGAAGACAACAGTATTTATAATACAGCTGGTATTCAAGTACAACCTGAATTTCCTGGAGGAATGGATAAGTTTTACAAGTTTATTGGTAAAAATTATACTCCACCAGATGAAGAAGGTTTAAAAGGAAAAGTATTTGTAACTTTTGTTGTTGAGAAAGATGGTTCGTTAACAGATATTAAAGTATTAAGAGATATAGGTTATGGAACTGGAAAAGAAGCTATCAGAGTTTTAAAAGCTTGTCCAAAATGGAATCCAGGTGAGCAAAATGGAAAAAAAGTAAGAGTTCAATATTCATTGCCTATTACAATTCAGTCAGCTTACTAAATGATTTCAAAAATTATAGATAATTTCAAGAAGAAATCGCTTAATCAGCGATTTCTTCTCGTTATAAGAATGATGTTTTTTTTGATTTATTTAACATTTGGCTTAATAATAATTTTTTGGAAACAACTACCTTTAAATTTAACACAACCATATAGAATTGCTTTAGGTTTACTTCTAATTGCATATGCTTTTTTTAGATTTTTAAGATATTTATACATCAATGAAGAAAATGAATAAGAAATATGTTGTTCTTACAGTTTTTTTACTTGCATTACTAATTTTTATTGCTTGTAAAAAAAGTAATAATGATGAAGAAACTATTATAAAAGGAAAAGCAACTTTATATGTTGATGAATCTATTTTTCCAATTGTAGAAGATCAACAAGCAGTTTTTGAAACGCAATATGACGCAAAATTAACTTTAAAAGCAAAATCAGAAACAGAGATTATCAATTCATTGTTGAATGATTCTGTAAAGATTGCTGTCATACCAAGAAAACTCTCTGCTCAAGAGTTAAAAGTATTTTCTTCAAAAAAAATATTTCCAAAAGAAACGATATTTGCTAGCGATGCAGTTGTTTTTATTGCAAATAAGGCTATTAATGATAGTTTGATTAGTTTATTAGACATTATAAAATTCATGAAAGGCGAAAATGTAAATGGAATTAAAGGATTAGTTTTTGACAATCCTAATTCAAGCACTGTTAGATTACTTTCAGAAAGAGCAGGAATTAAAGTTACACCTCAAAAAAATATATTTTCATTTGCTACTAATTTAGAAGTAGTTAAATATGTTTCGGAAAATCAAGGGTTGATTGGAGTTGTTGGTGTTGATTGGTTGTATCAACCGCCATTGGATATGCAATCTTTTATTGATAAGACACGAATAATGAGTGTTAAAGCTGATGAAAAGTTTGGATTTGTATATCCAAGTCAAGAGAATATAGGAAATGGTAAATATCCTTTGGCACGTGATTTGTATATTATCAATTGTCAAGGTTATTCTGGTTTAGGAATGGGATTTGCATCTTTTCTTGGCGGAGAACGTGGACAAAGAATAATATTAAAATCTGGATTAGTACCTGTTAGGTATCCAAGTAGGAATATAGTTGTTCGAAATAAAATACTAAATGATAATAATTAAATATAGAAAAATGAAAAAGGTTAAATTTTTAAGTTTTGTATTATTAGTTGCTGGATTTATGGCAAATGCTCAAGATGTTGATCAAGCCAGTAAAGCTATTGATGCAGAACAGTATGAAAAAGCAAAAGGATTACTTAAGTCTATCATAAAAGCAAAACCAGATAATGGTAGAGCAACATTTTTGTTGGGTAACGTATATTTAAAACAAAATATGCCAGATTCAGCAAAAGTTTATTTTCAAAAAGGATTAACTGCTAAAGATGAAGGAAAGTTAAATTCTATTGGATTAGCTCAATTAGATTTAGACGCTAAGAATACTTCTGCAGCAAAAGCAAAATTTGATGCTGTAACTAGCGACATGCGTAGAAGAGATTTTGAGGAATATATATTTATTGCTAGAGCATACATGAATTCTGAAAATCCTGATTACAAAAAAGCATTAGAATATTTAAATCTTGCAAAAGAAAAAAATGCTAATGATGCACAAGTTCAATTAGCACTTGGAGATGCATATTATGGTGATAAAAATCAAAATGAAGCATATGTAGCTTACAGAAATGCATATCAAGCGGATAATACAGTTATCAGAGCAAAAATGCAGTTAGGTGTTTTGTTAAAAGGCGCAAAAGCTTACACTGAAGCAGTAAAAGCTTATAATGAAGTGATTGCCTTAAATCCAAATTATGGTCCAGTTTACAGAGAATTAGCTGAAACCTATTATTTATGGGGGAATAATGAGCCAAGTACTTATAAAGAAAACATAAAAAAGGCATTGGCTAATTATGAAAAATATATGTCTTTGACGGATTATTCATTGACATCAAGAATGCGTCATGCTGACTTTTTAATCTTAACAAAAGAATTTAAAGCACTTGAAGTTGAAGCAAATAAAATGAAAGAAATTGCTGGAGTAAATCCTAGAATTATGCGTTATTTAGGTTATTCTGCTTATGAAAATGGAAATATCGATGCAGCTTTAAAAGCACTTAATGATTACACTTCTAATCCATCAAGTAAAGTAATTGCTTTAGATTATTTATTCTTAGGAAAAGCTAAATTGAAAAAAGGAATGCCTGAAGGAGCAAAAGTGGTTGATTCACTACAGTTGAGTTCTGCAGTGAAAGATTTCAAAAAAGCAATTGAAATTGATCCATTGGCTGGAATGAATATGAACGAAATAGGAAAAGAATTGTATGAAGCAAAATTATTTGGAGCAGCTGCTTCTGTTTTTGAAATTTCTGCAAGCAATCCTGATTCAAAAAATTACTTGATTGATAATTTTTACTTAGGTAATGCAATTTATTACAATAATACTTTTCAAGGTGCAAAACCTGATAAAGTAATGTTACAAAAAGCAGACACAGCATTTGGAAATGTTTTAACTGCTTCGCCAGGAACTTTAGATGCATTAGTATTTAGAGCAAGAACCAACAAGTTAATGGAGAATGATGAAATGATGGCTAAATATTACCAAGATTATGTTGATGCTATAAATGCAAAAGGAACTGAAGAAGTTACCAAAAATAAAGCGAAAGTTATAGAAGCATACAATAATATTGCTGCTCATTATGCTAATTTTGATAAACCAAAAGCTAAAGAATATTTAAATAAAACATTAGCTTTAGATCCAGAAAACGCATATGCTTTAGAAGCTTTGAAGTTACTTAAATAATTAAGAATATATTTTAATAAAAAGCCGTTTCAAATTTTGAAACGGCTTTTATTTTTAATCTACTTATCTAATTGATTATCTTTGCAGACTATAAAAATTAAAATGATTTCAAAAGAAATACAATTAGCGGTAAATAAAGGAGAAATGCTTCCATTAATGGAAGAGTTTTACACTATTCAAGGAGAAGGATTTCATACTGGAACTGCAGCATATTTTATCCGAATTGGTGGTTGCGATGTTGGTTGCCATTGGTGTGATGTTAAAGAAAGTTGGAATGCAGATTTACATCCACCAACAGAGACTGATTTAATAGTTGCTAATGCAGCAAATTATGCAGATACAGTTGTTGTCACTGGAGGCGAACCTTTAACTTGGGACATGAATTTGTTGACTAAAAAATTGAAAGCAAAAAATTTAAAAGTACACATTGAAACTTCAGGTGCTTACGATGTTTCTGGAACTTGGGATTGGTTTTGTTTATCTCCCAAAAAAACAAAATTACCTGTTCAAACTGCCTATGATATTGCGGATGAGTTGAAAGTAATCATTTATAATAAACATGATTTTCAGTTTGCGGAAGAACAAGCTGCAAAAGTAAATCCGAAAGCTATTTTATTTTTACAACCTGAATGGAGTAAAAAAGAAGAAATGACGCCACAAATTGTAGATTACGTTATGAAAAATCCAAAATGGCGTGTATCTTTACAAACACATAAATATTTGAATATTCCTTAATTTAAAAAATTTTACAATGAAAAAATTAGTATTCGCAGTAGCATTTATATTTGCTTGTACATTAAGTTTTGCTCAAGACAAACCTTCAAAGGCTGATGTTATGAAAGTTATTGAAAGAAGTGGAGCACAAGGACAAATGAACGCTGCTAAAAAACAAATCTTAGGTATGATTCCATCAGACAAGCAAGCTGCTTTTTTGATTGAGTTTGATGCAATTATTGCAAAATCTCAAGATAAAACTGCAGAAGTATATATGGAAGAATATACAAAAGATGATATTAAAGCTATGTTAGCTTTCTATGAAAGTCCAGTTGGAAAAAAAATGGCTGAGAAATCAGAGAAAATTGCTGAGAAATCGCAAGAAGCTATGATGGAGATTCAAGGTGAACTTCAGACAATGATGATGAAGTACATCCAACAATAATAAAGTTTCAAATATTATTTAAATCCCAAATTTTAGAAGTTTGGGATTTTTTTATTTAAAAATTCTTGCCAAATAATCAAAATGATTTCCTTCGAATAGTAATTCACATTGCAAACCATTTGCATGACATGCATTTTGTAAAGTATTATAGTCTAAATACAACCAAGGAAAATTATCTTCGGTTTGATTTTTATAATGAATAGTAAATGTCAATTCACCATAATAATTTTCAGCAGGAACAGAATAACTTCCATCATCATCTTGGTCATACATATAAATAATATCAGAACTATCAATTAATATTTGACCATTATTGCATAGAAGCGATTTTAATTTTTGAAGATATTTTGAAGTTTCTTTTAAAGTTTCGAATATTCCTGTTCCATTCATCAACAGAAGAATTGTGTCAAACTTTTCGTCTTTAAGTTCAAGAATATTTTGAGCTTTTGCATTTTTTAATCCACGAAGTTGACAAGTTTTTATGGCACTTTCCGAAATATCTACAGAAGTTATATCAAAACCTTTTTCCTGTAAATACAAACTATGACTACCAGCACCACAACCAACATCGAGAATTTTTCCTTTACAAAGCTGTAATGCTTTTTGCTCGATTTTTGGCATTTCATTATACTTTCGAAACAAATAGGCAACAGTCATTTCGTCAGTTTCAGATATAGAAGTTTCAGTAATAATGTCTTCTGGAGAATTATTAGTTTGATAATCGAGTATGGCTTTGCCAAATAAATCTAACATTTTGAAATAGTTTCAGGTTTCAAGTTTAAAGTTGTTTAAATTTGTGATAAGATAAAAAATTCATGTTAAAGCCAAATTTAGACGAACTCAAAAAACTAGCCAAAGATAAGCATATCGAAAACAAAAAGTATTTTGATAAGCTTAAAAAGAAAACACCCAAAAATTTGGATTATGTAATGCAAGATTTACACGATGTAGAGTTTAAAAAAACCAATTGTTTGGAATGTGCAAATTGTTGTAAAACAACTGGACCATTGTTTACTTCGGCAGATATAGAACGAATTTCTAAACATTTTAAGCAAAAACCACAACAATTTATTGACCAATATTTAAAAATTGATGAAGACAATGATTATGTGTTGCAAAATGTTCCGTGTACTTTTCTTGATAATGAAAATTATTGCATGATATATGATGTTCGACCTAAAGCGTGCCGAGAATTTCCGCATACCGATAGAAAAAAATTTCAGCAAATTTCTGATTTAACGTTGAAGAATGTTGCTATTTGTCCAGCGGCATATAATATTGTAGAAGAAATGAAGAAAAAAATGCCTTTCTAAAATGAAAATCTATAAATCAAAAATCGATTGGTGGTTGATTATTCCGTTTTTAATTCCAATTTATTTCGGAATTATTGAAGTACTGAAGCATAACAAATCAGGTTGGCTTGTTATTGTTGCGACAGTAGCTTTTGTGGTTTTTATGTATAGAAGTACCTATTATATTATTGAAAACAATACTTTAACAGTGAGAAGTATGTTTATTGTTTATGAAAAAATAGAAATTTCATCAATTAAAAAAATATATAAAACTAGAAATCCTTTAAGTTCTCCAGCTTTATCGCTGAATAGATTAGCTATTGTTTATAATAAATACGATGAAATAATGATTTCTCCAGAAGAGAAAGTAGATTTTATGGATGAAATACTAAAATTAAATCCTGAAATTTCTGTTAAAAGTTAGTCGTAAATCAAATATTTTTTACGCATCGTTTTAAAATCATTCAATCCTTTTTCCCACGATTTTCTGATTTCATTTTCAGAGACACCAGTTTCAATTTGCTGTTGTAGTTTTTTTGTGCCAGCTAGTTTGGTAAAAAAAGCATTGAAGAATTTGGTTTTGTCCGAAGTTTCATTGTATGCTTTTATCAACCATTTCAATTCAAGCTTTGAAACTTTTGGAATAGTTGTCAGGTTTTCTCCATAGCAAAGTTTACCATTATAAACAGGATCTTTTGCGCCAAAATTTGGTTTTGGAGTAAAGCTAAAATCACTTTTGGGTAAATAAGGTGAACCATAAATTTGAAACTGCATTTCAGTTCCGCGGCCAATACTAACATTAGTTCCCTCAAATAAACATAAACTTGCGTAAAGATTTATGGATTGGTCATTTGGTAAATTTGGAGATGGTTTTACAGGTAAACTGTATTTCATTTCTCTTTTATAGTTTAGACATGGAATCACTTTTAGGTTGCATTGAACTTCGTTTTTTAACCATTTTTCACCATTTATCATTTGAGCATATTCGCCAATTGTCATTCCATGCAATAAAGGAATGGTATGCATTCCAACAAAACTTGTGTATTCTTTTTCCAAAATTGGTCCATCAACAATACTTCCATTTGGATTTGGTCTATCAAAAACTAATAATTCGATATTGTTTTCGGCACAAGCTTCCATTATATAATGCAACGAGGAAATATAAGTGTAAAATCGAGCACCAACATCTTGCAAATCAAAAATCATTACATCTAAGCCTTTTAATTGTTCGGGTTTTGGTTTTTTGTTGTCACCATAAAGAGAAATAATTGACAAACCAGTTTTGCTGTCTTTTCCATCAATTATATGTTCACCGGCATCTGCAGTTCCTCGAAAACCATGCTCAGGAGCAAATATTTTTTGAATGGAAATTTTATTGTCCAATAAAAAATCTACTAAATGAGTTTTGTTGGAAAGAATACCCGTTTGATTTGTAACAATTCCAACTTTCTTATTTTCTAATATTGGAAGGTAAACAGAATAATTGTCTGCTCCTGTTTTTATTTCTAAGGTTGAGTTTTCAATTTTGGTTATATTATTTTCATTTACTTCGTGGTTTTTTAATTTACTTCCACAAGAAAGGATTAGTAAAACGAAGAATAAAACTGTATTTTTGAAAACCAATTTTGACATCATAATCATTGAAATTAGAATATTTTATAGCAAAGAGATTAGTTACTGCTAACGACAATAAAAGTAGTATATCTGCACCAATAATAAAAATTGCGATAACTGCTATTGCATTAGGAATGATAATGATGATAATCTCAGTTGCTACTGGAATTGGTTTACAGCAAAAAATACGCCAAAAAGTAGCTGCTTTCAACGGACACATTATAATATCAAGTTATAATGATAATCAATCTGATGTAAGTGTTGAACCAATTTCCATTCATCAAAACTTTTATCCAAAATTTAAAAATGTTGATGGTATCAACCACATTCAAGCCGTTGCTAGTAAAGCAGGATTGATTAGAACAGAAAAGGCATTTGAAGGAATAATTTTTAAAGGAATAGGTAATGATTATAAATTTGATAACCTAAAAGAATATTTAATCGAAGGAAGATTACCTGTTTTAAACAAAAATTTGAACAATGAAGCTTTGATTTCACAATATCTTGCCAATAGATTGGGATTAAAATTAGGAGATAAGTTTGTTACTTATTTTATGAAAGGAACAAATGATGGATATAATCTTCGGAATTTTATAATAGTTGGAATTTATAATTCGGGATTTCAAGAATTTGATTCTACCTATATATTAGGTGATATTCGACATGTTCAAAGAATCAATAAATGGAAAACAGATCAGGTTGGTTCTTTTGAAATTTTTATTGATGATTTTACTCAAATAGAAAGTAAAGGAAAAGAAATTTATGATGAGACATCTTCAACGTTAGATTCAAAAACAATTGTCGAAAAGTTTTACTACATCTTCGAGTGGCTAAAATTGTTTGACTTTAATATACTAGTGATACTTATAGTGATGATTGCTGTTTCAACTATTAATATGGTTGTTGCATTGCTTGTGTTGATATTAGAGAGAACGCAAATGATAGGTATACTTAAGTCTTTGGGAGCAAATAATTGGTCTATTAGAAAAATATTCATTTTTAATGCAACATATTTGATTGGTAGAGGACTTTTATGGGGTAATATTATAGGTGTTGGTCTGTTAATTATCCAAAAGTATTTTGGAATAATTAAATTGAATCCAGAAAGTTATTATGTAAATGAAGCTCCAGTTGACATAAATCTTCTTTTTATTTTGACTTTAAACATAGGAACAGTTTTAGTTTGTTCTGTCGTATTGTTAATTCCTTCATATTTGATCACAAAAATATCTCCTTCAAAATCCATAAGATTTGAATAGTTTTTTTTTGTTTGACTTCAATTTTATATCATTGATTGATTTGTTTTCAAATCCCCTTTCATTAAATTTTGTAAAAAGATAGAATTTCAAAAAGCGTATAATCAGAGATTTAAAAAATAGTTTTAAAAAAGGTTTGATAGAAGTTTGGTAGAGTGGAAAAGATGATTACTTTTGCACCCGCAATACGGCAAACGTTCTATAATTAATACTGAGAAAAAATATTCAAAAAAACTTAAAAAAAGTTTTGTTTAGGATTTTAAAAGATTATATCTTTGCCCTCCGCAAAAAGCACAAGTTTTATTTGAAAATTCATCAAAGAGAAAAAAGAAAAAAATATTTTAATTTTTTCTTGCAGGTTAAAAAAAGAGTTGTACTTTTGCACCCGCTAACCGAAAGAATAGCGAAAAAATAAAAGAATACGTTCATAGACATATTGAATTGACAGCCGTTTTAATGGAGACATTAAAACAAAATAAGAGAGTAAGTAAGTCGCAAGAAATTAAGACTAGCCTTTGTCTAAAAATACAAAAAATATACGATGAAGAGTTTGATCCTGGCTCAGGATGAACGCTAGCGGCAGGCCTAACACATGCAAGTCGAGGGGTAGAGGAAGCTTGCTTCCTTGAGACCGGCGCACGGGTGCGTAACGCGTATGCAATCTACCTTGTACAGGGGAATAGCCCAGAGAAATTTGGATTAATGCCCCATGGTATTATTGAATGGCATCATTTAATAATTAAAGTTCCAACGGTACAAGATGAGCATGCGTCCTATTAGTTAGTTGGTGTGGTAACGGCACACCAAGACGATGATAGGTAGGGGTCCTGAGAGGGAGATCCCCCACACTGGTACTGAGACACGGACCAGACTCCTACGGGAGGCAGCAGTGAGGAATATTGGACAATGGGCGCAAGCCTGATCCAGCCATGCCGCGTGCAGGAAGACGGTCCTATGGATTGTAAACTGCTTTTATACAGGAAGAAACACTGGTTCGTGAACCAGCTTGACGGTACTGTAAGAATAAGGATCGGCTAACTCCGTGCCAGCAGCCGCGGTAATACGGAGGATCCAAGCGTTATCCGGAATCATTGGGTTTAAAGGGTCCGTAGGCGGCCTTATAAGTCAGTGGTGAAATCTTCTAGCTCAACTAGAAAATGGCCATTGATACTGTAGGGCTTGAATTATTGTGAAGTAACTAGAATATGTAGTGTAGCGGTGAAATGCTTAGATATTACATGGAATACCAATTGCGAAGGCAGGTTACTAACAATACATTGACGCTGATGGACGAAAGCGTGGGGAGCGAACAGGATTAGATACCCTGGTAGTCCACGCCGTAAACGATGGATACTAGCTGTTTGGAGTAATCTGAGTGGCTAAGCGAAAGTGATAAGTATCCCACCTGGGGAGTACGAACGCAAGTTTGAAACTCAAAGGAATTGACGGGGGCCCGCACAAGCGGTGGAGCATGTGGTTTAATTCGATGATACGCGAGGAACCTTACCAAGGCTTAAATGTAGATTGATAGGTTTGGAAACAGACTTTTCTTCGGACAATTTACAAGGTGCTGCATGGTTGTCGTCAGCTCGTGCCGTGAGGTGTCAGGTTAAGTCCTATAACGAGCGCAACCCCTGTTGTTAGTTGCCAGCGAGTCAAGTCGGGAACTCTAACAAGACTGCCAGTGTAAACTGTGAGGAAGGTGGGGATGACGTCAAATCATCACGGCCCTTACGCCTTGGGCTACACACGTGCTACAATGGACGGTACAGAGAGCAGCCACTGCGCAAGCAGGAGCGAATCTATAAAACCGTTCTCAGTTCGGATCGGAGTCTGCAACTCGACTCCGTGAAGCTGGAATCGCTAGTAATCGGATATCAGCCATGATCCGGTGAATACGTTCCCGGGCCTTGTACACACCGCCCGTCAAGCCATGGAAGCTGGGGGTACCTGAAGTCGGTGACCGTAAGGAGCTGCCTAGGGTAAAACTAGTAACTGGGGCTAAGTCGTAACAAGGTAGCCGTACCGGAAGGTGCGGCTGGAACACCTCCTTTCTAGAGACAAAAAAAGGAAAGAATTACTTATTGAGATTAATTTACTCTCGCTGTTAGTTCAAAATAAAACAAAGCAAAATAATACAGAGTCTCGTAGCTCAGCTGGTTAGAGTACTACACTGATAATGTAGGGGTCGGCAGTTCGAGTCTGCCCGGGACTACTTATTTTAGCTTTAAAAGGAAATTCTAGAAGTTGGAATTCACCAAAAGAAATTAGAGACACAATTCATATATCTAAAATCTGAATTCAAAAATCTAAAATTGAAATGGGGGATTAGCTCAGCTGGCTAGAGCGCCTGCCTTGCACGCAGGAGGTCATCGGTTCGACTCCGATATTCTCCACATTCGCAAAAGCGAAAAAGTTCATTGACATATTGAGATAAAAACATTTAAAAAGTAGAAAGTACATTAAATATGTGATTTATCATGTATTTATAATAAAGTCCTAAGTATTTTTATAATATTTAGGCGGCACATAAGCAAAATAAGGGCGTATGGGGAATGCCTAGGCTCTCAGAGGCGAAGAAGGACGTGATAAGCTGCGAAAAGCTACGGGGATTGGCACACACGAATTGATCCGTAGATATCCGAATGGGGCAACCCGGCATGTTGAAGACATGTCATCCTGATAAGGAAGCAAACCCGCTGAACTGAAACATCTAAGTAGGCGGAGGAGAAGAAAACAAAAGTGATTCCGTAAGTAGTGGCGAGCGAACGCGGATTAGCCCAAACCAATGTTGTTACGGCAAGATTGGGGTTGTAGGACCACGACATTTGATGCGGATTGAATTAGAATAACTTGGAAAGGTTAACCATAGAGGGTGATAGTCCCGTATAAGTAAGAAAAGATATCAATAGTGGTATCCTGAGTAGGGCGGGGCACGTGAAACCCTGTCTGAATTTGGCGGGACCATCCGCTAAGGCTAAATACTCCTGAGAGACCGATAGTGAACCAGTACCGTGAGGGAAAGGTGAAAAGAACCGTGAATAACGGAGTGAAATAGATCCTGAAACCATACGCTTACAAGCGGTCGGAGCCCTTTAGTGGGGTGACGGCGTGCCTTTTGCATAATGAGCCTACGAGTTAACGTTGCTGGCAAGGATAAGCAATTAAGTTGTGGATCCGTAGCGAAAGCGAGTCTGAATAGGGCGCTTTAGTCAGTAGTGTTAGACGCGAAACCGTGTGATCTACCCATGGGCAGGATGAAGCTGTGGTAACACATAGTGGAGGTCCGAACCGGTTGACGTTGAAAAGTCTTCGGATGACCTGTGGGTAGGGGTGAAAGGCCAATCAAACTCGGAAATAGCTCGTACTCCCCGAAATGCATTTAGGTGCAGCGCTGGAGATAAGTTATATAGAGGTAGAGCTACTGATTGGATGCGGGGGCTTCACCGCCTACCAATTCCTGACAAACTCCGAATGCTATATAATGTTTACCAGCAGTGAGGGCATGGGTGCTAAGGTCCATGTCCGAGAGGGAAAGAACCCAGACCATCAGCTAAGGTCCCCAAATGTATGCTAAGTTGAAAAAACGAGGTTTGTCTGCCCAGACAGCTAGGATGTTGGCTTGGAAGCAGCCATTCATTTAAAGAGTGCGTAACAGCTCACTAGTCGAGCGGACGAGCATGGATAATAATCGGGCATAAGCATACTACCGAAGCTATGGATTTGTAGTAATACAAGTGGTAGGGGAGCATTCTAACAGGGTTGAAGGTATTTCGTAAGGGGTGCTGGACTGGTTAGAAAAGAAAATGTAGGCATAAGTAACGATAATGCGGGCGAGAAACCCGCACACCGAAAGACTAAGGTTTCCTCAGCTATGCTAATCAGCTGAGGGTTAGTCGGGTCCTAAGGCGAACCCGAAAGGGACAGTCGATGGCCAACGGGTTAATATTCCCGTACTACTGTTAATTGTGATGGGGTGACGGAGTGATGAAAGTACCGCGAACTGACGGAAGTGTTCGTTGAAGGTTGTAGCTATATTCTTGGTAGGCAAATCCGCCGAGAATGGTAAAGACTGATAGTACTCGGAGTCTTCGGACAAAGAGATAGTGTACCTAAGGGCTTCCAAGAAAAACCTCTAAACTTAGATTAACAGTACCCGTACCGTAAACCGACACAGGTAGTCGAGGAGAGAATCCTAAGGTGCTCGAGAGATTCATGGCTAAGGAATTAGGCAAAATAGACCTGTAACTTCGGGAGAAAGGTCGCCAGCAGCAATGCTGGCCGCAGTGAAAAGGTCCAGGCGACTGTTTATCAAAAACACAGGGCTCTGCAAAATCGTAAGATGAAGTATAGGGCCTGACACCTGCCCGGTGCTGGAAGGTTAAGAGGAGATGTTATCTTCGGAGAAGCATTGAATTGAAGCCCCAGTAAACGGCGGCCGTAACTATAACGGTCCTAAGGTAGCGAAATTCCTTGTCGGGTAAGTTCCGACCTGCACGAATGGTGTAACGATCTGGACACTGTCTCAGCCATGAGCTCGGTGAAATTGTAGTATCGGTGAAGATGCCGATTACCCGCAGTGGGACGAAAAGACCCTGTGCACCTTTACTATAGCTTAGTATTGGTCTTGGATAAGTGATGTGTAGGATAGGTGGGAGACTTTGAAGTGGCGTCGCTAGGCGTTGTGGAGTCATTGTTGAAATACCACCCTTTGCTTATCTGAGATCTAACCCCGTAATGCGGGGGACATTGCTTGGTGGGTAGTTTGACTGGGGTGGTCGCCTCCAAAAGAGTAACGGAGGCTTCTAAAGGTTCCCTCAGCACGCTTGGTAACCGTGCGTAGAGTGCAATGGCATAAGGGAGCTTGACTGAGAGACATACAGGTCGATCAGGTACGAAAGTAGAGCATAGTGATCCGGTGGTTCCGCATGGAAGGGCCATCGCTCAAAGGATAAAAGGTACGCCGGGGATAACAGGCTGATCTCCCCCAAGAGCTCATATCGACGGGGGGGTTTGGCACCTCGATGTCGGCTCGTCACATCCTGGGGCTGGAGAAGGTCCCAAGGGTTGGGCTGTTCGCCCATTAAAGTGGCACGCGAGCTGGGTTCAGAACGTCGTGAGACAGTTCGGTCTCTATCTACTGCGGGCGTTAGAAATTTGAGTGGATCTGATTCTAGTACGAGAGGACCGAATTGGACAAACCTCTGGTGTATCTGTTGTTCCGCCAGGAGCACTGCAGAGTAGCTACGTTTGGAAGGGATAAGCGCTGAAAGCATATAAGCGCGAAACCCACCACAAGATGAGATTTCTTTTAAGGGTCGTGGAAGATGACCACGTTGATAGGCTATAGATGTAAAGGCAGTAATGTCATAGTCGAGTAGTACTAATAACCCGTTAGCTTATGTATAAGTCCCGAGCCTTTCGGCTCGGGCGAAACTTTCTTTAAATTATTTATCTCAGTATGTTAAGATATTGTGTAATGTTGTCCGCCACGGCGGATACCCTTGCAAACCAGTTTAAGGTGGTTATTGCGTCGGGGCTCACCTCTTCCCATTCCGAACAGAGAAGTTAAGCCCGACTGCGCAGATGGTACTGCAGTTATGTGGGAGAGTATGTCGCCGCCTTTTTTTGAAAACCCTTACTATTATTAGTAAGGGTTTTTTGTTTTTAGAGAGTTTTAAAATATCAATCATATAAATGAATTTTATTCCAAATGGATATTCTTATATTTGCAAAACTTAAAAAGTAACCATGAAAGATTTATTACAACAATTTGAAAATAAACAACCAGAAATTGTATTTAACTGGAAAGATAGTGAAACAGAAGCAGAAGGATGGACGGTAATTAACTCATTAAGAGGTGGCGCAGCTGGTGGTGGCACAAGGATGCGTAAAGGACTTGATATGAATGAAGTTTTGTCTTTAGCTAAAACAATGGAGGTTAAGTTTTCTGTTTCTGGACCAGCAATTGGCGGTGCCAAATCAGGAATTAATTTTGACCCTAGTGACCCAAGGAAAAAAGGTGTTTTACAACGGTGGTATCATGCTGTTTCTCCATTGCTGAAAAGTTATTATGGAACAGGAGGAGATTTAAATGTTGATGAAATACATGAAGTTATCCCATTTACTGAAGAATGTGGCGTTTGGCATCCTCAAGAAGGAGTTTTTAATGGACATTTTAAGCCGACTGAGGCAGATAAGATAAATAGAATTGGTCAGCTTAGACATGGGGTAATTAAAGTTATTGAAAACCCAAAATTTTCTCCAGATGTGATGAGAAAATACACAATTGCTGATATGATTACTGGTTATGGCGTGGCTGAAGCTGCAAGGCATTATTACGAAATTTATGGAGGTAGTATTGTTGGGAAAAAAGCAGTAGTGCAAGGATTTGGAAATGTTGGTTCAGCTGCAGCTTTTTATCTGGCAGATATGGGAGCAAAAGTAGTTGGTATTATCGACAGAGAAGGTGGTGTTATAAATGAAGATGGGTTTACTTTTGAAGAAATAAGAGAATTATTTTTAGCTAAAAAAGGAAACCAACTAATTTCCACAAATATGATTTCTTTTGATGAAATTAATAATCGTATTTGGAACATTAAATCGGAAATATTTGCTCCATGTGCAGCTTCAAGATTGGTTACTAAAAAACAAATTGACAGTATGATTGAATCTGGATTGGAAGTCATTTCTTGTGGCGCAAATGTACCTTTTGCTGATAAAGAAATTTTCTTTGGTCCGATAATGGAAGCAACTGATAATAAAGTTAGTTTAATTCCTGATTTTATCTCAAATTGTGGAATGGCTCGAGTGTTTGCTTATTTTATGGAGAAAAAAGTTCAAATAACAGATGAAGCAATTTTTGCTGATACTTCTGAGATTATTAGAAAAGCAATACAAAACATTCATAATAAAAATAAAAGTAAAGTAAATCTTAGCGCAACTGCTTTTGAAATAGCTTTACAACAATTAGTACAATAAAAAAGTCTTTTTTTCGTTAATAACTATGTGTATTACTATTTTAATTAGATTTCATAAGTCATGTTACAAATAGTAATTTAGACAAATTAATTAAATATTTTTTTTATGAGTTTATTTCTTCAAGCAGATACATTATCTGTTGCACAAGATGCTTTAGGCGATCCAGCACCTGTTGAAAAAACATTATCAATTTGGGAATTGTTAACCAGTGGAGGATTGGCTGGTCAAATTGTCATAATTGCTTTATTTGTAATGTTGTTTTTTGCAATATATCTTTATTTAGAAAGGTTAATGGCGGTAAGTGCAGCATCAAAAATTGATAATAATTTCATGTTGCAAATTAAAGATCATATTTCAAATGGAAGATTAGATTCTGCAAAGATGCTTTGTGCTTCTACTAATTCACCAGTTGCAAGATTAATTCAAAAAGGGATTTCAAGAATTGGAAATCGTTTAGAAGACATAAATACAGCGATTGAAAATGCTGGGAAATTAGAGGTTTACAAGCTCGAAAAAAATGTTAGTATGCTTGCAACTATCTCAGGAGCAGGACCAATGACTGGTTTTCTTGGAACAGTTGTTGGTATGATTATGGCATTTCATAAAATGGCAAGTGGTGGAGGACAAATTGAAGTAGGAGCTTTAGCTGAAGGAATTTATACAGCAATGACAACTACAGTTGTAGGTCTTATTGTTGGATTGGTTGCATATATGGGTTATAATCATTTGGTTGTTAGAACTGATAAAGTAGTGAACCAAATGGAGTTAAATGCTGTTGAGTTTTTAGACTTACTAAACGAAAGAAAGTAATATGAATTTAAGAGGAAGAAATAAAGTTAGCCCAGAGTTTAACATGTCTTCAATGACGGATATTGTATTCCTTTTATTGATATTTTTCATGTTAACTTCAACTATGGTAACTACTAATGCATTAGATTTAGTTTTACCAAAGGCAAAAGGTAAAACAGACAGTAATAAAAGTGTTTCTATTAGTATTGATAAAGACTTGAAATTTTATTTAGATAAAACTTTAATAGAAGAATCTTCAGTAGAAGCTCAATTATTAGCTGCAATAGGAACTGATAAAGAAAAACCTGTGATTTTAAGAGCTGAAGAAGGTGTGCCAATTGAAAAAGCAGTTTATGTTATGGATATTGCTAATAGAAATCAATTAAAAATTGTTTTAGCTGTTAGACCTAAATAATTTAAATCATGAAATATTTAGAAACTCCAGAAGAAAAAAAATCATTCACTATCACTACTATAATTTTTGTGATATTGTTTTTGTTGTTCTTTTTTTTCGGATTAACGTATATGGATCCGCCACCAGAAAATGGAATAGCAATTAATTTTGGAACTTCTAATGTTGGTCAAGGTGAAGTACAGCCAGAACAACCGGTTCAATCAGCGCCGAAACCTGAAGTGGCTCAACCTCAAAAAGCCGTTGAAGAAGATATTGCGACTCAAGAAACAACTGATGCACCAGTTATAAAAAAAGCAGAAGTAAAAAAGCCAGTTAAAGAAATAAAAGAACCTGTAAAACCAAAACCAACACCTTCAAAAACAACTACTAGTGCTTTAGAAAGTTTAATTAATGGACCTAAAACTGATGGTGTAAAAGCAGGTCATGGTAACGATGGAATTCCAGGTGATAAAGGAGATCCAAATGGTGATAGATATGCCAATAGTTTTTATGGAAGTGGAACAGGTAATGGTTCAGGAAATGGCACAAGTTGGGGTTTGAATGGTAGAAAATTAAGTTCGCCAGCCAAAGAAGTTCAGGATTGTAATGAAGAAGGAAGAGTAGTTGTTCAAGTAACAGTGAATCGAAGTGGAAATGTTATTAAAGCAGAGAGAGCTCAAGGTACCACTAATACCAATCCTTGTCTTGTAAATCCTGCGCTTTCAGCAGCTAGGAAATTTAAATGGCAATCAGATAGTAATGCACCAGAAACACAAGTTGGATTTATCGTGATTAATTTCAAATTGGGAGAATAAATTTTTCTTATGATGAATTATCAAGAAACCATAGATTGGATGTTTCATCAGTTGCCAATGTATCAAACACAAGGTGCATCAGCATTTAGAAAGGACCTCAAAAACACACTTCTTTTATCAAATTTTCTTAACAATCCAGAAAAGAAATTAAAATGTATTCATGTGGCTGGAACCAATGGCAAAGGTTCTACGTCACATTTTTTAGCTTCAATTTTACAAGAAGCTGGATATAAAGTTGGGTTATTTACATCTCCACATTTAAAAGATTTTAGAGAGAGAATCAAAATTAATGGAAAAGAAATTTCAAAAGATTTTGTAGTTAATTTTATAAATACAAATAAACTTTTTTTTGAAGAAAATAATTTAAGTTTTTTTGAAATGACTGTTGGTCTTGCCTTTGACTACTTTGAAAAAGAAAAAACAGACATAAATATTATAGAAGTTGGCCTAGGCGGAAGATTAGACTCAACAAATATAATTACCCCATTAGTTTCTGTAATCACGAATATTGGTTTTGATCATACCCAGTTTTTAGGAAATACTATAGAATCTATTGCTTTTGAAAAGGCTGGGATAATTAAAAACAATATTCCAGTAGTAATTGGAGAATATACAAAAGAAACTAAAAAAGTTTTTTTAGATAAATCTTTTGAATGTAATTCACAAATATTTTTTGCTTCAGATTTAATAGTGAATACATATCCTTCTTCATTATTAGGAGATTATCAAGAAAAAAATATTAAAACTGTTATTCAAACCATTGATGTTTTAAATGCGGAGTATGGTTTTGGAGTTTCAGTTGATGAAATAAAAAAAGGCCTTATAAACGTTGTTACAAACACTGGATTAAAAGGGAGATGGCAAATTTTGAATAATTCTCCTTTTACGGTTTGTGATACTGCTCATAACATTGATGGGTTTAAAATTATCTTAAAACAAATTCAGAAACATGACTTTGTTAATTTACATATGGTTTTAGGATTTGTAAGTGACAAAAGTATTGATGATATATTATCAATTTTACCAAAAAATGCAAAATATTATTTTTGCAGACCAAATAATTTAAGAAGTTTAGATGAAAATATTTTAATGACTAAATCGCTTTCTTATGGGCTTAAAGGTGATGTATACAATTCTGTTACAAATGCTTATCATGAAGCTATAAATTCAGCTTTAAAAAGCGACTTTATATATGTAGGGGGAAGTAATTTTGTGGTTGCAGAAATAATTTAAAAAAACACAATAAAAGTTTGTAGAATTAAAAAACTAGCTTATATTTGCACTCGCAATAAGGGCGATTAGCTCAGTTGGTTCAGAGCATCTCGTTTACACCGAGAGGGTCGGGGGTTCGAATCCCTCATCGCCCACAAAAAAACTCCTCAAATTTTTGAGGAGTTTTTTTATTATAAATATTCTAGAGTTCGTTCTAATGCCATGCCTCTTGAGCCTTTAATCAAAATTGATCTATTTTCTGTTTTCTTAGCTTTTAAATAGTTTCCAAATTCATCAAATGACGCAAAGAAATTTAAATCAGGGTTAGAAATCTTATTAGAATAAAAATCTTTTCCTATCAAATAAGTTTCAATTTTTTTGTCTTGAAGGTAATTTACAATCGTTTTATGTTCATTTAAACTTTCTGAACCTAGTTCATACATATCTCCAATAACAATAAGCTTATTACTTTTATTAATTTGAATAAAATTATCTAAAGCAACTTTCATACTACTTGGATTTGCATTATAGGCATCAAGGATTATTTCATTAGTTCCTTTTTTTATTAATTGAGAGCGATTGTTTTCTGGAATATAACTTTCAATAGCTGCTTTAATATCCATTAAAGCTACTTTAAAATAAGTTCCAATAAGTATTGATGCATTTATATTATTCGCATTATAAAGCCCTATTAAGTTTGATTTAATAACGGTGTCTGATGTTTTTATTTCAACAAATGGATTTGCAGAAACTGATTCTATGAATAAATCAGCATTTCTGTCTGTTTTGCTAAAATTAATTTTTTTACTGTATGCTAATGTTTTATTTTTTTGAATCTCATCGTCCGAATTAATAAAAACTAGCTTGTTGTTTTCAAATAGATAGTTATACATTTCGCTTTTACCTTTTATTACTCCTTCAACACCACCAAAACCTTCTAAATGTGCTTTTCCAAAATTTGTAATATATCCAGAGTCTGGTTGAGCTATGGTGCATAAAAATTCAATTTCTTTTTGATGATTTGCACCCATTTCAACAATCCCTATTTCAGTTTCTTTTGTGAAAGAAAGTAAGGTCAAAGGAACACCTATATGATTGTTAAGGTTTCCAACAGTTGCTTTTGTGTTGAATTTTTTAGAAAGAACTACGTTAATTAGCTCTTTAGTTGTTGTTTTACCATTGCTTCCAGTTAATGCAATTATTGGTGTTTTTAAATAATTCCTGTGAAATGTAGATAATTCTTGAAGTGTTTTAAGAACATTTTCAACAAGTATTGTTCTTTCTTTTATAAAATAATTTGGATTGTCAATTACTACGTATTTAGCACCTTTCTCTATCGCTTCTTTGGTAAATGTATTTGCGTCAAATTTATCTCCTTTCAGAGCAAAAAACATAGAGTTTTTTTCAATTTTACGTGTGTCAGTAGAAAATGATTGACACTCCAAAAAAAGATTGTGTATTTTGTTAATTTCCATTTCTGATTCTTATATACAATAAAAGCCCTAAATAGGGCTTTTATTAATTATTTTGAAAAAATATTATCTTTTATTTCTAGCAGATTTTTTCTTGTCTGCTTTTGGTCCAACTCTAGACATTGCACATCTAAATCCAATATAGTCTGTCGCCATATCTTGAGGGAAATATCTTCTTTGTGCAGGATCTAACCAATATGCTCTATCTCTCCAAGAACCACCTTTGTAAACTCTTACATCGTCATTAACCAATGTAGTTCTCTTGTTTGATTTATCATATTTTCTAATCATTGTTCCAAGACTATCAACAGAAACATTGTGTTTTGGTGAATCATACATTCTTTGATTGTCTTTTAGGTTACCTTTTTCGTCACCTTCTTCAGAAGTTCCAAATTTGAAATATCTAGATGATTGTTTGTCACCATCTCTATAATTTCTATTGTCTGATTTGTCAAAATTTTGTCTTAAATATGTTTCGTTTTCGTCAACTGGTACTTGAGCAATCTCTCCAGGGAAGTTTCTTGCTACAATTTTACCATTTGGTAAGGTGTCAAATTTTTGAGTTTCAGCAGTTACTAGCTCAACTTTTCCATCTTCACCAATTTTATTTTTCATGTATATATTACCTCTGTAGTAATTGAAATCATTAGCTTCATCATCTACAATTGGTCTATAAACATCAGCAACCCATTCAGCAACGTTACCTGCCATGTCATATAATCCAAAATCATTTGGAGGATAAGATTTTACTTTGTTAGTAATATCAGCACCATCATCTGACCAACCTGCAATTCCACCGTAATCTCCTTTTCCTTGTTTAAAGTTTGCTAATTGATCTCCTTTAACTTGTCTTTTTCCAGAACGAGTATAACTTCCTGACCAAGGATATTTCTTTTGTCCTTTGTATATGTTGTATTCTCTTTGTCCAACATCTGCTGCTGCTGCATATTCCCATTCTGCTTCAGTAGGGAGTCTGTAATCTGGTAAAATTAATCCTGATGTTCTTTGAGCATAAACGTTTTTAGGACTATTTCCTTGAGTGTTAGTGCCTCCAGCTGCTGGAGCTGCGCCAGAACTTCCTTTTTTACCAGAACTTTTTTGACCTCTTTGTAAAACTAATTCAGAGTCTCCACCCATTGCTGTTGAAGGTGAAGCAAGATAAGCTTCAGTGCTGAATACTTTTTCACCAGTAACGTCAGTCACTTTTGCATCTTTCTTCAAATAACGTTGATCTTCAAGAATTTTTTCATTTACACGATCTGTTCTCCATTTTGCAAATTCAGTTGCTTGAATCCAATTAACCCCAACTACAGGATATTCTGCATATGCAGGATGTCTTAAATAGTTATTAGTCATCGTTTCATTATATCCTAAACGATTTCTCCAAACAAGTGTATCTGGTGACGCACCTTCATATATGTTTCTGTAATTTTCTTGGTCTGGAGGGAAAACTCTTTTTAACCAATCAAGATATTCCATGTACATCATGTTGGTTACTTCGGTTTCGTCCATATAAAAAGACATAACGTGTTGTTGATTTGGAGTGTTATTCCAATCATGCATAACATCGTCTTGAACTTTACCCATTGTAAAAGTTCCACCTTCTACTAAAACAAGACCAGGACCAGTTGCTTGTTTTTTGAATTTTGAGGCATATTGGAAACCACCTTTTTTATCGTTGATTTTCCAACCAGTAGCTTGAGAACCGCCTTTTGAGCTAGATTTCTTGCTACAACTAGTAATACATAATGATAGTATTGCTAAAAGTAATAATCTAATATTCATAATTTTAACATGTTTCATATCCATCGTAGGTTATAGATTTGTGGCGCAATTTAAGAATTAACCTTTAATTTGCAACAAAATTTTTAAATTAATACTAACTTCGTTATTCGTATAGATAACAATCATTGATATTTATAACGCAAAAATAGTTTTTTTATTGTGTTGATTGGAAATTATTTTTACATAAATACAATAAACTTTCTTTATTTTCGTTTACTATTAGAATATGAAAAAGAAAATTAAATATTTGCTCATTGCAATGTGTTGTTTTTTTGGGTTTTCTCAAGAAAAAGGAACACTACAATTAATATGGAAAGATAAAGAATCTTTTTCTGTTGGTAATGCCAAATTTAACATCCCACAATTTAACAAAGAAAATCTACAATTTGATAGTTACAAGGCTTCTTTGTACTATTTTATTACTTTAGAGAGTAATACTTTTAATGAAGGTAGTACGGTTGATATTAAGAATCCTGTTTTTGAAATTATTTCTGAGACAAGTTTAGGTGATTTAAATAAAAAAGAGATTCCATCATCGTTAAATTCACAATTTAAATTCATAATAGCAAGAGATAAAGTTTTAGGGCAAATTTTTCTTTCACCAATAATTAAAGAGAATAATGTTTTTAAAAAATTAATTCGATTTGATTATGTTGTTAATTCATCTGGTTTAAGAAACTCTTCATTTAGCAATAGCGTTCCACAAGTTGGAAATTCTGTACTAAGTTCTGGTGAATGGTATCGTTTTTATGTACAAAAATCAGGGGTATATAAAATAAGTAGAAGTTTTTTGAGTAGTCTTGGAATGAATACAAATGTTGACCCAAGAAAAATAAAAATCTTCGGAAGTGGTGGAAGAATGGTTCCGTTATTAAACTCAGTAGAATATCCTTTTGATTTAACTGAAAATGCAATTCAATTTATTGGCGAATCGGATGGTGTTTTTGATAATCAGGATTATATATTGTTTTATGCAGAAGGAATGGACAATTGGAGTCAGGATAACCAAACCAATTTGAATTTATACGCCGATAAAGCATATTATTATGTAACTACAAGTGGCGGAAGTGGAAAACGAATTACAGATATGGTTCAGCCAACTTCAACACCAACAGCTACGATAACTTCTTTTGATGATTACCAATTTCATGAAATCGATAGAGAAAACATTGCAAAATTAGGTAGAGTTTGGTTTGGAGAACAATTTTCGATTAATAATGAACAAATTTTCGATTTTAATTTCCCTAATTTAGTTACCTCAGTTCCAACACAATTTTCAATACATGTTGCAGCGGCTTCATCAGCTGTTACAAACTTCAAAGCTGAAGCAAATGGACAATTAATAGGACAAGTTAATATGAGTGCTATTTCTCAAAATAGTAGTGCTGAAGCTTACGACTATACTATAAAAAATAATGTAGCTGTTAGCTCTAATACGGTTACAGTAAAAATTACTTATGATAATTCAGGTGTTCCAAGTTCAAAAGGATATTTAGATTATATCAACATAAAAGCAAAGCGAGAATTAAAAGGAACTGGAAAACAATTCAGATTTCAACATGATGATGCAGCTTCAACTATTGGAGTAGGAAGTTTTCAAATTTCTAATGCATCTGGAATTTCACAAATTTGGGATGTTACAGATATTTATAATGTTACTAAAGTCGAAAATACATCTCAAAATGCTTTTAGTTTTTCTGCTAATTTGGGTGAAGTTAGAAAATACATTGCAGTTGAGCCTTCCGATTATTTTTCGCCTTTAAAAGAGTCAAAAAGCAGAGTTGAAAATCAGAATATAAAAGGAACAGTTTTCAAAAATGCTCAAAATCAATTTCAAGATGTAGATTATTTAATAATTACTCCAAAGTTTCTAAATGCTCAAGCAGAAAAGCTTGCAAATTTTCACAGAAACAATTCACAAATGAGTGTGAAGGTTTTAAATTTAGAAAACATCTATCAAGAATTTTCATCAGGAAAACAAGATATTGGAGCGATTAGAAATTTTATTAGATATGTTTATTTCAATGCCTCGTCTACTGATAAGCGAGTAAAATATGTAAATCTTTTTGGTGATGGTTCTTATGATTTTAAAGATAGAGTTTCAGGAAACACCAATATAGTTCCAATTTATCAATCATTAAATAGTTATACAGAAAGTGAAGCTTCTTTTGCTTCAGATGATTTTTATGGATTAATGGATGACAATGAAGGACGAATAGACTATTTTACAAGTTCAGGAAATTGGGTTTTAGATATTAGAGGGGTTGATATTGCTGTTGGTAGAATGATTGTCAGCACAACTAAACAAGCAGATGAAATGGTGAATAAAGTAATAGAATACCACGATATTAAATCATACGGAAGTTGGCGAAATAATTACGTATCAATTGCCGATGATCCGAATCCAGATAAACCTGGCGATAAACAATTACAATATTATCAAAACAGATTAACGGATAATATTATTGAACAAAAGCCATTTTTAAATCAAAAGAAAATTCTTTTAGATGCCTATGTTCAAGAAACTTCTGCAGGTGGAAAAAGATATCCAAAAGCACGTGAAGAGATTTTTGCTTCTTTCGAAAAAGGAGCTTTAGTTTTCAATTATTTAGGACATGGAGGTGAAGATGGATTAACAGAAGAACGAGTTTGGGAAAAATCAGATGGACAAAATTTAAATAATCGTTATAAGTATCCGTTATTCATTACAATTACATGTGATTTTTCAAGATTTGACAATCCATTCAGACCAACTGCTGGCGAATATACGTATTGGAATCCAAAAGGTGGTGCAATTTCCATGATTACAACAATTCGTTCAATAGGTCAAGGTCCAGCACAATTTTTTAATGATAAACTAGCTCAATATCTTTTTTCTTTTGGAAGTGATGAGTATACATCAATAGCAGAATCATTAAGAATGGCTAAGAACTTTAGTCCAAATTCTTCAACTAATGTTGTTTTTTATTTAGGCGATCCAGCCTTAATGTTGGCAATTCCTAGACCAAAAGTAGTTCTTACACTGGTAAATGATATGCCAATAACGGGTCCAATTGATGATTTCAAATCATTAGCATATGTTAAATTAAATGGGGAAGTTTTAGATGAAAACAATAATTTACTTTCAAGTTATAATGGAGAATTAGCCGTAAATATTTTTGATAAAAACATCACAGCAAATACTTTGAGAAATGATGGGGAAGATGCCATAATTAATGATGCTTTTCAAACGGCGCCAACAATGCCTTTTGTGAAACTTGGAGAAACAATATTCAGAGGAAATGCTTCTGTTGTCAACGGAAAATTTGAATTTGGATTTGTGGTTCCTCGAGATATCAGAATTCCTGTTGATAATGGAAGAATCAGTTTTTATGCAAAGAGAAATCAAATTCGTTTAGACAAAACTGGCTATAACACAGATATCAAAGTTGGTGGAATAAATACAAATGCTGCGGTTGATAATACAGGTCCAAGAGTCAAATTATATATGAACGACGAAACTTTTGTCAACGGCGGAATAACCAATAAATCTCCGTTTCTATTAGCATTGCTAGAAGATGAAAATGGAATTAATACAGCCAGTGGTATTGGTCATGATATCGTTGGGATTTTAGATGGTGATGAAAGCAATCCATACATCATGAATGATTATTATGAAACAGAACTTGATGATTACACCAAAGGAAGAGTATATTTTCCTTATCGCAATTTAGAACCTGGATTACATACTATAACTTTTAAAGCTTGGGATGTTTATAACAATCCAATCACTGCCGAAATTCAATTTGTTGTGGTTGGTGATGATTCGATAACTTTAAAAAATGTGTTGAACTATCCTAATCCATTTGTCAATTATACAGAGTTTTGGTTTTCTCACAATCGTCCATTTGAACCATTGGAAGTTCAAGTTCAAGTAATGACGATAACTGGTAAAATTGTTTGGACAAAAAATCAAACGGTTACAACTGACGGATTTCTTTCAAGAGAGATTACTTGGGATGGAAAAGATGATTTTGGAGACAGAATAGGTAAAGGTGTTTATGTTTACAAATTGACTGTAAAATCCACTTTATCGAATAAAAAAACCGAAAAAATAGAAAAACTTGTAATCCTTTAAGAAAATACTATATTTGTTAACTTTTATTAAAAAAATAGAATGAAAAAGATTAAAATCGCATTTTTATTATTATTCACAATTTCAACCATAAATGCTCAAACTAATGATAGTAGAGTAATCACTACAGGTGTTCCTTTTCTTTTAGTAGCTGCTGATGCGCGTTCTGCAGGTATGGCAGACCAAGGTGTTGCTACATCTACAGATGTTTTTTCACAACAATGGAATCCAGCCAAATATGCTTTTGCACTTGATAAACAGGGTTTTTCAGTGAGTTATACACCATACTTAACAGATTTAGTAAACGATATTTCATTAGGTCAAGTAACTTATTACAATAGAATAAACGAAAGAAGTGCTTTTGCGGGAAGTTTACGTTATTTTGGTTTAGGAGAAATTGAGCTAAGACAACAAGCCGAAGATGTTCCTCAAATTGTTAAACCATTTGAAATGGCACTTGATGGTTCTTATTCTTTGAAATTAAGTGAACGTTTTTCTATGGCAGTAGCAGGTAGATATATTCGTTCTCAATTAAGAATTCCTTCTGAATCTTCAGGTGGTGATGCTAAACCAGCAAGTACATTTGCGGTTGATATCGCAGGGTTTTATCAATCAGAAGAAGATGCTTATGGCGATTTTAATGGTAGATGGAGAATGGGATTCAACTTTCAAAATCTTGGTCCAAAAATCAATTACGATGCAGGTCAATCAGATGATGGTAGTGCAAACTTTTTGCCAGCAAACATGAAGCTTGGTGGAGGTTTTGATTTTATATTTGATGATTACAATAAGGTTGCTCTAAACATAGAAGTTGCAAAATTATTAGTGCCAACTCCACAAAGCGCTGATTTAAATGGAAATGGAGTTATTGAAGCTGGTGAAGAAGCTGACTTACAACAACAATTAAATGCAGATTACAATAAAGTAACTTGGGTTTCAGGAATATTCAAATCATTTGGTGATGCACCAGGAGGTTTTAGCGAAGAACTAAAGGAATTTACATATTCAGTTGGAGCTGAATATTTATACCAAGATTCATTTGCAATGCGATTAGGATATTTCCATGAAAGTCCAATTAAAGGTGCTCGAAAATTCTTTTCACTAGGAGCAGGTTTTAAATACAATGTAGTAAAGGTAGATGTATCTTATTTATTCTCTGCATCAAAAGTAAAAAACCCATTAGAAAATACGTTGCGTTTCTCACTAACATTTAATTTTGGTGACAAATACGATGAATATTAACAGAAGATAAAATTTAATAAAAATCCAAATTTCTTTTTTTGAAATTTGGATTTTTTTTCCACTATAAATAAAGAATTAGAACAATAGAAAAGTCATAATTGATTATATGAAAAAACTTGAAATTAAAACCACATTCGAAGTGTTTAATTCAATTGATGAACTCACGTCTGAGGTCAAATCATTAATGAATCAGGCAATAGAAATAAGAAAAAAGGCATACGCTCCATATTCAAAATTTAGAGTTGGTGCAGCAATTCTTTTAGACAACGGAAAAATAGTGTTAGGTTCCAATCAAGAAAATGCGGCTTATCCTTCAGGATTATGTGCCGAAAGAGTAGCAATTTTCCAAGCCGGAGCAATTTATCCAGATGCAAAAATCATAAAACTAGCCATTTCGGCAGCTTCAGATAATAACCCAACAGTATCACCGATACCGCCATGTGGCAGTTGTCGTCAATCAATTGCAGAATATGAGTTTAAACAAAATACACCGATAGAAATATTTTTCATGGGTGAATCTGGCGAAGTATATAAGTCAGATTCAATCAATAATTTATTGCCGCTAACTTTCGACAAAACATCGCTATAAACTATATCGATATAGTTAATATTTTTAAAAACACTAGTCGTAAAAAATGCTATTTTAATTTGGAATTATTTTTACTTCTACAATCAATATCATACTTTTGCAATTCGCATTCTTTTAAAAAAGAAGCTTGCAATCGATTATTACGTAACTAATCATAGTAATTCATTAAAAAATGAAACCAATTACAAAAGAAACATACCTTGATTGGTATGAGCAAATGCAATTTTGGAGAAAGTTTGAAGACAAACTTGCAGCACTTTACATTCAACAAAAAGTTAGAGGATTTCTACATTTATATAACGGTCAGGAAGCTGTTTTAGCAGGTGCTTTGCATGTTATGAATTTAGGTGGAAAAGATAAAATGATTACAGCTTATCGTAATCACGTTCAACCAATAGGAATGGGAGTTGATCCAAGAAAAGTAATGGCTGAATTACTTGGAAAAGTAACAGGAACTTCAAAAGGAATGGGTGGTTCGATGCATATTTTTTCAAAAGAACACGGTTTTTATGGAGGTCACGGTATCGTTGGAGCGCAAATTCCAGTTGGTGCAGGAATGGCTTTTGCCGATAAATATTTTGAAACTGGCGGTGTAACGTTGACCTATTTTGGTGATGGTGCTGCTCGTCAAGGTTCATTACATGAAGCATTCAATATGGCTATGTTGTGGAAACTTCCAGTAGTATTCATTTGTGAAAACAATGGGTATGCAATGGGAACTTCTGTAGAAAGAACAGCTAACCATACAGATATTTGGAAACTTGGTTTAGGGTACGAAATGCCTTGTGGACCAGTTGATGGTATGAATCCTGTTAAAGTGGCAGAAGCAATGCACGAAGCAATGGAAAGAGCACGTCGTGGTGATGGACCAACATTCTTAGAAATGAAAACTTATAGATATAGAGGTCATTCAATGTCAGATGCACAATTATATCGTACCAAAGATGAAGTTGAAGAATACAAAAAAATAGACCCAATCACTCAAGTCTTAGATGTTATTAAAGAGAAAAAATACGCTACTGACGAAGAAATTGAAGCAATAGACGAAAGAGTAAAAGATTTAGTAGAAGAATGTGCAACATTCGCTGAAGAATCTCCTTTCCCAGAAGCACAACAACTGTATGACGTTGTTTACGAGCAAGAAAATTATCCTTTCATCCCACACAGACTATAAATTATGGCTATCAAAATAACAATGCCTCGCTTAAGCGATACAATGACAGAAGGAACTGTAGCAACTTGGTTAAAAAAAGTTGGCGATACAGTTAAAGAAGGCGATATTTTAGCAGAAATTGAAACAGATAAAGCTACCATGGAGTTTGAATCGTTCAACGCAGGTACTTTATTACACATAGGAATTCCAGAAGGTGAAACCGCACCAGTGGATTCATTATTAGCAATCATTGGTAAAGAAGGCGAAGATATTTCAGCTTTATTAGCAGGCGGAACATCAACAGAAGAAGTTCCAAAAGCAGAAGAAGCAAAAGCAACATCAGAGCCACAAACAACAAACGATAAACAACAAACTGCCGAACTTCCTAAAGGCGTAGTAGTTGTTACCATGCCAAGATTGAGCGATACAATGACAGAAGGAACGGTTGCAACTTGGTTAAAGAAAGTGGGCGATACAGTTAAAGAAGGCGATATTCTTGCTGAAATCGAAACTGATAAAGCAACAATGGAATTCGAATCGTTCAATGCAGGTACATTGTTATCAATAGGAATTCAGGAAGGTGGAACAGCGCCAGTTGATAGCGTTTTAGCAATCATTGGTCCTGCAGGAACAGACGTTTCAGGAATCGCAGAGAATTATAAAAAAGGAGGTTCAGCTCCTAAAGCAGAAGCTCCAGCGCCAACTTCAGCACCTGCTGAAACAACAAACAATCAACCACAAACAACAAACAATTCCGAAAGAATATTTGCATCACCATTAGCAAAACAAATTGCTAAAGAAAAAGGAATTAATCTGGCAAATGTAAAAGGAACAGGTGACAATGGTAGAATTACCAAAAGCGATGTAGAAAACTTTACACCTTCAGCAGTAGCGGCAGCACCAGTTGCACAACCAGCAGCTTCTACTTCAGCAGCAGCACCAGTGGTAAAACCATTCGTTCCTGCAGGAGAAAAATACACTGAGGAAATCAAAAATTCGCAAATGCGTAAAACCATTGCGAAGCGTTTAGCAGAATCTAAATTCACGGCACCACATTACTATTTAACCATTGAGGTAAGCATGGACGAAGCGATGAATGCAAGAGCAATCATCAATACTGTTCCAGATACTAAAGTATCGTTTAACGATATGGTAGTAAAAGCGTGTGCAATGGCATTAAAAAAGCACCCACAGGTAAATTCTCAATGGACTGCTGATGCTATGCTAATCAACCACCATGTAAATATTGGTGTTGCAGTAGCAGTTGAAGATGGTTTGGTAGTTCCAGTATTGAATTTTACAGACCAAATGACGTTGTCTCAAATCGGTGCTAGCGTAAAAGATTTAGCAGGAAAAGCAAAAAACAAAAAACTAACACCTGCCGAAATGGAAGGAAGCACATTCACAGTTTCTAACTTGGGTATGTTCGGAATCCAGTCGTTTACATCAATTATCAATCAGCCTAACTCAGCTATTTTATCAGTCGGAGCTATCGAGCAAAAACCAGTGGTAAAAAATGGTCAAATTGTAGTTGGAAATACAATGACAGTTACTTTAGCTTGCGACCACAGAACAGTCGATGGAGCTACAGGAGCACAATTCTTGCAAACATTACGTACCTATCTGGAAAACCCAGTAACGATGTTAGCATAAAAAGTAAACACGATTTTAAATAAATAAAAAAAGCCAATCAGTTACGATTGGCTTTTTTGTTAAATATTTTCCACTCGAATGATCTTTTTTAGCACCAGTAACACTACTCAAAAAATTAATTTCATTTTATAATCTTCTAAATTTCGAATAGAAATAATTAGTAATGGTTTTTTAAAATTAATTTTTGATATTTGAATAAATTTGAAATACTTACATAATCATGGAAGAAAATAACACTCAAGCTTGGGAACCAGAAAAAACAACTTGGCAAAAAATACGTTCTAATAAATTTTTCCCATTATTTTTAATGGCTTTTAACGTATTATTTTTCTTTCACATATTACCTCCAGAAATTGCAGAAGAATATTCAATTTCTTTAGGGATATTAGGAGGTGTAATTACTTTAATTCTTTCATTTTGGTCGGTATTAAGTTTTGTAACAGATGAGGTATGGGAAAAAACATACCTAGGTTTTAGTTTAGTTTGTATTTCTTCATTATTTGTTTTTGGATATTTTTTTATTTCCAAAACGGTATCTTTTTCATCAGAGGAATTAAATAAAAATGGTGTTTACACAGAAGCAAGTATTATTGATAAAACAAGAATATATGGAAGACGTGGAAAGACTATTGAAAGCATGAGAGTTCAATTTAAGACAGAAAAAGGGGAATTTGCTAATGCAGAAATTTCAATAACGCCATATCAATATGAACAATTTTATGAAGGCATGGTAATTCCTATCAAATACTCTTCAAAATATCCGAATATTGCTTGTATAGCTTATAATAAAAATGAAAGTCAAGAAACAAATCAATCTTCAAAAGATTCTCTTATATATCAACAATATAAGATGATTTATGGTGAAGAAAAGGCAAAAAAAATTCTAGAGGCACGAAAAAATAATTAACATATAGTCTTTAAATATATTTCGCCTGAACTATGATCATGTTTAGCACCAGTAACACTACTCAAAACATTAATTTCATTACGCAGTTTTAAAACACCAAGCAACCCGAAAATCAAAGCCTCTTTATATTCTAATAAGGTTTTGTCGGGAACAATAATTTCCATTTCGGGTAAATAATACCGCATACGTTCCAATAAAAAGTCATTATAAGTTCCACCACCAGTAGCTAATAATTTTCCAGATTTTTTAGGCAATGCAATAGAAGTTTGATAAGCAATATGCTCTACAAAAGTCCTCATTTTATCTTCAGTTGATAGTTTGAAAGTCTCAATCAAAGGCAAAACAACATCTTTTACAAACTCAAAACCAAGCGACTTTGGAAATGTTTTTTGATAATAATCCAAACCATTTAATGCATTAAGTAAAGCAGTATCAACAGTACCACTTTTCGCCAAATTTCCTTTATCATCATAATCAATTCCTAGTTGATTAGCATAAAAATTCAATACCGTATTCACAGGCGAAATATCAAAGGCAATACGACGGGTTCCATCTTCAAAAGAAACATTCGAAAAACCACCTAAATTCAAACAGTAATCATAATCCGAAAATAAAATTCGGTCACCAATCGGTACAAGCGGCGCACCTTGTCCGCCAAGTTGCACATCCTGAACTCTAAAATCACAAACAACACGCTCTTTAACCATAGTAGCCAGTTCAGGAAGATTTCCAATCTGTAAAGTAAAACCACGTTGAGGTTGATGTAAAATAGTATGCCCATGACTACAAACAGCATCCAAATTTTTCAACTGATGTTTGTCTATAAAACCACGAATGGTTGCTCCAAGAAATTGTGTGTATTTTTTGTTTAAATCGTCTAAAGCATCTTTCGAAAAAGAAACCGCTATTTTAAGTTTGTTTAACCATTCATCAGGATAAGCAATCGTTTCACATTCATGAATTTCAAACAACCATTTTCCATCTTCAATACTAAAATCAAGATGAGCCAAATCAATTCCGTCTAGCGAAGTTCCACTCATCACACCAACAACTTTATAGCTTTCCTTAGACATATTCTAAAATTACGAAATCGTTTGAAATTTTAAGTTTTAAAACGTACTTTTGGCACTCAAAATTACAATATACATTTAACAATATTCAATTTACAATAAATAAAATATGGATTTTAATCTTACCGAAGAACAATTAATGATTCAGCAAGCAGCAAAAGATTTTGCTCAAACTGAACTATTACCTGGTGTAATTGAAAGAGACGAACATTCTAAATTCCCAACAGAGCAAGTGAAAATGATGGCCGAACTAGGGTTTTTAGGAATGATGGTCGACCCAAAATATGGTGGTGCAGGTTTAGACGCAGTTTCTTATGTATTAGCCATGACCGAAATTGCTAAAGTAGATGCTTCTGCCGCTGTAATCATGTCGGTAAACAATTCATTAGTTTGTGCAGGAATGGAAAAATATTGTTCTGAAGAACAAAAAATGAAATATTTAGTTCCACTTGCAAAAGGTGACGTAATCGGAGCGTTTTGTCTTTCAGAACCAGAAGCAGGAAGCGATGCAACATCACAAAAAACTACTGCCAAAGACATGGGAGATTATTACCTTTTAAACGGAACTAAAAACTGGATTACTAATGGTGCAACAGCATCAACGTATTTGGTAATTGCGCAAACTGATGTTGAAAAAGGACACAAAGGAATCAATGCATTTATTGTTGAAAAAGGTTGGGCAGGTTTCGAAATTGGTCCAAAAGAAAAGAAAATGGGAATTCGCGGTAGCGATACACATTCATTGATGTTTACCGATGTAAAAGTGCCAAAAGAAAACAGAATTGGTGCTGATGGTTTCGGATTTAACTTTGCAATGAATGTTTTAAACGGTGGAAGAATCGGTATTGCATCACAAGCATTAGGAATTGCAACTGGTGCTTACGAATTAGCTTTAAAATATTCTCATGAAAGAAAAGCATTTGGCAAAGAAATCTTCAAACACCAAGCTATTGCATTCAAATTAGCAGATATGTATGTAAAAGTAACTGCTGCAAGATTATTAGTAATGAAAGCAGCCAGCGAAAAAGACGAAGGAAAAGACATAGCACACAGCGGAGCAATGGCAAAATTATACGCTTCAGAAGTAGCTCTTGAAGTGGCAAACGATGCAGTTCAAATTCATGGAGGAAACGGTTATGTTGCCGAATACCATGTAGAACGTATGATGCGTGATTCAAAGATTACTCAAATCTATGAAGGAACTTCAGAAATTCAACGAATAGTAATTTCAAGAGGTTTAGTTTCATAAACCGATTATAATAAATAAAACTAAAAAACCCTTTCAATTTTGAAAGGGTTTTTTTGAATAAAAAAATTACTATTTTTACTCATCATGTATGAAGAATTAAAATATTGGTATTTGCGCGATCATAAACTGTTCAGAACTTTGAGTTTTGCTCAAATAAAACAATTATGCATCATAACAGGTTATAAAAAAGCAAAAAAAGGAGATGTTATTTATTTCTCATCGTCTGACGTACCAAGAGTTTTTTTACTTAAAAAAGGAAACATCAAAATTGTTTCTATTGATGAAGAAGGAAACGAAACCATAAAAGATATTATCCAAAAAGGCGACTTATTTGGAGAACTTGAACTCGATAGTGACACTAATTCAAATGAATATGCTAAAGCATTAACCGATGAAGTAGCCATTTGTAGTTTTCTTTTATCAGACTTTGAAAATCTTTTGTTAAAACATCCAAATTTAGCATTATCGTATACCAAGTTCGTAGGTTTAAAAATGAAGCGTTTGAAGAACAATTACGCTAATCTAATGTCTAAAGATGCAAAAACCAGATTAGTTTCTTTTCTTAAAGATTGGTCTGAGCGCGAAGGAAAAAGAGAAGGTAATAAAGTATTCATCGAAAATTATCTTACCCAAAACGACATAGCACAAATCATTTGTACATCAAGACAAACCGCAACCATTTTATTGAAAGAACTAGAGGAAAGCGGATTGATGTATTATGGTAGAAAAGAGATAATCATTGAAGATATTTCAAAACTTTAGTTAATTTTTCTTCATTTGTAAACTAACTTACATTTAGACTTTTAGAGTAGAATTATCTTTGTAATACAAAAACAAATAAACTACTCATGAAAAAAATTATTATCCTTTTTGCCATTGTTTTAGCGCAATTTAGTGTTGCTCAAAACGATTTACCAAAATCAGCAAATGACATTGCTCCATTATTAATTGGAGAAAAAGCACCCAATACCAACTTAACTTCCATTGATGGGAAACCAGTTTCTTTTTTAGATGTTTTAAATAACAACAAAACCATTCTTGTGTTTTATCGCGGAGGTTGGTGTCCTTATTGCAACAAACATTTAAGTGCTTTGGCAGAAGCTGAGCCAGAATTGCTGAAAATGGGATATAAAATAGTAGCAGTAAGTCCCGATTCAGCAAAAAGTTTGGAAGAAACAAAATCAAAAGATAAAGTAAATTACACGTTACTTTCGGATAGCGAAAATAACTTTTCCAAAGCTTTTGGATTAGCATTTGAAGCTCCAAAAAATTATGAAAAATACCTGATGAAAGGTTCCGATAATGTGAATTCGAGCATTATTCCCGTGCCAAGCGTATTTATTTTGGACAAAGATGGAACCATTTTATTCGAATACATAGCTCCAGATTACAAACACAGATTATCAAACGAATTGTTACTATCAGTAGCCAATTCATTAAAATAAGTAAAACAGAGTAATCATGAAAAAATATGTAATACTATTTGTTTTAGGAATCATAAGTCTAAATTCATTTTCACAATCTTCTACAAAAAGAATAGCAGAATTTAATTTAGAGAATAAAGTAGCACTTCAAGGTTATGATCCTGTGGCATATTTTACTGTAAAAAAAGCAGTCAAAGGAAAGAAAGAAATTGCAGTTTCATATGAAGGAGTTACTTACTATTTTTCAAATCAATCTAATAAAGATGCGTTTTTAAAAAACCCCGCAAACTATGAACCACAATATGGTGGTTGGTGTGCTTATGCAATGGGAGATTCAGGTGAAAAAGTTGATGTTGACCCAGAAACATTCAAGATTATTGACGGTAAATTATATGTTTTCTACAACGCATTCTTCAATAACACTTTAAAATCTTGGAATAAAAACGAAGCCAATTTGAAGAAAAAAGCAGATAATAACTGGAAAAAGTTCATTCAATAAGTTAAAAATAAAGACATGAATAATAAAATAATCTTTTGGATAGTAAAACTTGTAGTAGTCGTAATATTGGTGCAAACCTTATTTTTTAAATTTACAGGTGCCGAAGAAAGTATCTATATTTTTACAAAACTAGGAATAGAACCTTTCGGAAGAATTGGCTCAGGAATAGCCGAATTATTAGCTTCAATATTGATTTTAATTCCAAGAACAACATTGCTAGGAGCAATAGTAGCTTTAGGAACAATGTTAGGAGCAATAGCATCACATCTTTTTGTTTTAGGAATTGAAGTTCAAAACGATGGAGGAACTTTATTTTTTTTAGCTTTAATAACTGCAGTATGCAGTTGTTATTTAATATTTCACGAAAGAAATAAAATAGCTGATTTATTAAAATTAAAAATTTAATTACTAAATTTCAAAATCAAAATCTGAACCTTAAAGAATATCGTATATTTTTTAAAAACACAACAAATGCTGATAGCTTCTATTCAAAAAACATTAAATGAATTGTTGGATTTAGTCAACCAACTTTCAAATGAAATTTACTCAAAACCTTGTGAAGCATTAAGCAACGCAACCATTGGCGAACACACAAGACACATTATTGAAATGTTTCAATGCTTGGAAAATCAATACGAAAATGGTGTAGTTGATTACGATAAAAGAGAAAGAAATTTTCAAATCCAAACAGATGCAAAGTTTGCATCAAATGCGATAGTAACAATTTTGAATGAAATAGATAAACCCAACAAAGAGTTAAGCTTAGAACAATGTGTTGACGGCGAAATCCTTTTGATACAAAGCAATTATAAAAGAGAACTACTTTACAATTTAGAACATTGCATTCATCATCAAGCGTTGATAAAAGTTGCGTTATTACATTATGGGATAACAAGTGTCAACGAAAATTTTGGTGTAGCTCGTTCAACCATAGAATACAGAAAACAATGTGTACAGTAAGTTTTGTTCGCTCCAACGATAAAACAATAATCACATCTAATCGTGATGAGCAAGTGCTTCGGCCAAGCGCTGTTGAACCTAAGAATTATTTAATCAATAACAAAAACATCATCTTCCCAAAAGATAAAAAAGAAGGCGGAACTTGGTATGCAATTGATGAGTTTTCTAATGTTATTGTATTATTGAATGGAGCAAATGAAAAGCACATAATAAAAGAAAGCTATCGAAAAAGTCGCGGATTGATTGTTTTAGACTTAATAAGTGCAGAATCGCCAAAAGAGTTTTGGCAAACTATTGATTTAGATGACATTCAGCCGTTTACAATCGTTTTATTTGAAAACGAAAGATTATATCAATTGCAATGGAATGAATTAGAAAAATCAGCCATTGAGTTAGACGTTAATCAATCGCACATTTGGTCATCATCTACATTATATTCCAAAGAAGTCAGAGAAAAAAGAGAAGATTGGTTTTATAATTTTCTAGATACAAAGCCTCAGGTTGATGAGAATGAAATGTTTAATTTTCATCGTTACACAGAAGAAAAAAATCCTGAAAACGGTTTGGTTATAAACCGAAACGATTTTCTGAAAACACTAAGTATAACACAAGCAATTATAGAAAACAATAAAGTAGAAATTTACTATAAAGATTTGGTTTTAGAAAAAGAATTTTCAACTACTTTTATCACAGTATAAAAATTGCACCTTTGAACTTCAAACTATTTTTTCATAAACTAACCCATTGGGAATATTGGCCGTTTACTATTGTCTATATTCCAATTTATTTTCTTTGGGCTTTTTATGCTTTGAGTCAACGAACGATTTTCTTTTTTAATACTTGCAATCCTTCTATGAAAAACGGTGGTTTTATAATGGATAGTAAAATAGAAATCTACAATCTAATTCCGCAACAATATTATCCAAAAACTTCTTTCGTTAAAGAAAGTTGTCCATTCGAAGAAGTTATTTCGACAAAAGAAAGCAACAATATTCCTTTTCCATTAATTGCAAAACCTGATATTGGACTTCGTGGTTCGGCTGTAAAAAAGATAAATTCAGAAGATGAATTGAAAGATTATCATCAAAAAGCAAACTTCGATTATATCATTCAAGATGTTATTCCTTATGAGAATGAAGTTGGGATTTTTTATGTTCGGTTTCCGCATCAAAAAAATGGAAAAATCACTGGAATTGTAGCTAAAGAATATCTTATTGTTGAAGGCGATGGATTTTCAACTCAGGAAGAATTAATTAAACAAAATCCACGCTATGAAATGCAATTAAAATCATTGCAAAAAGAATATGGAAATAAGCTTCAGGAAATTTTAGGTAAAGGAGAAAAGCGAAATTTAGTTCCATATGGCAATCATATTCGAGGTGCAAAATTTATCAATGCAAGCGATAAAATATCTGTTTCTCTGAACAAAGTTATTGATGATTTGTGTCTTCAAATTGATGAGTTTTATTTTGGTAGAATGGATTTGATGTTCAATACTTGGGAAGAACTCGAGCAAGGCAAAAATTTCCAGATAGTTGAATTAAATGGTGCAGCAAGCGAGCCAACTCATATTTACGACCCAAAGCATTCTATCTTTTTTTGCTGGAAAGAATTGGCAAGACATATTTCTTATATGTACAAAATCAGCGTTCAAAATAACAAACGAGGATTTTCATATCTTACGCATAAAGAAGGAATGAATCAATACCGACAACATTTGGAACAGACTAAAAAAATAGTAAACTTTTAATGCAAAACCTTAAAAATATTTTGGTTGGATTTCTGGTGAGTTTCATCGGTTCAATTCCATTAGGATATTTGAATGTGATTGGTTTTGACATCTATAATTCAAATGGATTGAATCAGACGGTTTTCTATTTGTTAGGCGTTATTTGTGTTGAATTTTTTGTGATTTTTGGCACATTGTTTTTTGCAAATAAACTCAATAGTAACTATAAACTATTGAAATATATTGAAATGTTTTCTGTTGTGTTTTTGTTTGTTTTGGCTTATTTTTTCTATTCTAGCGCCAACTCAGAACAAGTCAACAGAACTGTTTTTTCGAACATTAGTCATAGTTTTTTCTTTGCAGGATTGTTTTTTAGCAGTTTAAATTTTATTCAAATTCCTTTTTGGCTGAGTTGGAATTTATATTTAGTAAACGGAAAATATATTGAAGTTTCAAATTCTAAAAAATACTTCTATTTATTCGGAACTATTGCTGGAACTTTTTTTGGAATGTTAACTTTAATAGTATCATTGTATTACTTTGCTTCTAATGTTGATTTTCTCTCCAAATATTTGATGAAATTAATTATTCCGTTGGTATTCGTTGGATTGGGAATATTTCAAGCCGTTAAGTTTTTCAAGAAATATAAAAGCTAAAATCTTTTCCTTAGAATTAGTATATTTACGACAATTACAGAATAATGAAAAACATCATCATTACCGGAACTTCCAGAGGAATTGGTTACGAATTAGCATTACAATTTGCAAATGCTGGACATCAAGTACTTGCTATTTCTAGAAAAATGCCTCAAGATTTAATTGAAAACCAAAACATCACTTGTCTTTCAATTGACTTGTCTAAAGAAGAAGATTTAAATGAAGTTGAAAACTTTCTTTCTCATACTTGGAAAAAAGTGGATATTATCATTCACAATGCTGGAAGTTTAATTAGCAAACCTTTTTCTCAACTTTCGCAATCTGATTTTGAAGATGTATATAAAGTAAATGTTTTTGGTGTTGCCAATTTAACTCGAATTTGTTTGCCATTTCTTCAAAAAGGAAGTCACGTAGTTACCGTTAGTTCAATGGGTGGAATTCAAGGCAGCATGAAATTTCCAGGTTTAGCGGCTTATTCCTCAAGTAAAGGTGCGGTTATTACACTTTCTGAATTATTAGCAGAAGAATATAAAGAACAAGGAATAGCTTTCAACGTTTTGGCACTTGGAGCAGTAAATACAGAAATGTTGCAAGAAGCTTTTCCGGGTTATCAAGCGCCCATTTCTGCCTCAGAAATGGCAGAATATATCTTTAATTTTGCAATTAACGGAAATAAATACCACAACGGAAAAATTATTCAAGTTTCATCAACTACGCCTTAAAATTGAGTGAAGTTCTTTTAAAATATTTACCAGAGTATGCTGTTGAGCCACTTTTTGAGCTTATCAAAATGAATTCGGTTCATCTAAAAATTGTAAATGAACGACAAACTCGACATGGTGATTATCGAAAAGCTTTAAATGGGAAACACGAAATTACCGTTAATGCCAACTTGAATAAGTATCGTTTTTTGATAACATTAGTTCACGAAATTGCGCATTTGGTAGCTTATGAAAAGTTTGGACGATTTATAAAACCTCACGGGAATGAATGGAAGCTTACTTTTCAAAGATTGATGCTGCCATTTATTAGACCTGAAATTTTTCCGCATTCGGTTTTGCCATTAGTAGCCAATCATTTCAAAAATCCAACAGCAAGTAGCGATACCGATGCAAGATTAGCGTATGCATTAAAACAATTTGATGAACGAAAACCCGATGTTCATTTCATTCATGAAGTTCCAAGCGGAAGCATGTTTAGAATAAAAAACGGAAGAATTTTTCAAAAAAAAGGACTTCGAGTAAAACGTTATGAATGTTTGGAAGTAAAAACAGGAAAGCTGTATTTATTTAATGCCAACGCTGAGGTTGAAATTTTGCCAAGTTGATTATGATAAGGAGAAAGCCTTACGTTATATTTATTCCTATAATTTTAATTTTAGTTATAGTTGGTTTTTTTACAACAGAAGAAACATTTGATATTAACATTCACGATACTTATTATGTTATTTCTCATAGCTACTTTTATTTTTTGTTAGCTATTTTATCATTTTTGAACTTCATGATTTATTTCTTTTTTGAGAAATTCAAAATAGAATTATTCAAATCTTTGACTTTTGTTCTAATATCGTTTTTTTTATTTTCAATGATAGGATTTTTTTTCCCATACAATTTAATTTTTAGTGATGATAAATTTCCTTTGTTTGATAATGGTGAGAAAATAAATTTCTATTTGTTACTAAGTGCATTTCTTCTAATTATTTCCCAATTTCTTCTTATTCTGAATATATTTGCAACGACTATAAAATGCATTAGTTTATTATTAGTTAAAAAACAAAATGAATAAAAATTATTACGCAATATTGATGGCTGGTGGAGTTGGATCAAGGTTTTGGCCAGTTTCTACAACGGAATTTCCTAAACAATTTCACGATATGTTGGGTTCGGGTTCGACGTTAATTCAAAAAACGTTCAGCCGTTTGTCAAAATTAATTCCAGTCGAAAATATTTTGATTTTAACCAATGAAAAATATAATGATTTGGTTTTAGAACAATTGCCAATGGTGAAACAAGAACAAGTTTTGTTAGAGCCAGCAATGCGTAACACAGCACCATGTATTTTATATGCGTCTTTAAAAATTCAAAAGCAAAATCCAGATGCGGTTATGGTTGTAGCACCAAGCGACCATTGGATTGAAGATGAAGATGCGTTTACTCAAAATTTACAACGATGTTTTGATTTTTGCCAAACCAACGATGCTTTAATGACATTGGGTATTCAACCCACGTTTCCTAATACAGGTTTTGGATACATTGAATTTGACAAATCAGATAGTAATTCAATTAAGAAAGTAAATCAATTTAGAGAAAAACCAGATTACGAAACTGCAAAATCATTCTTAGAACAAGGGAATTTCCTTTGGAATGGTGGAATTTTTATTTGGAGTGCAAAATCGATTATTTCAGCCTTTGAAAAATTTCAACCTCAAATGAATGCTTTGTTTCAACAAGGTTTAGAAAGTTATAACACCGCTTCTGAAAGACAATTTATAGAAACTAATTATGCCAATGCTGAAAACATTTCTATTGACTATGCTGTAATGGAAAAAGCAAAGAATGTTTTTGTGCTTCCAGCTACTTTTGATTGGAACGACCTTGGAACTTGGGGTCAATTACATGAAAAAATAGAGAAAGATGAGAACAATAACGGAGTAATTAATGCCAAAGTTGTAATGGAGAATGCTTCTAACAATATCATCCGTTCAGATGCAGATAAATTAATTGTAGTTGATGGTCTTCATGACTATATAATTGTTGATAAAGAAGGGATATTATTGATTTACCCAAAAAGTAAAGAGCAAGACATTAAGCGAATTACAAAGTTGGCTAGTGAATTGTAATATTTTTTGCAAATTGTAAAACATATTATTTTTTGTATTACTTTTATTTCACTTAAATTAAAGTGATAGTTTGAAAAATTTTATCAAAGCCTTATTTGTTTTTATAATTTGCTATACTAGTTCGTACAGTCAAATCGATAATTTTACCTTAACGGTTACAAAAGTAAATGAAACCTGTACAGCTAATGGAAAGCTTTTTTTTTCAGTGGCAAATACTTTACCTGGTTCTACAATTTTGTACACTATTTATAAGTTGCCAGATTTAGCAACACCAATAACCGTTACAAGTACTTCTCCTTTAACAGGTTTAACTCAAGGTACATATAGAGTTGTTGCAACTCAGTCTTTTGGAACTCAAACAGCATCAAAGCAACAAGATATTATTATACTGAATCAAATTATCAATTTAACCTATCAACTTACCAGTACAAACGAAATGTGTGGTCTTGATGGAACGATAACAGTTACCACTACAACAGGAACAGCTGTTTGGTATGAAATTATTTCTGGACCAGTTATAAAACCTTTGCAAACTTCGAATATATTCACCGGACTTTCAGCGGGAGTTTATGTAGTAAGAGTTATAGATAATTGTGACGAAGCAGTTGTACAAACATATACATTAGAGAGTACTAGTACTGCTATCAATTTTACACTTTCAACACCTTTTTCAGCAACATGTACTACAGTTACAATTGGTTTTAATGTTTCAACTATACAATCAAATGGAGTAATAAAGTATCCGCTACAAATAAGTAGCCAAGTAAACGCTCCTGGCGGAACTATCATTTCAGGAACTGGAGTTATTAGCTCTGGTCAAGTAAATGCTACTAGTTATTCTATATCTGTTCCATTGTACGAACAACAACCATATTCTTATAGTTTTACAATTGTTGATGGTTGTGGAAATTCTCAAACCATTAATGGTGTGATAAATAATATAACACCTCCAACGTCCACGTTTCAACTTAATTCCCAAGATTGTACACATAAAAAAATTAAATTTATTGGAGTTACAGCTATAACGTTGGTTTCGGCACCATCAGGTTTTACAAGTACATTGCCAATAAATTATACGCCACAAATTGTACAAAATGAGTTAGAAATTTTTAATTTGGTAGCAGGAGTATACGTGTTTAATGTTACCGATGTTTGTGGAGTTGAGCATGTTTATAATATAGAAGTTACAGTTGAATCTCCGATTCCACCTTATTATCTAATTTATAATAATAATTGTACAACAGGATCACTGTTGATTTTTGCTATTCAAGGATTAGTCATGGTCTCGGCACCAGCTACCTATAATGTAGCCCTGCCGCATGATTACACAAGTACAATAAATTCATCAAATTTCACAGGTTTTGTTAATTTACCTGTTGGGGTTTATGAATTTGATACTACAGATTTGTGTGGTCAGCATCAACCTATGATAGTAGTGATTTCTCCAATATCTGATTCTCCGGGGTCAAATGTTTTAGAAGGTTGTGATATTGGTTTAGGGTCTTTAAAAGTTGAAGGACAATTAACTTCTATTATTATGACCTCAGCTCCTTCAACTTACACTGGTTTTTCAATACCTCATAATTTTAATTCAATTATAGTTGGAAGTTTTACTACTTTAACTTTGGGTTCGTTGCCGCCAGGAACTTATGTTTTTGAAGTAATTAATGCCTGTGGAATAACTTATACTATTTCAAAAGAAGTATTTGGTTATTATGAAAATTCTACCGCAGATTTATCACCCAATTGTGGATCGTTTAATATTAATTTAGTTGAAAATTCAAACACTTCTAATAATACTTACTGGTTGCAAAAACTTGATACAACAACAGGAAATTGGGTACATCCATTTACTAATGTTATTTATCCTGATGGAACATTACCTGTCGACGCAAATTCGTACCCTTTGAATATTGGAAACAATATAAATTTAAATTTGATTGGTCACTTCAGAGTGTTAAAATGTTTTAAGGCATATATTGATAATACAACAGTTGCAATTAATTGTTTTAGAGTTATTAATGAGTTTGATTTTTCTGGACTTCCATCAATTGAAAATATTAATTCTATTTCGTGTAGTTCAACCTTTGAGGTACTCGTAAATGCTATAGGTGTTGGACCATTACAATACAGTATAACAACTAAAAATGGTGCTCCCTTTTTAGTTCAAAATGGTACCTCAAATTATTTTCCAAATTTAGAGCCTGCTATTTATAACTTCAGAGTTGTAGATGCTTGTGGAAATGTGGTAAACCGTGTTTTTGAAATTACAAATCCATTGCCTTTTGAAGTAACATTTGAAGGTATTGTTTGTGATTTGGAAAATACATCTCTATCGGTTCCAAATTTTTCTTTTCTCCAATATCAATGGTGGAAAGACAATCAAACCACAACAATATTAAGCACGACTAGTTCATTAAATTTTACTCCTTTCAATTCTAGTGTCAATAACGGAACTTACTATGTAAACATTGTTTATCCGGGTAATCCAAATTCATGTTTAAATCAAGTGCTTAGTTATGAAATAAACCTTAATCCAGATACTCCAAATGCTGGTACTGGTCAAACAGTTTCCTATTGTGGAACTCAAGGAACAATTGATTTGTTTACTCTTTTACAAGGAAGTTATGATAGTGATGGAGTTTGGTCTGAAATGACTAGTAGTGGAATGCTGACCAATAATTTTTGGGATTCTTCTTCTATTAATTCGGGTTCATATCAATTTAATTATAGAGTAGAAGGCAGTTGTAATTCTTCTGATGAAGCTACAATTAACATTACAATAAATCCAATTCCAGAAACGCCAGTAGCAAGCACTGATGAGGTAGTTTGTGAAACTTCTGATTTGAGTTTATACGCTACTACAGTTGCAAATGCAAGTTATAACTGGAGTGGACCAAATGGTTTTACTTCTACTGAACAGAATCCATTGTTAAGCAATATTTCTTCGACAGACAATGGAATATACACGGTTTTTATAACTCAAAATGGTTGTAATTCTGAAACTTCAGAGGTTGAGGTTGTGGTGAATGCATTGCCAGATTTTGAATTAAATCAAGAATGTTTGAATAAGGAATATGTCTTGACTGCTATTTTTAGTGATGAGATGAATTATACTTTTAGTTGGATTGGACCAAATGCTTTTTCAAGTAACCAAAATCCAATAACCATTACTCGCGGTGAAACGGGCATCTATTCTTTAACAATTACCAATCAAAACAGTTGTTCTACTACCAAAACTATTGACGTTATTCGAACCATGTGTGAAGTGCCTAATGTGATTACACCAAACAATGATGGTCTAAATGATGGATTAGATTTAACAGGTTTTGATGTAAAGAATTTAGAAATCTACAACCGTTGGGGAAGAAAAGTTTTTGAAAAAGGAAACTACATTAACGAATGGCAAGGGCAAAATGATAAAGGAGGTCGACTTCCAGACGGAACATATTTTTATCTGATAACTTTTAATAGTGCAGAAACTACAAATGGTTGGATTTTCCTAAGCGCAAATTAAATTTCTTTATTCTGTGCTTTTCTGATTTTTTTGAACAAATTAGACGAATACACAAAATCTGTCACGGCTTCGTTATCGGTTTTAAAAATGTCTTTTTTAGAACCTTCCCAAGCTAAAACTCCATTTTTTAAGAATACAATTTTCTCGCCAATTTCCATTACCGAGTTCATGTCGTGTGTATTAATAACCGTAGTAATATTGTATTCAACGGTAATTTCATGAATCAAGTTGTCAATAACAATAGCGGTTTTTGGGTCTAATCCTGAGTTTGGTTCATCACAAAACAAGTATTTCGGGTTGTTTACAATAGCGCGTGCAATTGCAACACGTTTTTGCATTCCTCCAGAAAGTTCCGATGGTTTTTTATGATTGGCATCAACAAGTTTTACTCTTTCAATTACAAAGTTTACACGCTCTTTTATTTCAGCAGGTGTTTTTTCGGTGAACATTCTCAATGGGAAACCAACATTTTCTTCCACAGTCATACTGTCAAACAAAGCACTACCTTGAAATACCATACCAATTTCGGTACGCAAAGCTCTTTTTTCATCATCGGTCAAGTCAGTATATATTCTTCCATCAAAAGCAATCGTTCCTTTATCTGGCGTGTGAATTCCTAATAACGATTTCAATAAAACAGTTTTACCAGAACCACTTTGCCCAATAATTAAATTGGTTTTTCCTGTTTCAAAAGAAGTTGTAATTCCTTTTAAAACTTTTGCATCTCCAAACGATTTTTCTACATCTTTTACCTCTATCATGATGCTAATAATAATTGTGTTACTATATAGTTTACCAAAATAATTACTACTGATGTCCAAACGAAGGCTACCGTACTTGCTTTACCAACTTCCAGTGCGCCACCTTTCATATAATAACCATGAAACGACGGAATAGTAGCAAGAATGATAGCAAATAGTAATGTTTTTATAAAGGCATAAGCAATATGAAACGGAATAAATTCGGTTTGAATTCCTTGAATAAATTCAAAACTACTTGTAAAACCGCCATAAACACCTGCCATCCATCCGCCAAGGATTCCTAGAAACATAGAAATACCAATAACAAAAGGATAAAGCAGTAGCGCAATAAGTTTAGGAAATACCAAATAGTTCAACGAATTAACACCCATAACTTCCAACGCATCAATTTGCTCTGTCACACGCATAGTTCCGATACTAGAAGTAATGAACGAACCCATTTTTCCCGCCATAATGATGGAGATAAACGTAGGTGCAAATTCCAGAATAACCGATTGTCTAGTGGCAAAACCAATTAAATGTTTTGGAATTAAAGGATTGGTTAAATTCAACGCTGTTTGTATGGAAACCACACCACCAACGAAAAAGGATATAAAAGCAACAATTCCTAGCGAATCTATAATTAAATCATCGGTTTCTTTGATGATTAAACCTTTCATCACAGACCATTTTGTGGGTTTATTGAATACTTCTTTTAGCATCAAAAAGTATTTTCCAATCTGCGATAGATAGCGAATGAGCATCATAATTTTTAAATAATGTCAAAAATAGTCAGAAGTTATGAGTTTTGGGTAATGAGTTATGAGTTTTTTCAGTTAAAAAAGCTTCTCCTTCATTTTTTTCCAACGGTAGTTTCTAATGAATTTAGCTTGTTCCTCAGTAACCAACAAAGGTTTGTGGGTTGCTTTTGCTTTTCTGAACCCATTGAGATAATCCAGAAACAGCATAGGTTTCTTTTTTCGCAGTGCAAGTTTTAAGGAAGCAATAGCCGTAATCCAAAATCCATAACCCAAACTATAAAAGGCTTCACCTTGTTTATAGCGTGCCGCTTTATCATAACTTGCACCTGTAGGTTTCAGATGTTTTACTTTCAGGGTTTCATCAGTTACTACTTTCCAATTATAAAATTTACAGAGTAATTCGTCAACGGTATCCCAACCCATAGCGGGTTTTAAACCACCAATTTGTTGAAAGCACTCTTTTCTATAAGCTTTAAAAGCACCTCTGATGTGGTCCTTATCGGTTAGGTTTTCTAAAATCCATTCGCCATTTTTTTCGATGTAGGCAAAACCACCAACCATTCCAATACGATCATCCGATTGAAAATGTTTGATAATCGTTTCAAAGTAATTGGATGGAAAAATCAAATCGGCATCGGCTTTTACAATAAAATCATAGTTATCGTCTAGAGCTTCTAAACCTTTTTGAAAAGCCTGAATCACTTTGCTTCCCGGAAGATGAATAGCATCCGAAGTTTTATTGACTAGAGAAATAAAAGGATATTTTTCGCAAAACGATTCAATTACTCTTTCGGTATTATCCGTAGAACCATCATTTACTACCACAATTTTTGAAGGCAAAACAGTTTGCTCTACCAATGATTGTAAAGTCAGTGCTACAAACAGCTCTTCGTTATAGGTAGGAATGACAAGGTAATATTTCATTATTTTACTTTTTCAGCATAAACCAAATAATACCTTGGTGTAAAAAACCTTAGGATAGGACGGAAGCCCAGTTTTTTTACAGGATGTGTAAACTGTACACGCTCTATGATTTTAAATCCTGTTTTTTCCAAAAGCCAGTCCAGTTGCCAGTCTTCAAACTCGTGGTAGTGTCTGTCCCATTTGTCGGTTTTACTTCTGTATGCCGACTGAAACCACAAACGCATCGGGATTGAAATTAATACTTTGTCGCATTTTACGTTTTGCAATACCGTATACGGATTCAATAAATGTTCAAAAATTTCAAAAGCAGTGAATACCTCATACTGTTCTTTTTGCAACGCTGATTGGTCTTTGTCTAAATCTTCGCCTTTAGTATTGATGACATTGTAGCCATTGTCTTCCATGATTTTCGAAAACGGATTGGGCACACCCAAATCAAAAATGGTTTCACTAGTTTTGATGTGTTTTTTCAGGAAATCTAGTGTAATGTTAAAGCGCTTGCTTGGGTATGTCTTCTCGTACATAGTGACTATGAAATTTACTGGCGTAAAGGTACAAAGTTTTAAGAATTGTGCTCACGTTACTTCTATTCTTTATCTTTACTTTTCATCAACATTGGTAAATCGGTAAAAAGTTTTTCTAACAGATTAAAAAATGTTTGAAAATCGCCTGAAATGGTTGAAGATAATTTTTTTTCTAAAGAGATTCTTTTATCAATATTTTCAAGAGGCATTTCTTCTCCAACACACATATAAACAGTTCCTCCTGCGATTTCAATTTCATCTCCTTCAATATAAAGTCTGTCTGCTCCATATCCTGTTCCTGGAGGTATTGGAATTCCTTTTGTTTTTTGTTTCAATTTTGTTTCGCTGATTTTTGACTTAATTGCTTCTAATGCATCATCTCCCAGAACAACCTGTTTTTGATAATTAATGTAATTCCAATCATCATTATCAGGTGATTTAAAGTTTAAAATCATAAGAGAATCAATTATAACTACTTCATACCAATATCTGTTTCCAGTAGAATATCCATCAGTATGATAATAATCAAGTTTGAATTTTGCATTTTTTACTCCTTCAAATGCATTAATAGAGGTGGTATCTATTTCAACTGATTCAAAACTTAGTTCAACAGAATTTTTCTGAGCTACGATTGGGATAGTCATTGATAAAAATAATATGCTTACCTTTAAGGAATAAAATATTTTTTTCATGATATTTTTTTAAAATAAGTAGAGTTATTTTGCGTCTCTTTCTTAAGATAGTTAATCCAAAAATAACCAATTCCTTTTTCAAATCACCCTTTTTTTAGTTGCGAGTTAAAAAACATGAATTACGAGTTGGTAATTAATGTTAGCTGTTGTAAAATTATCGTTGCAAGTGATTAAAAAAAAGTTGCTGATTCCCCAAAATAAGTTGCTGGACACCCAAAAAAAGTTGCTTGGTGGGTAAAATAAGTTGTTGGACACCCAAAAAAAGTTGCTGGGTAGAGTAAAAAAGTTGCAGGACGCCCAAAAAAAGTTGCTTGGTGGGTAAAAAAAGTTGCAGGACGCCCAAAAAAAGTTGCTGGGTGTGGTAAAAAAGTTGCTGGACACCCAAAAAAAGTTGCTGGACACCCAAAAAAAGTTGCTGCGTGGGGTAAAAAAGTTGTTTCTTGGGTAAAAATCAACATTTTTTTCTGTTTTAGCTAAAAGTTTTGACCTGACAGCTCCTAGTTTTGACCTGACGGCTCCTAGTTTTGACCTTAAATGTTAAATTTTCAAGGCTATTCTACCTTGTAATTATTTAAAATTAAGTCTACTTTCTATTATGTATAACCTTCTATGAAGTCTAATAAAGTCTATACTTTATACACTATTGCATTGACATTCATTCCCGCACCAACAGAAGCAAAAAGAATGATATCACCTTTGGATAACGAATGATTTTCGAGATTTCCTTTGATTAATAGGTCATAAAGCGTGGGCACGGTAGCAACGCTGGAGTTACCCAGTTTGTGAATACTCATTGGCATGATACCTTCGGGAGTTTGTTGTTTGTAAATTCTGTAGAATCGTTGAATAATGGCTTCGTCCATTTTTTCGTTGGCTTGGTGGATGAGCACTTTTTTCACCTGACTGATATCAACACCGCTTTTTTCCAAACAAGCTGCCATGGCTTTTGGCACTTCGCTCAACGCGAATTCATATATTTTACGACCATACATTTTGATGTAGCGAACATCTGGGTCGTGTTCTGTATTGAACGAATTTCCAAAAAATAAATAATGAGCTTCATCATAGGTAAACGATGCCGATTCGTGTGCAAGGATTCCGCTATCATCATCAGTTGCTTCAATAATAGTTGCGCCAGCACCATCCGAATAAATCATGCTGTCTCTGTCGTGCAAATCAACCACGCGCGAAAGAGTTTCGGCGCCAATAACCAAACATTTCTTAGCCATACCTGCTTTGATGAATGCCCAAGCCTGAATTACTGATTCTACCCAACCCGGACAACCAAAAAGCATGTCATAAGCCACACATTTTGGGTTTTTAATGCGTAAATCGTGTTTGACACGTGCTGCTAAACTTGGCAACATATCCGATTGGATGGCGCCTTTTTTTACGTTTCCAAAATTATGTGCCATAATGATATAGTCCAATGTTTCTGGGTCAATTTTGGCGTCTTCAATGGCAATTTTGGCAGCAATAGTGGCAATATCCGAAGTCAACAAATCATCCTTTACATAACGGCGTTCTTGTATTCCGGTAATTTCTAAAAATTTTTGTGCCACCACATCGTTTGGATGCGGAAAAGGTGTTCCGTCATCGTTTAAGAAAACATGTTTTGCAAAATCGATATTCGAGACAACTTCTGTTGGGATATAGCTTCCTGAGCCGGTTATTTTTATATTCATTTTGTTACGTAAAAAAGCATACTAAAGTATCAATAAATCGATAAAAAGAATCAAGTTTTTATTTTTTTTCAAAACAATTGTGAAAAAATTAAAAAAGCATTATTAAAATTGATAAAATGATAATTATTAGTGATTTTGTTGGACAATTTTAATCTGCATTACCGTTGCCATACTGAGCGCATTGATTTTCATTTGTTCGGCATTTTTTCCTTGAAAGTCTTCATCAATAGTGTTGTAAAGATGCTTTAACCAAGTGTCAAAATGTTCTTTGGTGAAATGGTGTTTTTCGTTAATGTCTTTATGAATTTGAAACATATTATTACTATAACCGCCTTTCATAAAAAGAGATTGCTCCCAAAAAGTGGCTAACAATTCGAAATGTTCTTCTAGATGATAGTGAACATCGGTTATTTCAGTAAAATAGAAATTAATAGAATCATCGGTCAATAGTTTTTCATAAAACTTTCGCATGATGTGTATTAGGTCTTCTCGGGTTTCGATGTCGTTCATGGGAATTGAATTAAAAAATCCCAAACTCTATAAGGAATTTGGGATTTTATATAGTGAACTTTTAATTACATATAAGCTTCAATTGGCGCACAGCTACAAACTAAATTTCTGTCGCCATAAGTTTCATCAACACGACGAACAGTTGGCCAGAATTTATTTTCGGAAACATACTCCAATGGATAAGCTGCTTTTTCTCTGCTGTATGGGAACGACCAAGTATCGGCAGTAACCATAGCTAAAGTATGTGGTGCATTTTTCAATACATTGTTTGGTTCTTCAATAGTAGCTGCTTCAATTTCTTTACGGATAGAAATCATAGCGTCACAAAAACGGTCTAACTCAGCTAAATCTTCTGACTCGGTTGGTTCTACCATTAATGTTCCAGCAACTGGGAACGATACTGTTGGAGCATGGAAACCATAGTCCATCAAACGTTTTGCAATATCGGTTACTTCGATGCCTTTTGCTTTGAAGCTTCTGCAATCTAAAATCATTTCATGTGCAGCTCTGCCCATTTCTCCTGAATATAAAATTGGATAGTGTTCTTCTAAGCGAGCTTTCATATAATTAGCATTCAAGATTGCATGTTGCGTCGCACTTTTTAAACCTTCAGCTCCTAACATGCAGATATATCCATAAGAAATCAAACAGACTAAAGCCGAACCATAAGGTGCGCCTGAAATAGCCGTAATGGCTTGTTCACCGCCAACTTTTACTAATGGATTGCTAGGCAAGAACGGAGCCAGTTTTTCATTTACACAAATTGGTCCAACACCTGGTCCGCCGCCGCCATGAGGAATGGCAAATGTTTTATGTAAATTCAAGTGACAAACATCGGCACCAATAGTAGCAGGATTGGTTAATCCTACTTGTGCATTCATGTTGGCACCATCCATATATACTAATCCGCCATTATCATGGATGATTTGTGTAATTTCTTTAATAGCGCTTTCAAAAACTCCATGAGTAGAAGGATAAGTTACCATCAAACAAGACAGATTGTCTTTGTTTTCGATGGCTTTTGCTCTTAAATCTTCCACATCAATATTACCGTTTTCCATAGTTTTGGTAACGATAATCTGCATTCCAGCCATTGCCGCCGAAGCAGGATTGGTTCCGTGTGCTGATGCAGGAATCAAACAAACATTTCGGTGACTATTTCCGTTAGCAATATGATAAGCACGAATAGCCATAAGTCCTGCATATTCACCTTGAGCACCAGAATTTGGCTGTAGAGTAGTTGCTGCAAAACCAGTGATTTCATTTAATTGTTGCTCTAGTTTTTTCAACATTCCTGTATATCCTTGAACTTGGTCAAGTGGAGCAAATGGATGAATTGTATTCCAGTAAGGCATACTTAATGGCAACATTTCGGCAGCCGCATTCAATTTCATTGTACAAGAACCCAAAGAAATCATCGAGTGATTTAACGACAAATCTTTACGCTCTAATTTTTTGATATAGCGCATCATGCTTGTTTCAGAATGATAGCTATTGAAAACTTCGTGTTGTAAAAACTCTGATTTTCTATTCAAATGCATCGGGAAATTGTTCTCTAATGCATATTCGTTTACTTCAAATTTTTCTTTACCAACGGCTTCAGCAAAAACAGCAATTATTTCGTTTAAATCTTTAAATAAAGTAGTTTCGTTTAACGAAATAGAAATAGTTTCATCATCAATATAGAAGAAATTAATTTCGTGTTTTTCGGCAATTGCTTTTACTTTTTTAGCATCAGCTTTTACAACTATTGTATCAAAAAATGAAGTGTTGGTTTGATAAACACCTAATTTGTTCAAAGCATCGGCTAAAGTAACTGCAGACGAATGTACTTTGTCAGCAATATAACGCAGTCCTTTTGGTCCGTGATATACGGCAAACATTCCGGCCATTACAGATAGTAATACTTGAGCTGTACAAATATTAGATGTTGCTTTTTCGCGTTTGATGTGTTGCTCGCGAGTTTGTAATGCCATACGCAAAGCACGGTTGCCATTTGTGTCAATAGTTACACCAATGATTCTTCCTGGCATTGAACGTTTGTATTCTTCTTTGGTCGCAAAATAAGCAGCGTGTGGTCCGCCATAACCCATTGGAATTCCAAAACGTTGTGTAGTTCCAACTACAACATCGGCACCCATTTCTCCCGGAGGAGTTAATTTTACTAATGATAAAATATCAGCAGCAACGGCAACTTTGATTTCGTTTTCATTTGCTTTAGCAATAAACGAAGTATAGTCATTTACCTGACCATACTTTCCTGGATATTGAAGAATAGCTCCAAAAAACTCATTTGAAAAATCAAACGTTTCGTGATTGCCTACTACTAATTCAACACCGATTGGCGTAGAACGTGTTTGTAAAACAGAAAGTGTTTGTGGTAATATTTCTTCTGAAACAAAAAACTTGCAAACATTATTTTTCTTTTGGTCACGTGTACGAACATCAAACAATAATGCCATTGCTTCAGCCGCAGCAGTACTTTCGTCAAGTAATGATGCATTAGCGATTTCCATTCCCGTTAATTCAATAACCATGGTTTGGAAATTCAATATAGCTTCTAATCTTCCTTGTGCAATTTCAGCTTGATATGGTGTATAAGCAGTATACCAACCTGGATTTTCAAAAATATTTCTTTGAATTGCAGGTGGAACAATAGTTGGGTTGTATCCCAAACCGATGTACGATTTAAAAACTTTATTTGTACGACCTAACACACGGATATGATTAGCATATTCATATTCGGTCATTGGTTCGTCAAGTTTTAATCCTTTGTGTAAAAGTATATTGTCCGGAACGGTTTCATAGATTAATTGGTCTAATGTTTCAACACCAATGGTTTGTAACATTTTTGGCAAATCATTTTCTCTTGGTCCAAGATGTCTAAGTGCAAATGCGTCTGTTTTCATTAAAATGTAAAATCTAAATTGTATAGTTGTGTTTCATCCATATTAGTAGATGGATTTTTTGCAGTACAAAAGTAATTATTAAATCGCTAAATTTGTGCTAAACAAAGGGTAATATTTTGAGAATTTTTCAACTAAAAAGGCTTCTTATTAACACTTTTTTTAATATTCATAATGCAACTATTTAAGCAACTTATCGATTTTTATATCAAAAGTAGTATTCATGTATCTTTTTCGGTATTTGCATTGGTGCACATGACTGGTTTTTTGTTTCAAATAACCAACATTGAAAGTTGTGCTTATTTTGCTTTTTTTGGAACTATTGTGGGTTATAATTTTGTGAAATACGATGCCTTAGCCCGAACTCAAAAAGTAAACATGAGTTTGAGCTTGAAAGTAATAGCATTCTTGAGTTTTATTTCTTTGTTGGCAACAGTATATTTTTTCTTGAAACTTGAAACAATAACCAAAATACTTGGAATGGTTTTCCTGATTTTGACGCTTTTATATACATTGCCTTTCTTTCCCAATAAAAGAAATGCTCGGAATTGGGCAGGAATAAAAATCTATATCGTTACGCTTTGTTGGGTTGGAGTTACGCTAGTTTTGCCTATTATCAACGCTCAAGTTCCGATTGATAATTATGTTTTTCTAGTAGCAATGCAGCGTTTCGTTTTTGTCTTTGTTTTAGTCTTAATTTTTGAAATCATCGATTTACGTCAAGACGATCCGCATTTGCAAACTGTACCTCAAAAAATAGGAGTAAAAAACACTAAAATAATTGGAGTTTTACTGATGATTGTATTTGTTTTACTTGAATTTTTTGATTCTAATTTCAAGCAAGAAATACTTTTATTAAAACTTGGAATTGCTATCACAACGTCACTTTTTTTATTATTTGCAAACGAAAAAAAATCGAAATACTATTCTAGTTTTTGGGTAGAAAGCATTCCGATTTTTTGGTGGATTTTGTTAGTGACTTTCAGCTAAGTTTTATTTGTAAGTAATATCAAATTCATTTAAAATTTCAGCATCTAATGTATCATTTATTGAAAGAAACAAAAAATTTCCATAAAAAAGATTACTTTCAAAGTCTACTGGTTTTTCTTTAAGCCAGAATGGTTTTTCAAAATCAAATAGTTCATTGTTAAAGCCATAAACGCTAGACTCATTTTTTTCGGTATAATGTTTTATCTTGTAGTATTCTGTGGGTTCAAATAGTAAATATTTTATATCTACTTTTTTTTCATACATTAAATTAAAATTAAAAAGTAAATAAAAATCATGATTATCTTGATAAAAAATTCTTGTGATATTTTCAATTTCTTTAAATGGCTCACTAATAGAGTCTAATTTTTTTAATTTCCAAAACTCTAATATGTAATCATTCAATGAAAAAAAAATCTTTTTATCAAATGTAAATGATTTAGACTTAAAACTTATTTTAGGGAAGTTGTTTTTATCTTTAATATTTTCTAAAGAAAAATTCACTGAAAAATTATAGTCAAACTTGTAAAAACTAATTGGAATTCTAATATCGTCTAATAAATTTCTATTTTCTAGGTCTTCTATAGTGCATAAATCTATTTGTTTTGTTTTAGCATATTCTAATATGGAATTTCCAAATCCTGATTTACAAATTAAAATTCCCTTGTTGGCATTGACATCTTGCAGAAGTCCGACAAATTCATCAATCAATCTGATATTAGGCTTTTTTTTGTAGTTTTTACAAGAGACTATTATTAATATTGAATGATTACCTGGTAATAAATATTTTATTGAAACATCAATTTGTCTATCTCTTTTGCTATTGATACCTTTTATTTTGTCATTATGTTTTACTATACCATTACCATTGTTTATTATTGTATAAACTCTAGCGGTTAGTTTTTCAAATTCAAGCCATTCATTATTCATAAATAAAAAGGTTAAATCAATCCAGCGCGTTTCAACAAAGCATCAGGTTTTGGTTCTTTTCCTCGGAATTTTTTATACAATTCCATAGGCAATTCGGTTCCGCCTTTAGATAAGATGTTTTCTTTGAATTTCGCAGCAACTTCTTTGTCAAAAATTCCTTTTTCTTGGAAGAATGCAAAAGCATCAGCATCCAAAACTTCTGCCCATTTATAACTGTAATAGCCCGAAGAATAACCACCTTGAAAAATATGAGAAAACGATGTACTCATACAATTTTCAGCTACATCTGGATATAATTTGGTACTTTCAAAAGCCTTTTCTTCAAAGGTTTTTACATCATCAATAGTTTGCGATTTGCCATGATAAGCCATATCTAACAAGCCAAAACTCAATTGACGTAACGTAGCAATACCTTCTAAAAAGTTGGCGCTTTCTTTAATCTTTTCTACATATTCTTGAGGAATAATTTCTCCTGTTTCATAATGTTTTGCAAACAGTGCTAATGCTTCTGGTTCGTAACACCAGTTTTCCATCACCTGACTTGGCAATTCTACAAAATCCCAATAAACAGATGTTCCCGATAAACTTGGATAGGTTGTGTTGGCTAACATTCCGTGCAATCCATGACCAAATTCATGAAACAACGTTGTAACTTCATTAAAAGTTAATAATGAAGGTTTGCTTGGTGTTGGTGGCGTAAAGTTGCAAACATTGGAAACGTGTGGTCTTTCGTTTTTACCATCTTTGATAAATTGCGATTTGAATGAAGTCATCCACGCACCATTTCGTTTTCCTTTTCTTGGGAAAAAATCAGCATAAAAAACAGCAACTAATTCACCTTGAAAATCCAAAACTTCATAAGTGGTTACATCTTTATGGTATTTGTCGATATCAAATACTTCTTTAAAAGTAATACCGTATAATTTTTCTGCGATGGTAAAAGCGCCATTCAAAACGTTCTCTAATTTGAAATAGGGTTTTAGTTTTTCGTCATCCAAATTGAACAATTTTTGCTTCAATTTTTCAGAGTAATACGCGCTATCCCATTTTTCCAAATGATTAATTCCATCGAGTTCTTTAGCAAATGCAGTTAATTCTTCAAATTGTTTTTGAGCAGCTGGTTTTGCTTTTTCCAGCATATCATTCAAAAAGGAAATAACTTTCTCAGGATTTTGAGCCATTCGTTCTTCCAAAACAAAATGCGCATGCGAAGCATAACCTAATAAATTAGCGCGTTCATGACGTAAACGCACAATGTCTTTTACGTTATCTTGATTATCGTATTCGTTGTTTTGAAAACCTTTTTTACCAGCAGCAATAGCTAATTCTTTTCGCAATTCACGATTATCTGCATAGGTCATAAAAGGTAAATAACTTGGCATGTCTAAAGTGAAAACCCAACCCTCCAATTGTCGGCTTTCGGCTTCCGCTTTTGCAGCTTCAATAACACCTTCGGGTAATCCTTTTAAATCTGCTTCATTGGTAATTTGCAAATGGTAATTGTTCGTTTCTGCCAATACATTTTCACCAAAAGTCAGTTTTAATTTGGCTAATTGTGTGTCTATTTCACGAAGTTTTTTCTTTTGTTCTTCATTCAGCAATGCACCATTTCTAACAAATCCTTTGTATTTTTTATCCAATAAAGTGTGTTGCTCGGTAGTTAAATTCAAACGGTCTTTGGCATCATAAACTGCTTTTATACGTTTGAATAAATCTTCGTTTAAGGTAATGTCGTTCCCAAATTCGGTTAATAATGGCGAAACTTCCTGAGCAATTTTCTGCATTTCATCAGTAGTTTCGGCCGAATTCAGATTAAAAAAAATAGATGATAATCTATCCAAAGGATAACCTGCAAAATCTATGGCTTCCAAAGTATTTTCAAAAGTTGGCACATCAGGATTATTGATGATAGCATCAATTTCAGCTTTTGCATTCTTGATGTTTTCTTCAAAGGCAGGTTTGTAATCTTCCATTTTTATGACCGAAAATGGCGCGGTTTCGTATTTGGTAGTAAATCTTTGAGTAAGTACTTTCATTTTTTATTTTTTCATTTCATCCGACGACTTATTCACGGCTTCTTTCAAACTTTCTTTGTAAAAAATAATTTTATCTAAAACAATTTTATCGTGACTTCCAATAATTTGAGCCGCCAAAATTCCAGCGTTTTTTGCGCCATTCAAGGCTACAGTTGCCACCGGAACGCCGCCAGGCATTTGTAGAATAGACAAAACTGAATCCCAACCATCAATAGAATTGCTTGATTTTACTGGAACACCAATTACAGGAAGTGGCGACATTGAGGCAACCATTCCAGGCAAATGAGCCGCACCACCAGCGCCAGCAATAATAACTGAAATTCCTCTATGATGTGCATTTTTACTAAAATCATATAATTTTTCTGGAGTTCGATGTGCAGAAACGATGTCAACTTCAGTTTGGATGTCAAAACTGTTTAATATATCGATGGCTTCTTGCATTACGGGTAAATCTGATTTTGAACCCATGATTATGGCTACTTTGCTCATATTTATTGTTTTGTGCTTATTACTCTAATACTTTTCTTCACTTCTTCAGCAACTCGTCTGGCTTCGGTCATGTTTTCATTAACAATAGTTACATGTCCCATTTTTCTAAAAGGTCGTGTTTCTCTTTTACCATAAATATGTGGTGTTACACCATCAATTGCCATAATTTTTTCGATGTTTTTATACTTCACATTTCCAGTATGTCCTTCTTCGCCAACCAAATTTACCATAATTCCGGCAACTTTACTTTCGGTTTTACCTAAAGGTAGGTTTAAAATGGCGCGCAAATGATTTTCAAATTGCGAAGTATAACTGGCTTCTATGGAGTAATGTCCCGAATTGTGTGGTCTCGGCGCCACTTCGTTTACCAATATTTTATCATCTTTGGTTTGAAACATTTCTACAGCCAAAATTCCAACATGTTTGTAAGCTTTAGAAACTTTTAACGCAATTTCTTGAGCTTTCAAACTAATCGGTAAATCTATTCTCGCTGGGCAAATAACATATTCAACCTGATTGGCTTCAGGATGAAATTCCATTTCAACAACAGGATAGGTTTTTACTTCGCCTTTTACGTTTCTAACTACTATTACTGCCAGTTCATTTTTAAAAGGAACCAATTCTTCCATGATACATTCAACATCAGGCAAGGTTTCAAGGTCTTTTGGTGTACGAATAATTTTTACGCCATTTCCGTCGTACCCAAAACGAGCGCTTTTCCATACGAATGGCATTTTTAATTTCCCATCCATAAACTCAACCAACAGTTCTTTCAAATTCTTAAAAGCTTTTCCTTTGGCAGTTGGAATTTTGTTTTTTATGTAAAATTCTTTTTGAACCGCTTTACTTTGAATTAATCGTAATGTTTTTGGCGATGGATATATTTTTAAACCTTCATTTTCTAGTTTTTCTAAAGCATCGAGGTTTACATTTTCAATTTCAATTGTCAATACATCAACCAATTTTCCAAATCGGTAAACGGTATCAAAATCTAATAAATCGCCTTGAAAAAAATTATTACACGCTAGTCGTGCTGGTGCTTCATCACTTGGGTCGAGTACAAATGTTTGGATGTCAAATTTTCGAGTATCACTCAATAGCATTTTGCCCAATTGTCCGCCACCTAAGATTCCAAGTTTAAAATCGGATGAGAAATAATTCATTTGTTGTAGTTGTAGTCGTTGTGTTGCAAAGATACTAATTTCAAAACCCAATTATCAAATTCCAAATCTCAAAAAAAACTTAAAGATAGGTCTTTTTTAATATTTTTCGAGCGGCAGCTCTATAACCCGGCGATTGACTTTCGGCATCTTTTTCAACTATCGGAGTCAATTCTTTTAAAATCCAAGGTTGTTTTTTACTCATTTCTTCCAAACTATAAATTGCAAAAACCTTCGGTGCAAGTTTTATTTTTGGATTAATCAACCAGTCAAAACAGATTTCTATGATTCTGTTTTCTTGTTTTTCGGAGAGTTTTATTTTTTTTGATTTACTTAAAAAATGTATTGTTCTGCTAATTCCTCTTACTGCTGATTCATGCTTGTATTTTGGAGCTGTTTCTAGAATTTTATCAATATAAGGAGTCAGCAATTCTATATTTTTATCCACTAATTTTTCAATAACCCAAACAGCTTTAAAATGAAATTTATCTTCAATATTAACAGCCATTTCAATTAAATCTTTGGTTAATTCGGTATTTTCTAGTACTAAACTGGTGTTGTGTTGCCTGCTTTTGATACTGGCATTTCCATTGCTTATCTGATTTATAAAATCATTATTCATATATCAAATTTATAAAAAAGTCTAATTACTTAGGACTTAATCCTTAATAGTTATTAAATTTGCAACTTATTTAAAATCCTAAGCCATGATACATCTTCACGACAAAACCTTTGAACCTTTTATATCATCTGAGGAAATTTCTTTTGCAATAAAAAATATGGCAAAAAAAATGGATGATGATTTTTTTGACGAAGTACCAGTATTTATTGGTGTTTTAAACGGTTCGTTCATGGTATTGTCTGATTTGATGAAAGAATACCGCGGCATGTGTGAAGTGTCTTTTTTAAAATTAGCTTCATATGAAGGAACACAAACAACACATCAAGTAAAACAACTTATAGGATTAAATCAGGACTTAACGGGAAGAACTGTAGTTGTGGTAGAAGACATTGTAGATACTGGAAATACCATTGAGGAATTGAAAGCAATTTTCAAAGAAAAAAATGTAAAGCATTTAAAATTTGCAACACTATTCTTCAAACCTGATGCGTATACTAAAGACATTAAAATTGATTATATCGGAATGCGAATTCCTAATAAATTCATCGTGGGCTATGGTTTAGACTATGACGGTTTAGGCAGAAACCTTCCAGATGTTTACCAATTAGCACAATAAAATTAAACTACTTAAACTTTTAAACAATATTAAACTAAGATTAAAATGATCAACATCGTTCTTTTCGGAAAACCAGGTGCTGGAAAAGGCACACAAGCTGAATTTTTAAAAGAAAAATACAACCTAACACATCTTTCAACAGGAGATATTTTTAGATACAATATCAAAAATGAAACTGAACTTGGGCAACTTGCTAAAACCTATATGGACAAAGGCGATTTAGTGCCAGATGAAGTAACCATTCAAATGTTGCAAAGCGAAGTTGACAAAAACCCACATTCAGCAGGATTTTTATTTGATGGTTTTCCAAGAACAATTGCTCAGGCAGAAGCTTTGGATGCTTTTTTAGAATCAAAAAATCAAAGCATTACCGCAACAGTTGCCTTGGAAGCGGATGATGAAATTTTGGTAAAACGTTTGTTAGAAAGAGGAAAAACTTCAGGAAGACCTGATGACCAAGACGAAGAAAAAATCAGAAACCGTTACGAGGAATACAATCAAAAAACAGCTCCTTTAATGGATTACTATAAAGCACAAGATAAGTTTCACGCTGTTGACGGAATCGGTTCTATAGAAGAAATTACACTTCGTTTAAGCAAAGTAATCGATAGTTTGTAAATAGGTTATAAGGTTAAAAGTTTAAGCGGTTATTTTTAGAAATGCCTCATAAACTTTTAACCTTATAAACTCATAAACATAAAAAATGGAAATACTAATTATTCTTTTTTTAATACTGCTCAACGGTGTTTTTTCCATGTCGGAAATAGCACTTATTTCGGCACGTAAAAATCGTTTAGAAAATGCAGCTAAAAAAGGAAACCGAAACGCTAAAACAGCGCTCGATTTAGCCAATTCTCCAAATACTTTTTTATCTACAGTTCAAATTGGTATCACGTTAATTGGAATTTTAACAGGTATTTTTTCGGGAGATAAAATCACCACAGATGTACGCACATTTGTTGAAGGGTTTGCCTTTTTAAAGCCTTATGCTGATAGTATAGCTGTTGGAATTGTGGTTGTTATATTGACTTTTTTCTCTTTGGTTTTGGGAGAATTGTTGCCAAAAAGAATTGGGTTAAACTATCCTGAAGCAATTGCAAAAGGAGTTGCAGTTCCTATGAAAATGATTTCTATCGTAACCAAACCTTTTATTTGGTTGCTAACAAAATCAACCGAGTTTTTATTGGATGTTCTTAAAATCAGACCAACCGCTGACGGAAAAGTAACCGAAGAAGAAATCAAAGCCATCATCAAAGAAGGAACAGAAGGTGGCGAAGTACAAGAAATTGAACAAGACATAGTAGAACGTGTTTTTCACATTGGTGATAGAAAAGTAAATTCATTAATGACGCACCGTAAATCGGTTGAATATTTGAAAGCCGATGATAGTTTAGAAGATATTAAACAGAAAGTGTTTGAAGATTTACATTCTCTTTATCCGGTTTGCAATGATAATTTAGACGATGTTATTGGGGTTGTTTCTTTGAAAGATTTGATTGTTCAATTTGAAAAGAAGTCCTTTGATTTGAAGAAAATCATCAAGGAACCAGTTTACATGATTGAACACACTTCTGCGTATAAAGCATTAGAAAATTTCAAGCTTTCTAAAATACATTATGCTTTGGTCACCGATGAATACGGTGTATTTCAAGGAATGATTACACTAAATGATATATTGGAAGCTTTAGTTGGCGATGCTTCTGAGTTTTATGGTGATGATTTCAAATTAATAGCACGCCAGGATGGAACATGGTTGGTAGATGGACATTATTCACTACATGATTTCTTGACCTACTTTGATATGGATGATTTGATTAACGATTATGAAGTAACAACCGTTAGTGGGTTAATCATGACCGAAATGGGTAAAATACCAAAACAAGGCGAAAAATTGATTTGGAACAAATACGAATTGGAAGTCATCGATATGGATGGCGTAAAAATTGATAAAATTTTAGTGAAATCACTAAAAGAAAAATAATGATTTTAAGATTAAAAGTTATAGAGTATAACTTGAAATCTGAAATCTGAAACAACAAAAAATGACAGAAGGTAACTTTGTAGACTACGTAAAAATTTATGTTTCATCTGGAAAAGGTGGAAAAGGTTCATCACATTTACACCGTGAAAAATTCATCGAAAAAGGTGGACCTGATGGTGGTGATGGTGGTCGAGGCGGACACGTTATTTTAAAGGGAAACAAAGGACTTTGGACCTTGTTTCACCTGAAGTTTGCGCGTCATATAAAAGCAGGTCATGGTGGTGATGGGGGAAGCAGTAGGAGTACAGGTGCTGATGGTGAAGACAAATACATTGAAGTGCCATTAGGAACTGTGGTTCGCGATAAAGAAACCAATGAAATCTTATTTGAAATCACCGAGCACGGTGAAGAAAAAATACTGGTTCAAGGCGGAAAAGGTGGTTTAGGAAACTGGCATTTCAGAAGTTCTACGAATCAAACTCCGCGCTATGCACAACCGGGAATGCCAACCGAAGAGCTGGATGTAATTCTAGAACTTAAAGTATTGGCTGATGTCGGTTTGGTAGGTTTCCCTAATGCAGGAAAATCAACTTTGCTATCAGTATTAACTTCTGCAAAACCAAAAATAGCCGATTATCCGTTTACTACTTTAAAACCCAATTTAGGAATTGTGGCTTATCGCGATTTTCAATCGTTTGTAATTGCGGATATTCCAGGAATTATAGAAGGAGCAGCCGAAGGGAAAGGACTTGGTCATTACTTCTTACGACACATAGAAAGAAATTCTACGCTTTTGTTTTTGGTGCCAGCCGATGCCGAAGACATCAAGAAAGAATATGATATTTTGTTAGATGAGTTGCGTCGATATAACCCAGAAATGTTAGATAAAGACAGACTGATAGTAGTTTCAAAAGCGGACATGTTAGACGATGAACTGAAAGCCGAAATGAAACAGGAATTAGACATTGCTTTCAAAGGAATTCCATACATGTTTATCTCCTCAGTAGCCAATCAAGGTTTAACCGAACTAAAAGACAAACTATGGCAAATGCTCAACATTGATACGGAGCAACCCGAAAACAGCCACGGATTATAAAATAAAAATCCCATCGTATAGATGGGATTTTTTGTTAAATCAAATAAAGAAAAAGAATTACTTCCAACCGCCGCCTAAAGCACGGTACAACTGAATCTTACCATCAAGTTGTTTGTATTTTATTTCAACCAATTCAAGCTTAGCTTCCAATGCTTCTCTTTGCGTAAGCAAAACTTCGGTGTAATCTGCTCTCGCTGAGTTGAATAATAAATTAGCAGTATTTATGGATTGCAATAAAATCTTCACTTCTTCCGACTTTCTTCTGAAACTATTTGAAAAATTATCAACTTTTGCTTCTTGATTCAAAACATCTACATAAGCATTTAATAGTGTTTGCTCAAAAGAAATCACAGCCTGTAACTGCTTAGCATTAGCTGATGCATAGGCAGCTTTAATGGCTTTTCTATTGATAAGCGGTGCCATTAATTCTCCAGCAGCATTATAAATAAAGGAGTCAGGACGAATTAAGAAACTTGGATTGAAAGCCTGAAATCCAACACCTGCTTTTAAAGCTAAGTTGGGATAAAAATTAGCACGTGCCGATTTCACATCAAATTTGGTAGCTTCTAATTCTTTTTCAGCTTTTTTAACATCAGGACGATTCAACAGCAACTGAGAAGGAATACCAATTGAAATAGAGTCATTTTCAGTTTGAATGAATTGGTTAGACAATCGTTCTAACGGTGTAGGATAACGACCTGTTAAATAGTTTAATCTGTTTTCAGTTTCAACTATCTTTTGCTTAATCTCATACTGTCTGTTTATTGTGTTGAGCAATTGTGCCTCAAATCGGTTTACAGCCAGTTGACTAACTTTAGCAGCTTCTTTTTGTTGTTTAACAGAGGATAACGCTTTCGATTGAATATCAATATTTTTATTGATAATTTCAAGCATATTGTCAAACGCTTCCAATTCATAATAAGACGAAGCAATTTCGGCTACTAAATTTGTTTTCAAAAAGTTTTTTCCTTCTTGACTGGCTAAAAACCTATTCACAGCTGCTTTTTGTCCGTTGCGCAATTTTTTCCAGATATCAACTTCCCAGGTAGAATATAAACCAGCTTTTAAATCGCCTAATGGTTCAGGAAAAGCTTTTCCTTCAGGCAAAGTAAGGTTTTCTTCTACGGCACCATCTCGGGTAAATTTGGATGTTTTTTCAATTCCGCCTTCAGCACCAACGCCTACAAAAGGAAGGTATTCTCCTTTTCTGGCTAAAGACTCATTTTTCAACACTTCAATTTCCTGATTAAAGATGTTCAATTCCTGATTGTTGGAAAGTGCAAGTTCAATAAGGCCGATAAGTTTCTCGTCATTATAAAATTTTTTATAATTCAATTGAGCTGAATTTACAGTATCCAACGGTTTAGAATTTACAGTCGCATAGCTTTCAGGAACAGTTTTGTTTTCTTCGCGAACAGATTGTTTTAAAGAACCACAACTTTCTACAACTATACCGATAACTATAAGTAATGCAATAATTACTCTTTTTAATTGTTTATTTTTCATTTCTTTTTCTTTTTGCTGCTTGCAGTAACAAACTCATTTTTTGAATCTTTTTAAGTAATGAAGCTTTAGTGGTATTAGTAACATAATCTTCAGTTAAAGGGTTTTGATCCTGACCTTGAATTAATTTTTTACCATCAACCATTTTGGCAAAGAAATAATACAATCCAGGAATTAGTAGTACGCCAAATATAGTCCCGAACAACATTCCACCCATAGCTGAAGAACCAATAGTTCGGTTTCCAACAGCACCTGCGCCAGTAGCTCTAACCAACGGAATTAATCCGGCAATAAAGGCAAATGAAGTCATCAAGATTGGTCTGAAACGCGCTTTAGCACTTTCAATTACGGCATCTTTTATAGATAAACCTTGTTCGTTTTTCTGAACGGCAAATTCCACAATCAATACGGCATTTTTACCCAGCAAACCTATCAACATAATCATTCCAATTTGAGCATAAACGTCATTCGATAATCCCATAAGTTCTAGTAACGCATACGAACCAAAAACACCAGGAATTAAAGAAAGTAATACAGCTATAGGAATAATAAAACTCTCGTATTGCGATGCTAATACTAGATATACAAACACCAATACAATAGCAAAAATGTAAAGCGCTTCATTACCTCGGTGTGCTTCGTCTAATGAAAGTCCTTCCCAGGCAATGTCATATCCTTTAGGCAAAGTTTCTTTAGCAACTTCTTGTATCGCTTCAATAGCGTTTCCTGTTGTATATCCTTTCGAAGGAACACCACGGATTGCCGAAGAAGTATATAAGTTGTATCGGGTAATTTCATTTGGTCCTTGCGTTTTCTTCATGGTCACAAATGCTGAGTAAGGAACCATTTCACCCGCTTCATTTTTAACATAAAGTTTCAAAATGTCACTAGGTAATCTTCTATAATCTGGTCCTGATTGCGTGTAAACTTTGTAGAAAGCATTGAATCTAGTAAATCCTTGTTCATACGTACTACCAATCAAAATATTTAAATTCTCAATAGCAGCACCAATAGAAACACCTTTTTGCATGGCTTTTTCATTGTCAATAATCAACTCATATTGCGGATAATTGGCAGCATAAAAAGTAAATAAACCTGACAGTTCTTTTCGTTTCTTTAATGCTTCCATGAACTGTTTGTTCACTTTATCAAAATCTTGATAATCTATTGTACTGTTTTTATCCAGTAAACGAAGCGAAAATCCATCCGATGAACCATATCCTGGTACCGCTGGTGGCTCAAAAAACTCAACAACAGCTCCTAAATTTTGTGACTCTTCTTCAAGTTTCTCAATAATTTCTTTTACAGAATGTTTGCGGTGTTCCCAGTCTTTTAGGTTAATCAAACAAGTTCCTGCATTCGAACCTCTACCTTCAGTCAATATCTCATAACCCGCTAAAGAAGTAACCGATTGAATATCGTCAATTTCCTCTGCTATTTTCTGTAATTCTTTCGATACAGCATTTGTTCTTTCCAGCGTACTTCCTGGTGGTGTTTGAATGATGGCATAAATTTGTCCTTGCTCTTCATTAGGGATAAAACCTCCAGGAACATTTTTATTGAAAATTACAATACCTAGTACAAACAATACCAATATTCCAAAAGTAACTGTTCTTCGGGTTACAATTTTCTCTAACAAATTAGTATATCTTCCAGTTAGTTTTTCAAACTTGCCGTTAAGCCAGTCAATGAATTTTGTAATAGGAGCTTTCTTCTTCTTCTGACCATGAGTATTTCTCAAAATCATCGCACACAATACAGGCGTAAGCGTTAAAGCTTCAATACCCGACAACACAATCGAACTTGCCATCGTGATAGAGAACTGTCGGTAAAAAACACCCACAGGTCCAGTCATAAAAGCAATAGGGATAAATACTGCGGTCATTACTAAAGTAATTGCAATTACGGCACCACTAATTTCGCCTAATACTTTTTTAACCGCTCCAAAAGGAGTAATGTGCGCATCTTCTTCCATCTTGGCATGCACGGCTTCCACGACGACTATCGCATTATCTACCACAATACCAATCGCAAGTACTAAGGCAAACAGTGTGATAAGGTTAATGGTCAGTCCAAAGAGCTGCATAAAAATGAAAGCTCCAATCAGCGATACTGGTACTGCAATAATTGGGATAAGCGTAGAACGCCAATCGCCTAAGAAAATGAATACCACCAATGCTACCAGTATAAAGGCTTCAATCAGTGTATGCGTAACTTTTTCTATGGAAGCATTTACGAATTTCGATACGTCATAGTTAATTTCATATTCCATTCCCGGTGGGAAACTCTTTTTCAACTCTTCAAGTTTCTCTTTGGTCGAAGCAATTACAGCACTCGCATTGGTTCCAAAGTTTTGTTTCAAAACGATAGAAGCCGACGGATAACCATCTTTATTCGAGTAAATATCAAAAAACTCACTACCCAATTCTACATCGGCTATGTCTTTTAGTCGAAGCAATTCTCCATCCGGATTGGCTTTGATAATAATGTTTTCGTATTCTTCGGGTTTGTTGAACCTTCCTTTATACGTCAAAGTAAACTCTAAAGATTGAGCCGTTTTACCAGAAGCTTGTCCTAAACGTCCTGGGCGACCAATCAAACTTTGCTCTTCCATAGCTTTCAGCACTTCTTCAGCTGATACTTTATAAGCTTGCATTCTGTCTGGTTTCAACCAAACTCTCATCGCATAAGTTCTACTTCCCAATATCTGCGCACGTCCCATTCCACTGATACGTTGCAACTCCGGTATTACATTCACACTCGCATAGTTATACAAAAACTTCTCATCCGCATTTTTGTCTTTACTATACAGGTTAACATACATCAACATACTCGGCTGAATAGGCGTAATGATGATTCCTTCACGTTGCACTAGCGGAGGAAGGTTATTCATAATCGCATCCACTCTGGTTTTAACGTTTACAACAGCAGCATTCGGGTCGGTTCCTGCTTCAAAAATAATTTGAACGGTGGCTTCACCAGCACTTGTTGCATCCGAAGTGATATATTGCATTCCTTGAACACCATTAAGCGCACGCTCCAACGGAATTAAGGTAGATTCTACTAATACCTGAGAACTCGCTCCAGGATAGGCGATAAAAATATTAACACGTGGTGGTGCAATTTCTGGAAACTGCGATATCGGACGTGTTACTATGGCTAACAACCCTAAGAATATGATTGCGACCGATATGGAAATAGCCAATACAGGTCTTTTTAAAAACTTGTTAAACATATTGTCTTGATTTTAGGTTGTTAACTATTCTGCTTTCAGGTTGTCTAATTCCGATAGAATTTTACCCTGATTTTCATAATGTGTAGCAATGGTTTCTCCATTTTTCACTTTTCTAAGTCCTTCAACCAACAAGGTGTCTTGTGCAGTAACACCTCCACTCAAAACATATAAATGCGGAAGTTCATTAGTAACTTCAACAGGTTGCGAAACCACTTTGTGGTTTTTGATAACGTAAACAAATTTTTTGTCCAATATCTCAAACGTAGCTTTTTGAGGAATAATGACAGCATCTTTAACGTTTTTAGGAAGATAGATTTTCCCGGTTTGTCCATGACGCAAAGTACCTTTGCTGTTATCAAAAGTAGCTCTGAAAGTAATGTTACCGGTTTCGTTGTTAAAGTCGGCTTCAATAGTTTCTACCTTTCCAGGCGACATAAAAAACTCATCATTCGCCATTTTCAAGCGAACCAACTGGTTGATTCCTTGAATTCCTTTTTGAGAAACATAGCTCAAATATTCTTTCTCAGGTACGTTAAAGTAAACCCACATTTTGCTGTTGTCTGAAAGTGTAGTAAGCAATTCTCCTTCTTCAACAAGACTTCCCAATCGAACATCATTAAAACGACCAATGATGCCATCAAATGGCGCTCTGATTTCGGTAAATCCTAAATGGGTTTTGGCAATTTCTAGTTCTGCCAAGGTTTTATTGTAGTGCGCTTTAGATAAGGCTAACTCGTTTGGCGAAACGATGCTGCTGTCAGCAAGCATTTTCGTGTTCAAATATTCACGTTTGGCATATTCAGCTTCCGCTTGTGCTTTTTGCACTTCCGCCTGATAAACATTCGATTTGATTTTGAAGATTAATTGTCCTTTTTTTACGTGTTGTCCTTCGTCAACAAATATCTTTTCCAAATATCCTTTTTCCAAAGCACGTAATTCAATGTGCTGAATAGCTCTAACCTGACCAACATATTCTTGCTCAATGATGGTATCTTTTTGCTCAGGCAATGTTACTAAATAGTTGGCTGCTTCTTCCTTTACGGGTTCTTCGTGCTTACAGCTGGTTAATACCAATAATACCAGACTGAAATAATATAATGTAATTTTCATTTTCTTTATTTGATTTGTAAATTCAATACGATAAGTCCAATTCTAGTCAGTTGACAGGAATCGGTTGTAAAACCAGTTGCTGGTTTTTGATTAAAATTTACTTCAAATAAGATGGAATTTCCAGGAATGGAATAAAATGAATAAGCGGTTATGCTGTAGGTTTTCTAAATCAAAGATAGCCGATAAAGAAGAACTCTTTTTGTCCAAAAGCAAAAGAGTAACACCTTCATCAGGGTTATTGTTTGCTAAATAAACAGGTGAATTTGAGTTCGAGTTTTCACTCTCATGAATCTCTTCATTATCACAATATACTTTTTCAAGAGCAGCAAGTAAATCTTCTTCTGCTATTTTTGAAATTCCTTTAAGTTTGGAGGTGTTTTCAGCTTCACGTTCAATCTTTTGAGTAGTTGATTGACTCTGTAAAAAAGGAACAATAGTAGGGTTGAGTGATGCGTTGCTGTAGCCCAGGAGCAAGAAACCCAAAAATAAAACCAGTACGTTTGTCAACTTTTTATGCATGAAAAGAAGCTGCGAAAGATTTACGAAATAATTTATTTTAAAATCGGGTACAAAGTAAATAAAGAATAAATTATTATTTTTTATTTTAAGATTATCTTAATAATAAATTAAGGATTGAGAAAGAAAAATTTGCTTTTAAAATTTGAATAAAGCTCTAACATCATCAGGAATATCTTTTGGATTCTCTATTTTTTTATAATATTTCAAGGCTTCTTTTTTCATTTTTGGGTCATTTTTCAATTCAGATACTTTAAGAAGAGCAAGACTATAATGAATATTATAATTAATGTCTTTTGTAAATGGTGACCTAACGTCTTCAAAAGCTATTAAAGCATTTTCATATTGTTTATCTAAAGTTAGTAAAACAGCCCTTAAAAAAAAGACTTCTTTACCTATTTTTTTTGATTGTCCTTTGTATATTGTTATAGCGTCTTCAATATTCTTATATCCGTTTGAATAATCTCCTATCATTGGAGCAGTTAAAGCAACGCCATAATATCCTTCAGGACTTTCAGGAAAATGTTTAGTTATATCATTAAAAAACTTTCTAGATTCTTCAACTCTTCCAATTTTCAAACATAATGCAGCGGTATTAAGTTTGTAGAGTAAGAAAGGTTTAGGAGATAATGAATCAGCAACTCTATAAAAAGCATAAGTTTCTCTGTATTGTTTTAATAAATTTAATGTATATCCAGCAAAGAAATAAGCATCACAAAACGATTGGTCTTTCATTACAGCTTTAGCAAATAAGTCAACAGTTGGCCAAAGATATTTTGGATTTAAATCTCTATTCAAGTGTAAAAGCTCAATCCCATTTTTCACCATCTCTCTAGCTTCATTGTTTTCTGAAGGACAGTTTAAATTATTACCTAAGAAGTAATCTTGTGTGTAGGATACAATAGTATTTTGAGCAAATCCAAAATTTGAAATGATAAAAAGAAAAATGAGTTTCTTCATTGTTGATTTTTTATATGTAGTAAATCTAATAAAATAAACCTACAAAATCATAATTTATCTCATCTTCAAAAGATAAAATAAATATAAGAAAGTTAGTTTCATCACTTTTATTAATTTAATTGCAATTTGCTTTTTACCTTTTCCTCACAGGCTTATCCAATTGAAATAAAATAGGAACGGCATAATGCACATTCACGAGCTTTCCTTTCACTTTTCCTGGGGTAAGTTTAGGTAAAAGTTTCATAATGCGGATGGCTTCTTCTTCCAAGAGTTGCCCATTTTTAGGACCACGCGCTTTAAAATCTTTACAATTTCCTTCTTTATCAATAATAAAAACAACAGCAACTTTTCCTTGAATGCCTATTTCTTTTGCCTCTTTCGGGTACTTCAAATTCTTTTTAACATGCTTTTGTATTTGCTCATATAAACATTTTAGCGCATCCGCTTTTGAAACATCAATACAAGTCTTTAATAAAGGTGGTTCATCCAATACAGCAATAGGATAGGAAACATCGGCATCATAAGTTTCAGCAACTTCTTGAACAGTGGGAACAACAACGGGTGGCTCTTTTTCATCTACTTGCCCAAAGCTGAACACAGAACCTAAAACCACAAATACTATTGAATAAAAATACTTTCTACAATCCATTTTTTATTATTTCTTTCAAAACAGCAACATCAATATCACTGATTTTGTTGATGTACAAACAACTTTTGGCTACTTTATGTTTACCCAGTTTTTCACGATCAGCTTCATTTCTAACGGCATTCGAAATATACAAAGCTAGGTTTTGTTTCCTTGGCGAAAATCCCATGATAAACCAATCCAACTCTCGGCCGTTGTCATACTTTAAAACAGTATCGCCAAACCCAACAATTGCCGTTCCCCACATTTTTCCTTTGCTCTTCGTGGCTTCTTCCATGAGTTTTACTAGTTCAAAAGCATCTTTTTGCTTCTGCTCATCAGCAATGGTTTTAAGAAAACGTTCAACGCTTTCTTCCGTTTTTTTAGTTTTTAATTCAGCCATATTTTTATTTCAATCGTTCCAAAACACCTTTACGCTTCACAAGGTTCTTATAATCCCATTGAATTTCTCTCGATTTTTGTAACCAGCGTTTTAATGTTTCCTCGTCTATGGCATCAACACTAGTATAAAACACCGAAGCATCTTTAAATTTGGCACCTCTAACATTCAATCCTTCTTCCCCAAAATCAGCGCCACTCCAAAACATCAAACGGATACCTGCCTTTTGCTTACTATAACCCACAATAGGATTCCCTTCCAAAAACCAAACCGGATGTGCATGCCACACCTTGCTCTCCGCTTCCGTCAACTCACGGTCAATAACACCAGCTAGCTTTTCGCAGATAGCTTGGTCTTCCTGTGTTTGTTGCTCGTGATAAGTTTTTATTTCTGGGTTCATGGGTTAATAGAATAGGAGTTTAATCACTTCTTCAAATCTACAAAAAAAACTTTTCCCTTTTCCCTTTTCCCTTTCTCCCTATTTCCCCCATTCCAAATAAACATTCGCTACCGATGGATGCACTTCTTTCTCCAGCATACTTGCAAATTCCTCATCGCTCATATCTTCCTGATGCTTTTTCAATGCGTTCCATAGTTTTACCAATACATCCTTTCCGCCGCTATTGTAAATGTCTTTTGCAGCCGAATGCAGTTTACACTGATACCAACCATAATTTTTTGGTCCCATACCCAGCGTTGGATATAAAGCTTCAAAATCTTTTAAAGAGGTATACTTATATTCCGATGAACCGGCGCCAACCACCATGTTCGGGAAAGCTTCCAAAGCAGCTAAAAGTTTGGGTTGTTTCTCAGCTACATACGTATGCAGCATGATGTTCACAAACAGTTCGCCCATCCAGTAGCGGTGCATTTTCAACCCAGCTTGCGAGGTATAGGAATGTCCCATTTCATGCAGACCAAGTAAATCAAAAAAAGCCATCATGCTATACGAACCATCCGATTTCCCATAAGCAGCTCTGATTTGTTCGGCTAAAGGTTGAGGTAGTTGGTTAACTGGAGGTAAAAAGCTACGCCAAAAATCATTGTCCTCAGCGGCAACCACCAGATTAAAATCATCCTTGTTATGCGGAAATCCATACACATCTTGCAATGGTTTGGCAGCATAATCCTTCCAGTCGTTGGGTGCCAGAACATAAAGTGTTGTTTTGGGAGTAAACCCAACCGTTTCCTTAAAATAAACACCAGCATGTTCTATAAACTGTGCAATGTCTCTCGCACGTTGCTCATGTCCTTTGCTGTAATAAAAAGTTTGAGTAAACCCTTTTAATTCTTCAAGAGGAGAAGTTTCAATACTTTGTGCCAACGAAAAAGCAGTAGTTAAAAATAAAGCTACTAAAATACCAATGACACGATTTGCGATTTTGTTTTCAGAATTTGTTCTCATGTTTTTTTAAACAAAGATATCCTGAGTTACTACCGTCAAAATAGTAAAAAATCGACAATCTAATAGTGCAGGTCTTTTTGCATACGCAGCGGAGTAGAAAGAAGTTGCTGCTCAATAACCGAAGGATTTACACCGGCAAACGTTTTAAAATCCCTAATCATGTGCATCTGGTCATAATATCCCGCTTCATAGGCTATCTGCGTCCAGTTAAGCGCTGGGCTCGACTCGTGCAATCGATAGGCTTTAGAGAATTTTAGAATACGCGCAAACGTTTTTGGGTTAACCCCAAGACGTTCTTTGCATTTTCGCTCAAACTGTTTCAAACTCAAACACGAAAACGAAGCCGTCTTTTCAATAGGCATAGTGCCGTTATGTTGCAAGAGTAGTTTCAATGCCGAGTCAATAGGCAGCATGTCTTTTAGTTTGCTAACCTTTTTCAAAAGAAAATTTTCCACTATGTTTTTACCCTCTTCAAGAGTGTTGGCATTCATCAGTTGCTCATTGATGGTTTTCATTTCTGCACCAAAAAAATCAAGCGCATCAAAACCTTTATCAAACAACTCATGCATAGGAACACCAAGCATGCGAAACATCCCACCCGGAAGAAAATCAACCCTGATGGCAGTCAACTGGCGTTGCACTTTTATATTCACTCTCGAGTATTGAGGACCAACCAACACCGTGTGCGACTGTTTTTCAAAAGTAGCGTCGTCAACTCTACCCATAGACACCGGATGATTGCAGTAAAACAACAACGATTGAAACGGAGTAGGAGGATACGGAGTTACCACTTCATCAACTCCTTCAGGAAGCACCACATGAACTGTAGAGATGTTCAAAACATACTCCTGCAAAGCCAAGTGTGGTATGTATACTTTTACTTCCAAATAGTAGCAGCATTAAAGTAAAACAGTGATTCAATTATAAATATACTAAAAAAACATTGCAAAAACATTCCACCACTTCCCACCTTAGAGTCATTTTAGCAATAAATATAACAAGAAATCCCGAAGTTCAGCCTATTTTCCAAAAACTATAAACCAGCTATAGAGGCTAACTGCTGTTAGCGGTTGTCGTAGCTCAACAAAATATTTGTATTACTATTCAAACCCATTAGAATCAACAACTTTAGTATTTATTTTAAAAATATCATATACCAATCTTGATTTATTTCGCGTTCTTTTGTCATTTGAAATAAAGTAATCACATACGGAAGCTGAAACGCAATGTTGCGAATCTTGTGCCCGTGCAAAATCTGATTTAGTTGTATATATGTCTTTCCAGAATCCTATCATATCCAATAATTCAAACGTAGCAACAATCTTGGTCAATGTTGTCGCTGACCTTCCTAATTTAATCCTTGTTGCTGTTTCTATAAGTTCGGGTAAACTCATGTTTCCAAATTTATCTTTATTAATTTCGAATTGTTCAATAACTTCTTTAACTGTGTAGTTGTTTATTTCTTTGGGATCGAGCCCCAAAGATTCTCTAAAAGCAACTCTTTGCTCTTGAGAAACAGTACCCAATTCCGTTTTTTGAAAAGCTCCAGAAGTTGAATTGTTAGTCCAGTATTTATGTCTTTTAAGTATTTCTTCAGGTCTTACAATTTGCTTGTGGATAGCATGAGTTTTTGCGTCAAGATGTATATAATTGTTAGAAGTTAAATTTGAGATTGTTCGACATCTTTTCTCAATTTTTTGAGCTTTATCTTGCGCGGTCATTTCGTCAGCTTCAGTAATATGAACTGATGAGTAAAATATTTTGGATTGTGATATGCCAATCTTCGAAAGAAGTTCTTCTAGTATGTAATTTCCATCCTCGATGTCAATCACGATATTATTATCTAAATAAATGTTCATTGTTTATGGTAAGGTTTGGCTACGATTGACGCACAACATTCCGCGGCTTTGCGACAGTTGCGATGCCAGCGAACTGATTATTTTCTGTTAAAGATAAAAGTTTTTCGTGAACGCATAAAAATAAAAACCAGCAATTGCGCAGAACCGCTGTTAGTGGTAGCCTTTATTCTGTTTTTAGCTCTTTTTCCAATACACCAAAATATATTTTACGAACCATCGTTCCAAGTCCATTTAATTCTTTTGGCGAAATGTTTTGCTCTTTTTGAATTTTTTCTTCAATATAATTATTAAAAAAATCTTCAATTTTTTGTATGGTTTTGATGGAAATTTCCTGAGTTTTTTCTAAAAGTTTAACCTTTGATTCATTTTCAAATTTCTCAGTTATTTTATTAAATATATTACTTGTGATTGCAATAATATCATTACTCAAATCAAAAGTCGCTTTCTTAAGTTGTTCCTCTTTTTTTAAGCTCTTATCCTGTGGGTAAGTTTTTAATATATATGCTTCTTTTCCTTTTATAAAACCAAAGCAAAGCTCATATGTATCTGCACTTAGATTATGCATAAATTGATTTCTAATTTCCATAAAAGTTAGAAATTTTGCTTTTTCAGTTTCTGATAAAGCACCAATGTCTATCAGAAGAGAAATTTTTTGACTGAATGATAAATTTCCACTTGTATTACCAAATGATTTTGATTCTTTATGGTTTTTGATTCCTAATAATTCAGCTAAAAAAATAGATGTCATACTTTCTAAAATTAAAGCTGTTCTTAAGATATCTTTTCTGTCTTCCAAGTTGATTTTTAAGCTCATAGTTTTTAAGGTTACCGCTAACTTGTATATATGTCTGACAAAATCAGACATAGCTATCCATATTTGGGTATATAAGGCTGATAAACGTCAGACATTATTTGTTTATCAAATATATACAAAATGCCATTACAAATCATCAAACAAACATTGCTAGCTTTTAAACTCTTAAACCCATAAACTTATAAACAAAAAACAAAAACCCTTCCTTTGGAGGGGTATCCGCCATCGGCGGATGGGGAGGCTTTTATCCACTCATTCTCCAATCCGCTAATCCACTCATTCTTTCCATCACCACCTTCACCTCATTCCGCATACCGCTCGTCACAGCAACATCCACAAAAGCATCCACAAACCCAACCTTCTTAAAACAAACCCTGTAAACAGCACTCTTCAAACGCCTCACCTCAAAACCGCCGTGCTCACTCGTCTTTCTAACAAACTTCGTGTTCAAAACCACAACATCAACATTCGCCACCGGCATACCCTCAGCATCCACCACAGTACCATCAATCGCCACAGCACGATACCCAATCCTAACAATCTTTCGAAACGAAAAATAAAGCGAATAAAATTCCTTATTACTAAAACGAACCATCCTAACCAGCATATCCATCACCGCCAAATCACCGTCCAGCTCCTTCATTAGCCTTTTAATAGCAAGCGTCGCTTGCCTGCGCTCAATAATACCAAGCCTCGGCTTCGCAACCTGCGCTCTAAAAAGCGTCACCTTCGCCAGCAAATCCGCCAACATCGCCTCAGTAACACCATACGCCGCCAATTCACTCAGCAAAGCCGTACCTTTTTTATATACAAAACCACACAAATCACAACAAATCCCATCCGATTTCTTAAACAAAACAGCATACCCAAAACCAACCTCCTTCGCCAGAACCACATCACCATGCACCGCCGCATAAGCCCTAATCCTTCCCGCAACATCCGTCGCAGCAACCACCATCGCCACCTTGCAATCATCCTTCTTCTTCCGGATGCCTTTTCGGTTAGCACTCTGTTTCATGCTCGCCTGTTCAAGCTGTTTAATCTTGTCTTCAAAACGCTCAAAAACAACCTCAAAATTCGGCAACCCAGCCAAAATTCCAGCATCAGTCTCCTTAATAAACTTCTGAAGCACCAGGCACATATTGCGCTTCTCTATATAATCTCTTTGCATAACCTATATTGATTAGTTAACAATAGTTCAAAATCCATCACTCAACTGATTTCGAGTGTATTACAAATCTATAGATTAATTCAATACATCATTAGCAAATAATAACCTACAAGAAACTTTTATCAAATTCTCAAAAAATCACCCATTTATGCCTAAAAACAAATAAGATAATTAAATTTCTTTCGATAAAATGCAATAAACATCGATGAAATGCATCTTTTTTTGACAACCTATTTTAAAAATCGTACACTTTTTAAGCAAAAATCATCCGTTCCTCTTCAAAAAAACGTCATAAAAAGCACAAAATCAACCAACAATAACAATTCCACAACCCCAAAAAACCATTCCACGCATCCAAACCTCCGTTCCATGCATAAGAATAAAGCACCCAAGCCTAAGAAACAAGTTCCCACAACCAAGAAACCCACTAGGACAATCAAGAATAATCTTCGAACAAATAAGAAACAAACCCGCATGCCAAAGAATACAATTCGCACACATCCGAATGTCGTTCGCATACTATAAAATAAGGGATTCACACTATATCATGACCAATACTTTGCCATAAATAATGTTTTGGTACAAACAAAACTTAAAACCTGAAACGTGAAACTTGAAACCTGAAACAACAATAATTAATCCAACCAGCCTAAGAAGTCTAACTGGTCTAACCAGTCTAATAAAGTCTAAGAAGTCTAACTAATCCAACCAGTCTAAGAAGTCTAACCAGTCTAAGCAGTCTAAGAATGTCCAATCAGTCTAAGAAATCTAGCGATTCTCATCTCCCGAAACCATACCGTTTTCAATTCCTTTCTTGAATCCCATAATAGCAAACACACCAGCAACAAGAGCAATCCCCGAGCGAATCCAGTGCGATATCGCCCAAGCTTCAAGGTTACCACGAGCTTCCAATCCGGTGTAATCGGCTTCAATAAAGCTGATGTTTTTTGGCAAATGGAAGACAAGCGTTTGCAAAACAATGACAATCAGGCAAATTAAGGCATAACGCCAGTATTTGCGCTCCAAAGAGTTTTTAGAATAATGCAACATCAACCAAATACAACCAAAAAAAGCAGGCAATAAGGTCAATAACATGGGCAGTAATAACAAAGGATAATCTATTTTGAAGGTCGCCATAAACTCAATTGGTTCAAGCGATTGCCAACGTACAACATAGCTTAAACCTATGTTTATCATAATACCCAAAAAAGCCTCTATGGCAAGGATAGTGATAAAGGAAATGTTGTTTTTCATTGAGGCAAAATAGTTACGTAGCTAATGTAGAAAATAAATGCTCAAAAGCAATGCATAAGCATAAGATTTTTAGGAGGATGAAGCACACTATCATGGTTTTAACATATTTTTAAATTCATTTCCTCAAAAAAAAGTATCTTCGCAATCGCAATAGTAGTTATACCAATGTGTAACAAATCCAATAAAACAACGACTACTATTCTTAAACTAAATTAACTTATAGTAATTACAATGAAAAAAATTATTTTATCCTTTATCGCAGCCTTATTGCTTGTGCCAACAAGCGTAAAAGCTGACGAAGGAATGTGGTTTTTAATGTTTATCGAAAGATTAAACCACCGCGACATGCAAAAAATGGGCTTGCAACTAACAGCCGAAGAAATCTACAGCATCAACAACCACAGTTTAAAAGATGCTATCGTTCAATTTAACGGTGGATGTACTGCCGAAATCATTTCAAAAGACGGTTTAGTATTAACCAATCACCACTGCGGATACGATGCGATTGCTGAATTATCTTCAGAAGAGCAAAACTATTTAAAGAACGGTTTTTGGGCTAAAAACAGAAAAGATGAAATGAAACCATCATCATTATACGTGCGTTTCTTTGTACGTATGGACGATGTTTCTAAAAGAATCTTATCAAAAGTAAACGACAGCATGACTGAGGCTGAAAGAGAAAAAGCCATCAACCAGGAAATTGCTGCAATCGAGAAAGAAAACAACGAAGGCGGAAAATATACTGTTTCGGTTCGTTCATTCTTCCAAGGAAATGAGTACTACTACTTCGTATACCAAGATTATAAAGACGTTCGTTTAGTAGGAACACCACCAGAAAGCTTAGGTAAATTTGGTGGAGACACTGACAACTGGGAATGGCCACGTCACACTGCCGATTTCTCAATGTTCCGCGTATATGCAGATAAAAACGGAAACCCAGCAGACTATTCTCCTGAGAATGTTCCGTTACAACCAAAACATTACTTACCAGTAAACATTGGTGGAGTAAAAGAAAACGATTATGCCATGATTTTGGGTTACCCAGGAAGAACCAACCGTTGGATGCCAGCAGGCGGAATTGAGCAAAACGTGAAGTTTGCTTATCCTGCATGGGTTGAAGGTGCAAAAGTTGGTATGGATAACATGAAAAAATACATGAACCAAAGTGATGCCTTAAACTTAAAATATGCTTCTAAGTTTGCTTCAACAGCTAACTACTGGAAAAACCGTCAAGGAATGATTGATGCATTAACTAAGTTTGGTACTGCTAAATCTAAAGCAGCACAAGAAGCGAAGTTCAACAAATGGGCTAACAAACCAGCTAACAAAGCAAAATACGGTAACGTAATTGCTGACATCAACAACTACTACGCATTAACAAACGAGAAATCACGTCACGATAACTACATGCAACAATTGTTTAGAACTACTTCTTTTGGAACTGTTTCAAGAGGTTTAGGAAGATACATGGATGCTTATGTAAAAGGTGATGCAAACAAACGTGCACAAATGGCACCTGCTATTGAAGAAATGGCTGAAGAAATGTTTAAAGAATTACACATTCCTGCAGAAAAAGATTTAATGGCGGCGCAATTAAATACGTATGCTACTAAAGCTACGGGTTATGCTATTGCTCCAATGGTTAAGAAAATAGGTGATGAGAACAATAACGACTTTACAAAATATGTAAATGCTGCTTTTGATTTAAGTATCTTCACTTCTGTTGACAGAATTAAAGCATTCTTAGCATTACCAAGCAAAGAGTTATTAGAAAATGACCCATTGTATGCATTGTCTAATGATATGTTGACTCATTATTCTTCAAAATCAGACGAAATTGCTGCTGCTCAAGACAAATACAGCGCTGCATTCCGTAAACTAGTTGAAGGTTTAAGAGAATCAAAAATCGGAACTATTAAATATCCAGATGCTAACTCAACGTTGCGTTTAACTTATGGAAAAGTTCGTGCTTTACCAGCAGACAAGCGTAATGATGCAAAAATCAACAACTATACTACACTTGATGGTCAAGTGAAGAAATACAAAAAAGGTGATGCAGAGTTTGATTTACCAGTTAAAGTTCTTGAAATGAACAAAAACAAAGAATATGGTAGATATGCAGACAAAGATGGTTCGCTACACGTAAACTTCTTGACGGATAATGATATTACAGGTGGTAATTCAGGTTCGCCAGTATTAAACGGAAAAGGAGAATTAATTGGTCTTGCTTTTGACGGAAACATCGAAGCAATGGCAGGTGACGTTATCTTTGACAAAAACTTACAAAGAACAATCAATGTTGATATTCGTTATGTACTTTGGGTAATCGAGAACTTCTCGGGAGCTAAAAACATTGTTGACGAAATGACATTGACAAAATAATCGAATAGATTTAGAATATAAAAACCCCCGATTGAAATTCAATCGGGGGTTTTTGTTTATATTATTTTTAGTTGCTAATGCATTAATTTAATATCAGCAACTTTATCATTACCAAGTTTCACTTTCGCAATGTAAACTCCATTTGGATAATAGAATGGGATTGTATATTGTTTAATATTTATTTCCGTTTGATTGATAATCATTTTTCCTGTGATATCATAAACCGTTAAGTTTTTAATCATTTCACTCGAGTTGATAGTCAATTCTTGATTGGTTATCATTCCAAAAGTTGTAGTATCGGTAACTTCTCCAACGCCTAAAGCATTGGTGGTATAAACAATTTGAAAACGATTGTTGAACGTTCCTGAATTAGTAATGAAAGTATAAGGACTTGCTTTTAAATCGTGGTCAATATTCAAAAGATTGTCTCTCAAATAAATGTTTTGATTGCCCAAAAACAATCCGTCTAATTCATCAATAGCAATTGAATAGCTACCATTAGTAGTAACACGATATCCAAGTGGAACTACATCATTTTGGTTAAACGGTAAACCTTTTCCCTGAATTACTAAATTTCGACCATCGTGAATAGAGTAAATATCAATTGCATTATTAGTAAACGAATCACCATCATAAAATTTGTCAATTCCATCAGTTGCTCCAGTCATATAACCTATTAAAGTTTGTCTGAAAGTTGAGTCGCTGTATAAATTCAACCAAATTCTATTTTTCTCTATAGAAGGTTCGCCAGATGTTCTAAAGAATTGTGAATTGTTGTTGGTTTCACGCATACTGTTGTTGAACGTTATTTGACCATCAGCAAAAGCTTGAGCAAAGAAACCTTGACCCGATGCAATTTTACCATTTGGTTTTAAACTCAGATTAGTTGGGTCAGTAGATGGCGCAGTTCCTGTTCCTCCAGCTAAGTTCCAACTTCCATAATCGGTAACCGAATAAGGTCCTGTTCCTGAATATAATGTTAATGATGTCCAGAAGAATAATGTACCACCAAGTTCTGTATTATTAGCATGTTGTAAAAATTTAGTAGCATCTACAACACTTGGATATGGATTGGCTAATAAAACCGTATTTCCTGCAACCAAAGAACTACTGTCAAAACTGTCAACATTTACATTTACAACTCCGTTTTTAGGCGTTCCAGTATATACAAAATCAATAGTTCCTGTTCCGGTGCTAAAAGGTGCTATGTTTTTAACTCTCGCAATAAATCCTTCCCCAGAAGTAACAGAACTCAAAGATGTCCATGTCCCAGCAGATGTTCCTGAAACCCAACGGTATTTTAAATCGAACTCAGTTGGTATTTGACTAAACGCATTTTCAGCTATTGGTGAACCCCAATAAACATATGCCCAACGTGTCATCGGACGTGTTGTTCTAGTCATTTTCATGGTTCCGCTATTTATTGCAGTATCTACATTTTGAACCAAGCTTGAACTGTTTTTTAACTCAATCAAACCATTAGCTCTAACCGTTACTTCATCGTTTATGGTTAAATTATTGGAAGTATTGATTAAAACATTAGCATTTGATTTTACATCGATGTTTTTACCATAAGCTTGATAACTACTACCAGAAATGATAGGATTGTTTGCAGTTGAAGGAACAACAATACAATCAGTTATAGCAGGAACACCATTTGGTTTCCAGTTCGTTGCCGAATTCCAATCGGTTGACAAACCTTGCCATATTTTAGATTTATTAGTAACCGTAATATCTTGACTTGTAGTACAACCATTGGCTAATGTTGCATTAGCAGTAAACGTATAGGTTCCACTTTCAAGTTGCGTAATAGATGGCTTCACATAAACATTAAGCGCAGGTGTTCCAGACACATAAGCTATTGTACAAGCAGGATCAGAGAAAGCATTAACAGGAGTTGAGCTTGTCCAACTTAAAGCGGTCCCAATTGGTCTGTATCCATAAAGTTTAACATCATCAACCGCCAAACCATCACACCATTCACCATAATATTGAATTCTTACTTTCAAATTAGGTTGATTAATATAACCTGATAAATCATAAGTTAAAGTTTCAAAACGGGTACCTATACCAACATCTTCTGTGAATCTTTTTATTTCTGTCCAATTTCCACCTCCGTTGGTAGAAACATCAATGGTTACATAATCTAAAGCAAGATAGGTTCCGTCTTCGTAGTAACGTGAGTAAAACATTCGTAAGCTCAAAGTCAAACTTGTAAAACTGCTTGAACTTACCGTAGCTGATGCCATTTGATTATGAATCGTAACTCCACCAACATCAGATGTTGAAAACGCAAAATTATTTCCATTAATGCCTGATGAAATTGCAGGAAACCAAACGTTATAATTAACCACTTGTGTTGGAACAAAAGTACTTGTTTTGTTTTGCCATTGAGAATTAGCATCTTGAGAAGTTGGATTTATATTCGTATTTGTGAATGTACCCAAACCAGAATTGAATTTTTCATCAATTAAATATACTTCTTCCTGGTCACCAGTTGCTGTCAAGTCCAAAATAACTCCTTCACCACAAACCGTTGGATTACTTGGAGAATAGGTTAGCGACGGGATAGGACTAATAGTTGCTGTAACGGCTGTTCTTTTTAATGATTCACATCCATTGTATGCAGTTACATAGTAAGTTGTTGTAGTACTTATGCTTGGTGTTGTCCATGAACTAGTAGCAGAAGTTCCAACTAATGTTGAACCAGTAGGAGTAGAGTACCATCTGTATTGAGTAACTCCAGGCGAAGTACTCACTGCGTTTAAAACAACTGTTCCTGAGCCACAAGTTTTACCATCGGTTACAGAAGTTATTACAGCATTACAACTTGAAACTACTGTGAAAAGATAATCTTCGGTTTCGCCATAATAATTAATATTTCCGCATGGTGTAAATGAAGCACTTCCAGTATAATTATTTATTCTAATTCTAATACGATAATTTCCAAGTGGAGTAGAAGATGGAATAATAAATCCAAAAGTTGTTGAATAAGTAGCAATTCCTCCTGTATTGTAAACTTGTTCACCTGGGTCAGCAAATACTCCATCTTTGTTCCAATCTACCCAAGCTTTAATATAGGATGAATTTGTTGCCTGTAAAAATACATTTACTCCTTCTCCTTGGGCTTGTTGTGACAAATTTGACAGATTTGTGAAGTCTTGATATCCTCTAGGAGAAGAGGTGTATGTAGAAGCATTAGTTACGTCGTTTAAAGTTCCAACAAAAGCTACCTCAGTTAAATAAGTTAAATTTTCAAAATTAACACCAACCGATGGTGTACAGTAATTTGAATTTATAGTCGATGTATTCCCATTTAAAGGTGATGTTGTATTGTAAATTGGTCCACCAGAACAAGCGGAGTTATAAGCAAATACAAAAATATAATATAAAGTATTTGGCGATAAACCAGAAGCTACGAAAGCGGTATTAGAATCGTTGTCAACTACGGTATTTCCTGCTCCAACAGTTCCGCCAATTGTATAACTAGTTGTGTTAACTGGAGATGGAGCAATACCTGTTGTGTTAATTACTACCAGATAATTGTCAGGAGCAGGACTCGGAGCTGTAAAACTACCAGCAATTGTTGTGCCTGTTGCATTTAAAATCAAAGTAGTAGGTTGTGATGAAGGCGCACTACAAGCTATCGGATCAGCAATTGTAATTGTATAATCTTCGGTTTCACCTAAAGTGCCATTCATTGTACAACTTGAAGTTGAAGAAACGTTAGTTTGACGTCCATATCGCACTCTCATTCTTGTGGTTCCTAAAGTAGCTCCTGCAGGAATGGTGATGGTTATAGTATTTGTAGAGTTTGCAATAACTCCATTTCCAAAAGAAAAATATTCTCCAGCGTCAGTGAAAACTTGATTTTGATTAAAATCAATCCAAACTCCTAAGCCGTGCTTTTTATTCCCTGTTCCAGTTCCAATACTTAAATTATAATTGTTTCCTCTTGTAACTGTAGTAGTTTGTGAACCTGTAGGCGGATAATTAGTGTATCCAGTAGCCGAACAAGTTGTGTTATTAATAAGAGTATTTAAAGTTACGTTAGCAATATAATCGCCACTTGCACAATTAAGATTCCCTGTTGGCACACAATAATTTGTTGCTAAAGTTGTAATATTTCCAGTTAGTGGAGAAGTTGACAAATACGATGGACCACCAGTACAAGAATTATTAAATGAAAAAACAAAAAAGTAATATTGTGTTGTCAAACTTAGTCCTGTAGCTGTAAAACTTGTGTTTGAATCATTGTCAACTACAATATTTCCAGCACCAACAGTTGCGCCTATGGTATAATTTGTTCCATTAACAGGTGAAGGAATTGTTCCTGTGGTATTTCGAATAACCAAATAATTACTTGGAGCAGGTGAAGCTGCTGTAAAAGTTCCTAAAACACTTGTGCCTCCAGGAGTAAGAGTAAGAGAAATAGGTTGAGAAATTGGAGTTGTACAAGGTAATTGGTCTAAAATGTTTAATGTATAATCTTCTACTTCACCGTCAAATCCCGTTTGACACGAACTAGTTGTTACACTATTATATTTTGATTGTATTCGCATTCTAACAGTTCCAGTTCCAGCACTAATTGGAATGGTAATTGAAAAAGGACATAAACTACTTAATCCATTTGAAACATTGGATGCGGTTCCTATGTTATAAAATTCTCCTGCATCCAGAAAATCACCATCACTATTCCAATCTATCCAAACAGATTGATAATTTGTATAATTTCCACCAGTGTCAATATAAACATTTAATCCATAGGAAATACCTTTGTAAACATTAGTGCTAATTGAAGTGAAATCAGAATAGGCAACATTTACTAAAGTACTTAAATTATTAATAGTATTAAAGTTCACACCTGAAATTCCATCTGCAATTGTTCCCCCAGAGGAATTACAATAACTAATACAACTTGAACCATAAGTAGTTGTAATTGTCATGTCGCTTGTTGAAGCTGAACATGGACTGTTAGAAATGGTCCAACGAAGAGTTGCAGTTGCACCTAGTGCTAAACCAGTTATAGAAGTGCTCGCAGAATTTGGATTTGTGATTGTTGCAACTCCAGAAACTAAACTCCAAACCCCAGTACCTACAGCAGGCGTATTTGCATTAACAGTTGTACTTGTAACACAAGCAGCAAGCGTTTGATTTGCACCAGCTACAGCTGTTGATGGTGGAGTTCCTGAGGTAGATGTTAAGGTGTTAGTGACAGTAGTTCCATTAATTAATCCATTTATAACTCCAGTACCTCCAGTTCTTGTAATATTTCCAGTACTTGAAGTATTGATTGCTCTAATTTGTAGATTAGAAATTATTATTTGATCGTTTTTATTCGTTCCAGTGCAAGAATATGTAATAGTTATGGTGTTTGATGTAGTTACAATTGATGGGGTGGCAGAAATATTTTGATTTATTGCATAACTTAAACTTGCAGAACCTGCTAAAAATTCAAAATTTGCTGGAGCTGAAAGTATTAATGTAACATCTGTTCCTGTAGAAAAATTACCTCGGTTACCTGTTCCAACTTCTTCTAAAACTATATTTCCAATAGTATAATACGACGATGGAAATCCACTACAAACCGGTATACTTAAGTTTGGTTTAGTAATAGTTATTTGAGAGTAAGCTTCATTTGTAAATAATGAAAATACAAATAAAGAGAGTAAGATTATTTTGGACTTTATTTTTTCTGAAAAGTAATTTTTAACCATAGCATATCATTTTTAAATTCGGGCTTCATGTTTTCTAATATAGAAATCAGATAGTTATATTAAAAATAATTCTTTTTCTTGTAGATTGGTTTTCTTACAAGATAAATTACCTTAATAATCGATGAATTACATAAATTTAAAAGAATGCATTTCTTTACAAATGAATTAACTGGTTTTCGATACTGTTTTTATAAATTTTATTTTGGTTAAAAATGAATTAATTATTAATAATTTTTGTGCTAAAAACAGTGCTATCATCAAAAATAGTTTTTAGAATATAGGTGCTGTTAGATAAATTGTTACAAGGTAAAACCAAAGTATTTTCATTATTATCAATATTAAATTCTGAAACTTTTTGTCCTAATAAATTAAATAAGAACACTTTTTTAATTTGATTCAAATTATTGTTTTTGATTATCAAATTTTCAGAATTATTATCAAAATAGGCAATGGTATTTGAATTTGAAATATTCTCATTGTTAGACAATGAATTACTCATAAATCGTAGAGAAAATCTATTGTTAAATTCTCCTTCTGGCAAGTAAACTGAAAAATCACCATTTCGAATGTCTGTATAAATTCCAGTTTCGTCATCATGAATATAAAGTTCTGTTGATGATGGAATATATTCTAATTCTGCGATTTTAATTGTTATTTCACCTGCAACAGAATTCTTTATTCCTATTGGGAAAATTTCTTCAACTCCAAAATTTGGAACAGCTTGAATAACCAATTTTTCTTCACCTAAACTCCAGTACATATCATCAGTTGTAGTGTCAATAATTGTTGCGTCGTAGCCATAATCAAATAGATTAGTAGTATTTTCATCAGCTCCAATCATGATTTGTCTTTTTAATTCAGTAGCATTCTCAAAAGACAATCTAATTCTTTGGCGATTATCCACTTCTGTTAGATTAGCAGAGTTTTCATCATTTGTTCTTAAGAAGATAGAGTTAGAAGTATTATCTGCCACAAATACTCTTTGAGAGTTTTTGAAATTAATTGTTCCACCTGTAACAGGAGTACTTAAATTAGGATTGTTACTAGTCAAAGCACTATTAGAACCTGTCCCAATGAAGAATCCTTGTCCAACTGGAATGTATCTTTTAGGTGTTTTAGAACCACTTGAACCATTATTAATTGTTAATGGATCGTTAGAAACTGCAACAACTCCACCCATTAGGGTATAACAAGCATATCCGCCAACATATTGATTTAAAATATGTGTTTGTCCTCCAAAATGATCCCAAAAATAAAGTGCACCATTAAAGATGTTTGAAGAAGCTCTTCCTGCACCATCTTTAATATTATCTTTTATAAATTCATCAGCATCTAAAGCGGAAGGATATGGGTTTCCAACAAGATAACTTTGATTTAATGAAATAGTTAATGGAATGGTACCACTATTTGGTTTTCCAGCAAAAACATAATTTTGAAGAGAACTTATAGCAGCAGAACCTGTTACACCTTTCATTGTAAATCCTTCTCCTTTGTTTACTGTTCCAGTAGAGCCAATAAACTGCCATCCTGCATAAGTTGTGCTTACGCTTGTATATTTATACAACCAACTTGTACTTTTCTTTATTGGAGTTGATAAAGCTCCATCTGCAAAATAAGCTCCATTACCATATGTAATTGGACTTTGTGTAAATGGATTTGCAGCAGAATTAGTTCCATCAAATAAAACATTTGCTAATGAATAGCTTGTACCATTTGTTGTAACTGGTGAACACCAATAGTTGTAGTGAAAACTACTTTTAGTTCCTTGTTGGTCAACTAAAAGTTTTCCTGTTCCGCCAGTAGGATTTTGAGCAGTTCCATTTTGAATTAATTGGGCTTCGCCAACTAATCTTAAATCTCCACTTAATAAAGAAACTAAATTAGCAACCGTTAACTGAAAACCATCAATTAAACTAACACCTTTAGCTCCGTTTGTAGTGTTAACTGTCAGATTATAAAAAGTTTCGTTGGTTTTTATTCCTTGATTTATTTTTTGAACAAGATTAGAAGTACTACCATTAAAAGATACTGTACCTTGACCAGTATTGAAAATGCCATTATTTTTCCAATCTCTACTTACGGTTAAAACGGAATTCGAATTTACCATAGTTAGATTTGCAGTATTAGCAATAATAACATCTCTAGCTGAAGCAATATTACTGTAAGCAGCAGCAAAACTTGAATTTGATGGATCAATAACTGGCATTCTAGTTGTACCACCTAAAATTTGAGCATCAATTGTTGCTGAAGGTAAACCACCAGCCCAATTTTTACAATCAAACCAATCTGTACTAACTAATCCAGTCCATAAACCAGGAGTTCCGTTTAAAACAGTTACAACTGCTGAACCAGTTAAATCCTGAGGCTTAGCGGTACATTTTGAATCACTTAATCCTACTATAGTAAATGTTCTATTGGTTGTTATTCCTGGAACATTTAGGATATATGGATTAGAAGTAATGTTATTTATTGTTGTGTTTGTACTACCATTATTGTAGGTTATACTCCAAGGTGAAGTACCTGTTAAATTAATTGTAAAAGAAGCTGTACCATTATTACAAATTGTTTGCGAAGGACCAATATTTGCGGTTGGTCTTTGATTAACGGTAACAGTAATGTAAGTTGTACCTTCTGGACCATAACTAGTACAGCCATTCAAGAAAGATGTAATTCCATAAGTCGTAGTTACAGTTGGGCTTACTGTTGCGGTTGAAGTATTACTAATTATTTCACCAGTTAAAGAGTCTACCCATTGAACAGCAACATTTGAAGGAGATTCAGGAATCAATATATTGTCAATAGCCCAAGAACTATTTGCATTTCCTGTATAGGTAAATCTTATTTTAAGATTTGGTTGACCAATATAATTGTCCATGTCTATAGATTCTAAAGGGAAATTATTATAAGGTGATCTTGTACTAGGACCTGAATAACTCGCCAATACAACAGTATAAGTAGTACCACCATCTAACGATAGCTCTACTAATGCAGAAGCTCCAGCTTGTAAATTGAATGCATGGTTAAAACTTAAACTTGCTGAGTCTAATCCGAATGTATTAAATGTTGGTGTATACATTACAGAATTATAATTTCCACTAGCAATTACAAATTTACCATCAGATGCATAATCAATTCCAGCGTAAGTTCCACCATTTGTAGCACTTAATCTGAAAGGACCGTTTGTAGTGTTACTTCCGCCTGCATTTAAACAATTACCACAACCATCAACTACCCAATTAGCTGGATTTGCATTACTAAATGTACCTCCAGAAGCTAAATATGAATTAGTTGCAAAACCACTTTCAGAATACAGTGAAGATGAATCACCAACACAAATTGTTTGAGGAGTAGCTGTAACAGGAGTTGGTTTAATATTTGGTATAACATTTACTAATGAAACTAAAGAATAAGCTACTGAACAACTTGAACCATTTTGAACTACTGCTCTAAAGAAAGTTGATTGAGTGATATTATTATAGTTATAAGTTGTTGAAGTATCAGCAATAGGTAACCAAACAGTTCCACCTGAAGTGGTATATTCCCATCTAATTACATTTCCTGTATGTCCGCTTAAATAGATTGTACCATCAGCATAGTGACATTCGGTTATACTTCTAACAACAGGAGTTACATTTGGCATTGAGCTAGATGCAACACCACCAACACTAGTAGCATTAACTGTAATACTAGCAGAATTAGATGTAATTGAGTTTCCACATGAAGTAACAACGCAATAATAATTATTAGATGAGTCAGAAGGTAAAGCAGGATTAATTATCAAAGTATCTGAATTTGCTCCACTTATACTTCCACCATTTGAAATTGGATTTGAATCTTTATACCATTGGTATGTTAAGCCACTTCCAGCAACACCTACCGATAAACTTACCGATGAATTTTCACAAATTGTTTGAGTGCTTGTTGGTTGGGATGAAAAAGAAATGGAAGAAGGAATGCTTACGCTATTTGTTGTATTTGAACAAAAGTTTGTGTTTTCAGTAAATGTAAATGAAACATTTCCATAGGAAACACTTGTCGCTAAACCCGTGTTATCTATTGTAGCTATGTTTGTATCAGAACTAGTCCATGAACCAGAAGAACTAGGTGTTAGTTGAGCAGTATTACCAAGACAAATAGTAGATGGTGCTGTTAAAGTTGGTAGTTGGTTAACAGTAAAAAACACACTTCTTGAATTTGAACAACCATTGCTGTCTGTTATTGTATAATATAAAAGCGCATTTCCTGCTAAATTTCCAGTTACAATTCCAGATGAATTTATTGATGCAATTGATGAATTTGACGAACTCCAAACACCACCAACAGTCGCATTTGATAATGTAGTTGTACTATTTAAACAAACGTTCGTGCTTCCAGTGATTGAAGACATACTTGGAATGGGGTTAATAGTCAAATTTGAACTACTTGTAGTTGTACCAGAAGGAGTCGTTATTGAAATTAATCCAGTTGAAGCACCATTAGGCAAAGTTGCTGTTATTTGAGAGTTACCATTGATTACATAACTACAGTTAACTCCGTTTATTGAAACATTTGATGCATTATTGAAATAATTCCCATTAATAGTAATTGATGAACCTGAATTGTAACATGTACTACCTGGAGAAAAATTTGTTATGATAGGAGCAGGAGTAAAATAAATTTTAATAGAAATATAATCAACAGAAGCTGTTAAACTATTATTACTATTAACAGATAGTGCTGCTCCAAAATTAACGTTGTTAATATCACCTGCAGTCCAAGTTGTTCCCCATAAATCGGTAGATGATCCATAAGTTGCAGTTAAAAATGAAGTTGTATAACTTGTAGTTGTAGCTTTATTTGAACCTGTAATAGTTCCATTTTTTACAAGGCTTACAACATTATCTTTTGTAATTCTACCACCATTGGTTGCACTAGTTTTTCTGTTAATTGTAACCTCAATTCCATTAATAACAGAACTAGTAGGTATAGAAAAGTTATAATTAGAACCAAACAAATAATTTGAATTAGCAGAACCACCAAAAACAGCAGTTGCATAGTTAGTGTCTAAAGTATTTACAATGTTATTAGGATTATTCCATGCAATGGTACCTGTAGTATTTAGGTTAATACCAATACCTGAAAAATTTGGGCCAGCAGTTTGACTAAAAGTGGCAACGTTAAAGAAAATAATAACTACAAAATTTAAGATAACTCTTGAATATTTTAAAATATGTTTGCAGTTATTAATCAGGTGTAAGTAGTTTTTTTTCATAGGGCGATGAATTTTAAACTCTGTTAATAATATTTCAAAATTACTTGAGTATTAGGGTATACGTATATTTTTTAGACATTCTACTCTAAAAATCGATTAACAACACTTTTTTTTACATTTTTTACATTTTATCGAGTCTAATATGCTGATAAGCAAATTGTTGTGTTTTTTAAAAAGTGTCGTTCGTCGACTCTTTTCGTCGTTTTATGGAGTGATTTTTTTAATTTTTTTATTTCTAGGATAATTTTTTTGTTATTCAACTTATATTTGTTGAGGAATTATAAAAAAACTAAAAAATAGATGAGATTGTTTTTCATAATATTATTTGTAATGCCTATTGAGATTTATTGCCAATCAAATTTTGAAAAAGGTGAAAAACTATTTACTCAAGAAAAATATACTTTAGCCAAGCCTATTTTTATTGATTTTTTAAGAGAAAATCCTAATCATTTAAAGACAATTGAATATTTAGGAGATATTGCTGGACATTTGAAAGATTGGGACAATGCTATTTTATACTACAATAAATTAAAACAAGGAAATCCAAAAGAGGCAAATTACTATTATAAATATGGTGGTGCTTTGGGAATGAAAGCTAAAGACTCCAACAAATTCAAAGCACTTGGAATGATAGGCGAAGTTAAAGAATCCTTTGAGAAAGCAATTGAATTAAATCCAAGGCACATTGAAGCACGTTGGGCTTTAATTGAAATATATCTTCAATTACCAGGAATTGTTGGAGGTAGCGAAAAGAAAGCTTCAAGTTATGCCAATCAATTATTAAAACTTTCTCAAGTTGATGGATTTTTAGCCAAAGGATATATTGATGAATATTTTGACAGATACAATTCAGCAGAAACAAATTATCTGAAAGCACATGCAATAGGCAATTCTAATACAACATTTCAAAAGTTGTTCAATTTGTATAAAAACAAAATGAATAAACCACAAAAAGCAGAAGAATTTAAAAATCAATTTATAAAATAAATGCGTACACATTTCATTGCTATTGGCGGTGCAGCGATGCACAATTTGGCTTTAGCATTACATAACAAAGGATATAAAGTTACAGGTAGTGATGATGCTATTTTTGAACCTTCAAAATCACGATTAGAAAAAAAAGGTCTTTTACCAGAAGAATTTGGTTGGTTCTCAGAAAAAATCACTTCAGATATTGAAGCAATTATTTTAGGAATGCATGCTAAAGCAGATAATCCCGAATTGTTGAAAGCAAAAGAATTGGGCTTAAAAATTTATTCTTATCCTGAGTTTTTATACGAACAATCCAAAAATAAAACACGTGTAGTTATTGGTGGTTCGCATGGAAAAACAACCATTACTTCCATGATTTTACACGTAATGCATTATCATAATATTGAAGTTGATTATATGGTTGGCGCACAATTAGAAGGATTTGATACGATGGTTCATCTTACTGAAGATAATGATTTTATTGTTTTAGAAGGCGATGAATATCTTTCTTCTCCAATTGATAGAAGACCAAAATTTCATTTGTATCAACCTAATATTGCCTTACTTTCAGGAATTGCTTGGGATCATATTAATGTGTTTCCAACTTTTGAGAACTATGTAGAACAATTTGAAATTTTTGTAAATCAAATTACCAAAGGTGGTATTTTGGTCTATAATGAAGAAGATGAAACTGTAAAGAAAGTAGCTGAAGAGACAATGAATACCATCAGAAGAATTTCCTTTCAAACACCTAATTATAAAGTGGAAGATGGAACTACTTTATTAGAAACTCCAGAAGGTTTTATGCCAATTGAAGTTTTTGGAGCACACAATCTGAATAATTTAGCTGGAGCTAAATGGATTTGCCAAAATATGGGTGTTGATGAAGCCGATTTTTATGAAGCTATTGCCAGTTTTAAAGGCGCAAGCAAACGATTGGAAAAAATTGCAGAAGGAAAAGGAAAAGTAGCCTACAAAGATTTTGCCCATTCGCCAAGTAAAGTTTCAGCGACCACAAAAGCAGTTAAAAATCAATATCCCGATAGAACTTTAGTGGCTTGTTTAGAATTGCATACTTACAGTAGTTTAAACGCCGAGTTTTTGAAAGAATATGAAGGTGCGCTTGATGCTGCCGATGTTGCCGTAGTTTTTTATTCTCCAGATGCAGTAAAAATAAAACAGCTACAAGAAGTAACCTATGACCAAATCGCACAATCTTTCAAACGAGATGATTTAATTATTTATACTAACCCAGCGGAGTTCAAAGATTTTCTTTTTAAGTATGATTTGAATAATTCAGCACTATTATTAATGAGTTCTGGGAATTATGGCGGATTGAATTTTGATGAGGTGAAAGGTTTGATTACTTCCAATATTTAAAATGTCCAACAATTTCATAACTGAACAAACAATCTTCCAAAACTTGTCCGCCGCCAACATTATGAACAATCAAAGGTCGTTTTCCATCTTTTGATTTTTTATTAGTAATAATGCCAATGTGAGGTAATTTTCCGTTAATCATCCAAGTGATAATTTCACCAGTTTTGTAATCGTTTGCGTTTTGAGTAACAGTTAATTTTTGACCTTTTCTAGTGAAAAATGTTTCTAAATTTGGAACTCGTCTATGGTCAATGTTTGTATCGGTAGATTTTAAACCCCAAGTTTTTGGATATTTACTAAAATTAGTTTTCATGTCTTCATGAACTTCTTTTTGTAAATCAATTCCAAGTTTTCGGTAAGTTCTAATTACAACATCGGTACAAACTCCTGTTTTTGCAGGTACATCACCATTAGGATATTTAATGGAAATATAACTCGGAGTATATACTACGCTTGCATCAATTATAGAAATAGCAGCATCAGAAAGTTTTTCTTCAAATGTTTTTGTTGGAATTATAAAAAACGAACAAACAATTAGTAAAAAATAAAAGGGTTTCATACATTTATACTTTATTTATAAACGAATAAAGCGCTAATTTAGTATACATTTGGAACCAACAAATTTTTCCATAAAACATTGGGCAGAAGACGATAAACCTCGTGAAAAGCTTATGCTGAAAGGCAAACAAGCTTTGAGCGATGCCGAGTTGATTGCTATTTTAATTGGTTCGGGAAGTAGAAATGAAAGTGCAGTCGAATTGAGCAAACGCATTTTAGCAAGTGTCGATAATAATCTGAATGCCTTAGGAAAATTATCATTAAAACAATTGATGGAGTTTAAAGGAATAGGCGAAGCGAAGGCAATTTCTATTGCAGCAGCATTAGAATTAGGAAGAAGACGTAGAGCAGAAGAAACTCTCGAATTGAAAAAAATCACATCAAGCAAAGCCGTTTTTGAAATCATGCAACCCATAATTGGCGAGTTACCACATGAAGAATTTTGGGTGTTGTATTTAAACAATTCTAATAAAGTAGTTTACAAAGCACAACTTTCAAAAGGCGGAATCACAGGAACTGTTGTTGATGTTCGGCTAATTTTTAAAACGGCTTTAGAGCAAAACGCAACTTCAATAATTTTATCTCACAATCATCCATCAGGAAAATTACAAGCCAGTGATGCTGATTTAGAAATTACTGAGAAATTAAAATTAGCAGGAAGTCAGTTGGATGTTAAAGTGTTAGACCATATAATAATAACTGAAAACGGATATTTAAGTTTTCAAGATGAAGGAATTTTTTAATGATGAAAGATACGATTACTGATATTTTTTTCGACTTAGACCATACACTTTGGGATTTTGACAAAAATTCCATTTTAGCATTCGATAAAATTTTCAAGAAACAGCATCCAACAATTGATACCAATGCATTTATTGAAATTTATGCACCAATAAATCAAGCGTGTTGGAAATTGTATCAGTTTGATAAAATTACTCATGAAGAACTGCGTTATCAAAGGCTGAAGCAATCATTTGACGCAATGAACTATGCTATTTCAGATGAAGATATTAATCAAATTAGTATTGATTATATTAATTTTTTACCCGATAACAACCAACTTTTTGATGGTGCAATAGAAGTTTTAAACTATTTGAAACCAAATTATAATTTACACATAATAACAAATGGTTTTGCTGAAGTTCAAACCAGAAAATTAAGTAATTCTGGAATTCAAAATTATTTTAAAACAGTTACCAATTCTGAAATGGCTGGAGTTAAAAAACCACATCCAAACATATTTGAATTTGCGCTATCTTTGGCAAAGGTTTCAAAAAATAATGCGTTAATGATTGGCGATTGTATTGATGCAGATGTTCGTGGCGCAATAAATTTTGGTATAAAAGCAATACTATTTGACGAAACCTCAAAGCATAATGAAACCGATGTATTAACGATTAATCATTTGTCAGAATTAAAAAATATATTATAACTATGAAAAGAATTTTTTTGCTACTTACACTTTTAACTTTTAAAATATTTTCGCAAAGTGTTAATGACTATAAATATGTAATTGTTCCAACAAAATTTGATTTTTTGAAAGAAGAAGATAAGTATAACTTGAATACTTCAACTAGATTATTACTCGAAAAATATGGTTTTGAAGTTTTTATGAATAATCAAGATATGCCAACAGATATAGCGAATAATAGATGTAAATCATTAACAGCTGATATAATTAATGAGAGTTCTCTTTTTGTCACTAAATTGAAAATTGTTCTAAAAGATTGTAAAGACAATATAGTGTTTGAATCTGAATCTGGGAAAAGTAGAGAAAAGCAATTTGCTCAAGCCTATAATCTTGCGTTTAGAGATGCCGCAAAATCATTTGAATCATTGAATTATAAGTATAGTGGTGAAAACAAAATAGGAACTGATTTAGTTGAAACCAAAGCAAAAGTAGTTGAAGAAACTAAGGTTGTTGAGCCTTATGCATTATCTTCCGATAACCCAGAAATCTTTTATTTTGCTCAACCGATTGCCAATGGATTTCAAGTCGTAAACAACGAACCAAGAGTGATTATGCGATTGTTTAATACGTCGCAAAAAAATGTTTATATCGGTGTCAAAGGTGATACAAATGGAGTAGTTATAACTAAAAACGGAAAGTGGTTTTTTGAGTATTATGAAAAAGGTAATTTAGTTTCCGAACCTATCAACTTGAGATTTTAACTAATAACCATATTTATCTTTCCATCGATTTTTAAGAAATTCTCTGGTGCCATTTTCTCTAGAATTATTTCCTGGATTGTAGAACTTGGTTTCTTTTATTTCTTCGGGTAAATATTCTTGCTCAGAAAAATTATTGGCATAGTTATGTGAATATTGATATTCTTCTCCATAACCCAATTCTTTCATCAATTTTGTTGGGGCATTTCGCAAATGAATTGGAACCGATAAATCGCCCGTTTGTTTTACCATTTGCTGAGCTTCATTTATTGCCATATAACTAGCATTACTTTTAGGTGATGTTGCCAAATAAACAGCACATTGACTCAAGATAATTCTACTTTCAGGATTTCCAATGGTTGAAACCGCTTGAAAAGTATTGTTGGCCATAATAAATGCCGTTGGATTAGCGTTGCCAATATCTTCACTAGAAAGAATCAACATACGACGCGCAATAAATTTTACATCTTCGCCGCCTTCAATCATTCTGGCTAACCAATAAACAGCACCATTTGGATCGCTTCCTCGGATAGATTTTATAAAAGCCGAAACAATATCATAATGTTGTTCTCCTGTTTTATCATAAAGCACCGTGTTTTGTTGCACCAAATCCAAAACTTTTTGATTGGTAATGATAATTTGACCTTCAGAACTGGCGTTTACCACAAGTTCAAAAATATTTAATAGTTTGCGTCCATCACCACCAGAAAGTCGCAATAAAGCTTCGGTTTCCTTTAGTTTTATTTTTTTGGTCGAAATAATACTATCTTTTTTCATCGCTCGATGTAAAAGTGCAATCAAATCATTCTTTGAAAAAGGATTTAAAACATACACCTGACAACGTGACAATAAAGCAGGAATAACTTCAAAACTTGGATTTTCGGTGGTAGCTCCAATTAATGTAATCCAACCTTTTTCGACAGCAGCTAACAATGAATCTTGTTGCGATTTGCTAAAACGATGAATCTCATCTATGAAAAGAATTGGATTTTTAGCCGTAAATAATCCGCCGCTTTGTTTGGCTTTTTCAATAACATCGCGAATGTCTTTTACACCACTATTGATGGCGCTTAATTCATAAAACGGACGATTGCTTTGCTTGGCAATAATTTGTGCAAGCGTAGTTTTTCCAGTTCCGGGCGAACCCCAAAATATCATCGATGGAATAATTCCTTTTTTAATTTGTTGTGTTAGCGAACCATTTTCGCCTACTAGATGCAGCTGACTGATATAGTCTTCTAGTTTTTGTGGACGTATACGTTCTGCTAAAGGAGTTTCCATGAAAATTTATTCAAAATGGGTATGCACAAATTTAATTATATTCATCTGTTATAAAACCATTTTTTAGCGAATATTTCAATAGGGTAGCGCTTTTAAGGCGCAATTGAAGTTATTAACAATTTTTACCCGAAACCTTCCTGCACCCGTGCGACAAACTTTCGGGAAAGCACAAAACCTTCTTGCAGTGTAGCTAGAAGTTTTCGGGCAATATCGAAGGTTCTTTGCGGTACTGTTTGGATCTTTCGGGCAGAAAAGTAGTCAGGTATGACAAATTAGCATTAAATTTAGATTGGCTAGATTATTGAAAACAGATTTGCAATAAAATTTCCTATGAACGAACAAAATCATTTCAAGTTTACACCTTCCGTTTGGATTGTTCCAACGTTATTGTTAATGCTAATTTGGACCGTCTTTTTGATGGAAGATAAGTATAATGTAAGCTTCACAGAGTTCGGTATCTATTCAAGAACGATTTCTGGAATGAAAGGAATACTTTTAAGTCCGTTTCTTCATGGCGATTTCAATCATATAGCTAGCAACTCCATTCCGTTATTTGTATTATCGGTTGCTTTGATTTATTTCTACAGAAATCTATCGCTCAAAGTGTTGATTTATGGAGTTCTTTTATCGGGATTAATTACATGGATTATTGGTAGAAACTCCTATCACATCGGCGCAAGTGGTTTGATTTATGTGTTGGTTTCATTTATTTTTTTCAAAGGAGTAATGACCAAATACTATCGTTTAATGGCTTTATCATTGGCTGTAGTAATGGTTTATGGTGGAATGATATGGTATGTTTTTCCCGAAATTGATACTAAAATTTCTTGGGAAGGACATTTGGCTGGATTGATTACCGGATTTGCTTTTGCGGTGTATTATAAAACTCCAGACTATGTTAAATCAATTCAATACGATTGGGAAAAACCCGATTTTAATCCTGAGGAAGATGCTTTTATGAAACGATTTGATGAAAATGGAAATTTTGTTAATCCACCAAAAGAGGAAGATATTCCAGATGAAAATAATGCTACCGCAACGGTTAAATATGTTTATAACTATAAAGAAACCAAAAAAGATTAACTTCTTTGTCTAACGGTTTCATATAAAAATGCACCACAAGCCACCGAAACATTTAAAGAACCAATAGTTCCAAACATAGGTAACTTAGCTTTTTCATCAACAATTTTCAAAACAGATGGATTAATTCCTCGGTCTTCGCTTCCCATAATGATGGCAACAGGTTCGTTCAAAGAAATATTATAGATGTTTTGGTCTGTTTTTTCAGTAGCAGCAACCGTTTTTATACCAGAAGCTTGAAGGTGAAAAATAGCGTCTTTAATATGATCAACTTTGCAAATTGGAATGTTGAAAACAGCACCCGCAGAAGTTTTAACCGTATCACCATTAACAGGAGCAGAACCTTGTTTCTGAATAATTATTCCATCAACTCCAGTGCATTCTGCAGTTCTGATAATAGCACCAAAATTACGAGCATCTGATAATTGGTCAAGAATTAAGAAGAAAGGTTTTTTACCGCTATCGATAACATTTTCTATTAAATTTTCAATTTCAACAAAACCAATTGGTGATATTGTAGCAACAGCACCTTGATGATTATTAGAAGTAAATCTATTAAGTTTTTCAACTGGAACATAGGAGAAGTTGATGCTTTTTTGTTTCATCACTTTCATTAACTCCTTCATTAAATCGCCTTGAACATCTTTCTGAATAAACACTTTATCAATTACAGTTCCTGATTGTATCGCTTCTATAATAGCTCTAATTCCAAATATTTGCTGGTCTTTTTTCATGAGGCAAAGATATAAAAAAACCACCCGCAATTGCGAGTGGTTTTACTGTATTGAAATAATTTAATTATAACGTTAGAGCTGGCCAATTATTACCGTCAGTTCTTGTTATAGTTGTATCACCATATTCTCCATAATCATTTTCCCAATGGAAAGACATTGAAGATCCATTAATAACTAAATTACTTAATGTAAACACTTCACCATATTGATCTTCGCCATCATAAGATAAAGTTCCACATTGCACTTTGAAACTTACTCCAGTAGCAATATTTCCTGGACCATAAAGCCCAATCCAGCCACCAAAAGAAGCATCTGACAATTCATAAACACCAGCAGCAGTTTCTGTTAATGTAACAGAACCGGTTAAAGGACCAGCAGCTGACTCTCCAGTTGGAGCAGAAACGTTAGTTGTGCTAAAAGTACAAGTTCCAGCTAAGTCAGAGTAACAATCTTCAATAGTAAATGTTACAGTTTTTGATTCAATAGAAGCGTTTGATGTATTAACATTACTAATTTGTAATGTAACAGTTTCATCACCTTCTTCTTCCGTATCATTTAAGATACTTATTGTACCTGTTCCTGTTGTTGAATATGCAGGGATTATTACTTCATGATCAAAACTAAAGTCTTCATCTTCAGTTGCAGTTCCATCAACAACTTTTACACTAACATGTATATCAACTACTTGAGGTTTATCTAAAGTAATAGTATACGAATATGTGTCTTCAAATCCTTCTTTAACAGTCTGAGTAGCTGCCAAAGTACCATCAAAAGTGATTGTTCCAACCACGTCTTCGGCAACTTCTAGATTACTATAACCAGTAGCATCATCTTTATCACAGTTGGTGAATAATACTGCAACTAATGCTAGTGTTGTAAATAAATTTGCTTTAAATATTTTTTTCATACTTTCTATTATTAGTCTACAATTTTTTCCATTACTTGATAAAATGTTCTAGGTCCAGAACCAGGTGTATAATATCCAAAAGACATTACTAATTGATCTTTACCATTAACATCATCTCTAATTACAAAGTTAGAATTACCACAATTTACATCAGACATATCACCAGGATTTGTTAAGCATGTAATAAAAGGTTGAGCATTGCCTTGTTGTGCAACTCCATCAGGTGTTGTTGCAGGATAACCAATTATGTCATTAGAGTCGATTGTGAAATAATAATCTCCACCCGTTGCTGTACTTGTATTTTCGAATGGGCCAAAATATTTTTTAACTCTATAAGTCGTTGAATTTACTGATTCAACTGTAGTTTCTGCAGGCCAATCAGCTTCAGTGTAAGTTAACACACCAATTCTGTAATAAAATCCACTTATACATTTATATGTTCCAGCAAAACGAGTCCCAACAGCTACTTTTATTCTTTGCGCATTTTCATGTAATTTGTCGTTAGAAGTATGGCTAACAAAAATTAATTCCCAATAATCACCAATGTTTAAATTACTGTCATCATCCGGTAAACCAGCCCCATTAACGGTTAAACCATTTCTTAATTCATCATAAGTGAAAGTAAAAGACGTATTTTCAACTTGATTAACGTTAGGGAAAGTGAAAGATTTTAATAATACTGTTTCTGATGAAACACCATCTGTGTTTGTGAATTTTTTATATACATCTACTGACAATGTTTGCACTTCACCTTGAAATACACTTATGTCCGCAGTGTATTCAAAATCATTACCATTACCTACTACATAAGCTAATGTAGACTTTTTGTAAGTTAACAAACCGCCTTCGTTTTCATTACCAGTATGTGTATCGTAATTATCATCCGAACATGATACAACTCCTAGAGTTGTAATCATCATTAATAAATAAGTTATTTTTTTCATAATCATTTTTTTTTAATTCATCCACCAAACTTTTGAAAGCATTGAATCTCCTTGATCTAATGTAGAAACTGCAGCTTGATAGTTTTCCTGATTGTAGTTTTGAGTGTCAGTAGAGAAATAAAATCTTTTTGGGATAGCTGATATTGCTGCATTTACAACAGGAGATAATGTAGGAACTCCTGTTCTTCTCCATTCTGTCCATGCTTCAATACCTTGCCCATAGAGAGTTAACCACATTTGCTCACCAATTTTTGTTCTTCCAATAGTTAATGTAGAAAAATCAATAGTTGGTTGAGATAAATAGGTGCTAATTGCACTTGCAGAAACTCCATTCCATTCCATATTAGCAGTGATACCATTTCTATAATGAGCAACTGCAGTTGTTATCCCACCACTAATGTAACCTTCTAAAGCTGCTTCAGCTAGATATAATTCTACTTGAGAGTAGGATAAAATAACACCTGGTAGTGTAGGATCTAGATATTTTGTGCCAGGTGATGAAAAACCTCCGTAATTTCCAGAATGTTCTTCTCCTGGAATATTTCCAACATATTGTCCTCCGACGTTAAGTTGAGCAAATATTGCTTTTCTAGGATCACTTAAATTGTTTAACTTATCAATTAAAACAGAACTTACTTTATATTCTGCTCTATTACTGTAAACAATTGTTTCATAAAGAGGATTTGCATCAGGTTGTGAAGCAGTATAAACTAATTCAGCTGAATCACTATTTGAAGACATTAATAAACCTGAATTTACTAACGCAGTTAATTCTGTACTTACATCTCTCTTTTTAGAAATTCTCATTAAAACTTTTAACTTTAATGATGCTCCAAACTTTCTCCATTTTGCAACATCACCAGCATATAATAAGTCTGCACTTGCAGTAATTTCTCCACTTCCATTTGCTAAAAGAACATCAGCTTGGTCTAAAAGTGAAAGAATACCATCGTAAACAAATTCTTGAGAATCATGAACTGGTTTTGTGTTACCAGGAACACCTGCTTCAGTAAATGGAACTGGGCCATAAACATCAGTTAAGATTTGGAAAGCGTTTGCCTTCATTATAATAGCAGCAGCTTGAAGATTTGTATTTCCTTCAGCTTCTGCTAAATCTGCAGCTGTACTTGCTTCTGCAATGGAACTAGCATATAAATTTGTCCATAGAGAATTCATTAGTGCTCTTCTAGGGATATACTTTTCTTCATCATTATATTGAACTTTAGACCAATGTTGAGCCCAGCATAATCCCATATCACCACCAATTTGAGCATTGTATAGTGAATTTTGTGTTACAATGATTGCAGAAGTTAACAATAAGTTTGGATCAGTAACATCAGAATCATTTGGAGAGACGTTAATCTCTTCAAAATTATTGTCACAACTTATAACAAGTAGCGTTGTGAATAATAAATAAAATATTTTTTTCATAGTAATTAGAATTTTATATTAATATTAAATCCATAAGTTCTAGCTGATGGCAATTGACCAAATTCTTGACCTTGCTCACCATTTTGATTACTAAATCCTGTTTCTGGATCAATATGAGGTACTTTTTTGTAAAGAAGTGCTAAATTTCTACCGACAACTGAAACTTTAAAATCTTGAATAAATGTACCGTTTAACCATTTTTTAGGCAAAGAATAACCAAAAACTATTTGTCTTAGCTTTACATAACTAGCATCGAAAATACCACTTTCAGTAAAATTAGAGTAATTGTAAGTGTATTGATTAAACGTTTTAGCATCAATAACTACATTATTTGGAGAACCATCAGCTAATACACCGTTGCCAACTAAACCAGTTTCTCTACCAATTAATGACTCTTCTAAAGTACCTGCATATCTACCCCACATATATGACATTGAGAAGATATCTCCACCAATTTTTGCATCGATTAAAGTACTTAAATCAAAGTTTTTATATTTGAAAGTAAAGTTTGCACCACCAGTCCAATCTGGAGTAATGTTACCAAGAACAACTAATTCAGAGTTGTTTACTTTAGGTAAACCATTTTCATATACAATTTGCCCTTGATCATTTCTTGTGTAAGGGAAGCCAACGATAGAACCATAAGCTTCACCTGGTCTTGCTTGTAATTCCATGCCCCATTGACCTCCAAGAGTATAAGAATCAGCTCCACTTAAACTTACAACTTCGTTTTTGTTTTTAGCAAAATTTAAATCAACATCAAAAGAAAAGTCCCCTTTCTTTAAAACTGTTGCTCCTAACTGTAATTCAATACCTTTATTAGTCATTTCTCCAGCATTTTCCCATGAAGAAGTGAAGAATGAAGAAGCTTCAACTTGAATAGGTAAAATCAAATCGGTATTCTTTTGTGAATAATATGTTGCTGAAAAGCGTAATCTATTTTTGAAAGCATTTAAATCTACTCCAAATTCATATCCAGTAGTTGTTTCTGGAACTAAATCTGGATTCCATTGAGTATTAGGTAAATTAGATACTGTACCAAAATTATTGTTAGATAAATCAAAAGTTCTGTTTAAGCTGTATGGTCCTAATGGTCCAGTTCCTCCAACTTTTGACCAACCTGCTCTTAATTTTAGATAATTAACATTACTTTGATTGAACCCTAACATATCAGAAAGTACAAGTGATCCAGAAATTGCAGGATAGAAAAATGAATTGTTTTTTGTTGATAATAAACTAGTCCAATCATTTCTACCCGAAAAATCTAGGAATGCGAAATTTTTATAAGATAATTGGCCAAATCCAAGAACTGAATTAAGTCTTTCTTCATAATAATTACTATCAATGTTTGGTGTAGTTCCTGATTTTACATTTGCTAGAGTATAAAGATTTGGTAATTCTAATCCTCCTGTTAATTCACCTATTTGATTGGTTCTAATTCTTTTTAAAGAGTTCATACCAGCATTTAACGTCAACGATAAATCAGTAGTTAAATTTTTCGTGTACGTTAAAATGGTTTCAGCATTTATTTCAGTATATCTTCTGTTTACTTCTCCATAATATCCATCAGCAAACTCATTTGTGCCTATAGCATTTCTTGAGGTTTCTCTTTGGGTATAATGATCCATCATTAATTTACCATTAACCGAAAGATTATCAGTAAATTTAAAATTTAAGAATGCGCTTCCAGTTATTCTGTCTTGATCAAATGTGTTAATATTTGTTTCTAAGACCCAATAAGGATTGTTTTGGAATACTGTATTCCAGTTTAATGGTGTTCCTTCTGCAGCAGTTCCAACAGGAGCAAGTGGTAAATTTCTCCAATCTTTTAAATCTGTAAATTGTACATTTCTTGCTGACCAAATAAACTGTTGAACCACATTGCCCGCAGAATAACCAACAACGGGTAAATTATCACTTTTGTTGTTAAAATAAGTTACATTAGCTCCAGCAGTAAGTTTTTTTCCAAGCTTCATGCTGCCATTGAATCCAACATTAAATTTTTTAAATTCTGTGAATGGAATCATACCTTTTTCGTCTGAATTTCCAACCGATAATCTCATGCTAGCATTTTCATTTCCATTTACAATAGATATGCTGTTTGTTTGAGTTACACCAGTATTATAAAAATCTTTAACGTTATCAGGATGAGAAACCCAAGGAGTTGGTGCTCCACCATATTTGAAAGAATCCCATTGAACAAACTCTAAACCTCTGTCCAATGCTGGACCCCAACTTTCATCAACACCATCGTTGTATCCGCCACCAGACCCATCAACGAATTCAAAATAATCAGATGTAGCACCTTGCCCATAAGAGTTTTGGTAGTTTGGTAATCTTAAGGGGTTAGAGAAAGTTGTATTTGTGTTAAAAGAAACTTCAAACTTATCTTTTTTGTTTCCTGATTTAGTTGTGATTAACACAACTCCCTTGCTAGCTCTAATTCCATAAAGAGCTGCTGCTGTAGGACCTTTTAGAACAGATATTGATTCAATGTCGTCAGGGTTAATACTTGCAGCTCCATTTGGTAAGTCTCTACCTCCTCCTGAACCGGCGTTTCCATAGTTGGTGTTGTCAAATGGAACTCCATCAATTACAAATAATGCTTCGTTGTTTCCAGTAATTGTTGATGCGCCTCTCAAAACAATTCTTGAAGACGAACCTACAGCACCAGATGAATTTGTAACTTGAACTCCGGCAATTTTACCAGATAGAGCATTTACTAAATTTTGCTCTCTAGCTTCAGTCATAGCTTCACCCTTAATTGACTGGGCTGCATATGTGACTGCTTTTTCGGATTTTTTAACACCTAATGCGGTAACGACAACTCCTTCAAGTTCAACAGCATTATCCGCAAGTTTAACATTAACTGTGGATGTTGAAGCTACAACTTCTTGAGTTTTCATTCCAACGAATGTAAAAATAAGTGTTTGACTTGATGAAGCCTTGATGGAATATTTACCATCGAAATCTGTTTGTGTTCCTAAAGAAGTGCCCTTTACAAGCACGTTAACACCAGGAATTGGTAAACCGCTATTGTCAGTAACAACACCGCTAACAATTCTTTCTTGTGCAAAAGAAATTTGCACTAACAACGCTAGAAACAGCGTTAAAAATCCATTTAACTTTGTTTTCATTATTTAATTTGGTTAAAATTAGTTTCTCAAAAGTCTTAAAAAAAACTTAAAAAACCTAATAAGATAAGTTAAAAAACATTCTTTTGTTTTCAACTGACTAAAAATTAGCTTTTAAAGAAAGATGAACTATGGAATTTGAAAGTTTAATGTTTTGATCTTTTGTGCTTCCGTTGGCGTAAATAATATTTAGAAGCCCATTCTTTGTATTAACGCCAAGTCCAAAACCAAAACCATATATATTGTTTTTTGTTTTTGTGGTTTTGTCCTCAAAATATCCGTAGTCAAGAATACTGTGCACGTAAAGATTTGAAGAAAGTCTATATCTATATTCAGTTTGTAATGAGGATAATAAATTTGCTTGTAGGCTATTTTCATTAAACCCTCTGATAGAGTTGATTCCACCAAATCGTTGAAGTTCATTGATGATATATTCATCACTTTGAAGATAAAAGGTTTCAAGTCTAAGATTTACGCTGTTTCTTTCATTTATATTAATGTTATGTTTCGTGTTTAAGGATGAAATAAATTGTTTGTTTTTTTGAATTTTTGAATCTCTTTGACCAGTTCCTAATTTTATGTTTAATGTAGTTTTTTCTTGAAATAAAGCATCCATTCTGTCCAGATGAACATATTCAAAAGTTGATGTGTAGAATTTGTTTTCATAATCACTTATTGATATCGAATTTGTGTTTTGTATATCGCTTGACTCAACTGTATCATAACCAAAATATAGTCGAGTGTTATAATTAAAAAAATATCCTAAGTTTAGAGATGTTCTTGTGTTTTGAAAAGTACTATCTTGTTTAAAAATTTGCAATTCTGTTTTTAAACCAATTGGAGTGCTAAATAAATAGGGTAATTCAAAACAAACATTGAAAGTTCTTTGCTCTTGACCATCACTTTTCCAAAATAATGAAAAATGTTCGCCAGAATTTAAAATGTTGTTCAGCTTTAAGTCTAGATAACCATTAAAAACAACCTTTTCTTGCTCATCATTACTAAAACCAATTATACCGTCAAACGTATTGGATTTTGATTTTTCCAAATATACATAAGCAACAGTTGAATCTTTTTTAAATAGTACTTCGGGATATTTAGTTTGATTGATAAATCTAAATTTATTGATATTTGAATAAAGATTTTCTAAATTTTGTTGGTTGAACGTTTTGTTTTTGAATAGACGAATTAAATTTTTCTTATGGTTTTTTGGGAATTTGTCATAACCGTTGATGATAATATTGTCTAAATATCTTTTTTTATCAATATCTAATGATAAATTGGCATACATTATTTTATCAGATTTTTTTAATGACTTTAATTTTACTTTAGCCATTGGAAATCCAGCTAATTCAAGTTTTTTCGAAACATTTTTTAAATAATTTTCACTTTCTTCAAAAGTAATTTTAATTGTATCAACTTTAATTTCATTAACTAAATCAAAAAAAGTATAATTTTCTACCTTTATATATAGGTAAGTTATTTTTTTATTTAAAAAGCATTTGAAAACTAACGATGAATCATTTACTTTTTTATTTTCGATATTCTGGAAATCAACATATCCTAGTTTTATTAGTTTTTTAGAAAATAAATTGTATTCGTCTGTCAACGACTTAATGTTTGTGTGTTTTGTTGAATATCCAATTGAATCAATTGTTGTTGTTTCGGCTTTGCTTTTTCCTTCAATTTTCAAATAATAGTTTTGTCCAAAACTCAAATTGAATTGGATAAAGTATAATAATATGAATAAGAGTTTTTTCAATTATATATAGGTTGAAAATTAAACGTAAAGAAACAAACTTTAGTATAAAATAGCTGAGTAAAAATAATCTATTTGAAAATTAATTAATTAACATTTGTTTTGATTAAAATAATTATTACATTTGCAACCCCTAAAAAAGAGGGATTTAACAAATAAATAAATATTAGTATTTAATTATGCCAACAATTCAACAATTAGTAAGAACAGGAAGAACTCAGATCACTAAGAAGAGTAAATCGGTTGCTTTAGATTCTTGTCCTCAAAGAAGAGGTGTTTGTACGCGTGTTTACACTACTACTCCAAAAAAACCAAACTCTGCAATGCGTAAAGTTGCGCGTGTACGTTTGACTAATGGAAATGAAGTAAATGCATACATCCCAGGAGAAGGACATAATTTACAAGAGCACTCGATAGTATTAGTGAGAGGCGGAAGAGTAAAAGATTTACCAGGAGTTAGATACCACATTGTTCGTGGTGCGCTTGATACATCAGGTGTAGCTGGAAGAACACAAAGAAGATCTAAGTATGGTGCAAAACGTCCAAAAGACGCTAAGAAGTAATTTTTAAACTTTTAAAGAAAAGACATGAGAAAAAGAGCAGCGAAAAAAAGACCTCTTTTACCAGATCCAAGGTTTAATGACCAATTGGTAACACGTTTTGTAAATAACTTAATGTGGGATGGTAAAAAATCTACAGCGTTCAAAGTGTTTTATGACGCAATTGACATCGTAGAGGCAAAAAAGAATAATGATGAAAAAACATCATTAGAAATTTGGAAAGATGCATTATCTAACGTTATGCCTCACGTAGAAGTACGTAGTCGTAGAGTTGGTGGAGCTACATTTCAAATTCCAATGCAAATTCGTCCAGATAGAAAAGTTTCTATGGCTATGAAATGGATGATTTTATATGCAAGAAAAAGAAATGAAAAATCAATGGCAGGAAAACTTGCTTCAGAAATTTTAGCAGCAGCTAAAGAAGAAGGTGCAGCAGTTAAAAAGAGAATGGATACTCACAAAATGGCAGAAGCTAATAAAGCATTCTCGCATTTTAGATTTTAATTTTTAAGAAATGGCTAGAGATTTAAAATTCACAAGAAATATTGGTATTGCAGCGCATATTGATGCTGGAAAAACTACTACAACTGAACGTATTTTGTTCTACACAGGTAAATCACACAAGATTGGTGAAGTACATGATGGAGCAGCAACTATGGACTGGATGGCACAAGAGCAAGAAAGAGGTATTACAATTACTTCTGCGGCTACAACTTGTGAGTGGAATTTTCCAACTGAGCAAGGTAAAGTATTGCCTGATTCGCAATCATATCACTTTAATATTATTGATACTCCTGGACACGTTGACTTTACTGTAGAGGTAAATCGTTCTTTACGTGTACTAGATGGATTAGTTTTCTTATTTAGTGCTGTTGATGGTGTTGAGCCTCAATCAGAAACTAACTGGAGATTAGCTGACCAGTATAGAGTTCCGAGAATGGGATTCGTAAATAAAATGGACCGTCAAGGTTCAAACTTCTTGAATGTTTGTCAACAAGTTAAAGACATGTTGAAATCAAATGCAGTAGCAATTACTTTACCTATTGGTGAAGAAAATGATTTTAAAGGTGTTGTTGACTTAGTTAAAAACCAAGCTATTGTTTGGCATGATGCTACTCAAGGAGCAACTTTTGATATTGTTGATATTCCAGCGGATATGGTTGATGATGTGAAACATTATAGATCAATCCTTATTGAGGAAATCGCAACTTATGATGAGACACTTCTTGATAAATACATGGAAGATGAAAACTCAATTACAGAAGAAGAAATCAATAAAGCGTTAAGAGCTGCAACTATTGATATGGCTATCATTCCTATGATTGCTGGATCTTCTTTCAAAAATAAAGGAGTTCAATTCATGTTAGATGCGGTGTGTAAATATTTACCATCACCATTAGATAAAGAAGGTATTGAAGGAATTCACCCTGATGATGCTGATTTATTAGAAGAAGATCAAAAGAAAATATTACGTCGTCCTGATGTAAAAGAGCCATTCGCTGCTTTAGCATTTAAGATTGCAACTGATCCTTACGTAGGTCGTTTAGCTTTCTTCCGCGCTTATTCAGGTCGTTTAGATGCAGGTTCTTATATTTTGAACACTCGTTCTGGAAACAAAGAAAGAATTTCTCGTATTTACCAAATGCACGCTAACAAGCAAAATCCAATCGAGTATATCGAAGCGGGAGATATTGGAGCAGCAGTTGGATTTAAAGATATCAAGACTGGAGATACAATGTGTGATGAAAAACACCCAATTATCCTTGAGTCGATGAAATTCCCAGATCCAGTAATTGGTATCGCTATTGAGCCTAAAACTAAAGCAGATGTTGATAAAATGGGTATGGCTTTAGCAAAATTAGCTGAAGAAGATCCAACCTTTACAGTAAGAACTGATGAAGCTTCAGGACAAACGATTATTTCAGGAATGGGTGAGTTACACTTGGATATTCTTGTTGATCGTATGAAAAGAGAATTCAAAGTTGAAGTGAATCAAGGTGAGCCGCAAGTTGAATACAAAGAAGCTTTCACTAAATCAGCACAACACAGAGAAGTTTATAAAAAACAATCTGGAGGTCGTGGTAAATTCGGAGATATTGTTTTCCGTTTAGAGCCTGCAGACTTAGTTGATGGAAAAGCTCCAGTTGGATTACAGTTTGTTAATGAGGTAAAAGGTGGAAACGTTCCAAAAGAATATATTCCTGCTGTTGAAAAAGGTTTCAAAGAAGCAATGAAAACAGGTCCTTTAGCTGGTTATACAGTTGATAGTTTAAAAGTAACTTTATTAGATGGTTCTTACCATCCAGTAGATTCTGATGCACTTTCTTTCGAGTTGGCTGCAAAAATGGGATACAAGGAAGTAGCTAAAGCTGCTGGAGCTGTTATTCTTGAGCCAATTATGAAAATAGAAGTTATTACTCCTGAAGAAAATATGGGAGATATCGTTGGAGATTTAAATAGAAGAAGAGGTCAAGTGAATGACATGGGTGATAGAGCAGGTGCTAAAACTATAAAAGCACACGTTCCATTATCAGAGATGTTTGGTTATGTAACAACATTGAGAACATTATCATCAGGTAGAGCAACTTCTACAATGGAATTTTCACACTATGAACAAACTCCTTCAAATATTTCTGAAGAAGTAATCAAAAAAGCAAAAGGTAACGCTTAATTTTTATCAAAATGAGTCAAAAAATTAGAATAAAATTAAAATCTTACGATCATATGTTGGTTGATAAATCGGCAGAGAAAATCGTAAAAACTGTGAAAAGCACAGGTGCTGTTGTAACAGGTCCAATTCCGTTACCTACACACAAAAAAATATTTACTGTTTTACGTTCTCCACACGTTAATAAAAAAGCGAGAGAACAGTTTGAAGTAAGTTCATATAAAAGATTGTTAGACATTTATTCATCTTCATCAAAAACTATTGATGCTCTAATGAAATTAGAGTTACCAAGTGGTGTTGAAGTAGAAATCAAAGTTTAATTATACTTTAAAAAAACTAAGTTTTAAGTATTAGAATAATGAAAATTAGGCTAATACTTAATTCTTTATAATTAAAAACAAAAATTTTATTAATAATTAATTAGTTTATTATGTCTGGGTTAATTGGAAGAAAAATCGGCATGACTAGCATTTTCGACGAAAACGGGAAAAATATTCCTTGTACAGTAATCGAAGCTGGACCTTGTGTCGTTACCCAAGTCAGAACCAATGAGGTTGACGGGTATGAAGCTCTTCAACTTGGTTTCGATGACAAAACAGAAAAACACGCAACTAAAGCTGATCAAGGTCACTTTAAAAAAGCGGGTACTTCTGCAAAGAAAAAAGTCGTTGAATTCAAGTATTTTGAAGAAAAGCACAACTTAGGTGATGTGTTAACAGTTGATTTATTCAACGAAGGAGAATTTGTAGATGTACAAGGTGTATCTAAAGGTAAAGGTTTTCAAGGTGTTGTAAAACGTCACGGATTTGGTGGTGTTGGTCAAGCAACTCATGGACAACATAACCGTTTAAGAGCACCAGGTTCAGTTGGAGCTTCTTCTTATCCTTCTAGAGTATTCAAAGGAATGCGTATGGCAGGAAGAATGGGTGGAGATAATGTAACAGTACAAAACCTTAGAGTTTTAAAAGTAGTTTCTGAAAAGAATTTACTTGTTGTAAAAGGAGCTATTCCTGGATGCAAAAACTCTTACGTAATCATTCAGAAGTAATGGAAGTAAAAGTATTAGATATCAACGGAAAAGATACTGGAAGAAAAGTTCAACTTTCTGATTCAGTATTTGGTATTGAGCCTAACAATCATGCAGTATATCTTGATGTTAAGCAATATTTAGCCAATCAAAGACAAGGTACGCACAAAGCTAAAGAAAGAGCTGAAGTTGCAGGTAGTACTCGCAAAATTAAAAAGCAAAAAGGTACTGGTACTGCTCGTGCAGGTAGTGCTAAAAGTCCTGTTTTCAAAGGTGGTGGTACTATTTTTGGCCCAAGACCAAGAAGTTATTCATTTAAGTTAAATAAAAACTTGAAAAGATTAGCTAGAAAATCTGCTTTAGCTTTAAAAGTAAAAGAATCAAATTTAGTAGTAGTTGAAGACTTCAATTTTGAAACTCCAAACACTAAACAATTCATTACAATATTGAAAGCTTTAGGGTTAGAAAACAAAAAATCTTTATTTGTGTTGGGTGAGTTAAATAAAAATGTATATTTGTCGTCACGCAATTTAAAAGCATCTAGCGTTTTAACTAATTCAGAATTAAGTACTTACGCTATTTTAAACGCAAATAATTTAGTGCTTCTAGAGAGTTCTTTAGAAGGAATTGAAGAAAATTTAAGTAAATAACAGGTCATGAGTATAATAATTAAACCTATCATAACAGAAAAAATCACTAAAGAAAGTGAGATTTTTAATCGTTTTGGTTTTGTTGTTGACAAAAAAGCAAACAAAGTTCAAATAAAAAATGCTGTTGAAGCTGCTTATGGAATTACTGTTGTTGAAGTTAACACGATGAATTATAGAGCTGACAGAACTACAAAATATACAAAAAGTGGTTTAATCAGTGGAAAGACAAATGCTTATAAGAAAGCAATTGTACAAGTAAAAGAAGGAGAATCGATAGATTTTTATAACAATATTTAATAAAAAATGTCAGTTAGAAAATTAAAACCTATTACCCCGGGTCAGCGTTTTAGAGTTGTGAATGGTTTTGACGCCATTACAACTGATAAGCCGGAACGCTCTTTGTTAGCGCCGATAAAAAACTCTGGAGGTAGAAATAGTCAAGGAAAAATGACCATGCGTTATACAGGCGGTGGTCACAAACAAAGGTATCGTATTATTGATTTCAAAAGAACTAAAGTTGGAATTCCAGCTTCTGTTAAGTCAATTGAATATGATCCAAACAGAACTGCGTTTATTGCTTTGTTAGCTTATGCTGATGGTCAAAAAACGTACATTATTGCTCAAAATGGTCTGCAAGTAGGGCAAACTGTTGTTTCTGGAGAAAATGCTGCACCTGAAATTGGAAATACTTTACCATTAAGTAAAATTCCATTAGGTACTGTAATTTCTTGTATTGAATTACGTCCAGGACAAGGTGCTGTAATAGCACGTTCTGCAGGAACTTTTGCTCAATTAATGGCAAGAGATGGAAAATATGCTACAATTAAAATGCCTTCAGGTGAAACAAGATTAATCTTGTTGACTTGTTCAGCTACGATTGGAGCAGTTTCTAATTCAGATCACCAATTGATTGTATCTGGTAAAGCAGGTAGAACAAGATGGTTAGGTAGAAGACCAAGAACTAGACCAGTTGCAATGAACCCAGTTGATCATCCAATGGGTGGTGGAGAAGGTCGTTCTTCAGGTGGACATCCACGTTCTAGAAAAGGTCTTCCTGCAAAAGGTTATAGAACTCGTTCTAAAGTTAACCCGAGTAATAAGTATATTGTTGAACGCAGAAAGAAATAATTAGATAAGCATGGCACGTTCATTAAAAAAAGGACCATTTGTTCACTATAAATTAGATAAAAAAGTTCAGGAGAATATTGCTGGAGGAAATAAAGGTGTTGTTAAGACTTGGTCTAGAGCATCAATGATTACACCAGATTTTGTTGGACAAACTATCGCAGTTCACAATGGTCGTCAATTTGTTCCAGTTTATGTAACTGAGAACATGGTAGGTCACAAATTAGGAGAGTTTTCACCAACAAGATCTTTTAGAGGTCATGCTGGAGCAAAAAATAAAGGTAAAAAATAAGAAGCAATGGGAGTTCGTAAAAGAGAAACTGCAGACGCAAGAAAAGAGGCTAATAAGTCTATAGCATTTGCTAAATTAAACAATTGCCCTACTTCACCTAGAAAAATGCGCTTAGTAGCAGACTTGGTAAGAGGTCAGAAAGTGGAAAGAGCTTTAAATATATTAAGATTTAGCTCTAAAGAAGCTTCAAGAAAATTAGAAAAACTATTATTATCTGCAATCAATAACTGGGAGCAAAAAAATAGTGAAGGTAATGTAGCTGAAGCAGGCTTATTTGTTAAAGAAATCCGTGTAGATGGTGGAATGATGTTAAAAAGACTTCGTCCAGCTCCACAAGGAAGAGCACACAGAATTAGAAAACGTTCTAATCACGTAACAATCGTATTAGGACAATTAGATAACACACAAAGCAATTAATTAAGATGGGACAAAAGACAAATCCAATAGGAAACAGACTTGGGATCATCAGAGGATGGGATTCAAACTGGTATGGTGGAAATGATTACGGCGATAAAATCGCTGAGGATTATAAAATCAGAAAGTATATTCATGCTCGTTTATCAAAAGCTAGTGTATCAAAAGTAATCATCGAGAGAACTTTAAAACTTGTAACCGTTACTATCACTACTGCTAGACCTGGTATTATTATCGGAAAAGGTGGTCAAGAGGTAGACAAGTTAAAAGAAGAACTTAAAAAGATTACTGATAAAGAGGTTCAAATTAACATCTTTGAAATTAAAAGACCTGAGTTAGATGCTTATCTAGTTGCGACTAGCATCGCTCGTCAAATAGAAAGCCGTATTTCATACAGGAGAGCTATTAAAATGGCTATCGCTGCAGCAATGCGTATGAATGCAGAAGGTATTAAAGTTTTGATTTCGGGTCGTTTGAATGGAGCTGAAATGGCACGTTCAGAACAATTCAAAGAAGGAAGAATTCCTCTATCAACTTTCAGAGCCGATATTGATTATGCTTTAGGTGAAGCGCATACTACTTATGGTAGAATGGGTATTAAAGTATGGATCATGAAAGGTGAGGTTTATGGAAAAAGAGATCTTTCTCCACTTGTTGGAATGGACAAAAAACAAGCTGGTGGAAAAGGTGACGCACCACGTGGTGGAAAACCAAGTGGAAAATCAAATCCTCGTAAAAGAAAGTAAATTTTAAACTAAAGAAAAAATGTTACAGCCTAAAAGAACAAAATACCGTAAGGTACAAAAGGGTAGAATGAAAGGAGTGTCTCAAAGAGGTCACGAACTTTCAAATGGAATGTTTGGAATTAAATCTTTAGATTCATCATTTTTAACTTCACGTCAAATCGAAGCTGCACGTATTGCTGCAACTCGTTTTATGAAAAGAGAAGGGCAATTATGGATTAAAATTTTCCCAGATAAACCTATCACTAAAAAGCCTCTTGAGGTACGTATGGGTAAAGGTAAAGGTGCAGTCGAATATTGGGCTGCAGTTGTAAAACCTGGAAGAATCATGTTTGAAGTTGGTGGTGTTCCACTATCAGTAGCAAAAGAAGCCTTGCGTCTTGCTGCTCAAAAACTTCCAGTAAAAACTAAGTTTGTCGTTGCTAGAGATTTCGAAGCATAATCTAAATTTTATTATGAAACAATCAGAAATTATAAATCTATCAGTAGCTGAGTTACAAGCAAAACTTAGTGAGTTAAGAAAAGCGTATTCCGAATTAAAATCAGCACACGCTATTTCTCCAATTGCAAATCCACTTCAAATTAGAAGTGCAAGAAGAGCTGTTGCTAGAGTAGCGACTGAATTAACTAAAAGAGAGTTACAATAATTGTATGCTAGCTGAAAAGATGGAAAAAAGAAATTTAAGAAAAGAAAGAATAGGTGTTGTTACAAGTAACAAAATGGAGAAATCTATCGTTGTTTCTGAAACAAGAAAAGTAAAACACCCATTATACGGTAAGTTCGTGTTGAAAACTAAAAAGTATCATGCACACGACGAAAAAAACGACTGTAACATTGGTGATACAGTAAAGATCATGGAAACAAGACCTTTAAGTAAAACAAAATGTTGGAGATTAGTTGAAATCATTGAAAGAGCTAAATAATTATGGTACAACAAGAGTCAAGATTAAAAGTAGCAGATAATACGGGAGCTAAAGAAGTTTTAACTATCCGTGTTTTAGGAGGAACGAAACGTCGTTATGCCTCTGTTGGTGATAAAATTGTAGTTTCAATTAAAGATGCAACTCCTAACGGAAACGTAAAAAAAGGAGCTGTTTCAACTGCAGTTGTTGTACGTACCAAAAAAGAAGTGAGAAGAGCCGATGGTTCTTATATCCGTTTCGATGATAATGCATGTGTTTTATTAAACGCAGCAGGAGAAATGAGAGGAACTCGTGTTTTTGGTCCAGTAGCCAGAGAACTTCGTGAAAAACAATTCATGAAAATTGTATCATTAGCACCAGAAGTGCTTTAATTCATAGAAAGATGATAAAGCTAAAAATTAAATCAGGTGATGTAGTAAAAGTAATTGCTGGAGACCATAAAGGTTCTCAAGGAACAGTTTTACGCGTTGACCGTGAGAAAAATAAAGCGATTGTTGAAGGTGTAAATATGGTTTCAAAACACACAAAACCAAGTGCAAAAAACCCTCAAGGAGGAATCGTTAAGAAAGAAGCTCCTATCCACATTTCAAATTTGTCTTTAATTGATCCAAAATCAAAAGAAGCTACAAAAGTTGGAATTAAAGTAGAAGGAGATAAGAAAGTGAGATTTTCAAAAAAATCTAATCAAGTATTATAGTTATGGCATATACACCTAGACTTAAGCAAGAATATAAGGACAGAGTAATCGCTGCTCTTAAAGAAGAATTCGGTTATAAAAACGTTATGCAAGTTCCTAAATTGGAAAAAATCGTTTTAAGCCGTGGAGTTGGGGCTGCAGTTTCTGATAAAAAATTAGTAGACTATGCAGTTGATGAACTAACAAAAGTAACTGGTCAAAAAGCAGTAGCAACAATTTCTAAAAAAGACGTTGCTTCTTTCAAATTGAGAAAAGGAATGCCAATTGGAGCTAAAGTTACTTTACGTGGTGAAAGAATGTATGAGTTTTTAGATAGACTTATAACATCTTCATTACCACGTGTTAGAGATTTTAATGGTATCAAAGCTACAGGTTTTGACGGAAGAGGAAACTATAACCTTGGAGTTACTGAACAAATCATTTTCCCAGAAATTGATATTGACAAAGTAAATAAAATTTCAGGTTTAGATATTACATTCGTTACTACTGCTGCTACTGATCAAGAAGCAAAATCATTATTAGCTGAATTAGGTTTACCTTTTAAAAAGAATTAAGACATGGCAAAAGAATCAATGAAAGCCCGTGAGGTTAAAAGAGCAAAAACAGTTGCTAAGTATGCTGAAAAAAGAAAAGCTTTATTAGAAGCTGGAGATTATGAAGGCTTACAAAAGTTACCTAAAAATGCTTCACCAGTTCGTATGCACAATCGTTGTAAATTAACAGGTAGACCAAGAGGTTATATGCGTCAATTTGGTATTTCACGTGTTACATTCCGTGAAATGGCAAATCAAGGATTAATTCCAGGAGTTAAAAAAGCTTCTTGGTAATCTCGCAAAAAGTATTTACTTTTGCAATCCAAAAAAAACAAGTTTAATTGGTTAAAGGTTCTTTTAGTGAGTACTATTAGAAAACCATAACCGCAAATTTATACAAATGTATACAGATCCAATTGCAGATTATCTTACGAGAGTTAGAAATGCAGTGATGGCAAACCACAAAGTGGTTGAGATTCCAGCATCTAACATGAAGAAAGAAATCACTAAGATTTTATTCGATCAAGGATATATCTTAAGTTACAAATTTGAAGATACTACTGTTCAAGGTACTATCAAAATTGCTCTAAAGTATGATAAAGAAACTAAAGAGCCAGTAATTAAGGATATCCAAAGAATTAGTAAACCAGGTTTACGTAAATATGCAGGCGCTGATAAGTTGCCTAGAATCCTTAATGGATTAGGAATTGCTATTGTTTCAACATCAAAAGGTTTGATGACTGGAAAACAAGCTAAACAATTACATGTTGGTGGAGAAGTAATCTGTTACGTATACTAATTTTAAAAAGAAGTAAAGATGTCAAGAATAGGTAAAAATCCAATTTCAATTCCAGCAGGTGTAACTGTTGAAATAAATGAGTCTGTAGTTTCTGTAAAAGGAAAATTAGGTCAGTTAACGCAAGAGTTTGCTGATGTAACAGTAAAAATAGAAGATAATCAAGTAATTGTAGAAAGATCATCTGATCAAAAAGATCAAAGATCTAAACACGGACTTTACAGATCATTAATCAACAATATGATTGTTGGTGTTTCTGAAGGTTTTACAAAAGAACTTGAATTGGTTGGAGTAGGTTACAGAGCTTCAAATCAAGGACAAAAATTAGATTTAGCATTAGGTTTTTCTCATAATATTGTTTTAGAAGTTGCTCCAGAAGTAAAATTAGAAACAGTTTCTGAAAAAGGAAAAAACCCAATCGTTAAATTAACATCACACGATAAACAATTAATCGGACAAATCGCTGCAAAAATCAGAGGTTTCCGTAAACCAGAACCTTACAAAGGAAAAGGTGTTAAATTCGTAGGTGAAGTATTAAGAAGAAAAGCAGGTAAATCAGCGTAAAAATTAGCATTATGTCATTAACAAAAACTGAAAGAAGACAAAGAATTAAATTCAGAATCAGAAAGATTGTTAGCGGTACTGCTGCTAAGCCAAGATTAACTGTATTCAGAAGTAATAAAGAAATCTATGCTCAAGTCATAGATGACGTAAATGGTGTAACATTATTAGCAGCTTCATCTAGAGACAAAGATGTTGATAGTAAAGGGACAAATGTAGAAGTTGCTGCAGCTGTAGGTAAAGCAATTGCCGAAAAAGCATTAAAAGCAGGAATCGACACTATAACTTTCGATCGTGGAGGTTATTTATATCATGGACGTATTAAATCACTAGCAGAAGGCGCAAGAGCTGCTGGTCTTAAATTCTAAGAAATTATGTATAATAAATACAAAAACGTAGAGTTAGTAAAACCTAGTGGTCTTGAATTAAAAGATCGTCTGGTTAGTGTAAATCGTGTTACCAAAGTAACAAAAGGAGGAAGAGCTTTTGGTTTTTCTGCTATTGTTGTAGTAGGTGATGAAAACGGAGTTGTTGGACACGGATTAGGAAAATCAAAAGATGTTTCTGAAGCTATTGCAAAAGCAGTAGAAGATGCAAAGAAAAATTTGGTTAGAATCCCTTTAAGTGGTCAATCTGTTCCTCACGAACAAAAAGGAAAATTTGGTGGAGCAGCAGTATATTTAATGCCTGCATCTCATGGTACAGGAGTAATTGCTGGTGGTGCTGTTCGTTCAGTATTGGAATCAGTAGGTATTCATGATGTATTATCTAAATCTCAAGGTTCATCAAATCCTCACAATGTTGTAAAAGCTACTTTTGATGCTTTACTACAAATGAGAAGTGCTTATACTGTTGCAAAACAAAGAGGTATTTCTTTAGAAAAAGTATTTAAAGGTTAATTCAAGGAAATTATGGCAAAGATATTAGTAAAACAAGTAAGAAGTCAGATTAATTGTCCATTGACACAAAAGAAAACTCTTGTGGCTTTAGGTTTAAAAAGACTAGGACAATCTGTTGAGCACGATGCAAATCCTGCTATCCTTGGAATGGTAAATAAAGTTAAACACTTAGTTTCTGTAGAAGAAACTAAATAACAAAAAATAGTTATGAATTTAAGTAACTTGCAACCAGCTGAAGGTTCAACGCACAATCAAAATAAAAGAGTAGGTAGAGGAGAAGGTTCTGGAAAAGGTGGTACTTCTGCAAGAGGTCACAAAGGAGCTAAATCTCGTTCTGGATATTCTAAGAAAATTGGTTTTGAAGGAGGTCAAATGCCACTTCAAAGACGTGTTCCTAAGTTTGGTTTTAAAAACATCAACCGTGTAGATTACCAAGGTGTAAATCTTGATACACTACAATTATTAGTTGATAATGGAATTGTTACTGATACTGTAGATTTTGCAGTTTTAGTTGAGAATAGATTAGCTACTAAAAATGAAGTTGTAAAAATATTAGGAAGAGGAGAATTAAAAGCTAAATTAAAAGTAACTGCTCATAAATTTACTGCTACTGCTAAAGCTGCTATCGAAGCTGCTGGTGGTGAAGCTGTAACATTATAATTCAATAACAATGAAGAATTTTTTTGAATCATTACGTAATGTTTGGAAAATTGAGGAACTAAAAAATAGAATCTTAATTACATTAGGATTATTATTAGTTTATCGTTTCGGAGCGCATGTAACTTTACCTGGTATTGATGCTACTCATTTGAGTAATCTTGCTGGTCAAACAGAAAAAGGGATTGGTTCAATCCTAGATATGTTTACCGGTGGAGCATTTTCAAAAGCATCAGTATTTGCATTAGGTATCATGCCATACATTTCTGCTTCAATTGTTGTTCAATTAATGGGTATTGCTATTCCATATCTACAAAAACTTCAAAAAGATGGAGAAAGTGGAAGAAAGAAATTAAATCAAATCACTCGTTGGTTAACCATTGCAATTACTTTAGTTCAAGGTCCAGGTTATATTTATAACTTGTACAGAACTTTACCAAGTAATGCATTCCTTTTAGGATTTGATTCGTTTGCTTTCTTATTTTCTTCAGTTTTAATTTTGACTACAGGTACAATTTTTGCTATGTGGTTAGGAGAAAAAATTACTGATAAAGGTATCGGAAACGGAATATCATTATTAATTATGATCGGAATTATTGCAAGATTACCTCAAGCTTTAATTCAAGAGTTTACTTCAAAAGTTACAAATAATAATGGTGGACCAATGATTTTGGTTCTAGAAATAATCGTTTGGTTATTGGTTATTGTAGCTTGTGTATTATTAGTAATGGCAGTTAGAAAAATCCCTGTTCAATATGCTAGAAGAACAACATCTGGTGATTATGAACAAGATTTAGCTGGTGGTAACAGACAATGGATTCCATTAAAGTTGAATGCAGCAGGTGTAATGCCAATCATTTTTGCTCAAGCAATTATGTTCATTCCTGCAGCTTTAGCTGGGCTTTCAAAATCTGATGCATCACAATCTATTGCCGGAGCTTTTAGTAATATGTTTGGTTTTTGGTATAATTTAGTATTTGCTTTATTGATATTAATATTCACTTATTTCTATACTGCAATTACAGTACCTACAAATAAAATGGCAGATGATTTAAAAAGAAGTGGTGGATTTATTCCAGGAATTAAACCTGGTGTTGAAACAGCAGACTTTTTAGATAGAATTATGTCATTAATTACATTCCCAGGTGCATTATTTCTAGCATTATTAGCTGTGTTCCCAGCTTTAGTAGTAGGATTAGATGTTCAACAATCTTGGGCAATGTTCTATGGTGGTACATCATTGATCATCATGGTTGGAGTTGCAATAGACACTATTCAACAAGTAAATTCATACTTATTGAATAAACATTATGATGGTTTAATGAAAAGTGGTAAAAATAGAAAAGCAGTAGCTTAATTTTTATGGCAAAACAATCAGCAATAGAACAAGACGGAACCATAGTAGAAGCATTATCTAATGCTATGTTTCGTGTAGAATTAGAAAACGGACATGTTGTAATTGCTCATATTTCTGGAAAAATGCGTATGCATTATATCAAATTATTACCTGGTGATAAAGTGAAATTAGAAATGAGTCCTTATGATTTGTCAAAAGCAAGAATCACTTATAGATACTAATAGCTATTTAATATGAAAGTAAGAGCATCAGTAAAAAAACGTAGTGCAGAGTGCATTATCGTTAGAAGAAAAGGTAGATTATACGTAATCAACAAAAAGAATCCTAGATTTAAACAAAGACAAGGATAAGTTATGGCAAGAATCGCAGGGGTAGATATACCTAAAAACAAAAGAGGAGTTATCGCTTTAACCTATATTTTTGGTATAGGAAAAAGTAGAGCTATTGAGATTTTAGAGAAAGCTCAAGTAAGCCAAGATAAAAAAGTTCAAGATTGGAATGATGACGAAATCGGAGCAATTCGTGATGCGGTATCATACTATAAAATTGAAGGTGAACTTCGTTCAGAAGTTTCATTACACATCAAACGTTTAATGGACATTGGATGTTATAGAGGAATTCGTCATAGATCTGGACTTCCATTAAGAGGTCAAAGAACTAAAAATAACTCTAGAACAAGAAAAGGTAAAAGAAAAACTGTTGCTAACAAGAAAAAAGCAACTAAATAATAAATAGTATGGCTAAAACGACTGCAAAAAAACGTAAAGTTATCGTAGAATCTACGGGTGAAGCACATATTAATGCAACCTTTAACAACATCATTATTTCTTTAACTAATAAGAAAGGTGAAGTTATTTCTTGGTCATCTGCTGGTAAAATGGGCTTTAGAGGTTCTAAAAAGAATACTCCATATGCTGCTCAAATGGCGGCTGAAGATTGTGGAAAAGTTGCATTAGAAGCAGGATTAAAAAAAGTAAAAGTTTATGTAAAAGGTCCAGGTAACGGAAGAGAATCTGCTATCAGATCTATACATAACTCAGGAATTGAAGTAACAGAAATTATTGATGTAACTCCAATGCCACATAATGGTTGTCGTCCACCAAAAAGACGAAGAGTATAATTTAAAAGTATAACCAAGGTTGCTCAAAGATTATCGAAGGATAAGACCTGAATTCATAATCGCAATCTTAAATTAATTAAAAATGGCAAGATATACTGGTCCACAAACTAAAATTGCTCGTAAATTTGGCGAAGCAATCTTCGGAGAAGATAAATCCTTCGAAAAAAGAAATTATCCTCCTGGACAACACGGGATGGCTAAAAGAAGAGGAAAAAAATCTGAATATGCAGTTCAGTTAATGGAAAAGCAAAAAGCTAAGTACACTTACGGAATTTTAGAAAAACAATTCAGAAACTTATTCGAAAAAGCAGCAGCTTCTAAAGGTGTAACAGGTGAAATCCTTTTGCAATTATGTGAAGCAAGATTAGATAATGTTGTATTCAGAATGGGAATTGCTCCATCAAGAAGAGGTGCAAGACAAATCGTTTCTCACAGACATATTACTGTTAATGGAGAAATCGTTAACATTCCATCATATCACTTAAAACCAGGAGATAAAGTAGCGGTTCGTGAAAAATCAAAATCTGTTGAAGCTATTGAGCGTTCATTAGCTAATTCAAGCCACGTATATGAGTGGATTACTTGGAACAACGATACTAAAGAAGGTACTTTTGTTTCAGTACCTGCAAGGTTGCAAATACCTGAAAACATCAAAGAACAATTAATCGTAGAGTTGTACAACAAATAAAAATTGACATTAGTCTAAATTATGGCAATATTTAATTTTCAAAAACCCGATAAAGTTATCATGATCGATTCAACCGATTTTGAAGGCAAATTTGAATTTCGTCCTTTAGAACCTGGTTATGGATTGACTGTTGGTAATGCATTAAGAAGAGTTCTACTTTCTGCTTTAGAAGGTTATGCGTTAACTTCAGTTCGCATAGAAGGAGTAGAACATGAATTCTCAACTATTTCAGGAGTTGTTGAAGATGTAACAGAAATCGTTCTTAATCTTAAACAAGTACGTTTTAAACGTCAGATTGAAGAAATTGATAACGAAACTGTTTCTATTTCAATTTCTGGTAAAGATCAAATAACAGCTGGTGATTTTCAAAAATTTATTTCTGGATTTCAAGTATTAAACCCAGAGTTGGTTATTTGTAATCTTGATAGTAAAGTTAACTTAAACATGGAGTTGACTATCGAGAAAGGACGTGGATATGTTCCTGCCGAAGAAAATAAAAAACAAAATGCAGCGATTGGAACGATTTTTATTGACTCAATTTATACTCCTGTTAAAAATGTGAAATACTCTATTGAGAATTTCCGTGTAGAGCAAAAAACAGATTACGAAAAATTAGTTTTTGAAATTAAAACTGATGGTTCTATAAATCCTAAAGATGCTTTAACAGAAGCTGCAAAGGTTTTAATTCACCACTTTATGTTGTTCTCTGATGAGAGAATTACTTTAGAAGCTGATGAAATTGCTCAAACTGAGTCTTATGATGAAGAATCATTACACATGAGACAATTGCTTAAAACAAAATTAGTTGATATGGATTTATCCGTAAGAGCTCTAAACTGTTTGAAAGCTGCAGAAGTTGATACACTTGGAGATTTAGTTTCTTTCAATAAGAACGATCTTATGAAGTTCCGTAATTTTGGTAAAAAATCTCTAACAGAGTTAGATGAATTAGTTGCCAATAAGAATTTAACTTTCGGAATGGATTTAAGTAAATATAAATTAGATAAAGAATAAATTACTTCATATTTTGCGCTCCTGAAAGATGGATTGAAGCAAGATGAAGGTTAAAAAGAAACGTCATGAGACACGGAAAAAAATTCAATCACTTAAGCAGACAGACTGGACATAGAAAATCTATGTTAGCTAATATGGCTTGTTCATTAATTGAGCACAAACGTATTATAACTACTGTTGCTAAAGCAAAAGCACTTAAACAATTTGTTGAGCCATTGGTAACTAAATCAAAAGAAGATACTACTCACAATCGTCGAATAGTGTTTGCTTACCTTAGAAATAAATATGGTGTAACAGAACTTTTTAGAGAAGTTGCAGCAAAAGTTGGTGATCGTCCAGGAGGTTATACTCGTATAATTAAAATGGGAAATCGTTTGGGAGATAATGCTGATATGGCAATGATCGAACTTGTAGATTTTAACGAATTGTATAACGGAGGTAAAAAAGAAGAGAAAAAATCAAAAAGCCGTCGTGGTGGAAAAGGTAAAAAAGCAGAAACAATTGCTCCAGTTGCCGAAACTCCAGCGCCAGAAGCACCAGAAACTTCTTCTGAAGAAACTACAGATAGCGCAGAATAATGAAAGCACTATTTTAATAATAAAGGATAAACTTGATAAAAGTTTATCCTTTTTTTTATCTTTATGAAAATAAGTTATTATGAATAAAATACTAGGTATAATTGTTTTATTGTTTTCTATTACTATACATTCTCAAAACACAAAACATTCTGATGAATTTCAAAATGTTGTTGGTAATATGAAAATTGCGGGTATGTGGATTCCATCATATAAGGCAGACCAATCAATTGAAGGTTCTGTTTATTTATTTTCAAATTGGGAGCAACTTTTTGATATTGAACTTACAAATAAAATGAATATTAGACTTTATAATTTAAATTATAATATTCAACAAAAAACACTTGAATCAAAAATTTCAAATGATTCTGTTTATCAATTTGAGATTAATAATTTCGATAGAATAAAACTAATTAATAACACTTATAAAGTCAATAATGGTTCTTTGTACCAAGAGATTTTTGCAGGCAATAAGATAAAGTGTTATAAAGGATTTATAATTAGTACAACTCCAGGTGTTTTCAATCCTTTAACTCAAACTATGTCTTCTCAAGCTAAATATGTTAGAAATGAAACATATTATTATATGTTAAATGAACAAATGGTAGAGTTTAAACGAAGTAAAAAAAATCTTTTAAAAATATTTTCTGATAAAAAAGAGATTATTGAATCTGAAATAAAGAAAAAGAAATATGATTTTGATAATGATGATGATTTAAGACAATTATTTCAATTTTATGATTCACTTTAAAGTTTTGGATAAACAGTATGTTTATCCTTTTTTTTGATATTGTTTATAAACTAGAACAATTCTTTTTTCATTTTCGAAACTAATTAAATAAATTTGCAAAACACAACAACACAATGCATTACACAACAAGAAAAAAAGCACTTATTTTATTAGCTGATGGAACAATTTTTTATGGAAAATCCATCGGTATTTCAGGGAAAACATTCGGAGAAGTTTGTTTTAATACCGGAATGACAGGTTATCAAGAAATTTTTACTGACCCGTCATACTTTGGACAAATTATGGTGGCTACAAATCCTCATATTGGTAATTATGGAGTTAATGCTGAAGAAACTGAAGCAGATAAAATCATGATTTCTGGGTTGGTTTGTAAAAACTTTAGTTTTACTCATTCGCGTCCTGATTCAGAAAGTAATTTATATGATTATTTCGAAAAACAAAACTTGATTTGTATTTCAGATGTCGATACAAGAGCTTTAGTTAGCTACATCAGAGATAATGGTGCGCAAAATGCTGTTATATGTACTGACGACACTTCAATAGAGGAATTAAAGAAAGAACTATCTACTATTCCTGATATGAAAGGTTTAGAATTGGCCTCAAAAGTTTCAACTACTGAACCTTATTTCTTTGGAAATGAAAACGCAAAATTCAAAATATCTGCATTAGATTTAGGTATTAAAAGAAATATTCTTCGAAATCTAGCAAAAAGAGATTGTTATATAAAAGTTTTTCCTTTCAATGCATCTTTTGAAGATATGAAATCTTTCAGTCCTGATGGATATTTTTTGTCAAATGGTCCTGGTGATCCAGAACCTTTAGAAAATGCTCAAAAGGTAGCCAAACAAATTATTGATAATAATTTACCACTTTTTGGAATTTGTCTTGGTCACCAAGTTATAGGTTTGGCCAATGGAATTTCAACTTATAAAATGTTTAACGGACATAGAGGAATAAACCATCCTGTTATGAATATGCTAACGGGCAAAGGTGAAATAACTTCTCAAAATCATGGATTTGCTGTGAATAGAGAAGAACTGGAAAATCATCCAGATTTAGAGATTACTCATTATCATTTGAATGATAATACTGTAGCAGGAATGAGAATGAAATCTAAAAATTGTTTCTCTGTTCAGTATCATCCAGAAGCAAGTCCAGGTCCACATGATTCATCGTATCTTTTTGATGATTTTATTACAAATATCAAAAAAAGTAAGTCTATAGAAATGGTTTAATCGACTTATAATTTAAATTATATTCTTCTAAAACGTTTGCGTTAATAACATTCCTTTAAATTGTCAAATTGATAAAAAAAGATGGGATATATTTGTAATAGTTCTAAAAATTAAAACCAAAAACTTAATATCATAAATATGAGTATTATTATCAAAGTACATGCAAGACAAATTTTAGATTCAAGAGGAAATCCAACTATCGAAGTAGACGTAGTTACTGAAAGTGGTGTTTTAGGTCGTGCGGCAGTTCCATCTGGCGCATCAACTGGTGAACACGAAGCTGTAGAATTGCGTGATGGAGGAAAAGCTTACATGGGTAAAGGAGTTCTAAAAGCTGTTGAAAATGTTAACACAAAAATAGCTCCAGAATTATTAGGAACATCTGTTTTCGAACAAAATCATATTGACCAATTGATGATTGACTTAGATGGAACTTCTAACAAGTCTAATTTAGGTGCTAATGCAATTTTAGGAGTTTCTCTTGCAACTGCAAAAGCTGCTGCAAATGAGTTAGGTTTGCCTTTATACAGATATGTTGGTGGAGTTTCAGCAAATACATTGCCAGTTCCAATGATGAATATTATCAATGGAGGTTCACATTCTGATGCGCCGATTGCTTTCCAAGAGTTTATGATTATGCCTGTGAAAGCGCAAAATTTTACTCATGCAATGCAAATGGGAACTGAAATTTTCCATAATCTTAAAAAAGTTTTACATGACAGACATTTATCAACTGCAGTTGGTGATGAAGGTGGATTTGCTCCAAACTTAGCTGGCGGAACAGAAGATGCTTTAGATACTATTAAAAAGGCTGTTGAAAATGCTGGATATAAATTTGGTGATGAAGTGATGATTGCTCTAGATTGTGCTGCTTCTGAATTTTATGTTGATGGGAAATATGATTATACAAAATTTGAAGGAGCAACAGGAAAGATTAGAACTTCAAAAGAACAAGCAGAATATTTAGCTGAATTATCAAAAAAATATCCAATTATTTCTATCGAAGATGGAATGTATGAAGACGATTGGGAAGGATGGAAATATTTAACCGAATTAATAGGTAATAAAGTACAGCTTGTTGGTGATGATTTATTTGTGACTAATGTGGAAAGATTGTCAACAGGAATTGAAAAAGGCATTGCTAATTCAATTTTGGTAAAAGTAAATCAAATTGGAACTTTAACAGAAACTATAGCAGCTGTAAACATGGCACACAATGCTGGTTATACTTCAGTAATGTCTCATCGTTCTGGCGAAACAGAAGATAACACAATTGCTGATTTAGCTGTAGCGCTAAACTGTGGTCAGATTAAAACAGGTTCAGCATCTCGCTCAGATAGAATGGCAAAATACAATCAATTGCTTCGTATCGAGGAAGAGCTAGCAGAAACAGCTTATTTTCCAGGAGTTAAAGCTTTTAAGCAGAAGTAGTAATATACTTTAACTAATACTAAAAACACCCGACAAAGCCAAAGTTTGTTGGGTGTTTTTCTTTTGTTAAGAATCTTCTAATAAGCAGATTTTTGAAAGTTTTCTTTTTAATATTATGGAGAATATTAAATCTTAATTTTTTAATTATTTAATGATTAATAGATTTTTTGCGAATAATATAATTATAGATAATAAAAAAAATGAGTTAATTTTTGATGAATTATTTGTTTTTTGTTTAAAATAAATTACTTTTATGCAATCGATTACAATAGTCTTAAATTAATTGAAAAAATATATAATTATTAACAACTAAAAAAACAAGTATGAAAAAAAATTTACTCTTAATTCTGCCAATAATATTATTTACTTTGGTTTCCAATGCTCAAAATCGTATTTGGGATTTTGGAAATGATACAACAAATTGGCCTATAAATTCTGGTTATAATTCAAATGATCCAGCAACTACTACAATAGATGGTTTAACACTTATTTCAGGAGGTTCTACTGTAGGTGCAATTTCTGCTTCTGCAAATACTTTTAGTGATGGATTTACTTCAGTAAATATGATGTCTGTTGGGTCAGCAACAGGTGCTCCAGCACCAACTAAACGAGCATTATCTTTCCCTGTTAATGGACCTTGTACTGTGAAACTTTGGGTGTTTACATCTTCAACAAACAGAAGGGCTTCTATATCTGATGGTACTAATGAGTTAGCTTTTTACCTTTCAGCTTCACCGTCACCTTATAAAACTATTTTGACAGCTGAATATACTGGTGGACCTGGTACTATTTATGTGTATACTAATAATACTATGAATTTTGCCAAACTTTCTGTAAGTGATGGTTCAATGGGAATTAATGATATTGGAACAAAAACAGGACCTATTTTTTATACTAACGAAAATCAAGTTTTTGTTTCAGATGTTAAATCAAATACAGCTATATCAATTTATGCTATTACTGGTGCATTAGTTAAAAGAATAGAGGCAAGTAGTGATACTAGTTTTGAGCTTCAGTCTGGTTTGTGGATAGCTAAAGTTGAATCTGAGGAAGGAACTAAAACAGTAAAATTGTTTGTGAAATAATATTTTCATAAAACATCTGATAATATGTAACTCTTTTTGTAAGGTTTTAAAAATTCAAAAAAGCAATGATGATTTTTAATCGTCATTGCTTTTTTTGTTATAAAATGTTCATGTTGTTGCAGGAAAACTAATAAAATTTCTAAATTTATTTCTTTAAAAATACTTTTGAAAATTTTCTTTCTAAATTCTAAATTCCATTTTTTATATTCATTCGAGAATATTACTTTTGCACATGCAACACAACGTACTTATTTTAGATTTCGGTTCGCAATACACACAACTAATTGCACGCCGCGTTCGCGAATTAAATATATTCTGCGAAATTTTTCCTTTTAATAACATACCTGATGATTTATCTTCTTATAAAGCTGTAATTCTTGGTGGAAGTCCTTATTCTGTTCGCTCGGAAGATGCTTTGAAAATTGACTTGTCAAATATTAGAGGTAAACTGCCTTTACTTGCTGTTTGTTATGGAGCACAATATTTAGCACATTTTTCAGGTGGAGAAGTAGCTGCTTCTAATATTAGAGAATATGGAAGAGCAAATTTAACCTTCATTAAGGAAAATGAATTGTTTTTTGAAAATGTAAATGTGAATTCTCAAGTTTGGATGAGTCACAGTGATACAATTAAACATTTACCAACTAATGGAGTAAAGCTGGCAAGTACAAATGATGTTGAAAATGCAGCTTACAAAATTGAAGGAGAAACAACTTATGCTATTCAATTTCATCCTGAAGTTTATCATTCAATTGATGGAAAACAAATCTTGGAAAACTTTTTAGTTAAAATTGCTGAAGTTCCTCAAAATTTTACTCCAAATGCCTTTGTAGAAGATTGCGTAAAAGAACTTCAAGAAAAAGTGGGTAATGATAAAGTAGTTCTTGGGCTTTCTGGTGGAGTTGATTCAACGGTAGCTGCAGTTTTGTTGCATAAAGCAATAGGTAAAAATCTATATTGTATTTTCGTGAACAATGGATTACTTCGTAAAAATGAATTTGAAAACGTATTGCATCAATACAAAGATATGGGTTTAAATGTTAAAGGAGTTGATGCTTCTGATCGTTTTCTGTCTGCTTTAGCCGACATTGAAGAACCTGAATTAAAAAGAAAAGCTATTGGTAGAGTTTTTATTGAGGTTTTTGATGACGAAGCTCATAAAATTGAAGATGTCAAATGGTTAGCACAAGGAACAATTTATCCAGATGTTATCGAGTCTGTTTCGGTAAAAGGACCAAGTGCTACTATTAAGTCACATCATAATGTTGGAGGTTTGCCTGATTTCATGAAATTACAAATTGTTGAGCCACTTCGAATGTTGTTTAAAGACGAAGTTCGTAGAGTTGGAAAAACACTTAGAATTGATGCAGAACTTTTAGGAAGACATCCATTTCCAGGACCAGGGTTATCGATTAGAATTCTTGGCGCAATTACTCCAGAAAAAGTTCAAATACTTCAAGAAGTTGACGCTGTTTTTATTAATGGACTAAAGGAACATGGTTTATATGATAAAGTATGGCAAGCGGGAGCAATTTTACTTCCAGTAAATAGTGTTGGAGTTATGGGTGATGAACGAACTTACGAAAAAGTTGTAGCGCTAAGAGCTGTCGAATCTACTGATGGAATGACTGCAGATTGGGTTCATTTACCGTATGAATTCTTAATGAAAGTTTCAAACGAAATCATAAATAAAGTAAAAGGTGTCAATAGAGTAGTGTATGACATTAGCTCAAAACCGCCTGCAACTATAGAATGGGAATAGTTTTTGTTAACAATAAATAGTTAATGAAAATAATTGCATTTATCATTGATGTTAAAAAGTTTTACTAACTTTAGACGTTAATTTATTATGATTGAGTATATGAAAAACAGAATTGTTTACTCGTTTATATTATTTTTTTGTTTTACTAGTTTTATAGTAGCCAAACAAGACAAATATATAAAACACACCGTTGGTCAAGGTGAAACTATTACACAAATAGCTCAAAAGTATAAAGTTACTCCTTACGATATCTATAAATTAAATCCCGACTCTCAAAACGGAATTCAATTGAATAGTGTTTTGTTAATTCCTTCAAATGGTTCAGCATTTATTGCTTCCAATACAAAGGCTCAAACAGCAACAAAAGTATCAGCACAAGTTGGTCCAGCAAAAAAAGCAACAACCCATTTGGTGCAACCTAAAGAAACATTATTTAGCTTGTCTAGAATGTATAATGTCTCTGTTGAATCAATTAGAGAAGCCAATGTAGAATTGCTGAAGAACGGTTTGCAAATTGGTCAAAACGTTGTTATTCCAGCTAGTGATGGAACTTCAAGTGTTGTTGCTGAAACAGTGAAGTCAACTCCAAAACAAGAAGTAAAAGAAGCTCCAAAACCAACTCCAAAACCACAGGTAATTTCAACAAATTCAGAAACAAAATATCATGTAATTGCTCCAAAAGAAACAAAGTTTGGAATTTCAAAAATGTATGGAATGACCATTCAAGAATTAGAGCAATTAAACCCAGAAATTGCAAATGGTTTCCCAATTGGTTTGAAACTCGTTGTTTCAGGAAATGTAATACCTCAAAATTCATCGACTCCATCAAAAGCAATCATAGCATCGAATTCCTCGGAATATTCAACTAAAAGATACCTTGAAGAATATGTAGTTCGCCCAAACGAAACAATATATAGTATCTCTAGAGATTATGGGATTTCTGAACAAGAGTTAGTTTATTTGAATCCAGAATTGAAAAAAGCTCTGAAATTAGGGATGATTCTTCGGGTTCCAAAAGGTCAAAAAAAGGAAACAATTGTCAAAGAAAAACTTGATTTAACAAAATCATTAAAAACAGATAAAAAGAAAAATTTGATTATGCTTCTTCCTTTTAATGTGTCAAAAATTCAAGGTGATACAGTAAACTCAACAGAAGCAAGATTAAAAAAAGATAAGTTTTTAAATCTAACACTAGATTTTTATTCTGGTGCTTTGATGGCGATAGATTCTGCAAAAACATTAGGTCTAAACATTGATGTAAAAATATTTGATTCTCAAGAAACAAAAAATTCATCAGGTTTAGGAGAATTGGTTACTGAAAATAATTTTGGAAATGCCGATGCTATTATTGGACCATTTTACCAATCTAATGTGGAGAAATTAGCAGAATGGCTGGGAAATTCTCGAACTCCAATTATTTCTCCATTATCAAAAGAATACGGCAAAAGTTATCCTAACCTATATCAATCGTTACCATCAGAAGATAAAATGCGTAATGCAATGTTTGATTACATGAGAAGTAAAGATGGAAATATAGTTGCAGTAATTGACTCAAAAAAGCAAAGCATTTACGATTATTTTTCTAAGAATCAACCCGATGTCAAAATAATAGGGTTAAGTGAAAAAGGAACTTTAGTTCAGGATAGTTTGTCAATTAGACTTTCTAGAACAAAACTCAATTATGTTGTTTTGGTTACTGAGAAAACCTCTATGATACTGAATTCAACCAATATTATGCAAAAACTAAAAGCTGATTATCAAATTCAGATGGCAATATTGGAATATAATGAAACATTAGATTTTGAAGAAGTAAAACTAGCTAGTTTGACAAATTTGAATATGATGTATCCTTCAATTTCTAAGCCAAATGATAGTGAAACAAATACAAGTTTTGAAAATAGTTATAAAAAGCAAAACAATGTTTTTCCTAATCAATTTGCAGTTCGTGGATTTGATGTGACATTTGATACATTACTTCGCTTATCCCAAGAAAAATCTTTTGAAGAAACAATCCAAACAGCATCAACAGAATATGTTGAAAATAAGTTTGATTACGATCAAACAGAATCTGGTGGTTACAAAAACAATGGGGTTTTCGTATTGTATTATGATACAGATTTAACAATTAAAGTAGCCCAATAATGGCAACATCAAAAATCACTTATCAAGGAGAATTAAGGACAATTTGTATTCATCTTCAGTCAGGAACCGAAATCTTGACTGATGCTCCAATAGATAATCATGGAAAAGGGGAAGCTTTTTCTCCAACTGATTTAGTTGCGACAGCATTAGGAAGTTGTATGGTTTCTATTATGGCTATAAAATCCAAAGATTTACAAGTAGATTTAAAAGATTCAACTATTGAAGTAACAAAAGTAATGCAGGCTGAACCTCGAAAAATTGCAGAAATTATTGTGGTTTTAAATATGTCAATTTCTGCGGATGGTAAAACTAAAACAATTTTAGAAAGAGCAGCAAATACTTGTCCAGTGTTGTTAAGTTTGCATCCAGATATCAAAAAAGAAGTTACTTTTAATTGGAAAGATTAATTTGAATACCCAAGAGCAATTAATCAAATTATCACAAACCAAAATGCCTTATGGCAAATATGAAGGTAAATATTTAATCGATTTGCCTGAATATTATATTGTTTGGTTAAATAATAATCGACTACCAAAAGGTCAACTTGGTGAACAACTTAAACTTATTTATGAATTAAAGTTAAATGGTTTGGAAGAAATTATTCGAACTATAAGAAGCAAATATTCAAAGTAAAAACTCCAAGAAAAAACAATTTCAAAATTGAACCAATTTCTCATTGGCACATTGACTAATTAATCGTATTTTTGCCTCGTTTTTTACAACTACAACAACACAACAACTAAACTAATGAATCAAACAAAATACATTTTTGTTACTGGCGGTGTGACTTCTTCTTTAGGAAAAGGAATCATTGCAGCATCTTTGGCAAAGCTACTACAAGCTAGAGGTTATCGAACGACCATTCAAAAATTTGATCCATACATCAATGTTGATCCAGGAACACTAAATCCTTATGAACACGGTGAATGTTTCGTAACTGATGATGGAGCAGAAACCGATTTGGATTTAGGTCATTACGAACGATTTTTGAATGTGCCAACATCTCAAGCCAACAATGTTACGACTGGAAGAGTTTATCTTTCTGTTATTGAAAAAGAACGTCGTGGTGAGTTTTTAGGCAAAACGGTTCAAGTTGTTCCTCATATTACCAATGAAATCAAAGACAGAATGCAATTGCTTGGAAAATCAGGCGATTTTGATATTGTAATTACAGAAATTGGTGGAACTGTTGGTGATATTGAATCACTACCTTATATAGAATCGGTTCGTCAATTAGTTTGGGAATTAGGCGAAAATAATGGAATTGTAATTCATTTAACATTAGTTCCATATCTTGCTGCTGCGGGTGAGTTAAAAACAAAACCAACGCAACATTCTGTTAAGACTTTGATGGAAAGCGGAATCAAAGCAGATATTTTAGTTTGTAGAACTGAACATGAGTTATCAGATGATTTACGTCAAAAGTTAGCTTTGTTTTGCAATGTAAAACGTGAAGCTGTAATTCAATCTATTGATGCATCAACAATTTATGAAGTGCCAAATTTGATGCTTGAAGAAGGATTGGATGTTGTAGCATTAAAAAAATTAAATCTTTCAGAACAGAATAATCCTGATTTAACTAATTGGAATATATTTTTAGACAGATTAAAAAATCCAAAACATACTGTTAATGTTGGTTTAGTTGGGAAATATGTTGAATTGCAAGATTCTTATAAATCTATTTTGGAAGCTTTTATTCATGCTGGAGCTGCTAATGAAACTAAAGTAAATGTAATTTCTATTCATTCTGAATATTTGGATGCCAATTCGGCAGATAATCAACTTAAAAATCTTGACGGCATACTTGTTGCTCCAGGATTTGGCGAACGTGGAATAGAAGGTAAAATTGAAACTGTTCGTTATGCAAGAGAAAATAATATTCCATTTTTTGGTATTTGTTTAGGAATGCAAATGGCAGTAATTGAATATTCTAGAAATGTTCTTGGATTGAAAGAAGCAAATTCAACAGAAATGAATGAAAACACTCCAAATCCAGTAATTTCTATCATGGAAGAACAAAAAAGCATTACCGATAAAGGCGGAACTATGCGTTTGGGTTCTTGGAAATGTGATTTGGATGGGAATTCATTAGCTTATTCCATTTATAAAAACAAACAAATTCAAGAACGTCATCGTCATAGATATGAGTTCAACAACGAATACAGAAAACAATTAGAAGATAAAGGATTAAAAGCTTCAGGTATAAATCCGGATACTGGTTTGGTAGAAATTATTGAACTTGAAAATCATCCGTTTTTTATTGGAGTTCAATACCATCCTGAATATAAAAGTACAGTTGCTAATCCACATCCAATTTTTGTTAGTTTTGTGGCGGCAATGAAGAAGCATAAAAATAATTAAAAGTAACTGACAAGGTTCAGCATTATTATGGAACAAAAAAGTAAGTTTGATTTAAATTCATTAATTGGTTTTGCTCTAATATTTGTAATTATCCTTTGGATGATGATGAATAACAAAACTTCTGAAGAAAAACAACAAGAAGACAAAGCAAAGCAAGAACAAGTTGATAAAGAAAAGAAAACAGTTCCAGCTGAGACAATCGTTGAAACTTTAAAAGATACTACAGTTGCTGACACTGCAAAAGTTGAAAAACTTAAAACCGTTTTAGGAAGTTTTGCATATTCGGCTACTTTGCCGTCTGCTAAGGATGAAGTTACTACTATCGAAAATGAATTTTTAGTTTTAAAAGTTGCTAATAAAGGTGGTTATGTAAGCGAAGTTACTCTTAAAAACTACAAACGATTTGACAAAAATTCTAACGAATTAGTATCATTAATAAAAAATAACAATTCAAGTTTTAACTTAGAATTAAAAACAAATGATAACCGAATTTTAAATTCAAAAGATTTATACTTTGAACCAACTTTGACAAAAAATGCTGACAGTCAAATTCTTTCGATGAAATTGAAAGCTGGTCCAAATGAATTTTTAGAGTATAAATACGTGTTGAATAACAAAAACTACATGTTAGATTTTGAAATTCAAACGCAAGGTTTAGCAAAAGTTTTGAATACTTCTAAAGCTTCAAATTTAGAATGGGATTTAAAAACGTATCGTAATGAAAAAAGTATTTCTTATGAAAACAGATATGCGGAATTGTATTTTGAACACAAAGACGGAAAAGTTGATTATGCTGGTTTAGGTTCACAGGAAGATGAAAATTTAGAAAACGCTACATTTATTGCTTACAAACAACATTTCTTTTCTTCAATATTATTGTCTGATAAACCGATAGAAGGAGCAAGCGTTCATTCAACCAACTTGGTTAAAGATGAAAAAATTGACACCATTTTTACAAAACAATTTAAATCTATTTTACCATTAGCCTATAAAAATGGAGAGTTAGATTATAAAATGAATTGGTATTTTGGACCAACTGATTACAAAATATTAAATTCATACGACCGAAATATTGAAGATATTGTTCAGTTAGGTTGGGGAATTTTTGGATGGATTAACAAATTCATTTTCGTTCCATTATTTGGGTTTTTAAGTAATTTCATGTCATTGGGAATAGCAATTATAATCTTTACGATTCTAATAAAATTAGCTATGTCGCCAATTACATTTAAGTCGTTTTTGTCGCAAGCAAAGATGAAAGTTTTGCGTCCTGAAATTTCTGAAATTGGTGAAAAATTCAAAAAAGATCCAATGAAAAAACAACAGGAAACAATGAAGTTATATAATACAGCAGGTGTAAATCCTATGGCTGGTTGTATTCCAGCATTGATTCAGATTCCTTTTGTTTATGCATCGTTCCAGTTTTTCCCATCGGCAATCCAGTTGCGTCAACAAAGTTTCCTTTGGGCTGATGATTTGTCTTCATTTGACCAAATTTTCAAGCTGCCATTCAGAATTCCACTTTATGGAGATCACGTTAGTTTGTTCCCAATTTTAGCTGCAATTGCTATTTTCTTTTACATGAAAATGACTTCTGGTGATCAAGCTATGGCACAACCACAACAAGAAGGAATGCCTGATATGGGTAAAATTATGAAAGTGATGATTTATATTTCTCCTTTAATGATGTTGATTTTCTTTAATAGTTATGGTTCAGGTTTGAGTTTATATAACTTTATTTCTAACTTAATTACTATTGGTATTATGTTAGTAATCAAGAAATATTTTATTGATAGCGACAAAATTCATGCTCAAATTCAAGAAAATAAAACAAAGCCTAAAAAAGAAAGTAAGTTCCAAAAGAAAATGCGTGAAATGATGGAACAAGCTGAAGCTCAAAAACAGTTGAATAAGAAAAAATAAAGCATTTTATTTACTAATAAAAGTTCTGTTTTTTGAAGTTAATCTTTATAAAAACAGAACTTTTTTAATTTTAGACATATGAAAGTAGCCATCATTGGATTTGGAAATATGGGTAAAACCTATGCTAATAGTTTTATTAGTTCGAGGTTTATTAAAACTTCTGATATTTATGCATTTGTTAAAGAAAACAATGAAGTTTCAAATCTTGGATTGATTCCTGTTGAGAATTATATTTCATCAGCTTCCGCAATTTTGCATGATTTTGATATAGTTATTCTTTCTGTGAAGCCACAAGATTTTTCAACTGTTGCAAAACAAATCAAACCGTTTCTTAAAGAATCCCAATTGATATTATCGGTTATGGCTGGTGTTACAATTGATACTATTTCCAATGAATTAAATTGTTCAAAAATTGTTCGTTCTATGCCAAATATTCCAACTCAAATCGGACAAGGAATGACAGTTTTTACAGCTTCTTCAACGGTAGATAGAAAAGAGTTGTTTATCATTCAAAATCTAATTAATACTACTGGAAAATCGGTTTATGTTGAAGATGAAAGCCTTATTAATGCTGCAACTGCTATTTCTGGTTCTGGTCCAGCATATGTGTTTTATTTTATGCAAAGCATGATAAATGCAGCTGTTGAACTTGGGTTTAATGAATCAGAAGCCGAATTGTTAGTTAATCAAACTTTTAGAGGTTCAGTATCAATCCAGAATAGTGCTAATTTATCAAACAATGATTGGATTAAAAAAGTTACTTCAAAAGGAGGAACAACCGAAAGTGCTTTATCTGTTTTCGAAAAAAATAATTTGGAGAAAACAATTATCGAAGGAATTTTAGCGGCTAATAAACGAGCTATTGAATTAGGTTCATAAAAAAAGCTCCTTTTTTAGGAGCTTTTTTATCATAGCAATTTATTTATAACATTATGGTAATAATACTTTGTCTAAAACATGAATCACACCATTACTAGCTTGAACATCGGTTGCAATAATGTTACTAACTCTATTGTTGCCATCTGTAATTTTTGCACCACCAGTTAAACCAATTGTAAAATCACCACCAGCTAATGGAGTTACAACCATATTGTCTGTTAAGCTTGATGAAAGTACGTTTCCAGAAACTACGTGATATTGTAAAACGGTTGTTAAAGTAGCAGCAGGAACACCAGCAATTCCACCAGGTTGTAATTCTGCGTCTAATGATGTAAATGCAGCATTAGTTGGCGCAAATACTGTAAATGGTCCCGTACCTGATAAAATAGTTGGAAAATCAGGTTGTCCTGCACCTGTTAAAGCTCCAACTAGTGAAGTAAAATTAGGATTTGCAATAGCATGATTTACAACTGTCGGCAATCCAATTACGTTATCAACTACATGAATAACACCATTTGATGCAAGAATGTTTGCACTAGTTAAAACTACATTTGCACCGCCATTTGATGCACCACCATTAATTTTAACGCCTGAAGTTAAATCAATATACATACTTAATGTATTTGTTGAAGATGCAGTTCCTTTTGCAAGTGTTTTGTAATAACCAGTCATTAATTCTGAACTTGTAAAACCTTCAGCTAAAACATGATTTTTTAATATTTCTGTTAAAATTGGAACAGGTACATCGTTTACAGTTGCATAAGGTGTAGTTGCAAGAAATGCTGTGAAGGCAGCATCAGTAGGAGCAAAAACAGTAAAATCACCGGCTGAGTTGAATGTGTCTACTAAATTAGCTCTTTGTAATGCTTGAACCAAAATACTCAAATTAGCATTGCTTGAAGCAATTTGTGCAATTGTTTGAGGTTGATTGTTGTTGTCATCATCACTACATGATGTCATTGATATTGCGATAGCAAATATCATTAGAGATTTGATTAGATTTTTCATAGTTTTTGTTTTTTTGTTTAATATTTTTATCAAAAGTATGAACAAAATTTGTTTTTAAAAAGCAATTGAATGGTTAAGTTAAACATTTATAAAAAAATTAACAGTTTTGTTTAATCTGAAAATCAGCAAGATAGCTATAAATTCTTTAGTTCACTATGTTTTTGATTATCATTACTATAAAAAAGTTAAACAAAAAAGAATGAAAATAAAAAAAGTGTTTAAATACTTTTTTATCAATTTTTACGTTTATAATATTGCAACAATTAATTAGTTAAATAAAATGCGCTACTTATTATTACTATTGTTATGTAATCTAACTTTTGGTCAAGAAATAAATAAACTTGATGAAAACGGAAAAAAACATGGTTTGTGGAAAGGTGTTCATGAAGAATCAAAAAGACCTCGATATGAAGGAACATTTGAACACGGAAAAGAAGTTGGGATGTTTAAGTTCTTTGATGATACTAAAGCAGGAACTGTTATTGCAACTAGAGAATTCAACCCAAAAGACAATTCGTGTTATACAATTTTTTACAATCAAAAGAAAAATAAAGTTAGCGAAGGAAAAGTTGTTAATAAGCAATTTGAAGGCGAATGGAAATATTATCACGAAGATTTGCCATTAATTATGACTTTAGAATTTTACAGTAATGGTAAATTGAATGGAGTTAGAAAAGTTTTTTATAAAAGTGGAGAACTTGCTGAAGAAACTAATTATAAAGATGGAATTAAAGATGGTGTATCTAAAATTTATTTAGAAAATGGAGTAGTGGTTGAAGAATCAATATATAAGAATGGTGAATATGATGGAAAAGCTATTTTTAGAACTTCGGATAATCAGATTGCTTCGGAAGGAGTTTTTAAGAATGGAAAAAAAGTTGGCATTTGGAAAGTACTTGAAAAAGGTAAATTGAAAGATGTTAATATGAACAAACAAGGCAAGAAATTCCAAAAAAGAGTTAAACCATTAGAACAACAATAAATATTAAAGTAATTTTGCGAAAAATTTTTTTGCTATAAAAATGAAACGAGTTGTTGTTGGACTTTCAGGTGGTGTAGATTCAAGTGTTGCTGCTTATTTATTAAAAGAACAAGGCTATGAAGTTATTGGTCTTTTTATGAAAAATTGGCACGATGATTCGGTTACTATTTCAAATGAATGTCCATGGTTAGAAGACAGCAACGATGCACTTTTAGTTGCAGAAAAACTTGGAATTCCATTTCAAACGGTTGATTTAAGCGAACAATACAAAGAAAGAATCGTTGACTATATGTTCAACGAATACGAACAAGGAAGAACCCCAAATCCTGATGTATTGTGTAATCGCGAAATCAAGTTTGATGTTTTTATGAAAATTGCACTAAGTCTTGGTGCTGATTTTGTTGCTACTGGACATTACTGCAGAAAAGGAACAATTGAAAAAGATGGGAAAGAAATCTATCAATTACTTGCAGGAATCGATGGAAACAAAGACCAATCTTATTTTCTTTGTCAATTATCTCAAGAACAATTATCTAAAGCATTATTCCCAATAGGTGAATTAACAAAACCTGAAGTTAGAGAAATAGCTGCAAAATTAGATTTGGTAACTGCTGAGAAAAGAGATTCACAAGGATTATGTTTTATTGGAAAAGTTCGTTTGCCTGAATTTTTACAACAACAATTGCAGCCTAAAGAAGGTTTGATTTATGAAATCGGTGCAAAAAGTGAAATTTATAACACATCAATCCCTGAATTCAATTCATTAGAAGAACAACTTTTTTTTGAATCAACTTCATTAAAATATACTCCAGAAAATGGTAAAGTTGTCGGGAAACATCAAGGTGCACATTATTTTACAATTGGTCAGCGAAAAGGATTGAATGTAGGTGGAACCAAAGAAGCATTATTTATTATTGCAACTGATGTAAAAAACAATGCAATTTATACTGGTCAAGGACATAATCATCCGGGATTATTTAAAAAAACTTTGAAAGTTCAACCATCAGAAATCCATTGGATAAGAGAAGATTTGAAATTGAAAAATGGAGAATCAATGCAAGTAAAAGCTAGAATTCGTTATAGACAAGAATTGCAGAATGCTACTTTATACCAATTTGAAAGTGGATTATATGTTCAGTTTGATGAACCACAATCTGCAATTACTGAAGGACAATTTGTTGCTTGGAATATTGATGACGAATTAGTTGGTTCGGGAGTAATTTCGTAATTTGGTGCTTTCAATTTAGAAAGCTATGAAAAAAATTCTAATTGTATTTTTACTCTTAACATTTATAAATACGTTTTCTCAAGAAGATGCATGGGTTTATTTTAATGATAAACCGAATGCTCAATCTTTTTTAGATAATCCTTTGACTATGTTAACTCAAAGAGCATTGGATAGAAGGCAAAATCAAGGAATTTCTTTAAATGTAAATGACGCACCTGTTCATCAACCTTATATTGACCAAATTTCTGCATCTCCTGGAATAACGGTAAAAGCACAATCAAAATGGTTGAATTGTGTTCATGTTCGTGGTGAACTTTCAGATATTCAAAATTTAATAAATTTATATTTTGTAAATCATATTAGGTATGCAAATTCATCTCTAAATAATAGAAATTCAATTCAAAATCCATTTCAGCCTATAAATAAACAACTTGATGTACAATCGAATTTCAATTATGGAAATTCTACCAATCAAGTTCAAATGCTAAATGGACAAATTTTGCATCAACAAAATTATACAGGACAAGGTAAAATTATAGCTGTTCTGGATTCAGGATTTATTAATGTAAATTCTACTTCTCCATTTCAAAGATTATTTGACAACAATTTGATTCTTGGAGGTTACAATTATGTTTCACAAAACAATGATGTTTACTCGCTTCACAATCACGGTACAATGACTTTATCATGTATGGGTGGATTTGTTGATGGGCAATTGGTTGGTACTGCACCTGATGCTAGTTATTATCTTTTTGTTACAGAGGATGTTTCTTCTGAAAATCCTGTTGAAGAAAGCTATTGGGTTCAAGCATCTGAAGAAGCCGATAGGTTAGGAGCAGATGTTATTTCAACTTCATTAGGTTATTTTGGATATGATAATCCAAATTACAGTTACATTTATGAAAACATGACAGGAAATTACGCTTTTGCCTCTCAAGGTGCCAATATTGCTTTTAGTAAAGGAATGATAGTTGTTGCTAGCGCAGGAAATTCTGGAGCAACGAGTAATCCACACATTGGAGTTCCAGCAGAGGCAACAAATGTTTTAGCCGTTGGTGCTGTGAAAAATGACGAAACCTATGCCGCTTTTAGTTCCATCGGACCAAGTTTTGACGGTAGAGTAAAACCTGATGTTATGGCACAAGGTCAGCAATCAACAATTGCAAATACTGCAGGAGAAGTTTCTTCGGCTAGTGGTACATCATTTGCATGTCCAATTATGGCTGGAGCAATAACAAGTTTTTGGAGTGCAATTCCTTGGGCTACTAATCAACAAGTTATTAATTTTGTGAAACAATCTGCCGATAGATTTTCAATACCTACTGATCAGTTTGGTTATGGAATACCAGATTTTCAATTGGCATTAAATATGGCACTATTGAATGTTGATGAAAATGCTGAGGTAAGTTTTGTAATCTATCCAAATCCTACCAGTAATAATATTTCAATCATGTTTCCAATTAGCATTGATGAAATTAAAGTTGTTTTTTATAATACATTGGGACAAAAAGTTATTGAAAAAATGATAAGAAAAGAATCTTCAAATATTTCCTTAGAAAATTTATCAAACGGTATTTATTATTATACAATACAATCTGAATCTTTACTACAATCAGGAAAATTAATAAAAAAATAACAGCTTTTAATGAATAGAATTACACAACTTTTCAATATAAAATATCCTATAATTCAAGGAGGGATGATATGGAATAGTGGATATAAATTAGCAAGTGCGGTTAGTAATGCTGGAGGATTAGGTTTAATAGGCGCAGGCTCAATGTATCCTAATGTTTTAAGAGAACATATTCAAAAATGTAAAAAAGCTACAGATAAACCTTTTGGGGTTAATGTTCCGATGTTGTATCCTAATATCGAAGAAATTATTCAAATTATCATTGAGGAGAATGTAAAAATTGTTTTTACATCTGCTGGAAATCCCAAGACATTCACAAGCTTCTTAAAAGAACATGGAATTATTGTTGTTCATGTTGTAAGCAGCTCAAAATTTGCATTAAAGGCACAAGAAGCTGGAGTTGATGCAGTGGTAGCCGAAGGATTTGAAGCTGGAGGACATAATGGTAGAGAAGAAACTACAACATTGACCTTGATTCCTATGGTTAAAGAAAAAATTCAGATTCCTTTAATTGCAGCTGGCGGAATTGCTACCGGTCGTGGAATGTTGGCTGCAATGATTCTTGGTGCTGATGGTGTTCAAATGGGAAGTCGATTTGCGGCATCAATTGAAAGTTCAGCTCACGATGATTTTAAAAAAACAATTATTAATACAGGCGAAGGTGATACACAACTAACTTTAAAAGAATTAGCGCCGGTTCGATTGATTAAAAATAAATTCTATAATGATGTTCAAGAATTATATAAATCTTGTCCATCTAAAGAAGATTTGGAAACTTTATTAGGAAAGCGAAGAGCAAAAAGAGGAATGTTTGAAGGCGATTTAGAAGAAGGTGAACTCGAGATAGGTCAAATTGCAGGAATAATCAATGATATTTCTTCTGTTAAAAATATAATTAGTTCAATTATTATCGAATTTGAGAAGGCAAAATTGGATTTTATTGATTATAAATTTTAATTATTTTTTTGTTTCTTACAAATTAAATCCTGACAAGACTTATTAACAATAAATCGTTTTTTTAAAGAGTTTGTTTTTATTAATAACTTTTTTTCTTTTATACATTTATTTGTAAAATATTGATTTTTAAATAAATATATTGAATTGTCTTTTGTTTTTTTTTTAAATTATTGTTTATTAATTTGTTTATAACATTTTAATAACTGATTTTAAGTAGTTTATATTATACGTAATATAGTAAATGCATTTTTCATGTAAGTTTCAGTATAAAAAGATTTAAATCTTTTGTGTTTTGTGAAAAATAATTAATGCATATCATTAATAAGATTATGTATTTACACTTTTGCTTATGGGAATAACAACTACTTATAAAAAAATCTTTTTTTCTTTTTCAATTTTATTTTTTCTTATAGGAATAGAACTCAGTGGTTTTTCTCAGTGTCCAACAGTTTCAAATTCTACTCAATCATTTTGTGATTCTCAATCTCCTACTGTTGGAAGCTTAGTAGCTACTGATAATGGTGGTGGTATTCGTTGGTATGCTAATGCTTCCGATCCTCCAGGAAGTTTTTTGTCATCTTCTACATCACTAGTCTCCGGCGAAGATTATTTTGTTGATGACAATACGGGAGCTTGCGGAACTAGACAAAGTGTAGTTGTTTCAATTGTTTCAAGACCATTTGCCTTATTGGGAGCAACAACGCTTTGTAGAGCTTCAATAGTTTCAGATTTAAATCCTTTCGTGATTGGTAATAATATTAAGTGGTACACATCCGCAACTGGAGGCTCACCATTAAATTCAACTGATTCTGTAGTTAACGGTACTTATTATGCTAGTCAAACGAATCCGGTAACTGGATGTGAGACTACAAGAACTCCAATAATTGTTCAGGTTTTAATTGTTCCGCCACCAACAGGTGACGCAAATCAAGTTTTTTGTTCTTCAGCTTCACCTACTATAGCTAATTTAGTTGCTACAGGAACTAACGTTTCTTGGTATGCATCACAAAGTTCTGGTTTTCCTCTTGATCCTTCAACACCTTTGGTAAATGGACAAATTTATTTTGCAGAGTCTTATATTTTCCCATGTCCAAGTACATCAAGACTTCAAGTTACAGTTACTTTAAATCAACCAAATAATGCTGGTGGTAGTCGAGTAATAGGGTTTTGTGAAAGTATAATATCATCACAACCTCCAATCAATCTTTTTAATCAATTAACTGGTAGTCCTCAAACTAACGGAGTTTGGTCTGGATCAACTGCAACATCAAACGGACATTTAGGAACTTTGGATGTTTCTGGTTTTAATTCAACTAGTTCGCCATACATTTTTACTTATACCGTTAGTTCTTTGCCTTGTCCTGATGCAGTTTCAACAGTAACTATTAATATAAACTCAGAACCAACGGTAACGGTAACCACTGCGCCCGTTTGTCAAGGCACACCAGCTACAGTAACAGCCACAGTAAGTCCAGCAGGAACCTACACCTATACATGGACCGTACCATCAGGAGCAACCAATCCAGGTAATGTTTCAAGTTTCAATACAACGGTAGCAGGCGTTTACAGTGTAGTAGTTACCGATACAACGACTACGTGTCCGAGTCAACCCGCACAAACCACAGTAGTTATCAATACCCCACCAACAGTAACTGTAACCAGTGCACCTGTTTGTCAAGGCACACCAGCTACAGTAACAGCCACAGTAAGTCCAGCAGGAACCTACACCTATACATGGACCGTACCATCAGGAGCAACCAATCCAGGTAATGTTTCAAGTTTCAATACAACGGTAGCAGGCGTTTACAGTGTAGTAGTTACCGATACAACGACTACGTGTCCGAGTCAACCCGCACAAACCACAGTAGTTATCAATACACCACCAACAGTAACTGTAACCAGTGCACCTGTTTGTCAAGGCACACCAGCTACAGTAACAGCCACAGTAAGTCCAGCAGGAACCTACACCTATACATGGACCGTACCATCAGGAGCAACCAATCCAGGTAATGTTTCAAGTTTCAATACAACGGTGGCAGGCGTTTACAGTGTAGTAGTTACCGATACAACGACTACGTGTCCGAGTCAACCCGCACAAACCACAGTAGTTATCAATACACCACCAACAGTAACTGTAACCAGTGCACCTGTTTGTCAAGGCACACCAGCTACAGTAACAGCCACAGTAAGTCCAGCAGGAACCTACACCTATACATGGACCGTACCATCAGGAGCAACCAATCCAGGTAATGTTTCAAGTTTCAATACAACGGTAGCAGGCGTTTACAGTGTAGTAGTTACCGATACAACGACTACGTGTCCGAGTCAACCCGCACAAACCACAGTAGTTATCAATACCCCACCAACAGTAACTGTAACCAGTGCACCTGTTTGTCAAGGCACACCAGCTACAGTAACAGCCACAGTAAGTCCAGCAGGAACCTACACCTATACATGGACCGTACCATCAGGAGCAACCAATCCAGGTAATGTTTCAAGTTTCAATACAACGGTAGCAGGCGTTTACAGTGTAGTAGTTACCGATACAACGACTACGTGTCCGAGTCAACCCGCACAAACCACAGTAGTTATCAATACCCCACCAACAGTAACTGTAACCAGTGCACCTGTTTGTCAAGGCACACCAGCTACAGTAACAGCCACAGTAAGTCCAGCAGGAACCTACACCTATACATGGACCGTACCATCAGGAGCAACCAATCCAGGTAATGTTTCAAGTTTCAATACGACGGTAGCAGGCGTTTACAGTGTAGTAGTTACCGATACAACGACTACGTGTCCGAGTCAACCCGCACAAACCACAGTAGTTATCAATACACCACCAACAGTAACTGTAACCAGTGCACCTGTTTGTCAAGGTACACCAGCTACAGTAACAGCCACAGTAAGTCCAGCAGGAACCTACACCTATACATGGACCGTACCATCAGGAGCAACCAATCCAGGTAATGTTTCAAGTTTCAATACAACGGTGGCAGGCGTTTACAGTGTAGTAGTTACCGATACAACGACTACGTGTCCGAGTCAACCCGCACAAACCACAGTAGTTATCAATACACCACCAACAGTAACTGTAACCAGTGCACCTGTTTGTCAAGGCACACCAGCTACAGTAACAGCCACAGTAAGTCCAGCAGGAACCTACACCTATACATGGACCGTACCAGCAGGAGCAACCAATCCAGGTAATGTTTCAAGTTTCAATACAACGGTAGCAGGCGTTTACAGTGTAGTAGTTACCGATACAACGACTACGTGTCCGAGTCAACCCGCACAAACCACAGTAGTTATCAATACACCACCAACAGTAACTGTAACCAGTGCACCTGTTTGTCAAGGCACACCAGCTACAGTAACAGCCACAGTAAGTCCAGCAGGAACCTACACCTATACATGGACCGTACCATCAGGAGCAACCAATCCAGGTAATGTTTCAAGTTTCAATACAACGGTAGCAGGCGTTTACAGTGTAGTAGTTACCGATACAACGACTACGTGTCCGAGTCAACCCGCACAAACCACAGTAGTTATCAATACCCCACCAACAGTAACTGTAACCAGTGCACCTGTTTGTCAAGGCACACCAGCTACAGTAACAGCCACAGTAAGTCCAGCAGGAACCTACACCTATACATGGACCGTACCATCAGGAGCAACCAATCCAGGTAATGTTTCAAGTTTCAATACAACGGTAGCAGGCGTTTACAGTGTAGTAGTTACCGATACAACGACTACGTGTCCGAGTCAACCCGCACAAACCACAGTAGTTATCAATACCCCACCAACAGTAACTGTAACCAGTGCACCTGTTTGTCAAGGCACACCAGCTACAGTAACAGCCACAGTAAGTCCAGCAGGAACCTACACCTATACATGGACCGTACCATCAGGAGCAACCAATCCAGGTAATGTTTCAAGTTTCAATACGACGGTAGCAGGCGTTTACAGTGTAGTAGTTACCGATACAACGACTACGTGTCCGAGTCAACCCGCACAAACCACAGTAGTTATCAATACACCACCAACAGTAACTGTAACCAGTGCACCTGTTTGTCAAGGCACACCAGCTACAGTAACAGCCACAGTAAGTCCAGCAGGAACCTACACCTATACATGGACCGTACCATCAGGAGCAACCAATCCAGGTAATGTTTCAAGTTTCAATACGACGGTAGCAGGCGTTTACAGTGTAGTAGTTACCGATACAACGACTACGTGTCCGAGTCAACCCGCACAAACCACAGTAGTTATCAATACCCCACCAACAGTAACTGTAACCAGTGCACCTGTTTGTCAAGGCACACCAGCTACAGTAACAGCCACAGTAAGTCCAGCAGGAACCTACACCTATACATGGACCGTACCATCAGGAGCAACCAATCCAGGTAATGTTTCAAGTTTCAATACAACGGTAGCAGGCGTTTACAGTGTAGTAGTTACCGATACAACGACTACGTGTCCGAGTCAACCCGCACAAACCACAGTAGTTATCAATACACCACCAACAGTAACTGTAACCAGTGCACCTGTTTGTCAAGGTACACCAGCTACAGTAACAGCCACAGTAAGTCCAGCAGGAACCTACACCTATACATGGACCGTACCATCAGGAGCAACCAATCCAGGTAATGTTTCAAGTTTCAATACAACGGTAGCAGGCGTTTACAGTGTAGTAGTTACCGATACAACGACTACGTGTCCGAGTCAACCCGCACAAACCACAGTAGTTATCAATACACCACCAACAGTAACCGTAACCACTGCACCCGTTTGTCAAGGCACACCAGCAACAGTAACAGCCACAGTAAGTCCAGCAGGAACCTACACCTATACATGGACCGTACCAGCAGGAGCAACCAATCCAGGTAATGTTTCAAGTTTCAATACAACGGTAGCAGGCGTTTACAGTGTGGTAGTTACCGATACAACGACTACGTGTCCGAGTCAACCCGCACAAACCACAGTAGTTATCAATACCCCACCAACCGTAACCGTAACTAGTGCACCTGTTTGTCAAGGCACACCAGCTACAGTAACAGCCACAGTAAGTCCAGCGGGAACCTACACCTATACATGGACCGTACCAGCAGGAGCAACCAATCCGGGTAATGTTTCAAGTTTCAATACGACGGTAGCAGGCGTTTACAGTGTAGTAGTTACCGATACAACGACTACGTGTCCGAGTCAACCTGCACAAACCATAGTAGTTATCAATCCAATTCCTGATGCAGGAGTTGATGGTGCATTTTCAATTTGTTCAAATCAAAATTCAGTTGACTTATTTGATTATTTAAATGGTACTCCTCAAACTGGAGGAACTTGGTCTCCAACTTTAGCGAGTGGAACAAGTATATTTAATCCTGCGGTAGATACACAAGGTGTGTATACTTATACTATTACAGGTATTGCTCCATGTAATGATGATACAGCAACAGTTAATGTGACGGTTGTTCCAGGACCAGAAGCAGGTAATGATAATTCGTTGCAATTATGTTTGAATAGTACGGGTCAAGATTTATTTTTATTGTTAGGTCCAAATGCTCAATCAGGAGGAACTTGGTCACCAGCATTAGCAAGTGGAACAGGATTTTTTGACCCAAGTATAGATGCAGCAGGTGATTATACCTATACATTAACGGGACCTAATCCTTGTGATAATGACGAAGCAACAATTACAGTTACTATAGATCCAATACCTGATGCTGGTACAGATGGTTCACATTTGTTTTGTACTAATGATGCTGCTCAAGATTTGTTTAACTTTTTGAATGGAACACCACAATCTGGAGGAACTTGGTCGCCAACTTTAGCTAGTGGAACAGGTGTTTTCAATCCGTTGTTAGATGTTGCAGGTGTTTATACCTATACAGTTGGTGGAACTAATTGTACTCCAGCTTCAGCACAAGTAACGGTTACATTAGTTCAATCTCCTATAGCAGGTGCTGATGGTCAGCTTCCAGCTTGTGCTAACGACACTAGTATTGATTTAACAAGTGGTTTAGATGGAACACAAGGTTCAGGAACTTTTTCAGACGATAATGCTACTGGTGCATTAACGGGAACAATATTTAATCCTTCATTAGTATCTCCAGGAACTTATAATTTTACTTATACAGTTGGTGGTGGAACAGATCCTTGTTTATTTGATACAGCTGTAGTTACAGTTGTTGTAACTCCATTACCAAATGCAGGAACTTTTGCTCCAACAAGTTCTATCTGTTCTTCTGCTGGAACAATAGATTTGAATACTTTATTGACTGGTCAAGATTCAGGTGGTGATTGGACTGATTCAAATAATGTAACGGTTAATTCGATTATTAATATCTTAACTTTCTCTGAAGGTACTTATGATTACACCTATACTGTGACGAACAGTTGTGGCACTGATACCGAAGCAGTTCAGTTTACTATTTTACCTGTGCCAACTATTATAAGTTCTAATATCTCGGTTACTCCAATTTGTATTGGTTCAGATGCGGTTGTTAATTTATCTGGAATGGTAGATGGAACATATACTTTGGACTATGATTTATCAGGAGCTAATGTTTTAGCAAACCAATCGGTTCAGGTTACAGTAGTTGGTGGTAATGCTGCTTTTACCATTTTAGCGGCTGATATTCCAAACAGTGGAACTACAACAATTACTATAACTAACATTCAAAATACTACGACAAATTGTTCTAATACACCTACTAATGTTACTGGAACTATTACAATAAATCCTTTAGTAACCATTGACAATGTTAATGTTTCAGTGGCAAATGCTTGTTTAAATTCAGATGTGATAGTTCAAATTACCAACGCTGTCAATTTACCAGACGGAACATATCAATTCAGTTATACCATTCCAACAGGAAACCCAACTACTGGAAATTCTGGAGATGTTACTATTACATCAGGTAATGGACAATTTACGATACCTGCAGCTGTCTTTACTGCTGTTGGACCTTATACTATAACAATCGATTCAATTGCAAGTTCAACAGGATGCTCAAATCCTGCGGTTAGTGCTACTGCATCATTTAATATTGAGCAACCATTGACTGCTGGAACTTTCAACGGAATAATTTCAGTATGTCCTTCAACGGGAGTTTTAGATTTAGCATCACTTTTAGACAATGAAAGTACTGGCGGAGTTTGGACAGATAACAATAGTGTCGTTGTAACTTCACCATTAACGATTATCAGTTTCGCTGCCGGAACTTACACTCATACCTACACAGTTACTAATTCTTGTGGAACGGATACTGAACAAGTTCAGTTTACCATTTTAGCAAATCCAACTATTACAACTGCAAATGTTACTATTTCTCCAGCATGTTTGGGAACTAATGTAATTGTGAATTTGAACGGAATGGCTGATGGAACGTACACTTTAACCTATGATTTAACAGGAGCAAACAATGCTTCGGCTCAAACAGTAACAGTCACAATAACATCTGGAATAGGGAACTTTTCAATTCCAACAGCTTTATTGCCAAATACTGGTATAACTGTAATATCATTTACCAATATTGTTAATACAGTTACTAATTGTACAAATAATTTAACGGGAGTTTCTGCCCAAATAAACGTTAGACCATTAGCCGATATTGATAGTGCTAACCTTAGTGCTGCAGCAGTTTGTTTTGGGGATAATGTTATAGTAGCAATATCTGGAGCTTCTAATTTAATAGATGGAACCTATCAATTTAATTACTCTATTCCAGGAGCAACTCCTACATCAGGAAATACTGGAGATGTGGTTGTGTCAGGAGGAAATGGACAATTCCAATTATCATCGTCACTATTCCCTAATTCAGGAACTTATACCATAACCATCACTGGAATCATTTCTGCAACAAGTTGTGTTAATGCCAATGAAAATGCTTCAACAACAATTGTTATCAATGCATTGCCAAGTGCTGCAGGAGCAAATTTATCAGCACAATCAACTTGTGTAAACTTTACTAGTGAGGTAACCATAAGCAATGCATCTGGTTTACCTGATGGTTCATATACTATTATATACGATTTAACTGGAGCCAATTCAGCTACTACAACAATTACGATTAATGTTGTTGGAGGTCAAGCTACATTTACAATACCAGCATCAGAATTAGCCAATGAAGGTGATACCACCATTACGGTAACCGATATCATGTCGGATACAACATTGTGTATGTCAACTGGAGCAACTTTTGCACCTTATACATTCTCAGTTGCGCAACTTGGAGTACCAGTGCTGGTTGATTTAGGAAATGAATTCTGTGATACTGATAATCCAACTGTTGCCGACCTTTCCGCTAATGTGGTTGGAGGTCAAACAGTGGTTTGGTATGATGCTCCAACAGGAGGAAATGCTTATAATGATTCAGATGCTTTGATAAACGGAAATACTTATTATGGTGCTTATGTTTCTCAAAGTGGTTGTGAAGGACCAACAAGATTGGCAGTTGTAGTAGATACAACGGTATGTGATGAATTGATAATTCCTGATGGATTCTCACCAAATAATGATGGAATTAACGATGATTTCCACATTGTAAATCTGGATATTTTATACCCTAATTTCAAATTGGAAATTTACAATCGATATGGAAATTTAATATATGTTGGAAATAAAAACACACCACGTTGGGATGGAACAACTACCGAAAAAAGTTTACGATTAGGAAGCAATTTGTTGCCTTCTGGTGTTTATTTCTTCATCATCTACTTTAACGATGGAACACGAAAACCATATCAAGGTAGAGTTTATTTAAATAGATAATTGAAATGAGTACACAAATGAAACATAGACTTATTAAATACTTACTGGTTCTGATAGTGGTTCTTTTTTCAATGCAATCTAGTGCACAACAAGATCCAATGTTTACTCATTATATGTACAATATGAGTGTTATCAATCCTGCTTATGCAACAGATAATGCTGACGTGTTAAATGTTGGTGGTTTATACCGTTCGCAATGGGTTGGTATAAAAGGTGCGCCAACTTCGGCAACATTTTTTGCACACAAACCAATATCAAAACGAGTAGAACTTGGAATTTCTGTTGTAAACGACCAAATAGGTGATGTCGTTAATGAAAACAACGTTTATGTAGATTTTGCTTATGTGCTTCCGCTTTCAGATGAAATGAGATTATCATTTGGAGCCAAAGCAGGTGCTACTTTCTTTGATACAAACTTTAACGGATTTGTATATTCTGATCCGATTCCTGATCCAACATTCCAAAACAATATCAGTAAAGTTTTTCCAAATGTTGGTGCCGGAATGTATTTGTTTGGAAAGAACTATTATTTAGGACTTTCTACTCCTAATTTATTAATGACAAAACATCTGGAGCGTCAGGATGGAATTACCACTACTGGTGTTGAAGCGTTACATTATTTTATGACTGGAGGTTATGTGTTTACTTTTAACGGAAATGACAATTTCAAATTAAAACCTGCCTTTATGGCCAGAGCAGTTTCTGGCGCACCACTTTCTTTAGACTTAACAACCAATGTTTTGATAAACAATCAATTTGAGTTAGGTGTCGGTTATAGAAATGGCGATTCGGTTTCGGGCTTGGCAAGTTTTTATATTACACCAACATTAAGAATAGGATATTCTTATGACTATACGTTAACGAATTTGAGAAATTTCAATTCAGGTTCGCACGAAGTGTTTTTATTATTTGATTTAGATTTTGGCAAATTATCTAACAAAGGATACGATAAATCACCAAGATTCTTTTAATAATTATATATGAAAAAATTATTTTACATACTATTTATTCTGGGTTGTTTGACATCAGTTTTCGGGCAAAAGAAAGCTACTGTAAAGCAAGGCGATAAATTTTTTGAAAAGAAAGAATATGTAAAAGCTGCTGAAGTATATGAGCAATTAAAACCAACCAAAAAGATACTGCAAAACCTTGGCGACAGTTATTATTATAATTTCCAAATGAATAATGCAGTTCGTGCTTATGGTCAATTGTTTTTCTCCTATAAAGACAGTTTGGATAAAGAATCTTATTTCAGATATGCCAATGCATTAAAAGGTATTGAAGACTATGAAAAAGGTGATGCTTTTATGAGCGAATACTTAGGATATACTCAAAACACGCCTAAATTCATGAAAAACATCACCCGAAATGGTGCTTATACTTATAAATTGGTAATGATGTCTAAGAACAAAACCAATGGCGATTTCGGAATTTCATTCTATGGCGATAAAGTAGTTTTCTCTTCGTTGCGAAATGCCAAAGGCGAAGCTTATGGATGGAACGACAGACCTTATCTTGATTTGTTTTCGGCCTCTGTAAATAACGAAGGAATGCTGGTAGATGTAGTTCCTTTTCCTGAAGTAATCAATTCTAAGAAGCACGAAAGTAACGCGGTTTTCTCGCAAGATTTAAAGACGATGTACTTCAACCGTACAGGCGAAAGAGTTCAAGTTGGCGATGAAAAAATTGCAACCGTAAAATTATATAAAGCCGAATTTGTTGATGGTAAATGGACCAACGTTACCATGCTGCCATTTTCAAGTGATGAATATTCGGTAGAACATCCTGCATTGTCTAAAGATGGCAAGCAACTTTACTTTGCCAGTGATATGAAAGGAACTTTAGGTTCTATGGACATATTTGTTGTTGAAATTAACGAAGATGGAACTTATAGCCAACCTCGAAATTTAGGAGAAACGATTAACACCATTCACCGTGAGCAATTCCCGTTTATTGCCGATGATGGTTCGTTATATTTTGCATCCGATGGACATCAAGGTGCCGGAAATTTAGATATTTTCATGAGTTACAAAATCAGCGATACAGAGTTTGACAAACCGCAAAACCTTGGCGAAACCATCAATAGCGGTATGGACGACTTCAACCTGATTTTAGATTATAAAACCGGTAAAGGTTATTTTTCTTCCAACCGTACAGGCGATGATAATTTATACACCGTTGCTTTAGAGGAAAACAAATTACAGTTTGCCGTTGAAGGTGTAGTTCGCGATAAAAACTCATTACAGTTATTACCAGGAACAACTGTTAAATTGTATAACGAAGCAGGCGAATTGTTAGAAGAAGTTGTGGTTGGTAAAGACGGTGACTTTGCGTTTAACACCGAGCCAAACAAGAAATACAAAATCATGGCCTTCAGAGATTTTTACATACCTGCAGAATCCAGCTTTGATACCAGCGAAAAAGGAAAAGTATATATTGACTTAGAAATGAAAGTTGAGTCGTATACCGATGCCGAAAAGAACATCAAGAAAGATACGGAAGGTTCAATATTCATTGAGTTAGAAAACATTTATTTTGATTTGGATAAATCAGATATCAAGCCACAGGCAGCCCAAGTATTGGATGGGTTAGTGGCACTGCTTAAAAAATACCCATACATGGAAATCGAAATTGGTGCACATACCGATTCTCGTGCTTCCGATGTATATAATTTAAGATTATCAAATCGTCGTGCAGCATCGGCTTTAGAATATTTAGTGCAAAACGGAATCGAAAGAAGACGTCTTCGTTCTATTGGTTATGGAGAAACCAAACCGTTAATTATTTGTCCTAAAAACGATTGTACTAACGAAGAGCATGCTATAAACAGACGATGTACGTTTAGAATTTTGAAGTAATAGTTGTTGATTAATTGTTTTTTAAAATTGGGTTCAAATGCACACTATCAGGTGTGCATTTGTTTTTTAATCATATGTTAATTTCAGATTTTGTAAACTAACCATTCAAATTAGTATTTTTGTCATCATTATTATTTGTTATGAAAAACATACTTTCTTCACTGTTATTATTCGTTTCTGTTTCTCTTTTTGCGCAAGTGCAACGTCCAAAACTGGTAGTTGGAATTGTAGTTGACCAAATGAAAATGGATTATCTCTACCGCTTTCAAAATGATTTTTCCGAAAACGGTTTTAAACGATTGATGAACGAAGGTTATACGTTTCACAACACACATTACAATTATTTCCCAACATCAACTGCGCCAGGTCATTCGTCTATTTATACCGGAACTACACCTGCGGTTCATGGCATCATGGGGAACGATTGGTTCAACAGAAAAGTTCAAAAGAGCATTTACTGTACCGATGATGACAGCGTTTCTATTCTTGGTGTTGGCAGTGAAAAAGAAGGAAAAATGTCGCCTAAGAATCTTATGGCAACTACCGTAACAGATGAGTTGCGTTTGTCTACCAATTTTCAAGGAAAAGTTATAGGCGTTAGTTTGAAAGACAGAGGTTCCATTCTTCCGGCTGGGCATTTTGCCAACTGGGCATTTTGGTACAGCGATTCTGGGAATTTTATTTCCAGCACTTTTTACGGTGATGCTTTGCCATCTTGGGTTACCGAATTCAACGACCAAAAGCACTACATGAAATACGTAAACCAAGGTTGGAATTTATTAAAACCCGCAGCAGCTTACAACGAAAGTCTTCCCGATGATAACCCACACGAACTGGATTTGTTCAAACACAAACCCGTTTTTCCTTATGACTTAAAAACCATTTTTGCCGAAAGCGGCGCAAAAATATTCCGAACCATACCACAAGGAAATGATTTGTTAGAAGAATTTGCCAAACGCGCCATCGAAAAAGAACAATTGGGTAAAGACGAAATCACCGATTTTTTGACCGTGAGTTTTTCTTCCACGGATTATGCTGGTCACGATTTTGGTACCCGTTCTATGGAAGTGCAGGATACTTATTTGCGCTTGGATTTAACCATAGCCGACTTCCTGAATTATCTCGACAAAACCGTTGGTAAAGGAAATTATTTGGTGTTCTTAACGGCCGACCACGCCGCTGCCGAAACCCCAAAGTTTTTAAAAGAACACAAATACAACATTGATAATGTAGAAACAAAAAGTATTCGCGCTGCAATAAGAGAGTTTTCTAAAAACACGTATGGCGAAAACCTGTTGTTAGATTATACCAAAAACAATGTATTTATAAACAGAGAAATTCTGAAAACCAAAGGACTCGACTTAAACACCGTAAAACAAGGATTCAAAGACTTCCTGATGACACAGGAACAAGTAAAACGGGTTTATACCGAAGAAGAAATCCTTGCCAACTCTGGCGCCGATTATTTTTTGAATGCTATTGCCAAAGGATATGATGTTTCCCAAAACGGCGACTTGGTAGTATTGGACAAACTGGGCTACATTGAAGGGAAAGCCAAAGGAACCGAACATTCAGCGCCGTATACTTATGATACCCATGTGCCGCTGGTATTCTTTGGTTGGAAAATAAAACACGGCGAAACCCACGACAAAAAAGTTATTACTCAAATAGCGCCAACCGTAGCTCAAAAACTCAAAATTACGTTGCCTAACGGCACGGAAAGTAATGTGTTGTTGGAAGTGTTGGAGTAAAATTTAAACCTGACAGGTTTTAGAAACCTGTCAGGTTTAAAAAAAAACAGTTTTTAATAATTCTTTTCAATACCTAAATAATTAATTAATTCAAAGAAAACATCATTAAATACAATTCCCAATATTCCTGTTATACTTATGCTAATTAAAATTAAAATAGAAAAATATTTTAATTTTTGGTTGTCGCTCGTTTTTACTAATGAGTAAATGAAAAACGGTATATATACCATTATGACAGGAATTCTGAATGCAGGACTTAATACCCATGCTTTCCCTTCAATTAAATAACTTATAACAATTGCTGCAAAAATTAAAAGGGTTAATCCAAATCCAATGATTATTTCTTTAATAGTTATTTTTTTTGACTTGATTAACTTTAAGATTTCCATCATTGCCAAAACGGCTATTCCTAATGCTCCCAGCAAAAAAGGTAAAATTATTAGTCCCAATATATTTTTATTGTTTTAATTCAGTACTTATAAATTTAGTATCATTAGTTCTTCAAAACCCTAATTGTTTTCGATTCATCATCCGAAGTGATTTTTACCAAATAAAGTCCATTGCTGAATGTTGAAAAATCCAGTTTTATTTCTGGTGAGTCATAGCTTTTGGAGAACATTTGTTGCCCTAAAACGCTATAAACCTCAATTTGCGACGTGTCTTCTAGATTAGATAGCGTGAATACCTCTTTCACCGGATTTGGATAGTAGTTCATAGTTGCAAAAGCGCTGTTGTTTACCCCCAAAGTTGTTACTGCCGTTACTGCCAAAAGTGTGCTTTCGCATCCATTCAAGGTTTGCGATACATAATAAGTAGTTCCTTCCACGAGTTCGGTAGTAGTTGGAATAGGATTCATGCCGTCCGCATCTGAATACCAGATAACATCCGTACCGGTAACTACTAAATCGGCTACTGTGTCTCCCACGTTGAAAAGCTGTTGTGCATCTCCCGTTGGTGGACTGGTAGTGTTTACTGTAACGACTTGTTCTACTCTTGCTGAAGAACAGTTTACAATTGGGGTATAGTTCCAGTTATAAAAAAAGTAGTAAACGCCAGGGTTTGTAGTCAATGAATTATTGATGGTGCCTTGAGTAACACTTCCTACGCTGCCCAAAGGATAAGGAAAAGCATTTGAACCAAGGTCGCGAACCATACTCGGAGTGCTCACTGCCAAAAGGCGATAGCCGTTTCCAACCGGAACAGTATAATTAAGCGCCACTGTAAACTGCACTGGGTTTGAACCCGTTCCACCAGCAGGTGTATTAATAGTCCACGATTGTAGCACCGTTTGATTGCTGTCTTTCAGGTCAATTACTAACGTTCCCGGATTGGTAGAAGATAAAAACACATCTACCGAGTTTAAAATAAAACTTTGCGTAGCATTAAATACCAATCCCCATGGTGCCGTTGTAGCATTAACCGTAGTTCCAGAGCTAGAGGTTGGTGCCAGTTTTGCGCCACCACCCGTTGGTGTTCCTTGCACTTGTTTTCTGGATTCTGCCCAAAAAGAAGTACTGGCGGTTAATGCTGCCGTTTCATACGGATTGCCTGTGAAGAATAAGTTGCCGTCAGTAGCCGCGTCATACCAATATACGTTGTCGCCATCATGCGTAGCGGTTAGGGTAGTGGTAGTTCCTCCACAAATGGTTGCCGTTCCTGTTACCTCGGTTACCGTAGTAGTACATGCCTGTGCAAACGACAACGAATTAGCCGCAAAAACAAACAACAAAACAAATAAAAGCGTGTAATTTTTTTTCATACGTTCCAATTTTTAGTTTCCTGCTTACTAAAATACGGAATTTATGAATAAGATAATCAGATGATTAAAGTTTTTTGGATAGAATTATGGATAGTTTAAAATAATTCTCTTAGTATTTCTAAAATGCTAAACTTTCCAAACATACTTAATAATCCCATCAGTATAAAAAGAAAACCAGCAACATAACCTTTTACATTTTGACTATAAAAATAGTCTGGTTTTTTATATGTATTATAAATAAAACAGATGCCAATACTTAGGAAAAGTAAAATTAATAAAGGGTTATAAAGTTTTTCCATTGAAGTTGTTTTTTATACCACACAAAAGATTCGCATTGTAGTTGACGTTATAATTTATTTCCAAATATCGAAATTCAATTTTATTAAACTCATAATATCATTGTATGAATTTAATTCATCAACATTCGGGAATTTACTCAGGTAAGCTTCATAATTATCAAAGGTTATTGTGTTTTTTCTCATATGGTCTTTATACAACAAGTAATAACCAATTCCGTCCGTAACGGCTGTCTCAGTTCTTTTAATCAGATACCCTTCTTTTTCATCAAACACGATTAACGGCTTGTCAAGTTTGTATTTAATTTCTTTGATACTTTTTAATTTATCAATGTTTAGAATGTAAAACTGCAACCAAATGTATTCAAAGTTATTTTTAGGAGTAATTTCTTTTTTTTCAAAAGATGGTAAATCACTTCGAAAATGGTATAAGACAGCTTTCCAATTCTTTCCATCTATTTTATTTAATCTGAATACTTCAGTGCTAGTAGTGATAGAATACCGTTTGTAGATTCTGATTTCTTGACTACAAAGCGTATCAGGAATTCCTATTTTTAGATTAATCTCAGAAATAGACTGAGCATTTAATCCAGCGTAAGTAATCAAAAAGAAAATCAATAGTATTTTTTTCATTGAGGTTGTTTTTATAGCACACGAAAGGATTCGCGCGGTAGCGGGGGGGATTTTTTACAACTTGAAACGATATATAATAAAACTGTTAAATAGAAATATTTCATGAGTGATTAAATAATGATAAATATACCCAAAAAACCATTCCAAAAATCAATTTTACACCAAGAAAAGTAAGTTTTACCTTGTGGTGAAACTATTTTTGCTAAACAAATAATTTTACGGGCATCACCAATAACTTTTTGAGCAGAAAAAAAGTTGCATCTTACCTTAAAATCGTTGATGGCGGGTATAAAATCGGCAATTCTTGCCTCAAAATTGTCGATAGGAAGTTTATCATCGTCGATGGGAGTTGCAAAATCAACAATTTTTACCTCAAAATCGTCGATGGGAAGGTCGCCATCGTTGATGGTAGGTATAAAAAAGTTGCATTTTACCCTAAAATCGTCGATGGGAGGATTGCCATCGTCGATGGCACTAATGGAATTGTCGATTTTTTGGGTTTTAGCTCTAATTTTTGACCTTACAACTCCAATTTTTGACCTTAAACGTTAAATTTCTTCTATTTTTTCAACTTTTTGTTCAATTTGATATAATAATCGCAATAGTGTTTTCGTTATATAGTTAGAATAGGATTAGAGATTTTCCTATAATTTACTAACTAAATAATTTATACTATGAGAATTAGATTCTGTAGGTTAAATTTCAGGCAGTTTACTGCCACGGCTTTGGATACCTTTTGCGAGTTGATACTCGGCGGATTGTATCAGAACGCTGCCACTTTTCCTGCGCCGCCACATAGCCAAGTGGAATTTGTGGCTGCCAAGAGCAATTTTATCAATGCTTTTGTAGAGTATACTAAGTATGGTCCTTCTAAACTAACCGAGTTTATGACTACTTATAATGCACTGATAGCCATGCTTAATTCGTTGGCAATTTATGTAGATTCGGTAGCGTTGGGCGATGCGTCTAAAATTGTATTAAGCGGTTTTGATCCTTCAAAAGAGACACCACAACCTGTCGCTCCATTAGTTCAGGCTACTAGCTTTACTTTAAAGCGAACTGAAAATACTGGAGAAATTGTTGTTAACATTACTCCGGTAAGCAATTTTGGTGTGGTTCATTATGGATGTGTCTGCGTAGAAGGAACAGATATAGTAGATTTAAGTATTATTAACGGGCAATTATTTTTTCAAGGTGGAACTCCGCCGTTGCGTTATGATTTGAACAAGTCGAGAAGAAAGGTGTTTAGCAACCTAAAAATAGGAGTAGTTTACTATTTCTATGTTTTTGTAGTAAACTCAGTTAGTGTATCGCCTCTGAGTATACCGCTGAAATTGATGGCGGCTTAAAAAATGCCATAAAAAAACCCTTTCAAATCTTGGCACTGAAAGGGTTTTTGTTGTTTAAAAGTTATTTGGGTGGTTGTTGCATTTGCATTAATGCTTCGGGTCCTTTTACAATCATCACGATTATTACGATGAGAATTATTAACAGGATGTAGAGCGCAAAGCCTAATAATATGAACAAAAGTACTCTGGTGATAATAGCACCAAGACTTTTATCAGGGTAAAATCCTTTGTAAAACCATACCATAATTGCTGGAAAAGCAAATATTGACAAGGATACTATTTGAACAATAACACCGCTTGAGCTGTCTTTTAGGAAATACAAAACCGGGTAGGCGATAAGGATGTACAACACCGTATAACACGAATAGATGTAGGCATTCATTACCACGTGCTCGTAGTAATTGTTACCCCAATTGCGGAAAGACAGCACGGTTAATAACGAAACTATAGGAATGATAAGCAGCATCATCACCGAATTGTAGTTCGACATGAACGACATGATATCATGAGATAAATCAGTAGAAATGTTTGATTCCTTATAAAAACGGTCCATCATTTCGCCAAGTCCAATTATCTTAAACGAAATAAAGGTGGAAAGTCCACTCAATATAAACGCCAAAAGGATGGGTTTGTAGTGATTAACGCGGTTGCCGTCTATGAATTCGCGGGCTGTTTTTCCGGGGTTTAACAGTATTTTTTTAATGGAGTAAAAAAAACCTTTGTTAGTGTGCACCAACAAATATTGAATTTCGTCTAAAAGGTATTTTTTATCAATACGTTTGAATTTTTTTTGACCGCAATTGCTACAAAAATTCTGCGTTATTGGTTGGCTACAGTTCAGGCAGTTGTTATCCATATACTATTTTGAATTTCGGGAGTTAATTTCTTTGTTTATTTTAACTTGTTTTTTTCCGTTCCGTGCCAGTAAATAAACAAAAAATAATGGAAAAAAAGTATAAAATCCGATGCCTTGTTTTACGGCACTATAGATAGCCACGCCAATTAATACTCCAATGATAAACGCAGTGAGTATGTTACTTTGTTTTACTCTTTTTTGGTATTGAAGTAGTTGTTCGTCGGTTAGATTGCTGAATTCATTTTGTTCCATAATTGAATAAAATAAAGTTTTAGTATCTCAAAAATAAAAAAAAACCTCTCACCAGCAATAGTGAAAGGGTATTTGATTTAATAGTAAATGCTGTAAACGAGAAAGACATACCTTTCAGTATGTCTTTCCGTTCTATAATTCTGATTCACTATTCTTTTCTTTTTTTAAAAAGAATTGACAAACGTTTTGCACACACTCCGTTTTGATACATTAACCAGTTTCAAAACATGTACATCATTAGCAAATCAAAATCACTTTAGTAAAAGTACAAAAAATTGTTGAATTATAAAAATGAATGGACGTTAATGTTGCGTTAAAGGTGCAAATGGCATCATGATGCAATAAATAAAAAAAACTGCTTAAACAAAGTCTAAGCAGTCTAAATTATCTAAGTAGTCTAAGAAGTCTAAACTTCAACCATAATTTGATTTTTCAAAATGTCATCCATCGTTTGACGCTCACGGATTAAGTGACCTTTTCCGTTTTTCCACAATACTTCGGCTGGTTTGAAACGCGAGTTGTAGTTAGAAGACATTGAGAAACAGTAAGCACCAGCATTGCGGAAACAAAGTACATCGCCTTCGTGGATTTCGGCAATTCTGCGGTTGTTGGCAAACGTATCGGTTTCGCAGATATAACCTACTACAGTATAGAAACGTTCTTTACCTTTTGGGTTTGAGATATTTTCGATTACGTGTTGCGAACCGTAGAACATAGGACGAATCAAGTGATTGAATCCGCTATCGATACCCGCAAAAACCGTTGAGGTAGTTTGTTTTACCACGTTTACTTTTGCCAGGAAGTAACCCGCTTCGCTTACTAGGTATTTACCAGGTTCGAAAGCAAGGGTTAATTTGCTGCCATATTCTTTTTCGAATTCTACGAAGCGTTTAGATAATTTTTTACCCAGTTCTTCAATATCGGTTTCAATATCGTCTTTTTTATAAGGCACTTTGAATCCTGAACCAAAATCAAGGAATTCAAGGTTTTTGAAATGTTTAGCCGTGTTGAATAAAATTTCCGCAGCATACAGGAATACTTCAATGTCCAGAATGTCAGAACCCGTGTGCATGTGGATTCCGTTGATGGTCATTTTGGTATTCTCAACAATACGCAACAAGTGAGGCAACTGATGTACCGAAATTCCAAATTTACTGTCGATATGACCTACGGAAATGTTGCTATTTCCGCCAGCCATAACGTGAGGATTGATTCGGATACAAACAGGTGTTTTTGGATGTTTCGTTCCGAAGTGTTCCAACACCGATAGGTTATCAATATTGATTTGAACACCCAGCTTTGCTACTTCTTCAATTTCTTCAAACGAAACACCGTTTGGAGTGAAGATAATTTTATCTGGAGTAAACCCAGCATGCAAGCCTAAGTGTACTTCCTGAATAGAAACCGTATCTAAGCCAGAACCTAAATTATTTAATAATTTAAGCACCGAAACGTTAGACAATGCTTTCATAGCATAGTTAATGCGTAACTTTTCAACCTTCGAGAACGCCTTAGTTAACCGTTTGTATTGAGATTCAATCTTCTCGGCATCATAAACATAAAGTGGGTTACCAAATTCTTTGGTCAGTTCAAGTAAGTCTTTCGTTTGCATTTTTCTAAATTTTTTGCAAAAATAACATTTCAAATTTTGGAATCAAAGCATCGCCTAACTTTAATTGAATCTTAATTTTAGAGAGTTATTCAAATTTTATTGAAGTTCTATAATTTACTTTTTTTGGTTTCATTCTAATTAGTTACTTTTGTGACGCATTTATACAAAAGTGCGTTTATAAACTATAGTTACACACACTAAAAATTCAATATGAATATTCACGAATACCAAGGGAAAGAAATTTTAGCTAGCTACGGCGTTAGAATTCAACGAGGAATTGTTGCTAATAATCCAGTAGAAGCTGTTGCTGCAGCAAAACAACTAACAGCTGAAACCGGAACAGGTTGGCATGTTATCAAAGCTCAAATCCATGCAGGAGGAAGAGGAAAAGGTGGAGGAGTTAAGCTAGCTAAAAACTTGCAACAAGTGGAAGAGATATCTGAGCAAATCATTGGTATGATGTTGATTACCCCACAAACATCAGCAGAAGGAAAAAAAGTGCACAAAGTTTTAGTAGCAGAAGATGTTTACTATCCTGGTGACAGCGAAACTTCTGAGTTCTATATGTCGGTTCTTTTAAACAGAGCGACTGGAAGAAACATGATTATGTATTCTACAGAAGGTGGAATGGATATTGAAGAAGTAGCAGAACACACACCACATTTAATCTTTACTGAAGAAATTGACCCAGCTGTAGGGTTACAAGGTTTCCAGGCAAGAAGAATTGCCTTCAACCTAGGTCTTTCAGGAAATGCGTTCAAAGAAATGGTAAAATTTGTTGATAGCTTATACAATGCCTACATTGGTTCAGACGCTTCTATGTTTGAAATCAATCCAGTGTTAAAAACTTCAGACGATAAAATATTAGCTGTTGATGCTAAAGTAAATATTGATGATAACGCGTTATACCGTCAGACAAAAATTGCTGATATGCGCGATGTTCGTGAAGAAAACCCAATTGAAGTAGAAGCTAAAGAAGTAGGTTTGAACTATGTTGACCTTGACGGAACGGTAGGATGTATGGTAAACGGAGCAGGATTGGCAATGGCTACTATGGATTTGATTAAGTATGCAGGTTTTGAACCAGCAAACTTTCTAGACGTAGGTGGAACAGCCGATGCAAAACGTGTTGAAACAGCTTTCAGAATCATCCTTAGAGATCCAAACGTAAAAGCAATCCTTATCAATATCTTTGGTGGAATTGTTCGTTGTGATAGAGTAGCGCAAGGTGTTGTTGATGCTTATAAAAACATGGGTGATGCTATTAAAGTGCCAATCATTGTGCGTCTTCAAGGAACCAATGCTGAGATTGCAAAAGAATTAATTGACAACTCAGGAATGCCAATTTTATCGGCAGTACAATTCCAGGAAGCAGCCGACCAAGTGAAAGCAGCTTTGTCTTAAGAAAAAATAAATATCAAAATAGAAATCCCGGGTTATTGCTCGGGATTTTTTATTATTTTTCGAAACTAAATTAAAAAGTAAATGGGTTTACTGAATTTCTTCTCGGGTAAAATTAATCTTTTGATTATTGGACTTTCCGTTTTAATGATGGTAGCTGTTTTAAATCTTCCTTTCAAAGCAAAACCATTTGGCGATAATGATATTCATAGAGAATCGAAAAATGCTGCACTATATCTTAAAGGAAAAGTTGGATATGACCAATTAATCATTTCAAAAGCTCCGGGAACGATAGTTTATTTTGCAATTCCTTATTTACTAGCACCAAGCAACGCAACCGATGACCAATTGTGGTACTATGGAGTTTTCTTTAATTTTTTGATTGTTACTTTAAGTTTACTGATGATATACAAATCGGCAACTAATTTGTTTTCAAAGGAAGTTGGGTTGTTTTCTGTTTTATTGATGGTTGTTTTTCCTATTCATTGTTATTATGCATTATCAATTATTGGAGAAACGGCGGCTTTTTTCTCTTTTTGTTTGGCAATTTATGGTTGGTCAAAAGTGCAGCAAAATAGCGATAAGAAACTGGGTTGGATATTAATGGTTTTGGGAATTAGCTTTATGATACTCAACAGACCAAATACACTTTTGATTCTTCCAATAGGTTTTTTGTTTTTAGGATATTTTTATTTCAAACGAAAAGAGTTTTTTTTAAAGTATGGAAAGAAAATAGTTTTCTCATTGCTAATATCTGGAGTAATAGGTTTTGCGAGTTTAGAAGCCGCAAAAGCAATAACAGGAACAAAGTATCATTATACTCAACAAGGAGCGTTGAATTATGTTTTGCTACAAGGAAGATATCAATTTCGAAATGAACCAACTGATTTTAGATTTTGGGATCATACTCAAAGAGCAGATAGTAAAGATTATAAAGATTGGAAAAAGAAATTTGGAGAATTAGAAAATTTAAGTAAAAACAATAATATTCCTTTGAATGATGTGTATAAATCATTTATTGTAAATGATTTTATAAATAATCCCTTTATATCTGTAAGACAATTTTTTGTGAAGCTTTTTTATGGTCAAGTGTATATTATCAATAGTATAAAACCTCAAGAATTTAAACTTGGAATATTTCAAGGAAGTTTAGCTTATTGGACATTAATTTTAGTAATCAACTCAATTAATGTTTTAATTACCATAGGAGTTTTTATATTTCTATTTACATCAAAAAGCAAATCTTATTATTGGTTGTTTTGGTCAATAATTATTTCACTCTTACTTTTTCATGGGTTGAGTTATATGGAACCAAGATATATGTTTCCTGCCAGACCTGCTTTTTTTATTCTAGGAGCTGTAGGGCTTTATAGATTGTTATTCTTTAGAATAAAAATAGATAATTTAAAAAAACGAATATCATAATTCGTCTGGTTAGTATCAAAATCAAAAGATTTATCAAATAATTAACGAAAACGGTGTTGTAATTCTTTTTTATTTCGTTTCCAATTCATTAATTTTGTGGAATTATTAATATTTTAAGATTTAATCCACATATTTAATCATGTCAAAAACTGCTACTCTTGAACTTGATGGCAAAAAGTATGAGTTTCCTTTAATAACAGGAAGTGAAAATGAAACTGCTATCGATATTGAAAAACTGCGTACTTTAACAGGCGCTATAACTTTAGATCCAGGATATAAAAATTCGGGTTCTTGTCAAAGTGAAATTACTTTTCTTGATGGTGAGGAAGGTATTCTTCGCTACAGAGGTTATTCAATAGAAGAATTAGCAGAGAAAGCTGATTTCCTTGAAGTTTCTTATTTAGTAATCTTTGGAGAGTTACCAACCAAAGACCAACTTACTAAATTTGAAAATGATATTCGTAAGCATACTTTAGTTAACGAAGAAATGAAAAACATCATTGATGGTTTTCCAAAAACAGCGCATCCAATGGGTGTTTTGTCTTCTTTGACAAGTGCGTTGACTGCTTTCAATCCAAAACCTGTTAATGTTGAGAATGAAAAAGAAATGTATGAAGCAGTTTGTAAAACAATGGGTAAATTTCTTGTTATTGCAACTTGGACGTACAGAAAGATGAAAGGATATCCATTAAATTATTATGATAATACAAAAGGATATGTTGAAAATTTCATGCGATTAATGTTTGAAATTCCAACAGAACCTTATAAAATGAATCCAATAGTTACTAATGCTTTGGATAAGCTGTTTATTCTTCATGCTGATCATGAACAAAATTGTTCTACATCAACAGTCAGAATTGTAGGTTCTTCACATGCTGGATTATTTGCATCAATCTCTGCTGGAGTTTCTGCACTTTGGGGTCCATTGCATGGTGGAGCAAATCAAGCAGTTTTAGAAATGCTTGAAGCTATTCAAGCTGACGGTGGCGATGCTGAAAAATATATGGCTAAAGCCAAAGATAAAGATGATCCATTCCGTTTAATGGGATTTGGGCACAGAGTTTACAAAAATTTTGATCCAAGAGCTAGAATTATCAAGAAAGCTGCTGATGAGGTATTGAATGACTTAGGAGTTGATGATCCAATTTTAGATATCGCAAAAAAATTGGAAGCAGCAGCATTAGTTGATGATTATTTTGTATCAAGAAAATTGTATCCAAATGTAGATTTCTACTCAGGAATTATATACAGAGCATTGGGAATTCCAACCGACATGTTCACAGTAATGTTTGCTATAGGTCGTTTACCAGGTTGGATTGCGCAATGGAAAGAAATGCGTTTAAACAAAGAACCAATTGGAAGACCAAGACAAGTTTATACGGGATATCCATTAAGAGAATTTGTTCCAGTAGAAAAAAGATAAATTTTATAAAACTATATGATGAAAACTCCTTGAAAAATCAAGGAGTTTTTTTGTTTAAATGTATTAAAATATAAGATAACTTCTAATGCTATTATAAAAAAAGTGCATTTCATCGAATAAATATGTTTTTTATAGATTATTTTATTTTCATTAAATATATTTGAATTGTCAAAAAATAACATCAGCATTCAAACTAAAAAAGGAATAAAAAATATTTTATTGCCTTAAATGAAGTATGAATAATAACCCAAATTTAAGATGTTATGAAAAAAAATTACATTGTAGTAGCGATTATAGTTTTGCTAAATTCGAACTTACTTTTCTCCCAAGTCGAAAATACCTTTTATGGAATAAATGCTGGAACTAATAACACAGGAAATTTTAGTACATCTTTTGGTGTAAGTGCTTTATATAGTAATAGCGGAAACAGCAATAGTGGTTTTGGTTGGAATTCACTCAAATATTCTGTCGGTAGCTTTAACTGTGCTTTTGGTAATGATGCTATGAAATATAATAGTACGGGATTTTTAAATTCAGCCTTTGGAACAAGAAGCTTAGAAGCTAATTCAACTGGAAATTCAAATATTGCTATAGGTCATAGATCTTTAGGTTTAAATACTACTGGTAGTAGAAATACTGCAGTTGGGTATGGTGCATTAACAAAAGCCAATGGAGATAATAATATTGCCTTAGGATATCTTGCTCCTAGAAGTTTATTATATGGTAATTCAAATATTTTTATTGGAAATGAAACAGGTGTGTACTTAGAAAGTGGAGATTATAATGTTTTTCTTGGAAATGTACGTTTAAATAGTGCTCCAACTACTAATAGAGTTGCTGGAAATACTTTAGATAGAACAATTATTTTTGCAGATGGAGAAGGCAGCCAAAGAATATTTATAAGCAAATTAGGAAATACAGGTATTGGTCTTGGAAATAATATCATTCCAAACAATAGATTGGATGTTGGTGGAGGAGTTGTAATTGGTAAAAATTATACTCCAAATTTTAATGCAAATAGTGGATTTATAGCTCCTAAAAATGGTTTGTTGGTAGAAGGAAGAGTAGGTTTTGGTACATCAGATCCACAAAACAAACTTGAAATAACCCATGGAACAAATGGTTTTTCGGGATTAAGATTTACTAACTTAACCAGTAATTATTTACCATCTGCTACGCAAACAACAGATAAGTTTTTAAGTGTAAATCAAAATGGTGATGTTGTTTTACAAAAAATGGCAAGTGCATCTGTTTCTTCTAATGTTTTGACTTCTTCAGGTAATCAAATGTCAAGTAATGTAAGTAATATTATTGGTACTGCTCCAATTGTTAACTCAATATCAAATTTTATAAATTCAAATAATCAATTGATTACAACAGTAAACGGTGTTTCGAGCGCGCCAATAAGTTTACCTTTTGGAGAATTTAATGAAATTGATGGTAGCACTACTAATGAATTACAAACCTTAACTCAGTCTGGTAATACAATCACATTATCACAAGGTGGTGGATCTTTCACTATTCCAACTTTTGTAGATACTGATTCTCAATCATTGTCATTAAATGGAAATATTTTATCAATATCGAATGGTAATTCGGTGACATTACCTACTTATAGTGGTACAGATTCTCAAAATTTATCAATTTCTGGAAATACAATTTCAATTTCAAATGGAAATTCAATTACATTCCCAACAACTAATATTGTAGGTGGAAGCAATGTTACAATTACAGGAAGTGGAACAACTACAAGTCCATATCAAATAAGTTCAGTTGATACAAGTTTATATGCTAATAACGGAGTTATAAATCAAGCTACAACTGTTGGTGGAAATAGAGTTGTTGATATGAATGATAGAAATATTTGGTTTAATACATCAACAAGTGCAACAAATGGGAAATTATATATTGGTTCATCTCCAAATTATAACAACGCAACAGGAAGTTATAAATTATTTGTTGAAGGTGGAATAATGACCGAAAAAGTGAAAGTGGCTTTAAGAAGTACTAATAACTGGGCTGATTATGTTTTTGAAAAAGACTATAATCTTCTTCCATTAAATGAAGTTGAAAAATATATCCAAAAAAACAAGCATTTACCAGGAGTTAAATCTGCAGAAGAATTGGCTGAAAATGGATTAGATATTGCAGAAATGCAATCTAAACATATGGAAAAAATTGAAGAACTTACATTATATATAATTGAGCAAAATAAAAAATTGCAACAACAAAACGATGAAATTCAATTGTTGAAAAACCAAATGAATGAAATAATCCAAAAAATGAAATAACATGAGAAACACAATCAAAATAGTATTGATTTGTTTCCTTTGGTTTACTTCTTTCGAAGGTTATTCACAGTTGGATGAATATATTAAATTAGAAGAGAACAGAATCAATAATTCAAAATCAATAGAGCAAGAATTGCAGTTGTTCATTCAAAAGAATTATAATAGTTATTCTTTAACAACTAAAATTAAGCAGGAAACTATTGAACACTTAAGAAAAGAAGAGGAGTTTTCAGATAAGGAATTAGAATTGGCATTAAAAAATGCCAAAATTGTAGAACTTAGAAAATTATTTTTTAAAAAATATTCTGAAAAGAAGAAAGAATACATAGCCAATCCAATTCCAGATGCATTAAAACAATCATGTGTTAATGGAGATTTTGAAAATGGTACAGCTAGTTACACTTTTTGGTCTGATGCTTATCCGCAACCTGCAACTGGAACAGCTTTTTTTCAATCATGTGCAACACCTACTGCAGCTACTGCAACAAATGTAATTACACCTTCAGTTAATAATTTTAACTCAACAGTTACTTTGATTAACAGTACCGCTGCGGGTTACCAACAATATGATCCAGTTTTGGCTAGTTTTGGGCAAAATGTACCAACATTAAATACAAATGGAGGAAATAAGTCAATAAAGCTAAATAATGCTGGAGGTTTTGGTTCTTCTGATATCACTACTATGAGTAGAACTTTTGCAAATATTAATGAACCAACAATTGATTTTAATTTTTCGTTAATAATGGATAACAAACCTGCGCATGGGCAAGATATTCAACCTTTTTTTAGAGTTAGAGCTTACGACCAAAATAATAATGTTGTTGACGAAATTTGTATAATAGCTGATCCAGATAATTGTTTGTTCAATCGAATTGATATTAGTTCAAACAGAAGAATGCTTTATACAGGTTGGCTTTGTGCTCGTTTAAATGTGCAAGATATTTTAAATCAACCTGGAAGAATTGAGTTTACAATTAGTGACTGTATGCCTTCACAACATTTTGGAACGGTTTATATAGATAATATTTGTGGAATTATTTGTGCAACGCCTCAACTTGGTGCTTTGAGTATTGATCCTGTAAATTTTGTTTGTCCTGATGCTTCAAGTACAACTCCTTTGAATGTTTGTGGTACTTATCAAACACCAGCAAATGCTACTTTGGGAACATTAACTTTGGATATTATTCAAAATGGGACAGTTGTTTCAACTATTGGTGCACCAACTCAATTAACAGCAAATACATTTTGTTTTACATTTCTGCCTAATTTATTTGGAGCAAGTCCATCAGGAGATTTTGAGTTTGAGGTCAATGCAATATTTAATGTCAATTGCTCGGCAGGAACATATTATTACAATTTAACGGATTCATCTTCAAGTCTTGGTCCTGATGTTACTTTTAGTAATTGTTGTTTGCCAACTTTGGTTTTAACATCACCAGCTGATAATGTAACAAATCTAAATCCAGCAACAGATACCAAAAAAGAACGTTCCGATTGGATAAAAGCAACAAATATTGTTGAAGTAGGAAATAACGTTTATCAAAATGGAGTAGTGTATCATGCTGGAAATTATATCGAACTCAATCCTGGCTTTGAAGCGGTTATGGGTTCACAATTTGCGGCATACATTGAAGGTTGTTCTACAGGATATATTTATAGAACTTCTGAAACAAGCATAACCAATGAAATTGCAGATGAAGAAATTCATTTGGTAAAACGTGAGGTAGAGTTTTATATAGTGCCAAATCCTTCAAGTAGTTCGGTGGAATTAATTATGAAAGATAATTTGTTTAAAAATGTAACCATTACCACTATTGACGGCAAAATGGTTTATGATAAAAACATTGAACTTACCGACAGAACTAGAGTTGATGTCAGTAGATATGCAAACGGTATTTATATAATCAATTTGCTCGATGAAGACGGAAATATATATTCTAAGAAATTGATAAAAAATTAAATTTTTAGTTAAGTTTTATTTTTAACGAAAGCTTCTTCTTTTTGAAGAAGCTTTTTATTTTAATACTACATTTTCTAATATATTTGTAGAAACTTCATCCTCAAATAATGATAAAATCTTTAAAATTATTTTTTTTAAATAAAAGTGAAAACTTAGATTTTGAATTTTTTGATAAAAAGATTGTTGTGAAACTTCAAAAGTTTAGTTCACTTAATCTAAATTCGTTTGATATTGAAATTGTTTTTGAAAATGAAATTGATTCGTTCAGAACTCACGATTACAAATGGGTAAAATGTAATAAAGAATTTGTTGCTCCACATTTTGCTCCAAAAATAGTAAAGTTGAAAAACGGCTTTTTTGCACAGCCAAATATTCAGGATGGAATTTGGGAATTCAATCCAAAATTTAAGAATAAAGTTCTGTGGAGATTCAATCCAGAAAACGCAGCTATGCTAACTAAATATTCCGGAAGAGAAAATAAAAAAGTACTTCAACCAGTTGCATCTTTATTTGATTTTAACCAAGAAATAGCATTTTTATTTTCAAATAAAAATGCTGTTGAACTTAGTCGTTCGCCTATTCCTTTTTCAGCGATTACTTGTTTTACTGACCATTGTGATTTTGATTCGTTGGAAAATTTGAAACTTCAAAGGATATTCTTTAAAGAAAATGGAATTAAAGTAACGAAAGGCTTTTTTTTGAATCATTATTCTAAAAGAAAAGATAATGCTTCTTTTGAAAATGATGCTGATGAACTATCAAAATGGGAAAATGATGGACACGAGTTATGTTATCATTCACTTTCACAATCCATTAAAAATGATAAAGAAAGTTTTGATAGTTTCTGTTCTTTTCAATCGCCAATAAAATCAGTTCCAACTTGGATTGACCACGGATATCAGCCATATAATTTCTCACTTTATAAAAATTTGAATTTTGGAGATGCTGATTTTGAGGAAGTTTTGATAAAAAACAAAATCAGTAATCTTTGGAATTACATAGACTCAGGAACATCTACTTCAGGAGTGATAAATCAATTAAATTCAAATGATTTCACGCTGAAAAGTTATTTTAATGGAATTAAAGATTTAAAAATAAAAGATAAAATTGCACTAAAAATTAAAATCATTCTTTTTCATTATTATGCCGATGAAAAAATGATTATGAAATATAAAAATATCTCTTCCTGTTTTAAAAAGTTTATAGAGCACAAAAGTTTTAAGCAATTATTTTTCTTTTTTAAAAATTTGATTTCCATTTCAATTCCATTGTTAAAAGTATTTTTCTTTTGGAATTCAGTCAAAAACAAACCATTTCCGTTGGCAAAATATTCGCCTTTAATTTTTAAACATCGAATTCAAGATAATGCTTTTTCTATTTTTCAAACACTTGAAATGGTTGATTTTAAAAAGTCATTGGCACCAAAAAACATTAATAAACTTATCGATGAAAGTGGAATTTTTATAGCACACACTTATTTTTCAGTACCAATGAAATACCATTTCGGAAAATTATTTAAAACAGAAACTTTGATTGATAATGACGTTGCTTCTAATTTCTCTTATTTAGGCGAAAAAGTTAGAAGTAATCAAGTTTGGAATCCTACATTAAATGAATTAGTTCAATTTTTGAGTAAATTTGAAAGCGTAAGATTAGATGTTAATGATTCGGGAAATATTTTTGTTGCAAATAATTCTGATTTACCATTCAGAGAAATTAATTAAATGGAAGTACTATTTACTAAAGATAATGCTTGGTTAAAAAAATGGGATGAATTTGTTTTAAATGAAGACAAGGCAAGTCATTTACTACTTTCAGAATGGAATAAATCATTTCAAAAATATGGTTTTGATTATGAAATCTGTATTGCTTTAAATAATGAAAAAATTATTGGTGGTTATGCAGCCGTAATAGCAAAAGCACTTTTTTTTAAGTTTTACATTATTCCTTTCGGACCAATAATTTCAGAAACTAATTTATCAGATTTTAACGAATTAATTGCCCAAGTTCCAATTAGGGCAAAGTTTTTAAACTGTTGTTATGCACATATAACACTGCCAGTTTCTGAAATAGTTTCAAAGCATTCTTACGAGGATTTACCAGAATTATCAATTTTGAACTTAGCAACTGAAGGACATTTATTTAAATATGTTTACTCATCAAATGGTTTGAATTGGAAAAGTTTTGATTCAATTAAAGATGAAGAAGAATTGCTTGAAAGTTTAAAGGTTAATTTACGTCGTGATATTAGAAGTTCAATTAGAAAAGGATTAGTTATAAAAGAACTTAGCTCTGAATCAGAACTAAAAAAGGGTTATGATTTGTGTCTAGAAAATGCAAAGCAAAATAATTACAGTCTAAGAGAATGGAAATCTTTCAAAGAAACATTGTTGCATTTAATAGAAAAAAAACAGGCAAAATTTATTGCAGCATTCAAAGATGATGATTTAAAAGGTTCTATGTTTTTAGTAAAATCGGGGAATTATTATACCTATATATTTGGAGGAACAAAAAAAGAGAAACCAGATTTATTGGTTGGGCATTTTTTGCAGTTTGAAGCAATGAAAATTGGAATCAAAGAAAATTTTTCGGGTTATAATATTTCTCTTGGAGGTTCAAAAGGAGTAATCAATTTAAAAAATAGTTATGCAGATTTTCAAATACTGTTTGAACACTCAAAATTTCATTGGAAACTAAAACCTTTTTATTTAAGATTATTTCTTTTCTTGAATAAAAGATTAAAATCAAATAAAAAGCTAATCTCAAAAATTGTATCAATAATTAGAAGAAAATGATAAAAAAGATTCTAAAACGAATTAAAATTGTTTCTATAGATATGCTTTTTTATTCTATGGATGCTTCTGAATTTAAGCAGTTTAATGAATTAGATTTTATAATTCAAAAGGATGTTTCGAATCCAAATAAAACTAAATATTTCATTGAAATTGATTCAAGAAAAATTCATGAAAGCACTCTTTTTAAGAAAATTGATATTTTAAAATTGATACACGAAAAAGGGCCAGCAATTGGAGAATGTGTTACAATTCCTGAGTTTAAAGGAAAATCAATTTATCCCTTTGTAATAAATTATATTGCCAAAAAAGAATTATTTGAAAATCAAAATAAAGAAGTTTTTATCATCGTTGACACAAACAATATTAGTTCAATTAAAGGAATTGAAAAGGCTGGTTTTACATTAAAAAGTTCAGTTAAAGCAAAGCGTTTTTTATGGTTTTATTTTAAAAGGCAAATAAAAAATTTCAAATAAAAATACTTATAAACAAAGCTTCGCAATTCAGTGGAGCTTTTTTATCTTTGACCAAATGCCAAAAGCAATTTTATGTTAGAATTAAATGTAAAAAATGAAACCTCACGACTAAGAGCAGTTGTGTTAGGTTCAGCCTTAAATAATGGTCCAACACCAACTGTAGAAGAAGCTTATGATCCGAAATCTTTAGAACACATTCTTGCCGGAACGTATCCAAAAGAAGAAGATATGGTCAAAGAAATGGAAGCTTTTAATCAAGTTTTTCAAAAATATAATGTAAAGGTTTTTCGTCCTGAAATGATTGAAAATTACAACCAAATTTTTACTCGCGATATTGGTTTTGTTATTGATGATGTTTTTGTAAAAGCAAATATTCTTCCAGATAGAAATAGAGAATTAGATGCAATTCAATATGTTTTAGACCAAATTAATCCAAATAAAATCGTTCGTCCGCCAGAGGAAGTTCACATTGAAGGTGGCGATGTAATGCTTTGGAATGATTACATATTTATCGGAACTTACAAAGGCTCAGATTATAAAGATTACATAACTGCTAGAACCAATATGGCAGGTGTAAATTATATCAAAAACCTTTTTCCAAATAAAATTGTAAAAGAATTTGACCTTGTAAAATCAAAATTAGAAGCTAGAGATAATGCGTTACATTTAGATTGTTGTTTTCAACCTGTTGGCAAAAACAAAGGTATTATCTATAAAAGTGGTTTTCGTGAAGAACGTGATTATGTTTTTTTGCTTAAATTATTTGGTAGAGAAAATCTTTTTCACATCAATCGTGACGAAATGTATCATATGAATTCAAATGTGTTTTCTATTGATGAAGATGTAGTAGTTTCAGAAAAGAATTTCACTCGATTAAATACTTGGCTTCGTGATAACGGTTTTACAGTTGAAGAAATTCCATATGCTGAAATCGCAAAACAAGAAGGACTTTTAAGATGTTCAACTTTACCTTTGATTAGGGATTAATAAGTTTATAAATTATAAACAAAACCAAAAAAATGAATCAAACTACAAACTCTATATTGATGATTCGTCCTGTAGCTTTCAGGATGAACGAACAAACGGCAGTAAACAATTATTATCAAAAAGTACTCGATGGACTTTCGCCAGAAACTGTCAATGAAAAAGCGCAAAAGGAATTTGATGATTTTGTTGCTAAATTGAGAAAAGTAGGGGTAAACGTAATTGTAGTTGATGATACACTTGAGCCGAATACACCAGATAGCATTTTCCCAAACAATTGGATTTCATTTCATGATAATGGAGATGTGGTTTTGTACCCAATGTTTGCCGAAAACCGTCGTGCTGAAAGAAGAGAAGATATTTTAGATATATTAGAAGATGAAGGTTTTGAAATCAATGAAATCATGGATTATACTTCTGCAGAAGAAGATAATATTTTTCTAGAAGGAACAGGAAGTTTGCTGCTTGACCGAGAAAATGGAAAAGCGTATTGTGCACTTTCTCCTCGAGCTGACGAAGAATTAATGATTGAATTTTGCGAAGATTTTGAACTTTCACCTATTATTTTTGAAGCCTTTCAAACCGTTAATGGAGAACGAAAATTAATTTATCATACCAATGTAATGATGTGTTTGGGCGATACATTTGCAGTTATTTGCGCCGATTGTATTGATGATAAAAAAGAACGAAAAATGGTGCTCGATTCTTTACGACGAGATGATAAAGAAGTGATTCTAATTACTGAAGAACAAGTAAATAGTTTTGCAGGAAATATGCTTGAAGTAAAAGGTAAAAATGATGAGCGTTATTTGGTGATGAGTGAATCAGCCTATAAAAGTTTAACCAAAAAACAAATAGGACAATTAGAAGCACATTTATCAATAATTCATTCAAGTTTAGATACTATCGAGGCTTGCGGCGGTGGAAGTGCAAGATGTATGATGGCTGAAATCTTTCTGCCTAAAAACTAATTTATTTTTTCTATAATATCTTGTACTGCATTGATAATGTATTGAATGCCAATAGAAATTGTCAAAAAACCAATGATTCTTGAAACAGCAACAATTCCTGAAGCACCTAAAATTTTTGCTAAGTAATGAGCGCTTCTTAAGATGAAGAAAATTACAATTGAAACTGCTAATATTGATAAACTCGAAAAAATAATTTCAGTAGTGCTATTGTGTTCTTGATAAAATGCAATTAATAAGGAAATTGAACCTGGACCAGCAAGCATTGGCATTGCTAATGGCGTTAGTGCAATAGCATTTCTAGTACTAATATCTTCTTCTACTTTTTTATTAATACCACGATTTTTCGAAAACTTTCCGTTTAGCAATGAAAATCCAGAACTAGCTATAATAATTCCACCAGCAATTCTTAGTGCAGGAATGGTTATTCCAAAAAAAGTCAACACATATTGGCCAATAAAAAATGAGATGATTAAAATTACAAAAACATTAATTGCGGTTCTTAACGAAAGATTTGAACGTTCTTTTTTGGTGTAATCTTGGGTAAGGCTAACAAATATAGGAACTGTTCCAATTGGGTTTAAAACTGAAAATAATGCTCCAAAAAGAATAACAAATAAACCCATATTTTTTTTGACAAAGATAATTTCTCAAGTTGAGATAATTATTAAATAGTAGTTAAAATTAATGTTGTTTATGTAAAGTTACTAGTATCTTTGAAATATAAAAAATTATAATGAAAAATAAAAAAACCGTTGTTCTTGGCGCTAGCACAAAACCAGATCGTTATGCTTATAAAGCAATTTCAATGTTGGTTGATAAAGGACATTCAGTTATTGCAATCGGTCAAAATACAGGAGAAGTTGAAGGTGTTAAAATTTATACTAAAAATATTCCTTTAAAAAATATTGATACTGTTACTTTATATTTAAATCCAACACGACAAAGAGATTTTTATAATTATATCATTGAAACAAAACCCAAACGAGTAATTTTTAACCCAGGAACAGAAAACCCAGAATTTTATCAGCTGTTAAAAGCTAATGGGATTGAAGTTGAAGTAGCATGTACTTTAGTATTGTTAACTACAAATCAATATTAAAAACGGGTGTTTTCGGTTGCAGGTTTACTGATCAGCAATAACCCCATAAAAGTTATCAACCCATTTACAATTATTAGTTCATTGTCAATAGTATAATTTCCAACCAATTCTTTAGAATATTTTACTATCAAAAAGCAAATAGCAGGTGAAATTATACAAATAATTGGAACCAATTTATCCTGAACGGTTTTTGATTTCATTAATAATCCAAATGAATATAACCCTAAAAGTGGACCGTAAGTATAGCTTGCCACTTTAAAAATCATGGTTACTACTGATTTATCATTAAGTGAATTAAAAACAATAATTACTAAAAACATCAATATTGAAAACCCAACATGAACAAAGTGACGAGTTCTGACAATGTTTGGTTTATTTTGATTCTCGGTTTTATCCATGCCTAAAAAATCAACACAAAACGAAGTTGTTAAAGCAGTTAAAGCAGAATCAGTAGTGGCAAAAGTAGCCGCAGTTAATCCTAGCAGAAATATAACAGCAGGAACAATACTTAAATGATGAAAAGCAATTTCTGGAAATAATAAATCGGTTCTTGGTGAACCATCAACCATTGGGATTGCAATTCCATTTTTCTCCGCATAGATGTAAAGTAAAGCTCCAACACTTAGGAAAAAAATATTTATTACAACAAATATTCCAGTAAAAGTAAACATGTTTTTTTGTGCTTCGCCAATGTTTTTACAGCTTAAATTCTTTTGCATTAAATCTTGATCTAAACCAATCATGGCAATTGTAACAAACATTCCGCCAAGTAATTGCTTCCAAAAATAATTTCCTTTTTGAAAATCATCAAAAAAGAAAATTTTAGAATAATTGCTTTCTTTTACAGTTTCAAATGCCTGAACAAAAGATAAGTCAAGACTATTGCAAATGAAAACAATTGTAAAAAATACGGAAGAAACTAAAAAGAAAGTTTGTAAAGTATCTGTTATGATAATCGTTTTTAAACCACCACGATAAGTGTAAGCAAAAATCAAGGCCAACGAAAGTAATACAGTAACACCAAATGGTACTCCAAAATCATCAAAAACAAATCGTTGAAGAACAATTACCACTAAATACAATCTAAATGCGGAACCAATTGTTCTACTAATTAAAAAAATACTAGCAGCTGTTTTGTAGCTTACAATACCAAGTCTTCGTTCGATGTAACTATAAATCGAAGTTAAATTCATTCGGTAATAAAGAGGAAGCAAAACGGTTGCTACAACTATCATTCCTATTGCATTTCCTAAAACAAACTGAAAATATTTAAATTGTAAATCAGGATTTCCAACTTCGCCAGGAACCGAAATAAAAGTTACTCCTGAAAGCGCTGTTCCAATCATTCCGAAAGCAACCAAATACCATTTTGAATTTTTATTGGCTTTAAAAAAAGTATCATTATCAGTTCCTTTTTTTGAAACAAAATTGGAAATCAAAAGTAATAGCCCAAAATAAATGATGATGATTATCAGTATGGTTGTAGAAGACATAGTTTTAATTTAATAGAATGCCAAAATACATAAATATTTTTCAAAATGATTACTTTTGTCCAATGGAATTTTCATCAAAATTATTAGAAAAAGCAGTTAACGAAATGGCGCAATTGCCAGGAATTGGAAAGCGAACCGCTTTGCGATTAGTACTTCATTTATTAAAACAACCTGCAGAACAAACTCAATTTTTGTCAAATGCTTTAACGACGATGCGTGAAGAAATAAAATTCTGTAAATCATGTCATAATATTTCCGATGTTGACGTTTGTGAAATTTGTAATAATTCGAACAGAAACCATCAAATTATATGTGTTGTAGAAGATGTTCGTGATGTTATGGCTATTGAAAATACTAACCAATTTAAAGGTGTTTATCATGTTCTTGGAGGTAAAATTTCGCCAATTGATGGCGTTGGTCCTAGTCAATTGAACATTACTTCGTTGGTTGAAAAAGCAAAGTTAGGTCAAGTAGAAGAATTAATTTTTGCATTAAGTTCAACAATGGAAGGTGATACCACTAATTTTTATATTTATAAACAAATAAAAGATTTACCCATAAAAACTTCTACAATTGCAAGAGGAATTGCTGTTGGTGATGAACTAGAATATGCTGATGAAGTTACCTTAGGCCGAAGTATTTTAAACAGAATTCCCTTTGATTTTTCTATAAAATAGATTGATTTTTAATTATACTAAACATCATTTTCATAATTAGAATTGAAAAACTATCTTTGTTTGCAATTTTTAATAAATAATGGGAAAGCTAAAACTTTTTTTCACACTACTGATTTGTTTTTTTTTCACGTCTTGTATTCCAACCAAAGATTTGATTTATTTACAAAAAAATGATTCAAAATCAGACACACAACCAGTTGAGTCGGTTAATCAAAAACCTTATAGAGTTCAAGTTAATGATATTTTGAGTATTACCATAAAAGCTATGGATTCGAAATATGTTGAAATTTTTAATTACAGTAACATTTCTTCCCAACAAGGATTAAGCGAACAAACAGCTTATTTTAATGGATATACAGTTGATGATCATGGTGATATTAGGATGCCTGTTCTCGGTTTAATTAATGTTTTAGGAAAAACGACAGAAGAAATAAGAGTAATAGTAGAAGAAAAACTGTTAAAAGAATATTTTACTAAAGAAGCAGGAGTTTTTGTGTCAGTTAAATTGTCGGGTTTTAGGTATGTCGTTAATGGTGAGATTGGTAATGCAGGAACTAAAATTTTATATCAAGATAAAGTTAATATTTTAGAAGCAATAGCAAATTCAGGAGATATAACTATAACTGGTGATAGAAAAGACGTAATTGTAATGAGAAGATTTCCTTATGGAACAGAAACTTTTCATATAGATTTAACAAATTCTAATGCCGTTAATTCACCAGTTTATAACCTTCATCCAAACGATTATATTTATGTTAAACCATTAAAGCAGAAAACTTGGGGAACAGGTAAAACAGGTATAGAATCTCTATCAACATTGATAACACTTCTATCACTTGCAACTACAACCTTTTTACTATTAAGAAATTAATCAATTAAAATGCTAGACGTAAAAGATTTATCTTTTTTTGAAGAGAAAAACAGTTTTGATTTTAAAAGTTTTTTAATCAAGATTATTAGTTATTGGAAATGGTTTGTATTATCCTTAATAATTACTTTTACTATAGCGCATCAAGTAAATATTAGAAAACAAAAAATTTACGGAATTGATACAACCATTGCCGTTAAAGAAGAAAACAACCAGTTGTTTACATCAAATACAAGTTTAGTTTTTAATTGGGGTGGAACATCAGATAAGGTACAAGGAATAGCAACATCCTTAAAATCAAGATCACATAATGAGGCAGTTGTTGATACTTTGAATTTTTTTATTGATTATTTCGTAAAAACAGATTACTATTTTAAAGATGTTTATGGTCAAGTGCCATTTGTAATTACACCCAACAAAAATGAATACCAATTATATGAAGCTTTTATCAAAGTAAAACTTATAGATGAAAGCACATATCTCTTATCAATTCCTTTTGAGTCCAGTTCAGTTAATATTATCCGTTATTCTGATAATTCAATTTTACCATTAAATGTAAAATCTGGTCCATTTAATAAAAAATACAAAATTGGGCAAATAGTTGCCTTACCATTTTTGAATTGGAAACTTGAACTCGACCCAAATGTTGATTTAAAAGTAGGAGAAGAAGTTCTCATTAGATTTAATTCTTTTGATCAAACAGTTGCAAGATTAAAAGGATTAAATGTTCAGATTGATGAAAAAGCAACATCAATTTTGAGATTAAGCATGGAAGGAACAAACAAAAAGAGATTAGTTGATTATCTTAATACTACAGTTAAGGTTTTAATTGATAAACAATTGTATAATAAAAATCTTTTTGCGAAAAATACTATTTCATTTATTGATAAAACTTTAGGTGAAATGGAAGATAAATTAAATGATTCTGGGAATGAATTAAAAAACTTCAGTAAGAACAACAATGTTTTAGATATCACAGATAAAGGTTCAGCTTTTAGAGGAAAGTTATTAGAACTTGACATCAAAAAGGATGAAATTGAACGCAAGATTGTTTATTTGAATTCGCTAACAGAGTATTTAAAGAAAAGCGTAGATTACTCAAAATTACCTGCGCCTACAATTGTTGGGATAGAAGAAAATAATATTGTTCAAAATGTTGCTAAAATAATTGAGCTTTCAGTTAAAAGATCTGAAATAATAAGAACAATAAAGACACCAATTTTTTATGAAGAAATTGACAATCAAATTAAGTCTTTAAAAAATGTTCTTCTTGAAAACTCTAACTCTTTAAAAAATGCATTACAGTACGATATAATTAAAGTAAATTCAAAGATTAAAGAACTTGAATCTCAAATCAATGTATTGCCTGAAAAAGAATTAGAATATCTAAATATTTCTAGAAAATACGATTTAAGCGATAATGTTTACAATACGTTTTTACAAAAAAGAATGGAGGCATCCATTATAAAAGCAGCTAATTTATCGGATATACAATTTTTAGATCCAGCCAAAGATATTGGTGGAGGATTGATTGGTCCAAGAACTGGAGTTAATTATATTACAGCTTTTTTTATAGGATTATTTATTCCGTTAATCTTTATATTTATATTATTTTTTGTAAAAAATTCAATTCACAGCATTGAAGATATAGCCCATGTAACACAAATTCCTATAATAGGTATTGTAGGTTTAAAACATAACGAATCAAATTTATCTGTTTTTGAAAGACCAAAGTCAGCATTATCTGAATCGTTTAGAGCCATCAGATCTTCTTTACAGTTTTTATATAAAAAACAAAGTTTAGAAGGAGCAAAAACATTAATGTTAACATCATCAATAAGTGGAGAGGGAAAAACATTCTGTTCTATAAACATTGCAACCGTTTTTGCTTTGAGCGAAAAAAAGACAATAATTTTGGGACTAGATTTAAGAAAACCAAAGATTTTTGATGATTTTAATGTGGAAAACAATATAGGGGTTGTTAATTATTTAATAGGTCAAAACCAACTACATGAAGTGATTCAAAAAACCCATATTCCTTATTTGGATGTAATTACTTCAGGTCCAATACCGCCTAATCCATCAGAATTAATTTTAGGTGAAACAATGAATGACTTAATTAATTCTTTAAAAGATAAGTATGATTATATCATTCTTGACACTCCGCCAGTAGGTTTAGTTTCTGATGCTTTAGAGTTGGCTCAATATAGCGATGTAATATTATACGTAGTAAAACAAAACTTCACTAAAAAAGAGATGTTAACATTACTAAACAATAGAACTAAGAGAGGAGAATTAAATAATATTAGCATAATATTCAATGGATATGAGGATAAAGCGAAATACGGTACGGGTTATGGCTATGGCTATGGTTATAGTTATGGCTATGGATATAGTTATGGCTACTCAAATGGCTACCATGAAGAAGATGAACCAACAGGATTTTTTGCTAAAATAAAACATAAATTATTTAAAAAGCGACAATGATTTCAGTAAAGAAAACAATTTTAATTACTGGTGGCGCAGGATTTATTGGGTCAAACCTTTGTGAATACTTTCTGTCTAAAGGACATTTTGTGATTTGTTTAGATAATTTTTCTACAGGCCATAAACATAATATAGAATCATTTTCCTCGAATGAAAATTTTAAGTTAGTAGAAGGAGATATAAGAGATTTAGACACGTGTATTCAAGCTACAAAAGGAGTTGATTATGTACTTCATCAAGCGGCTTTAGGTTCAGTTCCTCGTTCAATTAAAGATCCAATAATCTCAAATGAGGTTAATGTAAATGGTTTTCTGAATATGTTAGTGGCTTCAAGAGATGCTAACGTTAAACGCTTCGTTTATGCAGCTAGTTCATCAACTTATGGTGATTCTGAAAGCTTGCCAAAAGTTGAAGAAAAAATAGGAAAACCTCTTTCGCCTTATGCCATTACAAAGTATGTGAATGAATTGTATGCTGAGATATTTAGTAAAACATACGGAATCGAAACCATTGGACTAAGATATTTTAATGTTTTCGGAAGAAAACAAGATCCAAACGGAGCGTATGCTGCAGTAATCCCAAAATTTGTTGGACTTCTAATGAAATATGAAAGTCCAGTAATCAACGGAGATGGAAATTTTTCTCGTGATTTTACGTATATTGATAATGTGATTCAGATGAATGAATTAGCTATGAATACTACAAATCCAGAGGCATTAAATACAGTTTTTAATACGGCTTTTGGGGAAAGAAATTCTTTGAATGATTTAGTTCATAACTTAAAAGAATATTTATATGAGTTTGATTCCAAAATAGAGGATGTTGAAGTTGTTTATGGACCAAATAGAGAAGGCGATATTCCTCACTCATTAGCGAGTATAGATAAAGCAAAAAAATTACTTAATTATAGCCCAAAGTTTTCATTTAAAGAAGGTTTGAAAGAATCGGTTAAATGGTATTGGGAAAATTTAAAATAAATTATAAAGAATGAAGATTACTAATATATGTTGTATTGGTGCAGGTTATGTCGGAGGACCAACGATGGCAATAATTGCTGATAAAAGCCCACACATTAAAGTAACAGTAGTAGATTTAAATGAACCCAGAATTGCTGCATGGAATGACCAAGATGTGAATAATATTCCAATTTATGAACCTGGACTAAGTGATATTGTTGCTCGTGCCAGAGGAAGAAATTTATTTTTCTCAACAGAAGTTGATAAAGCAATTGACGAAGCCGAACTTATTTTTATTTCTGTAAATACGCCAACCAAAACCTATGGTACTGGTAAAGGCATGGCTGCAGATTTAAAACACATTGAATTGTGTGCAAGACAAATTGCCAAAGTAGCTAAAAACAATAAAATTATTGTTGAAAAATCAACACTTCCGGTTAGAACTGCTGAAGCATTAAAAAGTATTTTAGATAATACTGGAAACGGAGTGCAGTTTCAAATATTATCAAATCCAGAATTTTTAGCTGAAGGTACAGCGGTTGAAGATTTATTAAGTCCAGATAGAGTATTAATTGGAGGTGAATCAACTCCACAAGGAATGGAAGCGATTGATTCTTTAGTGGAAGTTTATTCTAATTGGGTTCCAAGAGAACGAATCTTAACTACCAATGTTTGGTCATCAGAATTATCAAAATTGGTGGCTAATGCATTTTTAGCACAACGTGTTTCTTCGATAAATGCTATTTCCGAATTATGCGAAAAAACAGAAGCTAATGTTAATGAAGTTGCTAAAGCTATTGGAATGGATAGCAGAATTGGGCCAAAATTTTTGAAGGCGTCTGTTGGTTTTGGAGGTTCTTGTTTTCAAAAGGACATATTGAATTTAGTTTATATTTCTAAGGCTTTTGGATTAAATGAAGTTGCTGATTATTGGGAACAAGTAATCATAATGAATGATCATCAAAAAAAGCGATTCTCAAAAAATATAGTTCAGACTTTATACAATACGGTATCAGGAAAGAAAATTACATTTTTAGGATGGGCTTTTAAGAAAGATACGAATGATACCAGAGAATCAGCTGCAATTTATGTGGCAGATGATTTAATTAATGAACAAGCTAAAGTAGCTTTATATGACCCAAAAGTAACTCATAATCAAGTCTTATTTGACTTAAATTATTTAGATACAAGAAGTTCTTCTGAGAATGAAAAGCATATAGTTTCTTTTGATTCACCTTATGAAGCTTGTAAAAATGCTCATGCCATAGCCATTTTAACGGAATGGGATGAATTTAAGGATTATGATTGGAAAAAAATATACGACTCTATGTTGAAACCTGCTTTTGTATTTGACGGAAGGAATTTATTGAATCCAGAGAGAATGAAAGAAATTGGATTTATTTATCAAGCTATTGGTTCTTAAATAAATAATTATATTTACAGCCCAACTTTTACAAACAAAACAATTTTAATGAGTAATAAAATAGCAATTATTGGTTTAGGATATGTAGGATTGCCATTAGCAAGATTATTTGCAACAAAATATTCAGTGGTAGGTTTTGATATCAATCAAAGAAGAATAAATGAATTGAATTCTGGAATTGATTCTACACTAGAAGTTAGTGAAGATGTATTAAAAGCGGTTTTGAAAACGGATTTATCAAATGAGAATGGTCTTTTTTGTAGCAATCAAATAGACGATATTAAAGACTGTAATTACTTTATAGTAACAGTTCCAACTCCGGTTGACAAAAATAACCGGCCAGATTTGAATCCATTGTATAAATCAAGTGAAACTGTTGGAAAGGTTTTGAAAAAAGGCGATATTGTTATTTATGAATCAACTGTTTATCCGGGTGTTACTGAGGAAGAATGTATTCCTGTTTTAGAAAGAATAAGTGGCTTAAAATTTAACCAAGATTTCTATGCGGGTTATTCTCCTGAACGAATAAATCCTGGTGATAAAGAACATACCGTTGAAAAAATATTAAAAGTAACTTCAGGTTCAACTCCAGAGATTGGAATTAAAGTTGACGAACTTTATAAATCAGTTATTACCGCTGGTACGCATTTGGCTCCTTCTATAAAAGTTGCAGAAGCGGCTAAAGTTATTGAAAACTCACAACGAGATATTAATATCGCTTTTGTTAATGAGTTGGCTAAAATTTTCAATCTTTTAGAAATTGATACACAAGCTGTTCTTGAAGCTGCTGGCACGAAATGGAATTTTTTACCATTTAAACCAGGATTGGTTGGTGGACATTGTATAGGAGTTGATCCTTATTATTTAGCCCAAAAAGCTCAGGAAAAAGGATATCATCCGGAAATAATTTTAGCAGGAAGACGATTAAATGACAGTATGGGTGATTATGTTGCTACGCAAGTAGTCAAAATGATGATTAAAAAGAATATTAAAGTAAATGGTTCTAAAATACTGATGCTTGGTATTGCTTTTAAAGAAAACTGTCCTGATGTACGAAACACTAAGGTGGTTGATGTAGTGAATGCATTAAATGATTTTGAAACCGAAATTACTATATATGATCCATGGGCAAATTCATTAGAAGTGGAGCATGAATACAATTTAAAAACGGTCAATACATTACCAAACGAAAAATACGACGCAATAGTTTTGGCAGTTGCTCATAAAGAATTTGTCACTATTGATTTTGAAGCATTAAAGAAACCAGTAGCGGTAGTTTTTGATGTTAAGGGTGTTTTAAACGAAAAAGCAGATGCAAAATTATAAATGTAAGTTTTAAAGTTTGCAAATAATAAAATAAAATAATTAAAGTGAGTAAAAAAATAGTAATTACAGGTGGTGCTGGTTTTATAGGTTCGCACGTAATAAGAAGGTTTGTAACACGCTATTCAGAGTATCAAATTTATAATTTGGATGCTTTAACCTATGCCGGAAATTTAGAAAATATTGCCGATATTGAGTCTTATCCTAATTATACTTTTGTAAAAGGAGACATCACCGATGCTGATTTTATAAATGATTTGTTTCTAAAGGAACAATTTGACGGTGTAATCCATTTAGCTGCTGAATCGCATGTTGATCGTTCTATAACGGATCCATTGGCTTTTGTGAAAACCAATGTTATCGGTACTATGAACTTATTGAATGCAGCCAAAGCTATTTGGACTCGAGGTAGAACCGAACAGAGCGGAGCTAAAGATAATTTTGAGGGCAAACGATTTTATCATGTTTCCACAGATGAGGTTTATGGTGCATTAGGAGCAACGGGATTATTCACAGAAACTACTCCTTATTCTCCCAATTCACCTTATTCAGCTTCAAAAGCAAGTTCGGATCATTTTGTTCGTGCTTATGGTGAAACTTATGGTTTACCTTATGTGATTAGTAATTGTTCTAACAACTATGGTCCAAATCATTTTCCAGAAAAATTGATTCCACTTTTTATAAACAACATAATTACCAAGAAACCTTTACCTGTTTATGGTGATGGAAAATATACGCGTGATTGGTTGTATGTATTAGACCATGCTGTTGCTATTGATTTGGTTTTTCATGAAGGAAAAAATCACGATACTTATAATATTGGTGGATTCAATGAATGGCAAAATATAGATTTGGTTAAATTACTGTGTCAAAAAATGGATGAAAAGTTAGGTCGAGAACCAGGTGAATCTGAACAATTGATTACTTATGTTAAAGACAGGCCAGGTCATGATTTGCGCTATGCAATTGATGCCAGTAAAATAAATAAAGAATTGGGATGGAAGCCATCTGTAACTTTTGAGGAAGGTTTATCTGAAACTATTGATTGGTATTTAAATAATGAAGCATGGCTACAGCATGTTACTTCAGGTGCTTATCAAGAGTATTACGAGAAACAATATAAAGATTGAAATTAAATAGTATTATAACAAAAAAGCCTTGTCGTTGGACAAGGCTTTTTTGTTATTGATGTAACATCAAAAAAATGCAATTTTTTAACATTTTGCTATTTGTCGGGTTTTACTTTAACTTAATCGATTTAAAACACCTGTTAAAAAAAAAACATGTAAATTCATGACCATAAATTAAAACATAATGTGTAGCATATAAATGATTTTTATGGGAAGATGAAATAGATTAGTAGAATGCTGAATAAAGTGTTATTAATTATTACGCTTTATTGCCATTAATATGTTTTTTGAATTTAAATAAACCAAATTATAAATTAATACGAGTAGCTTATGAAAAATTCATTACTGTTAAAAAAGAAGAAAACAGAAATATTGGTTCGGTTTTTTTCTAAAAAGAAAATTCAAAATTATACTTTATCATTACTTTTAATGATAAGTCTCATATCAGGCTCTTTTGCTCAGACTACTTATTACTCTAGAGCTTCTGGAAATTGGAATGCAGCTATTTGGTCTACTGCTGCAAATGGCTCTCCTGCAGCAAGTACAGCAACAATTACTGCAGCAGATACTGTTATTTTGCAAAATGGACATAATGTTACAGTAAATGTTTCAAATGCAGTTGCGGGCACTGTTATTATAAATAACAACACAACCGGTGGAGCTTCTCTCGCTACGCTTACTTTTACTTCTAATTCCGTTTTAGCAATAACAGATGATTTAAACATTGGAGATGCAGGAAATCGAAAAGGGTCATTAATAATGGCTTCAGGGAGTGTTTTAAAAGTTGGAGGAGATTTAAACGCAAATAGGGTTGATACTTTTACTGCTAGTACAGGAACTATTGAATTAAATGGTAATTCACCACAGTTAATCAGCGGAACATTGATAGATAATTATTATAATTTAATCATTTCGGGCACTGGTGTAAAAACAATTTTTGACAATGGCTTTAGTGTTGATAATAATTTAAATCTTATAAACGGGGTAATACAAACAGGAACTTTTTCGATTACAATTAATAGTGCAGGGACTATTAGTGGAGGTTCTTCAACAAGTTATGTAGATGGTAAATTAGCTCGAGTAATCACTACTACAACACCAACAGTATTTCCGGTTGGAAAAGGAGGAAATTATCGTCCTGCATTGTTTACATATGCAACAGCTCCAGGCACCAAAACGGTAACGCTTGAACAATTTGAATCTGGTTCTCCTCTTTCATTCGCGAATGTAAGTAAAGCACGTTTTGGAGATAGGTATTGGAATGTTAATCAATCGGCTACAGGTACTGCCTATAAAATTGAATTAAATGATGGTAATATAACCCCACAAGGTACAGTACAGATGTTAAGAAGGGAAGGAACTGGAGCAACAACTCAGAACAGCACAATCTTTAACAGTTCTTTTTATAGTAATGTTACAAATTTTTCAACAACAAACACCTCTAATGATGTAATGCTTGTTGAAACAGCAATCCCTTTAACAGTTTCTGGTGCCACAACTTCTAGCAAAGTCTACGATGGTTTAACAATAGCATCAGTTACAGGTGGAGCACTTATTGGAGTGGTTGCTCCTGATGTTGTCAATTTAGTGCAATCAGGAAATTTTAGTACTCCTAATGTAGGAACGGACATTGCCATTACATCCAATTGTTCTATTAATGGAGCTAACGCAGGTGCCTATACTTTAGTACAACCATTTTTACAATCAAGAGATATAACTCAAGCATCATTAACCATAACGGGTATAGCCGCAAATGATAAAATTTACGATGGAAATACAACAGCTACTTTAAGTGGAACGCCATCGTATGTTGGTTTACAAAATGGCGAACTATTTTCAGTATCAGGTACACCAGTAGCAAACTTTAACAATGCTAATGTTGGAGCCAATAAACCAGTTATGATAGCGGGTTACTTGCCACCTACATCTAACTATAGTTTAACACAACCACAAGGATTAACTGCTTCTATAAGCGGAACAGCAGTTATTTCAAATGGTTCTGGTAGCTCTTCCATTTGTCAGGATACTAGTGGAAACATTAAAGTGGTCATTGAAGGAGGAGTGTCTCCATTCACAGTAGTGTATAATGATGGAACATCCAACGCAACCCAGACTAACTATACTAACGGATCCGATATTATAGTCACACCATTGAACAATACTACTTACACTTTAGTATCAGTAACCGATTTCAATGGTGAAAGTAATTTGTTCAGTACAAGTGGTTTGGCTAACATTACCGTTATACCAAATGTTAATTGGTATTTAGACGCAGACAACGACGGCTATTATTCAATAAGCACCCAATCATGTGTATCACCAGGAGCGGGTTACACCACCACAATATTACCAGGCGGCGATTGCAATGACAACGACCCATTAATTCATCCAGGTGCAGCAGAGATATGTTATGACGGGATAGATAATGATTGCGACGGAAGTTTAACCAACGGCTGTCCAGCAGTAACCACTACGTTCTGGACTTCAGTATGCGGACAAACCTTAGCGGCATTAAACACATCAATAAGACCGTACTATACATTTTCAAATAATTTGCCAGTAGGTGTATTGGTAACAGGATACAAATTCATGATCACCGATTTGGCTACAAATCAAGTAAGAGAAGTAGAAAAAGCCAATGGAATGATTCGCATTACCGATACAGATATAGCGAGTTATGGACGAAGCTATTCCATAAAAGTAGCCATCAAACTAAACGCAGAATGGCAACCATATAATTCAGAGAATTGTACGGTAACCACACCATCCATTCCAACGACAACAGTTTCAAACTGTGGCACGTTGGCAGCGATAAATTCGCCTATTTATGCTACATCAGTACCTAATGCGACACGTTATAGATACACCATTACCCGTATGGGAGGCGAGATGAATGATGTAGAGCTGGAATCACAAACCTTTACTCGTACAGGGAATTTTGTGAGATTGACAGAATTGACAACCGTTCCAATTTTATACAATGCTGTCTATAAAGTAAACGTATCGGCAGAATCGTTGTTGGGTGGCGTATTGACGTTTTCAGCACCAGGCACCTGTTACATGTCCTCACCAGCAGAACCAACATTACAGTATGAAAGTTGTCAAAACGGAGGCTTGGCTCCAAGTTCAATGACCACACCACTTTATGTTACACCTTATACAGGTTCACCAATGTACCGTTACATAGTAGAGAATGAAATAAGTGGTTACAGTCAAACCATAGAAACCATCACGCGTTATGTAAGACTAAGTCAGTTTAATGCGTTGGCACCATTACAAGCAGGAGGCACGTATAGAATTCGCATTCAGATACAATTGTATGGAGTGTACTATGAAGGGAAAGATTGTGAGGTTACCGTTCCAGGAGGCAGCCCAATGCCATCAAGAGTAATGGAACAACCATTAGATGTAGTGGCCTATCCAAACCCATTTGCAGATGGCTTTAAGTTGAATGTTAAAACCAGTAGTTCATCAATGGTAGATGTAATCGTTTATGATATGCTAGGACGACAAATTGAAACTCGTTCTGCAGATGTTAATGAATTGAATACAAATTCTATTGGAGAAAACTACCCTTCGGGAGTTTACAATGTGATAGTAACTCAGGATGAAGATGTGTCTACTATTAGAATGATTAAGAGATAAGTTAAATAAGCTTTTATTTATAAAAACCTCTTCAGTTTTGAAGAGGTTTTTTTATTTATAAAAAAGTAAAGCTTTTTAAAAAACAAAACCATTATTGATTTCGTAATTTCATATTTATAAATTTTAACAGCTTTTTTTTAGTGTTAATGTAAAAATTATCATAGTTAATTGTCATATTTCTGTTTTTTTTAGAAAAAAGACTTAAAAATGGATGCTTTTTTATCAACATATTTTGTTTTGTATTCTATTTTGTTGTAAAATTGTCAATACAATGCAATCGATTACATAAAAGTTATTTATAAAAAACTTAATAGTATGTAATTTTTTTTGAAAAATAGATCAATTAATGCAATCGATTGCAATGTTTTTGTCAAAGTCAATTTTTAACTTAATTATTAATTTATGAATAAAATTACACAAAATTTTTATCAAGGTAAAGGCAATGGGATAGTTCATCGATGGTTTACTACTTTATGCTTAAAAGTTGCCCTATTGTTGGGTGTGTTTGGTTGTGGGAATGTTTATGGGCAGATAAGTATGACGAGCTCTCCTGTTAGTTACTCTCAAAACTTTAATTCATTATCTCCGAACTCAACCAGTAATGTAAGTTGGACAAGTACAGTGTTGGATGCTGGGTGGATAGTGTATAATAATAACTATCAATCATATCCAGGTGTTTCTCTTTCTTCAAAAACCTACTCTTTAGGTGCCTCGTCAAGTGATACTAATAGATATTTAGGAATTCATTCTACATCATCTACTCAGAGGGCATTTGTTCTTAGGCTTCAAAATAATACAGCAGCGGCGTTAACTTCTCTGACCGTAGGTTTTGATACCAAAGAGTTTGCAAAAGCTGGTACAGATACACAAATGCAAGCTGATGGGTTAAATTTTGAATATTTAATTACATCATCACTTGTGACTACAGCTCCTGCTGGAGGATCAGGAACTGTGGTTTCGCAATTGTCAACCCTTGGTACAGCAGGGACTACTACATTTAATACATCTACAAAACTTCATACGATTACTGGAATTAATGTGCCTACAGGTCAGTATATTAATTTGATTTGGGCAGATAAATATGCAGGGTCATCATCGGCTTATGTTTTAATAGGTATTGATAACTTGACAGTTAGTTGGGGTCCTTCTTGCACCGCCCCAACTGCTTATACAGTAGGCGGTAGTGCTACGGTTACACAAGGAGATGCTGCAAACGTTACACTAGCAAGCTCGCAAATAGGAGTAGATTATAATTTATATGCTGGTGGTACGCTAGTTCCGTCAACAACTCAATCTGGTACCGGTTCAGGATTATCGTGGGCTGTTAGTACAGCATCGGTTGGTACTACCACTTATACCGTAAAAGCAACTGGCGTAACTGGTTATTGTACTTCTCCAGATGTTACTATGACGGGTAGTGCAGTTGTTACTGTTAATGCTGCTACAGTACCTACGGTTATAACGAATCCTACAGAAACAATAGGTCTTGATTTCGGTTCGATTTTAAACAATACAACAAGCTCATTAATGTTGAATGTGCAAGGCGTGAATCTTACAGGCGATTTAACGGTTTCATCAGATAATCCAGCCTTTACGTCAGCAACTTCCATCACACAAGCACAGGCATCGGCTGGTGGAGGGTATGATTTGTCAGTTACATTTAATCCTAACGGAGTTACGAGTACTTATTCTGGTAATATTACCATCAATGGTGGAGGCTTGAGTGCTGCTGTAGTTGTTCCAGTAACTGGTACGGCTACTACCCCGGATGTTACTCCGCCTACAGCTACTGCACATACGCCAACTGCAACAACGGATGTGGCAACTAATGCTGTTATAACAATCACTTATGATGAAGATATTGAGATAAATACTATTTCAGGAATTACTGTGAAAGTAAACGGAACGGATGTAAATGGAACTCCAACCGTTAGTGCCAATGTGTTAACTATTCCTGTTACCGGTGGTTTATTGAATTGTACAAGCTATGTTGTAAACGTTGCTGCGGGAGCTATCAAAGATATAGCAGGAAATCCAACTGCGACACAAGGGGCAAATGAATCGTTTACATTTAGAACGGTTCAAGCAAGTGGGTATTTTTCCAGTACTCTTAATTTTGGCAATTACACCACTATTCCTGATGCTAATACGGTTTTAGATGGAGATGTGGTGTTGTCTGGTACAGGGGTTTATGCACTCAATAATACAAATGGATGTGGAACAGCTAATAAAGTTACTATTGCACAAAATAGTGTTGGTTATTTAGTGTTTACCTTTCCTAATGGTGTAGGAGCATTTACTACTCGTCTTGCAGCTTCAGGTAATAGTAGAGTTGTGTCCATAGTTGCATCTGGAGCTGGTACAGGATCTACTACAGTAAATTTTCCAAGTTCTAATGGTAGTACAACTTGTTTGACATCAACTACTCTTACATTAAATACAACCTCTACTACTGTAGTTACAATTACTAATACAGGAAGTGGTGGTAATGCTTTTGTTGTAGATGCTACGTATACATTACCTATTATTCCACTTAAATTACACTCAGCTGCAGGCACAAACGCTCAAACTGTTGGTGCAGGTGATACTATCACAAATATTGTTTATAAAGGGTATTCTGTTACGCCGTCTATTGCATGGGGTGGTGGTAATCCTGCTGGTATCAATGTAACTACGGATAATACTGCACATAAACTTACTATTAGCGGAATGTCGACTGCTGTTGGTATCTATACTTATACTATTAGCGGTGATGAATGTACTACATCACTAAGTGGGCAATTAACGGTAAACCCGGCTACTCCAGTTGTAAATGTAGTTAATAACTGTGATGGTACATCGACTCTTTCTACTGACGCTACAGGTTCTTTATTATGGAGTACTTCAGAAACAACTTCAAGTATTACGGTTAATGCTGCAGGAACTTATACTGTAACTCAAACGGTAGACGGACTGACAAGTGCTCCCGGAAGTGGTACAGCTGCTCCAAGAACTGCTCCAGTTGTGACTGCAACGGATGTAAGCGGTTGTTCAGGAACAGAAATAACACTAGTAGGTTCAGGAACACCAGTAGGAGGTACAGGTACGTTTAGTGTTGCCAATCCATATACCGGACCAGACACTACGTATACCTACACCTATACAGCACCAAACGGCTGTTCTGCTACAAGTGAACCCGCAACGATTACCAATGATGTACAACCAACCTGGTATTTAGATGCCGACAATGATGGCTATTATACAGGTTCAGGTGTTCTATCATGTGATTCACCCGGTGAAGGTTACACTACCACAGTATTACCAGGCGGCGATTGCAACGACAGTGACCCATTAATCCATCCAGGCGCAGCAGAGATATGTTATGACGGGATAGATAATGATTGCGACGGAAGTTTAACCAACGGCTGTCCAGCAGTAACCACTACGTTCTGGACTTCAGTATGCGGACAAACCTTAGCAGCTTTAAACACATCAATAAGACCGTACTATACATTTTCAAACAATTTGCCAGTAGGCGTATTGGTAACAGGATACAAATTCATGATCACCGATTTGATTACAAATCAAGTAAGAGAAGTAGAAAAAGCCAATGGAATGATTCGTATCACCGATACAGATATAGCGAGTTATGGACGAAGCTATTCGATAAAAGTAGCCATCAAACTAAATGCAGAATGGCAACCATATAATTCAGAGAACTGTACGGTAACCACACCATCCATTCCAACGACAACAGTTTCAAACTGTGGCACATTGGCAGCGATAAATTCACCGATTTATGCTACATCAGTAGCGAATGCTACACGCTATAGATATACCATTACCCGTATGGGAGGCGAGATGAATGATGTAGAGATGGAATCACAAACCTTTACCCGTACAGGTAATTTTGTGAGATTAACAGAATTGACAACCGTTCCAATAGTATACAATACTACTTATAAAGTAAACGTATCGGCAGAATCGTTGTTGGGTGGCGTATTGACGTTTTCAGCACCAGGCACCTGTTACATGTCCTCACCAGCAGAACCAACATTACAGTATGAAAGTTGTCAAAACGGAGGCTTGGTTCCAAGTTCAATGACCACACCACTTTATGTTACTGCTTTTTCAGGTTCACCAATGTACCGTTACATAGTAGAGAATGAAATAAGTGGTTACAGTCAAACCATAGAAACCATCACGCGTTATGTAAGACTGAGTCAGTTCAATGCGTTGGCACCATTACAACTAGGAGGCACGTATAGAATCCGCATCCAGATACAATTATATGGAGTGTACTATGAAGGAAAAGATTGTGAGGTTACCGTTCCAGGCGGCAGTCCAATGCCATCAAGAGTAATGGAACAACCATTAGAGGCAGTAGCCTATCCAAATCCATTTGCGAACAACTTCCAGTTGAACATCAAAACGACCAATACATCAGCCGTATCCATAAAAGTATACGACATGTTGGGAAGACTAATTGAACAACGAGAAGAAAGTGTAAACGACTTAGAAACCACCACAATCGGAGACAACTACCCAAGTGGAGTATACAACGTCATCATAGCACAACAAGACGAAGTGAAAACACTACGTGTGGTTAAACGATAAGTAAAGATTATTAATAATAAAAAAGGCTTTCCAATTTGGAAGGCCTTTTTTTTATAAAAACTTAACACTAAATAATTTAAAATAAACTTCAAAAATAAAAAATATAAGAAAAAGATTGTTTTATAGTTTTGCTTATCGTTAATAAATGTATTTCATCGATATTATTTACAAAAATTTTACATTTAGTTAACAATCTAGCTACTTTCACACCATATTTAAACCAACCTTTTTCCTTTATGAAAAAACACTACATTTATTTGAATTCCAGTAGGGTTACTGCATTCAAAAATGATATGACTTCAACGGTTGAAGTTTTTGAACAACCAGTGGTCAAAACTGGAAATAATCTAGCTAATTTTGTTAAAACAATAGTACTCTTTGTAGTGATGCTTTTTTCGGGAGTTATGACATTAGCGCAGAACTCATTGCCTTATACTTTTTCACAATCAATTGGAACTTATACTGCTTTGACTGGGGGAACTTCATACCAATCGGGTGCTACAATTGGAACTAATGCGGTTTCAGGTCAAATAACAATCCCTTTTACGTTTAATTTTAATGGTGCTAATTACACATCACTTATTATTTCAAATAACGGGTTTGTCACTTTTGGCACTACAGCTCCATCAACAACAACTTATAACCCTATTTCCGCTTCTACAGCTTATGGAGGTGCTATTGCAGGTTATGGATTTAACTTAGTAAACTCTCCTGTTAGTGGTGCTGCTGCTGATATCAGTTATGGAACTGCAGGGTCAGATTTTGTAATTCAGTTTACCGATTTAGGAAGAACAGGATTAACTGGTGACAGAATGAGTTTTCAAATTAGATTGACTCAAACTACTAATGTTATTAAGATTGTTTATAATAATTGGGCAACAACACAAACAACAACTTCTGCGACAAATTTCGGTCAGGTAGGTTTGAGAGGTAGTGCTAATACTGCTTTTTTGAATAGAATGGTTTCTGCTTCAGCTCCCTATAACACATGGGCAACATCTGGAGGTGGTGCGGATAATGGATCTACAGCACTTAATACAACTTCTACCTCTGGACCTGGAGGATCGAATTGTATGAGATATAATAGTACTAATTTACCAGCTAATGGTTTGACTTATACCTATACTCCTGTGACTTCAGGTTTTTATCAGTCACTTCCTTATACACAAAATTTTGAGACTTGGTCAAATTTTCAAGCTGTGAATGACGTTCCTGGAAATGGTGTAATTACTAATCCTGCAACTGGTAATCAATCTCCACGTGCACATGATGAAACAGTTGCTAATTCTGCATGGGGAAGTACTTCAGGTGGAGCTCTTGCAGTTCCAAGTGCTTCGGGAGGTTTAAAATGTTCAAGATTCCATTGCTATGATGCTGGAAGTGGACTTAAAGGATATATGGATTTCTACCTTAATTTTACTGACGCAGGAGTTAAAACAGCTACTTTTGACATGGTAAATACGGGAACTAATAGGAATTTGAGAGTTTATTTGTCTACAGACGGCGGTATTAATTTTGGTGGAGCGTTAGCAACTTATAATACAAGTATTTCAACTTGGACAAATCAATCTGTAGCTTTAGGAAGTTCTACTTCTGCAACTTGTGTTCTTAGATTTGAATATACTTCAGATTTTGCAACTTCAAGTGATATTGGTTTAGACAATTTAAATGTTACCTCTTTGGTCTTGACGGGTTGTACTACCCCAACATCTTTAGCTTCAAATTTAACGTTCAGTTCAGTTACAACAACCTCTTTGAATGGTTCGTTCACGGCTGCAGTGACGGCACCAAGTAAATATTTAGTAGTAAGAAGCACGAGTGCAACTCCTCCAACTCCTTCAAATGGAACGGTTTACACAGTTGGTTCAACTGCTTTAGGAGCAGGTACTAATGTTAGATTAGTGGCTAATGCTACATCATTTACTGATACGGGCTTAACAGCGGGCACACAATATTACTATCATGTGTTTTCGTATAATGATAATTGTACAGGAGAACCTTTTTATAGTGTTTCGGCATTGAGTGGTTCTCAGAATACACCTTGTACTACTGGAACTTCTTTGGGTTCCAATGCTGTTACTTTAAATTCAGCTAATATTACATGGACAGGTTCTGGTAATTATATAGTTGAATATGGTCTTACAGGATTCACTCCAGGAACTGGAGCCTCTGCGGGTGCTGGGGGTACTTTAGCTTCAAGTTCTGCTACTTCACCTTTCGCATTGACTGGACTATCCTCGTCTACCACCTATCAAGTTTATGTTAGACAAGTATGTCCATTAGGAGGATATAGTACTAATTCATCTTCTATTTCGTTTACAACTTTGTATTGTCTTTCAACAGGACCTGCATCTCAAGGTTCAGATTATTTTACTAATTTTACAGCTACAGTAAGTGCTGTAGGTATTAATAACACCAGTACATATTCTCCAAATGGATATGGTAATTTTACGGAACAAAGTGTCACTCAATCACAGGGTGGTAGTGTTGATTATTCTGCAGTTTCACCAGGTATTGGTAATGGTTCCAGTTTTGGTATCTTTGTAGATTGGAATCAAAATGGGGTATTTACCGATCCAGGAGAGTCAGTAGTTTCCTTATTTTCGCCACAACCTACTACAAATCCTTCGGGTAGTTTTACCGTGCCTATAGATGCACTTGTAGGAAGTACAAGAATGAGGATTGTAATTAAAGATAGTGCAGGTTCTGTAAGTAGTTGTAATACTGCATTATCGGCAAGTGAAACCGAAGATTATACATTTATTGTAACTGCAGCTGCAACACCAAATATTACTCTTGCTACAAACAATATTGCAGCAAGTAATAAAACACAAGGTACAACTAACAATCCTATTTATAGTTTTGCTATTTCACCAACTGTAGGCAATGCTAACCTTACTGGTTTAACAGTGACTACAACAGGTGATTATACTGCGGTTGGGATTACTAATTTAAAAGCTTGGTATTCGGCTTCTCCTACATTTGTAGCTGGAAGTTCTACTTTACTTTCTACTTTGGTAACACCAGGAACTGCAGGAAGCAAAACATTTACTCCTTTTGTAAGTCAAAATATAGTAAAAGATGCTACGGGTTATATTTTTGTCACAGCGGATGTAACATGTAGTGCTACAGTTGCGAGAACAATAGCTATTGATGCTGTAACAGGTGCTAACATGACATTTACTCTAGGCACTGCTACAGGTACGCCTGCTGCAGGGAATACACACACGGTTACAGGTGCCACACCAGTTAATGTCACTAACCCAGCTGCTTCTGTATTATCAGGTTCATCTTCTGTTTCTTGGACTAATCCAGTTGGATGTTATGATCAAGTAATGATAGTAGCCCGAGCTGGTTCAGCCAATGATGGTACACCAACAGGAGATGGTACAGCTTACACAGATAATTTAGCGTTTGGTACAGGAACACCATTAGGGAGTGGTTTTGTAGTGTACAAAGGAACCGCTTCACCAAAAATCGTAACAGGACTTACTAACGGAACACAATATTTTTTCAAGATATTTACACGTTTTGGATCTACTTGGAGTAGTGGAATTGAGGTAAGTCAAACTCCTACTGTGATATATTGTACACCAAGTGGAAGTCTTGATTGTGTTACTTACAATGATTACATTGCTAATGTTACTATTAATACTTTAAATAACTCTTCAACTTGTGCGTCAGGATCGTACATTAATTATCCAGCAAATGGAACACAAACTACAACACTAACTGCAGGGACATCTTATAATCTTACACTGACTTCAGGTACTGGTACAGGATCACATGGTGCGGGGGTTTGGTTTGATTTTAATAATAACGGACTTTTTACTGACTCAGGAGAATTCTTTTTAATAAGTAATTCTATTTCAGGAAGTGCAACAACAGCGCCTATTAGTATTTTAGTTCCTTCTGGAGCATTTATTGGGAATATCAGAATGAGAGTTCGATATGGCTATGGGGTAACAGTTGCATCAACTATGTCTTGTTCAATGTCTGGAACTGAAGGAGAGACAGAAGATTATACAATTACTATTAGTCAACCTTTACCTTCATATACTGCTGTTGCTTCTTCAAATTGGAGTTTAGGCTCAACATGGGATTTAGGAGTGGCTCCAAGTGCAGGTGATAACGCCGTTATCCCAAATGGAATTAACGTAAATACAGATGGAGCTGCTAATAATGTTTGTAATCAACTTACCATAGCGAATGGAGGAACATTAACTTCTAGTACAGGTACCCTTTCATTAAGTAATAACCTAATTAATAATGGTTCGGTAGTTGTTAATGGGGGTACTATAAATGTTGCAGGAGCATCTGGAACAGGAATTAATAATACGGGAATTTTTTCTATTGATGGCGGTATAGTAAATTTAGGGCCTTCAGGAGGAGGTAATCGTACATTTACAGAAACAGGTACATTAACTGTTAATAATGGGATACTAAACATAAATGGAAATCTATTGTTTCCTTCAGCTTCAGTCTTTAATCAGAGCGGAGGTAATATAAATATAGATGGAAATGATGGAACATCTTTAGGTAGTGTTCCAATTACTACAGACTTATTAGCTTTTGGAACATCTAATACTAATTATTCAGGAGGAACAATCAATGCTACTGGAGGTAATATACTTATTGTTGATCCTCATTTTAGTGGGACAGCTACTTCTTCAGGAGGTGAAGCTTTTTGTTTCAGAGCAGCTACATCAACACCAAGAAGTTTCGGAATTGGACACACTATAACTTTTGGAGGTAGTACAGGAACAAATTCTTCAACGGCTACTTACGGATTTCTTGTGGATACTTATGTAAATTCTAGTCAAATATTACTTGGAAATGTTATTGTCAATGGAAATGGGGGTACCACTTCAAGAAAGGTTCAAACAAATGCCATAAGCGGTGGTGGTGGTATTGCTTTGGCAGGTAACTTAACAATCAACAGTAATAGTGAATATATTAATTTAAATACATCAAGTATTTCTATAATAATAGGAGGTAATATTACTAATAATGGAACATTTACGCAATTGGGTACGCCAGCTTTGGTTCTTGGTTTAGTTAATGGTGGAAGCAATACAACAATTGCACCAACTACCACTGCACAATTAATTAGTGGTTTAGGGGTATTTAGAAATGCTTCTTCATCACCTACGGCTAACTTAGGATCCTTGAGTGTTAATAATAGTAATACATCCGGAGTTACTTTAAGTGGACTTGATATGAGTTTGTCAGGGACTTTAACATTTGCGTTAGGTAAATTAAATACTGGAGCTAACAAAGTAATTTTAATCACAGGTGCTTCTACTACTGGAGCTTCTAATACTACTGGGTATGTAGTGGGTAATCTTCAAAGAAATTTCAGTACAGGGTCTAATGTAAGCAGAATATTTGATGTCGGAACAGACAAGTACGCTCCAGTAACAGTAAACTTTGCAAGTGTAACTACGGCTGGAAATTTAATAGCATCGACTACTTCTGGGGATCATCCAAATACTTCAACTTCTGGATTAAATAGTAATTTAAGTGTAAATCGTTTTTGGTCACTGACTAATTCAGGAATTGCTTTTAACAATTACCTAGTAACGTTGGGTTGGCAGGTTACGGATAATGATGCTGGAGTTACTGCGGCTAATTTTAAATTAGGGAAGTTTTCAAGTAGTGTTTGGTCATTACCTGCAGTTTCAGGAACACCAACTGCAACATCTTTATCATCAACAAACAGTATCACATCAGCTTCAGGTTTTGGCGATTTTATAGTGGCACAAAGTTGCCCTGCATTAAATGCAGGAACTAATGGTTCATTAGTCATTTGTGTTGGAAGCACACTGACAGAACCTCAATTATTTGCTCAGTTAGGAGGTTCTCCGCAAGCTGGTGGCTCATGGACACCTGTATTAGCAGGTGCAGGAACATATACATATACAGTAAATGCTGTCGCACCATGTACAGGAAGTGCAACGGCAACGGTAACAGTAACAGAACAAACACCTCCAAATGCAGGAGTTTTAAGCGGTACTCAAACAATCTGTTCGAATGGTTCCTCACAATTTTCAACATCGGGGGATAATGGAGGAACGTGGTCAAGTTCAAATAATGGTTTTGCTACAGTTAATGCAGCTACAGGATTAGTGTCAGGAGTGAGTGCTGGTACGGCTAATATAACCTATACGGTTGCCGGAACGAACGGTTGCTCTGATGCAACAGCAACAAGAAGTATTACAGTTAATCCTACTTTCAACCCAACAGTAATTTTAGATACAGATACCCCTGACGAGTTTTGTGAAGGGACTTTAGTTACGTTTACTGCAACTTCAGGAAATTTGGGTGGAGCATCAGCTACGTATAATTTTAAAGTTAATGATGCTTCAGTGCAAAATACCAGTTCTAACACTTTTGCAAGTGCAGCATTAGTAGACGGTGATATTGTAAGTGTAACAATGTCAGTTTCTGGAGGAACATGTGTAAATCAGTCAAATGTTGAGAGCAATCAAATAGGAGTTACTATTAACCCTAATTTTACTATTACAGCAAGTGCTGGAGCTAATGGTACAATTTCTTCACCTGGAGTTTCTGTATTGTCTTGTTTTGGTACTGGAAATAAAACTTATACCATTACACCAAATAATGGATATTTAATTAGTGATGTCTTAGTTGATGGAATGTCAGTAGGAGTAGTTACGTCATATGCTTTTTCAAATGTAGACGATAATCATACCATTTCAGCTTCATTTGCTTTAGCATGTGTAAATTCCACAGCACCAACAGGAGCAACAGGAACAACTACAATTTGTTCAGGTACAGGAACTACATTAACAGTATCGGGAGGAAGCAAAGGTACAGGAGCCGTAACCCAATGGTATACAAGTTCATGTGGAGGAACCTTAGCAGGTACAGGCGATACGTTAAATACTGGGAATTTAACATCATCCACTACCTATTATATAAGATATTCTGGAACATGTAATACAACAACTTGTGCCATAGTAACGGTAACGATTACCCCACAACCAGTGTGGTATTTAGACGCAGACAACGACGGCTATTATACAGGTTCAGGTGTTCTATCATGTGATTCACCTGGTGAAGGTTACACCACCACAGTATTTCCAGGCGGCGATTGCAACGACAACGACCCATTAATCCATCCAGGTGCAGCAGAGATATGTTATGACGGGATAGATAATGATTGCGACGGAAGTTTAACCAACGGCTGTCCAGCAGTAACCACTACATTCTGGACTTCAGTATGCGGACAAATCTTAGCAGCATTAAACACATCAATAAGACCGTACTATACATTTTCAAACAATTTGCCTGTAGGCGTATTGGTAACAGGATATAAATTTATGATTACCGATTTGATTACAAATCAAGTAAGAGAAGTAGAAAAAGCCAATGGAATGATTCGTATCACCGATACAGATATAGCGAGTTATGGACGAAGCTATTCCATAAAAGTAGCCATCAAACTAAATGCAGAATGGCAACCATATAATTCAGAGAATTGTACGATAACCACACCATCCATTCCAACGACAACAGTTTCAAACTGTGGTACGTTGGCAGCGATAAATTCACCGATTTATGCTACATCAGTAGCCAATGCGACACGTTATAGATACACCATTACCCGTATGGGAGGCGAGATGAATGATGTAGAGATGGAATCACAAACCTTTACCCGTACAGGGAATTTTGTGAGATTGACAGAATTGACAACCGTTCCAATAGTATACAATACTACTTATAAAGTAAACGTATCGGCAGAATCGTTGTTGGGTGGCATATTGACGTTTTCAGCACCAGGCACCTGTTACATGTCCTCACCAGCAGAACCAACATTACAGTATGAAAGTTGTCAAAACGGAGGCTTGGTTCCAAGTTCAATGACCACACCACTTTATGTTACTGCTTTTTCAGGTTCACCAATGTACCGTTACATAGTAGAGAATGAAATAAGTGGTTACAGTCAAACCATAGAAACCATCACGCGTTATGTAAGACTAAGTCAGTTCAATGCATTGGCACCATTACAAGCAGGAGGCACGTATAGAATTCGTATTCAGATACAATTGTATGGAGTGTACTATGAAGGGAAAGATTGTGAGGTTACCGTTCCAGGAGGCAGCCCAATGCCATCAAGAGTAATGGAACAACCATTGGAAGCAGTGGCCTATCCAAATCCATTTGCGAACAACTTCCAGTTGAACATCAAAACGACCAATACATCAGCCGTATCCATAAAAGTATACGACATGTTGGGTAGACTAATCGAACAACGAGAAGAAAGTGTAAACGACTTAGAAACCACCACCATTGGAGACAACTACCCAAGTGGAGTGTACAACGTCATCATAGCACAACAAGACGAAGTGAAAACACTACGTGTGGTGAAAAGATAAATTAATAATACATTTTTGATATAGAAGTCCCTGCTTATGGCAGGGATTTTTTATGTATTAAATAGAAATGATTTTATGAATTTAAAGGGTAGAGTTAGTAAGCTTTTTTTGAAATCATTGATAGTTGAATTATAAATACAATCATAGAAAATTCTGCTTCAATAATTTTGTGCAGTTGTAATATTTATATTTTTTGATAGGAATAATTTTAGAATGCATATTTTATTAACTAAAAATTGATAATTTATCAACACGAAAACGTTTTCGTGACATGATGGTTTTATAGATTTTTTTGCAATTTCCTAAAAAAAATTATCTTTATAATCAAGAAATAATAGCCATACTTTAAACTAAGCTATTTAGTATAATTAAATTAATACTTTATGAAAAAACAATTACTAATTACATTTTATTTGCTTTCTTTTACTTTCGCTTTTTCCCAAAATCAAAATAATGGTCAGAGAGGTATTTTTGAAAGTTATGCAATTCTGAATATTAATTCGGGAAGCAATGTTTTTTATGATATGCAGGCAAATACTGCAAATCCAGATTTAAATGGTGCAAATTTAGGAACTTTTAGTTGTAATCAATCTTTAGTGGTTAAAGGAGGGCAAAACAAAACGTATAAAAATTCTGGATGCAATATTACAAATGGAGATTTGTTTTATCGTGTTTATTCAGGTACAGGAACAGGCTCAGGTAGTTTTACACAAATAAATTTACCTTTTGCTGAAAATTTACCCTCTCCTGGTGACCAAAGATGGGAATCACAATCAGGGACTAACAACATAATAAGCGGGTTGTTTCCAGGAACTTATACTCTTGAAATTTATTCAAGAGCTCAGTTTGATGGTTGTGGCTTTGGTGATATATTTAGCAACAACAGTGGTGCAAATTATAAAGCCATTTTTACGGTTGGTCCAGCACCCATAGCAGGAATAACTAATAATTCAGGAACCACAGTATTGACTTGTTCTCAAACCAGTATCAGTGTTACCGCAACGGGTGGTGTAAGTTATTCATGGGATAATGCTTTAGGTGCAGGAGCGACAAAAAGTATTGTTGCACCAGGAACCTACACAGTAACTGCAACAGGAGCCAATGGATGTACAGCTACAGCTCAAATCATAGTGACGCAAAATACAGCCTCACCTTCGGCAGGGATAACTAATAATTCAGGAACCACAGTATTGACTTGTTCTCAAACTAGTATCAGTGTTACTGCCACAGGAGGTATAAGTTATTCATGGAATGGTGGTGCTACGCCAACAACTGCGGTCAATAGTTTTACTAGCGCAGGAGCTTATACGGTAACAGTAACAGGAGCTAATGGATGTACAAATACTGCTCAAACTACAATTACAGGAGTAGTCACCCCACAACCAACATGGTACTTAGATGCCGACAATGATGGCTATTATACAGGTTCAGGTGTTCTATCATGTGATTCACCCGGTGAAGGTTACACCACCACAGTATTGCCAGGCGGCGATTGCAACGACAACGACCCATTAATCCATCCAGGTGCAGCAGAGATATGTTATGACGGGATAGATAATGATTGCGACGGAAGTTTAACCAACGGCTGTCCAGCAGTAACCACTACATTCTGGACTTCAGTATGCGGACAAACCTTAGCAGGATTAAACACATCGATAAGACCATACTATACATTTTCAAACAATTTACCAGTAGGTGTATTGGTAACAGGATACAAATTCATGATCACCGATTTGATTACAAATCAAGTAAGAGAAGTAGAAAAAGCCAATGGAATGATTCGTATTACCGATACAGATATAGCGAGTTATGGACGTAGCTATTCCATAAAAGTAGCCATCAAACTAAACGCAGAATGGCAACCATATAATTCAGAGAATTGTACGGTAACCACACCATCCATTCCAACGACAACAGTTTCAAACTGTGGCACATTGGCAGCGATAAATTCACCAATTTATGCTACATCAGTAGCGAATGCTACACGCTATAGATATACCATTACCCTTATGGGAGGCGAGATGAATGATGTAGAGCTGGAATCACAAACCTTTACCCGTACAGGGAACTTTGTGAGATTAACAGAATTGACAACAGTTCCAATTTTATACAATGCCATCTATAAAGTAAACGTATCGGCAGAATCGTTGTTAGGAGGAGTATTGACGTTTTCAGCACCAGGCACCTGTTACATGTCCTCACCAGCAGAACCAGTACTTCAATACGAAAGTTGTCAAAACGGAGGCTTGGCTCCAAGTTCAATGACCACACCACTATATGTTACACCTTATACAGGTTCACCAATGTACCGTTACATAGTAGAGAATGAAATAAGTGGTTACAGTCAAACCATAGAAACCATCACGCGTTATGTAAGACTAAGTCAGTTTAATGCATTGGCACCATTACAAGCAGGAGGCACGTATAGAATTCGTATTCAGATACAATTGTATGGAGTGTACTATGAAGGAAAAGATTGTGAGGTTACCGTTCCAGGAGGAAGTAGTAGTGGCTCAATGCCATCAAGAGTAATGGAACAATCATTAGAGGCAGTAGCCTATCCTAATCCATTTGCGAACAACTTCCAGTTGAACATCAAAACAACCAATACATCAGCCGTATCCATAAAAGTATACGACATGTTGGGAAGACTAATTGAACAACGAGAGGAAACCGTAAATGAGTTGGAAACCACCACAATCGGAGACAACTACCCAAGTGGAGTGTACAATATAATTCTATCGCAAGCAGATGAAGTGAAAACACTACGTGTGGTGAAGAGATAAATGTTAATTAAATAGTTAATAGTAAATAAAAATCCCTGCCTAATGGCGGGGATTTTTTTGTTAATTTAGTTTTTTAAGAAATCCAATAAATATATTAATTAGATAGTGTGTCGATGTTTTTATATTTAAGTAAAAGTGCTCGCAATAAGAGATTGTAATCTTATCCTTAGAAAATATATTCTAACTTAATCTATAATAAACGCTATGAAGAAAAATTTACTTTTATTTATTATGTTGCTACTGTTTAGTAGTATAAACGCTCAAACTTTTACAGTTGATGGTATAAGTTACACAGTGACGGCTCCCGGTGAAGTACAAGTAGACTCTTATCAATGTTATACGGGTGATTTAGTCTTGCCAAGTACGGTAACAGACATGTCTATTGATTATTCAGTAACTAGTCTTGGAGATTATGCTTTTTATAATTGTCCAAGTATAACGTCGGCAACTATTCCTTCTTCGGTGACCGATTTAGGAGAGGGTGCATTTAGAGAATGCTTTGCTTTAACTTCTGCGATTCTCCCTAATTCAATTTCCAGTATAGGAGCACAAACATTCTTGTATTGCAATAGTCTAGTTTCGGTAAACATCCCAAACTCAGTAACAAGCCTTGAAATTTACGCGTTTTATGGTTGTAATCATTTAACCTCAATAAACATCCCTGATTCAGTTACTATCATTGGAGATTATGCTTTTTATCAGTGTACCCTATTAGCATCAGTAACGATTCCTGATTTTGTAACAAGTATTGGTGGTAGATCTTTTGCATCTTGTCCATCATTGACGACTATAAACATACCAAGTACAGTAACTACTATAGGGGATTATGCTTTTTTTCAGTGTTTTGGTTTAACATCAGTAACGTCATTAACAACAACACCAATAGTAATAAACAGTACTGTTTTTCAGGATATTGTTTTAAGTGCGGTACCTTTATATGTGCCTAGCGGAAGTGTAACAGCTTATGAGTCAGCATCGATATGGCAAAATTTCAGCCCGATTATTCCGGTTGTGGCTGAAACAACAACGTATTATCAGGATTTAGATGATGATGGTTATGGAAATACAGAGGTGTCAGTAGTAGCAGAAACACAACCCGATGGATATGTTTTGTTAGACGGCGATTGTAATGATGAAGACCCACTAATCCATCCAGGCGCAGCAGAGATATGTTATGACGGGATAGATAACAATTGCGACGGAAGTTTAACCAACGGCTGTCCAGCAGTAACCACTACATTCTGGACTTCAGTATGCGGACAAACCTTAGCAGGATTAAACACATCGATAAGACCATACTATACATTTTCAAACAATTTACCAGTAGGTGTATTGGTAACAGGATACAAATTCATGATCACCGATTTGATTACAAATCAAGTAAGAGAAGTAGAAAAAGCCAATGGAATGATTCGTATTACCGATACAGATATAGCGAGTTATGGACGTAGCTATTCCATAAAAGTAGCCATCAAACTAAACGCAGAATGGCAACCATATAATTCAGAGAATTGTACGGTAACCACACCATCCATTCCAACGACAACAGTTTCAAACTGTGGCACGTTGGCAGCGATAAATTCACCAATTTATGCTACATCAGTAGCCAATGCTACACGCTATAGATATACCATTACCCGTATGGGAGGCGAGATGAATGATGTAGAGATGGAATCACAAACCTTTACCCGTACAGGAAATTTTGTGAGATTAACAGAATTGACAACCGTTCCAATAGTATACAATACAACTTATAAAGTAAACGTATCAGCAGAATCGTTGTTGGGTGGCGTATTGACGTTCTCAGCACCAGGCACCTGTTACATGTCCTCACCAGCAGAACCAGTACTTCAATATGAAAGTTGTCAAAACGGAGGCTTGGTTCCAAGTGCAATGACCACACCACTATATGTTACACCTTATACAGGTTCACCAATGTACCGTTACATAGTAGAGAATGAAATAAGTGGTTACAATCAAACCATAGAAACCATTACGCGTTATGTAAGACTGAGTCAGTTCAATGCACTGGCACCATTACAAGCAGGAGGCACGTATAGAATCCGTATTCAGATACAATTGTATGGAGTGTACTATGAAGGTCAGGATTGTGAGGTTACCGTTCCAGGAGGCAGCCCAATGCCATCAAGAGTAATGGAACAACCATTAGAGGCAGTAGCATATCCAAATCCATTTGCGAACAACTTCCAGTTGAACATCAAAACGACCAATACATCAGCCGTATCGATAAAAGTATACGACATGTTAGGAAGACTAATCGAACAACGAGAAGAAACCGTAAACGATTTAGAAACCACCACTATCGGAGACAACTACCCAAGTGGAGTATACAACGTGATTGTTGCACAACAAGACGAAGTAAAAACACTGCGTGTGGTGAAAAGATAAGTTAAAATAACTTATGTTAAAAAGCTCTTGAAATTTTCAGGGGCTTTTTTTATTCAGCATTTTATCGATTAACTACGTAATAATTCGTTAAAAGACATCTTGACAATTGGTTAACAATTAGTTAATATTTTTTTTCTTGTTGAAGGTATTAATTGTTTAGTTTTGTATCCGCTTTAAACTTTTTTATATGAAAAATATTTTACTTTTTAGAAAGCCTACTAGGCTTTTGTTTTTAAGTTTTGCTTTGTTGTTTTTGCTATCTCAAGGAAAGGGATATGCTCAATATTCAGGTTCGGGAACTTTTACTCAAATTTCATCTCTTTCATCTTTAACGGATGGATATTATGTAATTGCGTTTGGGGCAACTCAGGCTATGAATAATACTTTAAATGCAGGAAATTATTTTCAGAATACAGCTATTTCCCCTTCATCAGGGACATTAACTAATCCATCTGCAACAATTGTGTGGTTTATCCAGACAAATGGCTCTGATAGAACTATATACAATGAAAATTCATCAAAATTTGTATCTTACACAGGTTCGTCTAATGCTGCTTTTGCAACTAGTACTGTTACAGGTAATTCTGAAAAATGGACTTTCGCTTATACAAGTTCATTATTTACAATTACGAATGTAGGAAGTTCAACACGTTTATTGCAATATAATTCAGGTTCTCCACGATTTGCATGTTATACAGGTTCTCAACAAAACATTACACTGTATAAGATGACACCTCCAAACCCTACAACAACATCCATTTCACCAAATTCGGCAGTATCTGGAGGTTCGGGATTTACTTTAACGGTAAATGGTACTAATTTTTTAAATGGTTTATCAGCGGTTACTTGGAATGGTGCCTCTAGAGCAACTACATTTGTTAGCTCTACGCAGCTAACAGCTACTATTTTAGCCGCTGACATTGCAAGTGTGGGAAGTGCTAATGTTGGGGTAACAACAACGGGTGCAGCTGCAGCTTCAAATACACAAGTATTTACGATAAATGCGGCGTCAGCACCTTCTTTAGCAATAACAGGAAATACTGCACACGGCTCATCGTGTCCTGGAACGCCTAATGCAACAATACAATATACCATAACAAACAGTGGAACTACTGCAAATAATGTGGTAGTGACTTCTAGTAATCCAACAGAGTTTGTAGTAACCAATGCACCAACAACAGTCAATGGTTCGGGTGGTACAGCTACTTATAATGTAACTTTTACGCCTAGTTCAAATGGGGCTAAATCAGCAACAATTTCTGTGTATTATGACACAACTACGCTTGGTGCTAATAGTTCATTAACGGGTACTGGTGTCAATCCAACACCGCAATCAGTAACCTCATCGGGCGCTACCGCTGTGGTGAATACTACGGCTACTTTAAATGGAAACGCCACTTTTGGGGTTTGTCCAGATACAACACTAAAAGGATTTGTTTATTCAAAAGACAGTGAAAACAGTAATCCAACTGTTGGAGGAACTTCAGTTACAAATGTAGTTGCTCCATCGTTAGGTGCTGCAGGAGCGTACACAACTGCATTGTCAGGTTTGACACCAAACACTTTGTATCAATTTAAAGCATATGTTTACGATGGAACAACATACATATATAGCAATCCACAATCGTTTACCACAAAGCAAGTTGCTTCAAAATTATCTTTTGGTGTAGCTCCTCCTACTACTGGATCTATCGGTGTTAATTTAACTGCTTTTACGGTTTTGGCTCAAAGGCCCGATAATACAACCGATACAGAATATACAAGTTCTGTTTCTTTAGCCAAGGGAACCGTCAGTGGTTCTGCTAATCTTACTGGCAATACAGCCAATGCTGTTGCAGGTGTTGCTACTTTTAGTACTGCTAAGTTTGATGCTATTGGTACATACAATCTTACAGCTACTTCTGGTGCTTTAATTAATTCAGCTACGAGTAATAATATAGTTATAACTTTACCTAATTCAACTGCTAATTCTTGGTCAAATACTGGAGCATCTTCGGCTTGGTGTACTGCTGGGAATTGGAGCACAGGTTCTGTACCAACTATCACTGAAGTAGCAACATGGAATGATACGGGTTCAGCTACTATTTCTGGTATAACATTTTCAAATTGTGTTCCAACTATTCTAGGTATAGAAGTAACTAGCTTAAGAACTAGGGATCTTACTATTGGTAGTTCTGCATCTACTTCAGGAACATTAACATTAAATGGTGGAGTAATAAACGGAGTTAGCAATACTATTATTAGAAATAACTCAACTTCTGTTTTAACACTTCAACCTAACGTAAGTAGTTCAGCTCCAATGTCAATCACTTTAGGAGGTACAATAAATAATTTTATTAATACATCAAATACAGGAGATATTGTTATCAGTGCTGTAATTAATGGTGGACCTTCTAATCCTCTAACAAAAGCAGGCTCAGGCTCAGGAGTTTTAATTTTATCCAATCCAGCCAATACCTATTCTGGTACTACGACCATAACTCAAGGAAGACTAAGATTAAGTCCTAGTTCATCTCCAGCCACTTTTGCATCTCCAATTGTAATGAATGGAGGAATATTGAGTACTCTTAATATACTAACTGGAACTACAATGACTAGTTCTGCAACTATAGGTTTAACAGAATCTTCAGGAATCGATTTAGGCTCTAATCCTCACTCATTAAAATTTGCGGCTAGCAATGCAGTTTCATGGACAGCAGGTAAAACAATCACAATCACCGGTTGGACAGGCACTGCAGGTGTTTCTGGAACGGCAGGAAAACTTTTTGTAGGAACGTCTGCAGCAGGATTAACAGTAAGCCAATTGAATCAAATTGTCTTTCAAGGATATTCAAATGGTACTACCATATTGAGTACTGGAGAAGTTGTGCCAAGAGCGCCTTACACAGTAACGTATAATGCTAATGGTGGAACAGGAACGCAAACAGATGCTAATCCATATAATAATGGTGATATAGTAACTGTACTAGGTGCAGGAACAATTACAAGAACAGGATATACTTTTGCGAATTGGAATACAGCTGCCAATGGATCTGGAACCACTTACAGTCAAGGCAATACTTTTGCTATAAGTGCAGACACAACATTATATGCTCAATGGACAATAAATACTTATACTATAACCTACGACAGCAACTCAGGAACAGGTACACAGTCTGATCCTAACAGTCCTTATAATTACAATACTACAGTGACTGTTTTAGGAATAGGTTCAGTTACCAAACCAGGTTTTACTTTTACTTTTTGGGATACTAATGCAAACGGTACGGGAACATCATATACACCTGGCGACACTTTTACAATAACGGATAATACAGTTTTATACGCTCAATGGATTTCTAATTCAGCTCCTAATTGTCCTGTTTTAACGAGTACAGCTCCTGATTCAGAACAATCAGTATGTCAAGGATTTAGTGCAAATGAATTGACAGCTACTGTTAATACAGCGGGAAGTATTGGAACACCAACAATTTCTTACCAATGGTATTACAATACTACAGACTCAAATACGATAGCAGGCGCTACTGAAATAGTTGGTGCAACAAATGCTAATTATACACCATTAACTTCAGCTTCAGAAGCTGGAACAACTAGATATTATTTCTGTGTTGGTTATGCTAGTGATAATGGATGTAATCAAACAAAAACAGCGCAGTCTTTGGCATCCAATCCAGTTAAAGTTACGGTTTACGCTACGCCTGCAACACCAACTATTACTCCGTCAGGTTCTACAACTTTTGAAAATGGAGGCAGTGTGTTGTTGACATCAAGTGTTGGTTCGAGTTACCTATGGTCAAACAATGCAACAACACAAAGCATAACAGCAACTGTTTCTGGAAGTTATTCAGTGCAGGTAAGTGTAAACGGATGTTTTAGTGATTCTTCTTCACCAACTACAGTTTTTGTAGTTCCATCGGTAACAACTACCTCTCCGGCAACAACAGTAACTTATAATTCAGCTACTTTAAGCGGAAATGTGACCAATACAGGTGGCTCAAACATTACTGCAACTGGAATAGTTTATGCTTTGACCAGTCAAAATACAACACCAACTATAGGTGGTGTAAATGTTGTTCAATTAGCAACAGCTGCTCCAAATACAGGTATTGGTAGTTTCTCAGAAAACACAGGCATGGTGTTAACAGATAACAAACAATACTCTTTCAGAGCATATGCTACGAGTAGTCAGGGTACTTCGTATGGAAGTGTTGTAACTTTTACTACTGCTAATTTAACCGCACCAATAGCAGCTGTGGCGTCAAACATCAAGTCAAATTCATTCGTGGCAAATTGGGGTGCTGTTCCGGGAGCTACTGGATATCGATTAGACGTAAGCACATCACCAACATTTTCTACTCCTACTGAAATTCTTAATCAAGGATTTGAATCAGCTACTTTTCCACCTACAGGATGGCTAAATTCAGGATGGTCAAGAAGTACAAGTTCAGGAGATATAAATAGTGGCAGTGCTGCTGCGATAGCAGGAAGTCAATCTGGAACACTAACATCAGGTGCACTAAGTAACCCTTCTTCTTTGGCTTTTTATTTGGGAAGATCTACTAATTCAACAGCTAAAACACTTACAGTTGAAGTTTCAACAACTTCACAGACCACAGGTTTCACTACTGTTGCAACTTTTGACCATTCAAATGTTCCATCAGGAAGCTATAACCAATATAATGTTGATTTATCAGCTTATTCCTCAAATTCAGAGGTTTACGTTAGATTTGTTAAATCTTCATCTACAACATCACCATGGCGACTAGATGATATTGTTATAACAGGTGCTTTTCCATCCTATATAAGTGGATATGAAAATTTAGCAGTTGCTGGCTTAAGTCAGGTTGTTTCGGGCCTAAATCCACAAACAACATACTACTACAGAGTTAGAGCCGAAAGCACAAACAGTACTTCAGTCAATTCAAATGTAATTGAAGTAACCACAGCAGCTACACCTCCAACTATAACTGGTGTTAGTCAAACAGTTGATGTTGTGTGCGATGGAAATGAAGGAGTGTTTAACGTAACAGGATTATTACCTAACATTCAGGCAATATTAACTTATTCAACAAGTACTGGTTCTCATACTGTATCTGTTAATCCAAATGCATCAGGATTTGCTCAATTTTTAAGTGTACCGCTTTCTTTTTCAGCAGATAATGGAAACAGTTTGACAATTACAAAAGTAGAAAGAACAGATACTAATCAATTTACAAATGTATCTGTTAGTACTTCAATAACTGTATCACCACAGCCATTATGGTATTTAGATGCCGACAATGACGGCTATTACACAGGTTCAGGTGTTCTATCATGTGATTCACCTGGTGAAGGTTACACCACCACAGTACTACCAGGCGGCGATTGTAACGACAACGACCCATTAATTCATCCAGGTGCAGCAGAGATATGTTATGACGGGATAGATAATGATTGCGACGGAAGTTTAACCAACGGCTGTCCAGCAGTAACCACTACGTTCTGGACTTCAGTATGCGGACAAACCTTAGCGGCATTAAACACATCAATAAGACCGTACTATACATTTTCAAATAATTTGCCAGTAGGTGTATTGGTAACAGGATACAAATTCATGATCACCGATTTGGCTACAAATCAAGTAAGAGAAGTAGAAAAAGCCAATGGAATGATTCGCATCACCGATACAGATATAGCGAGTTATGGACGTAGCTATTCCATAAAAGTAGCCATCAAACTAAACGCAGAATGGCAACCATATAATTCAGAGAATTGTACGGTAACCACACCATCCATTCCAACGACAACAGTTTCAAACTGTGGCACATTGGCAGCGATAAATTCACCAATTTATGCTACATCAGTAGCGAATGCTACACGCTATAGATATACCATTACCCGTATGGGAGGCGAGATGAATGATGTAGAGCTGGAATCACAAACCTTTACCCGTACAGGGAACTTTGTGAGATTAACAGAATTGACAACAGTTCCAATTTTATACAATGCCATCTATAAAGTAAACGTATCGGCAGAATCGTTGTTAGGAGGAGTATTGACGTTTTCAGCACCAGGCACCTGTTACATGTCCTCACCAGCAGAACCAGTACTTCAATACGAAAGTTGTCAAAACGGAGGCTTGGCTCCAAGTTCAATGACCACACCACTATATGTTACACCTTATACAGGTTCACCAATGTACCGTTACATAGTAGAGAATGAAATAAGTGGTTACAGTCAAACCATAGAAACCATTACGCGTTATGTAAGACTGAGTCAGTTCAATGCGTTGGCACCATTACAAGCAGGAGGCACGTATAGAATTCGTATTCAGATACAATTGTATGGAGTGTACTATGAAGGAAAAGATTGTGAGGTTACCGTTCCAGGAGGAAGTAGTAGTGGCTCAATGCCATCAAGAGTAATGGAACAACCATTAGAGGCAATAGCCTATCCAAATCCATTTGCGAACAACTTCCAGTTGAACATCAAAACAACCAATACATCAGCAGTATCGATAAAAGTATACGACATGTTGGGTCGTTTAATAGAACAGAGAGAAGAAAGTGTAAACGACTTAGAAACCACCACCATCGGAGACAACTACCCAAGTGGAGTTTACAACGTCATTGTAGCACAACAAGACGAAGTGAAAACCCTACGTGTGGTGAAGCGATAAATTGATTTTAATATACAAAAGGCCTCTCACAATTGAGAGGTCTTTTTTTTATAATGAATACGGGAATAAAAGTAATTTTCAGAAAACAGTCTTTAGTCAGAGTGGAATTGTAATTTTAATGATTTCTCTAAAATTAGACTTTTATTTATTTTATATTTGCTTTGAATTAAAATTACTCATTTTTTAAAAAATCTTAGAGTAATTAATTTAAATATTACTACAATGACTATTTTAGTTACGGGTGCTGCTGGATTTATTGGATACCATTTGTGTGAAAAATTGATAAAGCAAGGACACAAAATTGTTGGACTCGACAATATAAATGGATACTACGATATAAACCTGAAAATGGCCAGATTAAACCAATTAGGGGTAACGGATATTTTCGAGCACAAAATTTCAAAAAGTAAAATTCACGGAGATAACTTTCATTTCATAAAGTTAAATTTAGAAGACCAGGTACATTTACCACTGCTATTCAAACAATACAGTTTTGATGTGGTCTGTAATTTAGCAGCACAGGCAGGCGTTCGTTACAGCATTGAAGATCCTATGGTGTACGTAGAAAGTAATATTGTTGGGTTTATGAATTTATTGGAGTGTATGCGACATAACGACGTAAAGAAGTTGGTGTATGCAAGCAGTTCAAGTGTATACGGCAATAGCGACAAAGTTCCTTTTGAGGTAACAGACAATGTTGATGCACCCATCAGTTTATATGCAGCTACAAAAAAAACTAATGAATTAATGGCACATACTTACAGCCATCTTTTCAAAATTCAAACCATTGGACTGCGGTTTTTTACAGTTTATGGGCCATGGGGAAGACCAGATATGGCTATGTTTTTGTTTACAGATGCAATTATTAATAATAAACCAATTCAGGTGTTCAACAACGGTGAATTATATCGAGATTTTACATATATTGAGGATATTGTAAATGGAATTATAGCAACATTAACCCAAACAAAAGAAAAAAATAACTATTCGCTCTACAATATAGGAAATAGTCACCCCATAAAACTATTAGATTTTATTTTAGAGATAGAAAAAGGCATTGGAAAAGAAGCAATCAAAAAGATGTGTCCAATGCAACCCGGAGACGTAAGGAGTACTTGGGCTGATGTTGAAGGACTAAAGAATGATTTTGATTACAGACCAAAAACAAATATTCAAGAGGGAATTAAGGAGTTTGTTATGTGGTATAGAAAATATTATAATCAGTAATTACGGTCAATTGTATGAGTGACAAACCTATATATTTTTCGGGACTTAATGGTTTAAGAGCAATTGCAGCAATTGCTGTGGTTATATCCCATACAACAGTAGCCCTTAAATCATTCAATTTAAATCCTTATATTTTAGGTGTTTCTAATTTTGGAAAACCAATGGTTTTAAGTCTTGCACCCTATGGAGTAAGTATGTTTTTTTGTTTAAGTGGTTTTTTGATTACCTATTTATTATTAGCTGAAAAAAAAGTAAGTTCAATAAGTATTAAAAAGTTTTATATGAGAAGATTGTTGCGTATCTGGCCACTATACTACTTATATATATTTATAGTTATATTAGTAATGATTATTTATGGGCTTAGTGTTGATATTAATTCATTATTATTTTATATGTTTTTTTCTGCGAATATTGTTGCTTTTTTTAGGCCTGGATTATTATTGTTAACTCATTATTGGTCTTTGGGAGTAGAAGAACAGTTTTATTTGTTTTGGCCTTGGATTATAAAAAAATTGGATAAATATTTAGTAATTTTTTGTGCAACATCAATAATTTTTTTAATTGGTCTAAAACTTTGTCTTCATGTTTTTTTTTCTAATTCTATATTAGAAAGATTTTTACATATTACAAGATTTCAATCAATGATTATAGGTGGTCTTGGTGCTATTTTATTTTTTAAAAAAAATAATTATTTTCTAAAACTTTTTAATAATAAAATAATTCAATCATTAGCTTGGCTTGTGATTTTATTATCTGCAGTAAATAGTTTTCATATTGCCTCAGTTATTGATCAAGAGATTATTAGTTTTGTTGCCTTAATTCTAATAATTGGGCAAATAAAAATTACAAATAGAATTATTAATTTAGAAAATAAGTTTTTTGATTATCTTGGAAAAATTTCTTACGGTATTTATATTATACATCCTTTGTTGATTTTTTTATTATCTAAATTTATTTTTTTTAAAAATAAATTAATAATAAACTATTTTATAATTTATTTTTTGGTTCTTCTTTTAACAATTATCATTTCAGATTTGTCTTTTAGATATTTTGAAAAATTCTTTATGAATTTAAAAAAGAAGTTTGTTATAGTTAATAGTTCATCATCAAAGCCATAAATGGCATTAATGTTTATGTTTAATTATTATAATGAATATTATAACATCAAATTTTTTAAAATTTTCTAAATGAATTTAATAGCATAATATTTTGAGTTTAAATAGCGCGACAAAAAAAAATGTTAAATGGTCTTTTATTGAGACAATTAGTTTAAAGTTAATCAGCTTTATATTAAGTATTATTTTAGCACGTTTATTATCGCCTTCTGATTTCGGGTTGCTAGCTATTATCAATGTGTTCTATTTATTAACCGTATTATTTATTGATGGAGGGCTTAAAGAAGCTTTAATTCAAAAAAAAGACGCCACAAATATTGATTTTTCGACAATGTTTTGGTTGAACATTTTCAAGGGAATCTTTTTTTATGTACTCTTGTTTTTTCTTGCCCCGTTTATTGAAGAATTTTATACTTATCAGAACTTAGCTTTTTACATCAGAATACAAGCCTTATCATTAATAATTGAATCATTTGGTATTATTCAAATAGTTAAAGCAACTAAGGAACTTAATTTGAAAAAAATTACGGTTGCTAGGATACCAGCGTCTTTAATAAGTTTTTTTGTTGGAATCTATATGGCATTTATGGGTTACGGAATCATGTCATTAATAATTCAGCAATTGGTTAACGTAGGTATTTATGCAATATTACTAATGTATTCCATTCGATACAAACCTGAGTTTAAATTTAGTATTCCATCTCTTCGAGTTTTATATAGTTTTGGTTTAAAAATATTGGCAGTATCATATATTAGCAGAGTTTATGTACAATCTCTTAATTTAGTGTATGGATATTATTTCAAGGTAAGCGAGTTAGGTTTATTTACTAAAACAAAAAGTTTGCAAGGGGTACCAATTGAAATGATTGATACAACTTTTTCTAAAGGTCTTTATCCAACAATGATAAAAATTCAGGAGCACAATAGACTTCTAAAAAAAATGTTTTTATTTAATGTGAGGAGATTGACATTTTTAATGGTACTGATAAATGGAATACTTTTTTTCAACGGTTTGGAAATAATAACAATTTTGTTGGGACCAAAATGGATAGAAGCAGTTCCTTTTGTAAAGATAGCAGCAGTCGGAAGTCTTTTCTCTCCTATAAACACACAAGTTGTTAGTATTTTTAAGGCAAAGGGAAAACCTGGATTCATATTAAAATTAGAAATGATTTGGAAAATTGTAGTGTTGACACTAATAATATTTTTAGCCACTTTCGCTCATTTCCAACAAATACTTTGGATGGTGGTAATCATAAATAGCATTATGGGTATAGTGTATTTGTTTTATTGCAGTAAACTAATTGAATTTCAATTTAAAAAAGAAATGAAACTAATATTTTTTTTATTTGTATGGTATTACATCACGGGGTTTATGATAAGTGAATTTTCAAGAGTATATTTGTATGAAATACAAAATGTTTTTAAAATTATTTTTTTTATAGTCTTGTATTCAGTTTCAGGTTATTTATTTGGATTGAGAGTAAAAGAATTCAATTTAATTAAAATGATAAAATTTGTTTGATTTTTAAAGTAATATTTAGTCTTTATAAAGTATTTTTAGTTCTGATTATGAGTAATGTTAAATCTACAGCGTTTATAATTCAAGCAAGAATGGGCTCCTCCAGATTGCCAAATAAGATGATGTTACCCTTCTATGATAACAAAGGGATTTTGGAGCTCTTAATTGAAAAAATAAATCAGTTCAACAACTCAAATAGGTATAAAATAATTTTAGCAACTTCTACAAATCATAGAGACAATCAATTAGCAGAAATTGCTCAAAATAATGGACTTCTTGTTTACAAAGGAAGTGAAGAAGACGTATTAGCTCGTTTTGTTGGCGCAGCAGAAACATTTGGTGTCGATAAAATAATAAGAGTTTGTGCAGACAATCCTTTTTTAGATGTAAATGAATTAGAGCGTATACTTACACTTGTAAACGAACATGAAGATTATGATTATATAAGTTTTCAAATTAATGGCATTCCAAGTATAAAAACGCATTTTGGGTTTTGGGTGGAATTTACGAGAATTGAAGCACTAAAAAAAGTAGCTTCGCTTACAAATGATAAGTTTTATCATGAACACGTAACCAATTTCATTTATGAAAACCCAAATTTATTTAAAATTAAATGGATTAATACTATGGAAAGCTTGAATCAAAGAAAGGATATCAGAATGACTATGGATACTATGGAGGATTATAATAATCTAAAAGAATTGTACAAGCAATTATATTTTGAATACAAAAGAATACCTTCCTTGGAGAAAATTATTAGTTATGTAGATCAGAACACTATATTTAAACAAAAAATGATTACTGAAATAAATAACAACTCTAAATGATTCTTTGGTTAAATCCAATGATAGGAAAAACCAATCTGGTTTTATTGTTTGATGAAAAAAGGAAGTGTGGAAATTAAAATATAAAATAAACTCATAAAATGTTTGAAATGAATGGAATTAATAAAAATGGGGTATACATCATAGGAGAAATTGGTCAAAATCATAACGGTTCAGTGGATATTGCAAAATTAATAGTTGAATTAGTTTCAAGACCAGTCATTGAAAAGGAGTTTAATTTGGAACTAAAACCAATGAATGCTGTTAAATTGACGAAAAGAGATTTGAAGGAGGAACTTACAGATTCGCAAATGAATAGAATTTACGATTCCCCTAACTCATTTGGGAAAACATATGGTGAACACAGAGAGTTTCTTGAACTAAATGATGAGGAACATTTTGAGGTTTATAAGTATTCCAAGTCAAAGGGATTAGACTTTGTGGAAACATTGTGTTCAAAGGGATGTTTGTCGCTTTTAAAGTTGTTCACTCCAGACTATCTAAAAGTGGCAAGTAGAGATTTAACAAATTTACCTTTGCTTTCTGCAATGGCAGAAACTAAAATTCCTATTATTGTTTCTACAGGGATGGCAGGTAGAAAGGAATTGGACGATGCGCTAAACACTATCGGTCATTACCACAATAACATAGGAATTTTACATTGTGTTTCGGAATACCCAACCCATCCGGATAATGTCAATTTAAATACCATCACCTATTTGAAAAAAAATTATAGCCAGTACGTTATTGGATTTTCAGACCACACTATTGGTATTTCAGCACCAGTAGTCGCTGTGGGTATGGGAGCCCAAATAATTGAAAAACACATTACGATTGATCGAAATATGAAAGGAACAGATCAAGCAGGTTCTTTAGGTCCAGACGGAGTATACCGTATGTTAAGAGATATAAGAGTTACAGAGCGTTCTCTAGGTGTAGAAGATATTTATATTGAAAAAAATGTTATTAACGCAAAAAATAAACTGGAGCGTTCAATAGCTACTAATATTGAATTAAAAGAAGGCGATATTATAAAAGAAGAACACTTACACTTATTGAGCCCTGGAGATGGTTTCAAATGGAGTCAAAAAAATGAAATAATTGGAAAAAAAGTGAAGAAGAATATACCTGTAAATGAGCTTATTTATCCCAAATTAATAGAGTAGTTTATGATATTTGATGAAAATGAATGTGGTAAAATAATAAAAGAATTATTTGAAAAATATTATTTTACTATCGAAACAGAGCTTACTTTTGATGATTTTGAATTGTACAATAAATGTATAGAGATTTTTAAATTCGACTATTTTAGATATTATAATAATTATGATTTAAAAATTCAAAATATTTTTTTGAGAATTGAGCTGATTGGTATTCTGCTTTACAGAATAGCCAATCAATATCACAAAATAGGGAAAGATAACATAGCGATTCATTACAGTAATTTAGGAAGATTAATTTCAGGTTTTGAAATTTATTTTTCTTCAGATATTGGCAAAGGACTCAAAGTGAATCATGGATTAGGAACCGTGATTGGAGCTAGGGTAATTATTGGTGAAAATGCACTGATACATCAGAACGTTACACTAGGCGATAAAGCTGGAGGCAGACCTGTTTTAAAGAATAATGTAATTGTTTATGCAGGAGCAAAAATCTTAGGAGCTATTGTATGTGGTAACAATTCAATAATTGGGGCCAACAGCGTTTGTTTAATTGATGTGCCTGAAAACTCTTCTGTGGTAGGAATACCAGGAAAAATTTATAAAAAGAAATGAAATTACCAAAATTAATTATTACAGATATTGACGGTGTTTGGACAGATGGAGGGATGTATTACGACCAGCATGGAAATGAATTAAAAAAATTCAACACCTATGATAGCGCTGGTGTTTTATATGCAAAGATTCTAAAAATTCCAGTGGTGATTATTACAGGTGAAGATACCCAAATTGTAAAAAAAAGAGCGGATAAACTAAAAATTGAGCATCTTTTTCAAGGAGTAAAAGATAAGGTAGCAATTGTTCAAAAACTAACAACAGATTTACAAATTTCTTTTGAAGATTGTGCTTTTATTGGCGACGATATAAATGATGTCAAACTATTAGAATTAGTGGGTTTTAGTGCAGCCCCAAAAAACGCAGCAGTATACATAAAAAAACGAGTGCATTACATAACGAAATTAAAAGGAGGTAAAGGTGCCTTTCGAGATTTTGTGGAGCATATTTTAGCAGAAAACAATATGTTAGAAATAGTAATTAATGAAGCTGTAAAGGGTTTTGAAAAACCGGTTTAATACACCAATTAGATTAAAAAATGAATATACTTTTACCTATTGAAACTATAAATAGAGAATTAGATTTTAAAATTGTTTTAGCCTCATTATTGGCTGATAAAAAAAATAAAATTTACATAGGGCAGCATGATTTTTTGATGTCTTTACTACCAAAAATGCAAGGAGGCATCTATATTGGTAAAAATATTTTTCATAAAAGAGCCGAGCTAGAAAATGGTGAAATTTACAAAAGATTAAAAGACAATAAAATTGATGTGATATACATCCATGAGGAAGGTGCAGTGTTTCCAGGACAAGAAGAGGACTGGAAAAGAATCATTCAAGAACAATATTCTTTAAAATATTTTGACAAAAATGACCTTGTTTTACAATGGGGAGATTTTCAAAAAGAGTTTGATGAAATGAGGAATAATTCTCTTAAGATGGTTACAACAGGTCACCCTAGATTTGATTTGTACAAACCCAAATGGAATCTTTTATTCAAAGAAGAAATAGACAAAATAAAAAGCGAATTCAATGATTTTATATTAATTAACGGAAATTATTTAGCCAATCACGGTTTAGGTGAAAAATACTTGTTTTCAAATAATGGCGGTTATAAAGTAGAAGACATTAACAGTAGGATGAAAAGAGTTAAATACTATACTTATAACTCCAAACAATTGGTTTCTATGGTGGAATTAACACATGAGCTAGCAGTGAAGTTTCCAGAACTTAATTTTGTTTACAGACCACATCCTTCAGAAAATCATGAGTATTATAAACAGGTATTTAAGGGAGTATCAAACATTATTGTTAAACATCAGGGTGCCGTTACGCCTTGGATTTTAGCTTCCATGGCTATTATTCATGACGGTTGTACTACAGCTTTGGAGGCAACGTTAGCATCAAAACCAGTAATTAATTATAAAATAGAATTAAAAGAAGAATTTGACATTTGGTTACCCAATCAAATGGGAGTAAGAGCAGTAACTATCGACCAGGTATTTAAATACATTGATGACATCAGGGAAGGAAAATTAGTCAATAATCCAGATTCCGTAGCTGATGTAGTAAAAAATTTAATGTTTAACTTTGAAAATGATAGTTATGATGCTTTTGTGAAGGAAGTTAAAATAGAAATAGCAAAAAAAGAGCTTACAAAGCAAATCTCGCCTTCTGCATTTTATATTTGGAAAACGTTCTTTTCAAGAAAAATTAAGTTTTTCCTCTACACTATTTTTAAAGTTTCGAAAAGAAAAGAAATAGAATATCATAAAATAAAGTTTTATGGATTTGATAAAAGAAAGGTGGAAGAAAAATTCAATTTAGTGTCTAAAATAATACACAAAAAGGTAGAAGTTAAAATTCATAATCCTTATTTAATTCAAATTGAGAATGAATAATCCGTTAGTTTCTGTAATTATTCCAACATACAAACGCTCCGATTTTTTAATTCGTGCTTTGGAGTCAGTTTTAAAACAAACGTATAGCCCAATTGAAATTATTGTTGTAGATGATAATGACGGAGATAATGAATTTAGATTGGCAACTGCTGAAAATATAAAATCCTACATTGAAAAAAACCTTATACAATATTATAAACATGATTTTAATAAAGGACTACCAGCAGCCAGAAATACAGGAATAAGTCATGCTAACGGTGAATTTATTGCGTTTTTAGATGATGATGATGAATTTTTGCCAGATAAGACAAGATTACAAGTAGATTGTTTTTTGAACAATAACTCTAATGTAGGATTAGTTTATGGCAGCTTTATCCGATTTGAAACAGATTCAAATACAGAGAGAATCATTCGCCCTAAACATGCTGGAGATTTACAAACTGTATTAGGTTTAAACCACATTGGTCCACCTTCTATGGTAATGTGTAGAAAAGAAGCAGTTGTAAAAGTAAATGGATTTGATGGATCATTTCGTTCAAGAGAAGATATCGAATTTTATTATCGTATTGCAAAATATTATGAAGTTGAATATGTTTCTGATATAATTATGAAATATTATATTCATCCGAATACGATGAGTAAAATTCATGCTGATAAACTTTTATATATGGTTCGTTTTATAGACAAATTTAATGATGAATTAAAAAAACCAAAAGCTCGTTGGAGTGAAATTCAAGAACGATTAGGGGAATTATATGCAGTTAACAATAAGCGACAAAAGGCATTTAAAACCCTGTTGAATGCTTACATAAATAATCCTAAACGAGTTTCTATCTTAATTAAAGCCATACTTGCTGTATTAGGCGATAAAATTTATAAAAAAATAAGAAATGTTGTTTGAAAATTATAGTCTAAATTTCTTAATAGTTAAAATTATTGCTTAGAAAGCATATATATATTATCAAGTAATGTAAAAAGGTATCGTTTAGTTAAAATTTTATTATCGTTTGAATTAATAATTATTTAAAACATGAGAAATTAATAAATATTCATACTATAATACTAGTTTAAACAAAATAGATTTAATAGTCAGATTTGTATACCGAAAAATAAAAAATAAATTAATGATTGTTTTTTTTCTACCCGATTTAAGAGCTGGTGGGGCTGAGCGTGTAATGCTGAATGTATTACTTAAATACCATTTAGCTTTTCCAGAGGAAAGTGTTGTCCTCTTGCTAGGTAAAAAAGAAGGACCTTTATTGGCTGAAATACCATCTACAATACCAATATATAGTTTGGAAGCTTCCAATGCAACCAGATCAATCCGACCTTTAATAAGATTTTGTAAAAAACACCATCCTAAAGTTGTTTTCAGCACTTTAGGTTCTGCATTAGCAGCTAGTATTGCTAAAAATTTTGTTTCTTCAAAAATTATTTTTATCAATAGAATTGGTAATACGATTGGAGCTGAAAAAATGTTAATCGATAATAGAATAAAGAGAGCATTATATTTGTTGGCTAATAAAATAATCGCAAAAAACTCAGACCACATTTTATTTCAATGTAAATACATGGTAGAGGACTTTATTTTTGAAACGGGTATGCAACCAAAAAAATACAATTATATCTATAATCCAGTTCAAATTGATAGAATAGAAAAATTAATTTTTGAAGAAGTAAAAGAAACATATACTTTTATCTCTGTTGGCAGACTAAATCCACAAAAAGATTATGAAACATTACTAAAAAGTTGTGTGATTTTAAAAGAAAGAAATATTAAGTTCAAATTAGGTATAATAGGAGAAGGACCTTTAAAGAAAGATTTGCAGGAGAAAATAAAGGTGTTGAATTTAGAGGATTGTGTGCACTTAATAGGTTTCCTACCAAATCCATATCCTTATATGAAAGAAGCTAAGTATCTAGTTTCTTCTTCACTTTATGAAGGTTTTTCCAATGTTATTATTGAGAGTTTATGTTTAGGCACACCAGTAATTGCCACAAATTGTCCGGGAGGAAACGCCGAGGTACTTGTAGAGGGCAAAAATGGATTTCTATGTAATGTAAATGACGCTGAAGATTTAGCTTCAATAATGGAGAAAGGCATAAATGAATCAGATAAATTTGATAATAAAAATATTGCCAATGATGCTAAGGTCCTTTTTAATATGGAAACTATCTTTAAACAATATGTTAAAGTTTTAAAAAACAATATAGAATGAAAATGAAAAATGAAATTGCTCTATTTGATGTTTGTGGGACATTATATCATTCTAATACTACGTATGATTTCATTTCTTTTTTTCTAAAACGAAATGCACGTTTAAGGTATTACAAATATTTAATTTTAAAATCAGTACTATTTAAACCTTTTTGGAAATTATCGATAATCATGAAAGGAAATAATCATTTTAACAGAAGAGTGTTCCTGTCATTTTTGAAAAATTATAATGTGAATTTTGTAGAGAAAGAAGCTGATGTTTTTGTAAAAGAGATACTGAATTTAAAAATAAATCAAGTAATTCACGATGAGCTTAAATTACACCTACAAAAAAAGCATAAAATTTTTTTAATTTCTGCATCAATTGATTCAGTGGTTGGTGCTATTGCGAGAAATTTAAAGGTTGATGGATTTTATGCAACAAAATTAGGCATAACAAATGGAGTTTATAATGGTAAGTTGGAGTTTGACATGGAAGGACAAAAAAAAGCTTTTTTTGAAAAGAATTTCAGAAATTACCAAGATAATTATGTTTACTTTTACTCCGATAATAAAGAGGATATTAACTTGTTGTTACAAGTGAATGAACCTATAGTTGTTTGTTTTGAGAAAGACAAAAAAAAATACTGGAATTCTCATATAAATAGTAGTTCAGCTAAATATATTTTAAAATAATGATATCATTTTATATACCCGGATACTATTTGTTATATTCCCGTTTAAAAAGAAAGTCTGAAGTGTTTTCACTTATAGTAATTTATCCTTTATATATATTTACCACTCTTTTTATTTTCTCTGATATAAATTTCACCGCACTACTTATAGCATTTATAACCTCATGGATAGCTTGGTTATCGGTTTATGAAATTGGGTATCTTGAAAATGATGCAATCACTATAAAAAATGAAACAAATCCTACGTTGAGAATGAAGAGTAATGAGATAGATTGGGTTCAAAATAATTTTAATAAAATTCAAATTATTCGCATACTGATAGCAAGTTTAATTTTGTTATTATTGTTTTATTTTTCAAAAAAAAACATAAACAACTTAAACGTTTTTGGCTTTATAGTATGTATAGTGTTAGCTCGTTTCTTTTTCCACCTTCATAATTCCATAAGAAATCGATGGAATGTTGTAACTTATATAGTATTGAGTACCACTAAATATTTAAGTCTTTTCTATTTATTTTCTCAGTCAATAGTTTACTTGCCTAATTTATATTTTGCTGTTTTTTTTACTTTTCCCTTTTTAAGAACAATTGAACATGCTGCTAAGGTTAAATATAAATTTACTAAAATAATTAAATTAGTAGGTAATATTGATGCTTTTAGGGTAAAGTATTACTTTATTGGTTTAGCACTGAGTATAAGTTTGTTTTTTTTGTTAGTCAATGAGAATTTGTTAGTTTTTCTATTTTCTTTTGGATATTTTTTTATTTTTAGAATATTAAATATTGTTGCAATTAATCTAGGATTATATAAAAGAACAAACTCTTCTGCACATAAAAATTAGTTCTTTATTAAAAAAACATAAAATTATATTAATTACAAGTTTTAGTCTATTAATTAGAATTATAAAATAAAATTACTTCCATTGTGCATAAGTTAATTATTTGTATTTCTTTTTTAAAATTGATAAATTTAGTTTATGGATACGATTATATTAATCCTTATTGTTTTGTTGGGTTTAAGTTTCATCAATTTATTTAGAAATCAAATACCAAAGCAGGAACTATACATTTTGAATAAATTATGGTTTTTTCATTTATTATCTTCTATTTTGTTTTACTTATACACAAGAAATGGAGGAGGTGATGCTTGGGGGTATTGGAAAAGAGCAAAGGCTATGGATTCTAGTGACTTTTGGTTTGATTTATTAGAGTCAAAAGGAACTGGATTTATGAATGCAATTAATTATTTTCCATCAAAAATATTAGATTTAAGTTTTTTTACTAATACACTTTTTTTTAGTTTAATTGGATTTTTTGGATTGGTTTTCTTTTATTTACTAACATTTAAAGTAGTGCCATACAACTCAAAATTAAAAAAATATTACTTATTCCCATTAGTGTTTTTTATGCCAAGTTTACACTTTTGGTCATCAGGTATTGGTAAAGATGCAATATTGTTTTTATGTATAGGTATGTTTTGCTATGGTTTTCAACATATTTCAAAAAGACTACCATTACTAATATTTTCTCTTTTTCTTTCTTTTTTAATTAGACCTCACATTACTTTTTTTCTAGTTTTTAGTTTTGGATTAGCTTACTTTTTTAATAGGAATGATATTGGAATAAAAAGAATTGTTTATTCTATTATTTTAATAGGCTTAGGTATTGCTATTCTACCAATTGTTATGGAGTTTGTGAAAATTGAAGATAATACAATTCAAAGTTTTGATGAATTCTCAAAAGAAAAATCTACTTTGTTGAGCAGGTCTAATGTGGGTTCCGCAATCGACATAAGCGCATATCCATTTCCATTAAAAGTATTTAGTTTTTTATACAGACCTTTTTTTATAGATGGCACTAGTATACCAGCAATTATTGCATCATTTGAAAATTTAGTATTGTTGATATTATCGATAAGGGTGTTGAGAAACAAACCATTGGAAACCTTCAGAAAAGCACCTTTTGTAATTCAGGGAATGGTCTATTTCCTGATAATTGGAGTGCTGGCTTTCTCACAATCATTAGGAAATATTGGAATTATGATTCGAATGCGTAATATGTTTCTACCTGGTTTATTAATTTTCATGCTTTGGTCTTTTTCATATAAACAACAACAACTAGCAGCTAAAAGAAAAAGAAAATAGAATGACTCAAAAAAAGTTTAGTAGTGTTCTTTTTTTGTACCATTTAGTTTTTATACTGTTGGCTTATCAGTATGCAAACAAGTTCGGTAGTGATGCAAATCTGTATTGGTTAAATAGCAGTTACACTACAGATAAATCCTGGTTAGATTTTGCCCATTACGGTACGGATACCATCTTGTTTTTTAATTATCCCTTAGTAAAGTTGGGATTACCTTTTTGGTTTGGATTTCTAGTATATGGAACCATAGGTTTTTTAGGAATTCTAAAATGGATAGAATGGGCAGAAATAGTAACGGAAAATAGGTTGAGATATGGAAAAATAAATGCAGTTTGGTGTGTAGCTTTATTGCCTAACCTGCATTTTTGGACAGCTTCACTAGGAAAAGAAGCATTGATTTTTTGGGGTTTAGCAAATGTTTTTTATGGAATAGCAACCAAAAAATTTTTCACACTTGCAACAATAATGGGAATGCTTTTAGCAGTCATAATCCGTCCGCATGTGGCATTCATGCTCTTAGTGGCAGTAGGAATGGTGTTCATTTTTGATAAAAGAATTGCTTTTAAAAGAAGAGCAAAATACGGTTTCCTCTTGTTGATAGGAACGTTAGGTTTAGTATACATGATGCTACAACTTTCAGGGATAAAAATTTGGAATTGGAGTCGAATAAACTATTTCAACGAATATTCAATCCTATCGTTTAAAAACTCAGGTTCCTATGTGCCAATGTTGGATTACAATTATGGGTACAAGTTGTTTTCATTCAATTTCCGTCCACTTTTTTTCGATACAGCTACAATATTAGGATACGGGGCAAGTCTCGAAAATGCGTTATTTTTGTTGACAGTCATAGGAACACTGTATTATGTAATAAAACAGTATAATAAAATACAATGGCCTCAGTGGAGCAAAATAGCACTTGCATTTTCAATAATAACAAGCATGATTTACATAGAAAGATATGCGAATTTGGGTATTTTTATGAGAACAAAAATGATGTACCAACCTTTTCTTTGGATAGCGGTACTCTTCATCATAAGTCAGGCTATAGAAATAAGCAAACAAAAAACAAATGCAGAAACCTAAGCTCATACGATTAACAACAGTACCATTATCACTGGACAAGTTACTTTCGGGCCAACTCCGGTTCATGAGTGCTTTTTTTGAAGTAACGGCCGTTTCGGCTGAGAAAGAATATTTAGAAAAAGTAGGAGAAAAAGAAGGGGTAAATACATTCCATCTGGAAATGACACGAAAAATAACGCCACTCAAAGACATAATGGCAGTTATTAAACTAGTTAAGTATTTAAAAAAAGCAAAACCCAAAATTGTACACACGCACACACCAAAAGCAGGGATAGTAGGGATGCTGGCGGCTAAACTGGCAAGAGTACCATTCAGGTTGCACACGGTTGCAGGCTTGCCTTTAGTGGAAACAAAGGGAGTAAAAAGAAAAGTACTCGACCAGGTGGAAAAAGTAACCTACCGTTGCGCTACAAAAGTTTACCCAAATTCGAAAGGTTTAGCTGACATTATTATCCAAAATAACTATTGCCCAAAAGAGAAACTCAAAGTGATAGCCCAGGGAAGTTCCAATGGAATTGACACGAGCTTTTTTAATCCTGAAAAAATGGATAAAAACGAATTAGCAGAAATAAAAAATAAATTAAAAATCAAAGAATCCGATTTTGTATTCATTTTTGTGGGCCGACTAGTAGCAGACAAAGGAATCAACGAACTGGTGGTAGCCTTCGAACAGATTAATAGCAAATACAACAACACCAAACTCCTACTAGTAGGTCCTTTTGAAAACGACTTGGATCCATTACAATCAAAAACCATTCAAAGGATAAAGACCAATGCAAATATTATTAACACAGGTTTTCAAAACGACATCCGTCCTTATTTGGCAATAGCCAATTTGCTCGTTTTCCCTAGTTACAGAGAAGGATTTCCTAATGTAGTAATGCAAGCGGGTGCTATGGGGTTACCTTGCATCGTGTCGGATATCAACGGCTGCAACGAAATAATTATCGAAGGCGATAACGGCACCATCATTCCAGTGAAAAACACACAGGCCATCATTGAAAAAATGGAAAAATGCTACACAGATAGTGAGTACTATGAAAAATTAAAAGCCAACGCCAGAACTAAAATCGTAGAACGTTACGAACAAAAAGTTGTCTGGGAAGCCATTTTAGAAGAATACAATCGTAACCTAAACAACTAGTATACTATTAACATTTGTTCGAGTGGATTTTGTTGCCTTAAAGCAAAAAAAATATCGAGAACTTTAATCAATAGCTTGATTCTTTTTCAATTTAATAGTAAGAAAAAGATCATTAATCTATTTAGATAAATTAAAAAAAAACTATGCGAAGTCACTATACTCGCTTTACATTTCAATAAAACACTGACCTCAACCTTTTCATGTTGATGGAGATAGCATAGCAACTCACTCAATAACCAATGCCATAAGAAACCATTAGTTTTTAACGAAAACAAAATTAATCTCATACTTTATTAAAGAATCTTTCATCCTATAAAAAAATTCCAGTTATAAGAGGTCTTCTAAAGTTTGGCCTTTATTAAAATATTTGTTAAGAAGCTTTTCTAAGTATTCATTTTTTTTCTTCTCAGCTTGTAATAATTGCTCATATAACTCAATAATTTTGTTTAGAGGATTGAAGCTGAAGTTGTTATAATTCACTTGTTCTGTACTATTGTCAAAAAAATGGCTAAAATAATTAAACAGTGCCTCATCACTGAAGTTTTTTATTGCTTCTACTTTGATACCAAGTTCTTTAGCGATTTGTTCAAGCTTGATTTCTTCAACATCTTTACTGTTTTCAATATTAGAAATCGTTTGTTGACTCACACCTATAGCTATAGCTAGTGTTTCTTGCTTTATGCCTCTTAACTCACGTATTCGACTAATGTTACGGCCGATGTGTTGGGGTTTGGTTATAGTATTCATATTTCAAATAAATAATATCTTTTAATATAATGCTATGCAAATCAGAAAAAAAAGTAGTCAAATCGGGAAAGTAAAATATAAGTTAAGTTTAGTGCAATACTATTTCAAACCCAATGATAACTTCGATAGAACTTTAATCATTAATAATGAGTTGTATAGTTTTTTAGAATAAAAAATTGTAATTAGATAACAATAATAGAATTTATTTACTAATCTGTATAGTTATTTTAGGACGGGTCAAGGACCAGGCAATAAAATAAATACTATATAGCAACTATATAGGAACTCCCTATCTAGTATATGAAGAGTGTATGAAAAAATGCATTATGTCAAATAGAAAGAATCAAGATGATTGAAATCCAAAACCCAATATTTTAGCAAATGCGTAAATTGTGGGAAATAGGATTCTGATTTTAGAATTGAATTACTTTAAAAATAAAAGTTATTTTTGTCAAAAAAAGAATGTACAAATCTTGGGTGAAACCAGTAATCGATGTTACGGTGGCTTTGATGGGACTTTTAGTGCTGTCACCTGTGATTTTATTGACTATAATATTTTTAGGAATTGCAAATAATGGGAAACCATTCTTTTTCCAGCTGCGTCCAGGAAAGGATGAGGTAATATTCAAAATAATGAAGTTCAAAACCATGAACGATAAGAAAGACAGTCAAGGCAATCTATTACCCGATGCACAGCGATTAACGACTATCGGAAAACTGGTCAGAAAAACATCCATTGACGAATTACCACAACTATTCAATGTCTTAAAGGGAGAGATGAGCATTGTAGGACCAAGACCTCTTTTAACCAATTACCTGCACCTGTACGATGATTTTCAAAAGCGAAGACATGAAGTAAAACCAGGCATAACAGGCTGGGCACAGGTTAACGGCAGAAATGCAATTTCTTGGGATAAGAAATTCGAATACGATGTATGGTATGTAGAACATTGTTCATTTTGGGTAGACCTTAAGATTTTGTTCAAAACAGTGCTCAAAGTATTAAAAAGTGACGGTATTAATTCGGCAAATGAAGCCACTATAGAACCTTTTAATGGAAAATAACATTACACTTTATGGTGCCAGTGGTCACGGCAAAGTAATAGTCGACCTAGTAATGGCTTGTGATTTCAACATAAAAGCAATTATAGACGACAGCCCAAAAGTAGAACTTTTATTAGGTCACCTTGTAACAAAAACAAAGGATGCTAAGGAAGATTCATTGGGAAACACAATCATTAGTATTGGAAATAATAAAGTGAGAAAGAGGCTGAGTCAAATGTTAAAAACAGATTTTGCAACTGCGATACATCCTTCGGCTACAGTATCACCTTTTGCTACAATTGAAGAAGGAACTGTAGTAATGGCTGGTGCAGTCATTAATCCGGAAGCAAACATTGGGAAGCATTGCATAATAAACACAAATGCAACCATTGAACATGATGCAAATATTGAAGATTTTGTGCACATTTGTCCTGGAGTAGCTCTAGCAGGTAATGTATCAGTAGGAGAAGGAACTCAAGTAGGAATTGGTACTTCAGTAATACAAGGAATTAAAATAGGAAAGTGGGTAACGATTGGAGCGGGTGCTGTGATAATCAATGACATTCCCGATTATGCAGTGGTAGTAGGGAACCCAGGAAAAATAATAAAATACAAGCAAGAAAATGACTAATTCAAAAATATGGCTTTCTTCACCACACATGGGTGGAACCGAACAAAAATACGTACAGGAAGCATTTGATACCAATTGGGTAGCACCTTTAGGACCTAATGTAACGGGTTTCGAACAGGATTTAGAAAGATACATAGGGGAATCAACACATGTGGCTGCTTTAAGTTCAGGTACTGCAGCAATTCATTTGGGATTAGTTTTATTGGGAGTTAAAGCAGGTGACGAAGTAATTTGTCAAAGTTTTACTTTTTCGGCTTCCGCAAATCCGATTGTCTATTTAGGGGCAACTCCAGTATTTGTGGATAGCGAATCAGAAACTTGGAACATTTGTCCGGTAGCTTTAGAAGAAGCAATTTTAGATAGAATTGCTAAAGGAAAAAAGCCAAAAGCAATCATAGCAGTACATTTATATGGTATGCCTTGTAAAATAGACGAAGTTTTAAAAATAGCAAACCAATACGAAATACCAGTTTTAGAAGACAGCGCAGAAGCACTAGGTAGTACATTTAAAAGAAAGCATTGTGGTACTTTTGGAAGTATAGGCATACTGTCATTCAATGGAAATAAAATAATAACGACTTCTGGAGGAGGCGCACTAGTTGCCAAATCCAAAGAAATAAAAGAAAAAGCAGTATTTCTGGCAACACAGGCAAGAGATCAAGCACCACATTACCAGCATTCTGAAATTGGATACAATTACAGATTAAGCAACATCTCAGCCGGTATTGGTAGAGGTCAAATGGAAGTCTTAGACAAGCACATTGTATTAAGAAGAAGCATGCATACTTTTTATCAAGAACTTTTTCAAAACATAGAAGAAATAAATGTTTTTAAGGAACCCAATTCCAATTTTTACTCAAACCATTGGTTAAGTTGCATACTCTTCAAAAACGAAACTACAGAAACAAGAAGAGAACGCTTAAGAGTAACCTTAGAAAATGAACAGATTGAGTCGCGACCATTGTGGAAACCAATGCACCTGCAACCCGTTTTCAAAGACCATCCATATTATGGAAATAACACAGCGAAATCTTTATTTACAAGAGGTTTATGCTTGCCTTCAGGTTCCAATCTAACGAATGAGGATAAAGAAAGGATTAGTAAGGTGATAAATAATTTTTTTAAATAATACAGAAAATAGAAAAATTTTAAATCAAATTAATCTAAATTTGTTCCAATTGGATTGAAGTATGGGGAATTCTATTTTTAAAGAATTAAAAGAGATAATAATAAACAGAAAGTACAGCAATATTGGCTACTTGCCAAGATGGATTATATTCGTTATCGATGTTTTTATAGTGGCTGTAGCTTGCATAGTAACGCATGTCATAATTAATAGTCTGAATGTAAAATTCAACCCAGTTGTTCCCTTCGTTTACAGATATTCAGGAGTAGTAATAGTCAATGCAGTTTGTTTCTATTATTTTAGAACCTATGCGGGAATCATTAGACACTCAACATTTATTGATGGAGTAAAATTGCTTACTGCTACATCAACTTCTTTTATATTTCTTGTTTTTTTTAATTATACAGTTCAAAATTTTTCAAATAAAAAAGTATTCCTTTCAACAGCTTTGTTCCTGACTTTTGTAATCTCATTTTTATTGCTGTTTTTGTTCCGTATTTTAGTAAAAAATATTTTTGAGAAATATTTGAGAGTTGGTGACCAAAAAAACTTAATAAAGGCGGTGATTTACGGTGCTGATGCTAATGCTATTTCCGTAGCCAATGCATTAAAAACAGAAAGTCCAGCAAGATTTAATCTTATTGCCTTTATTGACAAATACCAACAAGCAAAAACCTCAAAAAGTATACTAAACCTACCAATTGTAAATCAATCCAAAAATGTTCATGTCATCATGCGTTCGTTGCATGCTGAAGCACTTATTATTGCAGAGAAAAGTTTATCCAAAGAAGAAACAATTGCATTAGTGGAAGAGTGTTTAGAATACAACTTTAAAGTATACACAGTTCCATTAATTACAGATTGGGAAGACAATAAACAAATTTCCAATCAGATTAAGAGTTTTGATATCGAGGATTTACTACATCGTAAACCAATTGTATTAGACAACAAAACGATTTCGTCCCAGATAAAAAACAAAGTAGTACTGATTAGTGGTGGAGCAGGTTCAATAGGAAGCGAAATAGTACGCCAGCTTATTAATTTTTTACCCGAAGAGATTATAATTTTAGACCAGGCAGAATCAGCGTTGAATTCATTGAAATTGGAAATTGAGTCGAAAGCTAAGACTATAAAGGTAAGAACCATTATTGCAGATATAAAAGACAAAGTTATAATAGAAAAAATATTTGAAAAGTACAGACCCGATTTTGTATATCATGCTGCTGCTTACAAACACGTTCCTTTGATGGAGGAAAATCCTGCGCAGGCAGTTTTTACAAATGTGATGGGAACTAAAAATGTAGCAGATTTGGCTAGAAAATTTAAAGCAGAAAAATTTGTATTAATTTCAACTGACAAAGCGGTAAATCCTAGTAGTGTAATGGGAGCAAGCAAACGAATTGCTGAGATTTACGTGCAGTCTTTAAACCAACATTTAGCTTTTGGAAACAATAAGATAAGTACAAAGTACATAACTACTAGATTTGGTAATGTTTTAGGGTCAAACGGTTCAATAGTACCATTGTTTGAGAAACAAATACAGGAAGGTGGACCTTTGACAATCACGCATCCCGAAATCATTCGTTATTTTATGACCATACCCGAAGCTTGTCAGTTAGTGTTGGAGGCAGGTGCAATGGGTAAAGGAGGAGAAATATTTATTTTTGATATGGGTGAGCCAGTAAAAATAATCGACTTAGCCAAAAAAATGATTCGTTTAGCAGGATACATTCCTGATAAGGATATACAAATAAAAGTTATAGGATTAAGACCAGGAGAAAAACTATATGAAGAGTTGCTAAACGACTCTACAAAAACATTACCAACACACAATACACAAATCATGATCGCCCAGGATACAATTCCTAATTTTGAAGAAGTTTCAAAACACATTCAAGAATTGATTGAAAATGCCAATAATGTATCAAATAATGATTTAGTGGCATTAATGAAAAACATTGTTCCCGAATACAAAAGTATGAATTCTGATTTTCAGGTTTTAGATATTCAACAATAGTAGAGTAATTGAAGCAGGTAGAACTTAGTTTAGTTATGTTTTTTTGGAATAAATTAAAAATCAAATTGTAGCTTTGCAGGCTTTAAATTTAGAATTAAAAAATAAATTACTTAATTGTCACTTATGAAAGTTTTACAACTTAAGAACTTAAAGAATTCAGTTTTTCTATTAATTATACTTTTTTTTGCTTCTTGTGCCAATAAGAAAGACATTCTTTATTACCAAGATATTAAATTAAACGGTAATGATTATATTAATTATTTGTCCAGTACAATTCAGATAAATGATATTCTGTTTATTAAAGTTTCAGCATTGATTCCTGAGTCTGCAGAACCTTTTAATATACAAGCATACAGCTCAAACGGAAATATCAACATGGAATCTTATAGAATTCAGGGATATTTAGTGTCACAAGAAGGAAATATAGTTTTCCCAATATTAGGAACCATTAATTTAGCAGGAAAGAGTACTACAGAAGCTCAAGTGTTAATAGCCAAAATGCTAAATGATGGTGGCTTCATTAAAGAACCTACAGTTAGTGTTAGGGTTATTAATAGTAAAGTTACAGTATTAGGTGAGGTAAAAGCGCCAGGAACATACAATTACGATGAACAAAATCTTACTTTAAATCAAGCCATCGGTCTTGCAGGTGATTTGACCATAAATGGAGTTAGAAAAGAAGTATTAGTAATAAGAGAAGTTAACGGGATTAGGACTTATGTGAACATCGATTTAACATCTTCTGATTGGTTTACTAGTCCGTATTATTACGTGAAACAAAATGACATTATCATCGTAAAACCTAATGGGCCAAAAATAATGACTTCAGGCTATTTAAATAGTATTGGAACCACTTTAGGAATTGTATCATTTGCATTAACATTATACTTGTTGTTAAAATAATATTTTGATGGAGAACTTTCAATTAGATACTAAAGAATATCAAGAAGCACATAACGAAACCAATATAATTGAACAAATTTTCAAGTACTTAAGATATTGGTATTGGTTTGTTTTATCGGTTTTAGTCTGTTTTTTCATAACAAAAAATTATTTAGACCATACGCTATCAATTTATGAATCTAGAGCCAATATCAAAATTATAGATGATTCAAAAAGTAACTTTGTTATACCTAATGCAGGATCATACTTTTCTAGATCAAGGGTGAATTTAGAGAATGAAATAGGGGTTTTGAAATCATACAAACTTTTAGAACAAGTGGTAAAAAATTTAGACCTGAATACACAATATTACACAGTAGGATATTTAAACAAAATTGAGTTGTGGAAAAACAAACCATTTAAAATGGAATGGTTGAATTCCTCGGTTGATTTTGATGCAAAGTCTTTTTCTTTTGAAATAGAAATAGTAAAAGGAGGTTTTAAAATCACAAACACAAATGAAAGAGAAAGTGATAAAGTTTATAAGTTCAATGAACAACAAATTGTTAACGGTATACCTTTTAAAGCAATACTACAGATAGGAACAAATCTAAATAATCTTATAGATAAAAAATACCTGATACAACACAGCTCGATAGAATCATCGGTAATAGGTTTATCCAACAAATTAAAAATTGCAAATACCAATGAAGGAACAGATATATTAACACTTTCAATTGCCGCCAACAATAGTGATAAATCGGAAGCAGTTTTGAATGAAGTGATAAAGCAATATGATATTGATGGATTAAATGATAGAAGATTAGTTTCCGAGAGAACTATTGACTTTGTTAATAATAGATTTAAATCTTTAGAGCGAGAACTAGATTCTATTGAAACCAATAAAGCGAGCTATAAACGTGAAAACGAATTAACGTTTATTGAAAATGACGCAGCAACAGCTTCTTCAGGAGTAATTGGCGCTAAAAACGATGTGTTCCAAACAGAAACCCAGATTGAGCTTTCAAAAATTTTAGAACAAACGGTTAAATCAGATAAAAGTCTAGGGCTGTTACCTACGAATATAGGAGTAATGAATTCAAATGTAAATGGATTACTTTCAGAATTTAATATTGTCGTTTTAGAGAGAGATAGAATGTTAGTAAGTGCAGGCGAAAATAATCCAAGAATTAAATTTTTGAACAATAAATTGTTGGAACTTCAAAAAAATATTCTAGAATCAATAAAAGCATATCAAAGAGAGTTACAAGTTTCTTTGTCACAAAACAACCTTAACAAAAAAACCACTACTAATAAATTTAGTAACATACCTAATAATGAGAAAATATTAAATTCAATTGAACGTCAAAGAAGCATTAAAGAGTCTTTGTACATTCTTTTATTGCAAAAAAGAGAAGAAGCAGCAGTTAATTTAGCAATCACATCTTCTTCGATAAAGGTTATTGATTATGCCTTAACAGATAATAGCCCAATTGCTCCAAAAAAAGGCACTTTCTATATTGGTGCTTTAATTATTGGTTTAGCAATACCTTTTTTGATTTTATACGTTCTCTTTTTATTAGATGACAAATTACACACTAAAGAAGATATTTTAAAGTTAACCAAAAATAAAATTATACTTTCAGAAATCCCGCATATTGATGCTGATGTAAAAATTACCAGTAGTAATGATAGAACTTTATTAGGTGAATCATTTAGAATTTTAAGAACAAATTTAACATATGTTTTCCCTTTACAAAGTGAACCGTTAGGACAAACCATTATGGTTACTTCAACCATTAAAGGAGAAGGAAAAACATTCACAGCACTTAATTTATCGGTTTCATTTTCAATCTTAGACAAAAAAGTATTGCTTATTGGCGCCGATATGCGTAATCCTCAATTGCATAATTATTTAGACACCAATAAAACTTCATTAGGATTACAGGATTATCTACATAATACAGATGTCGATTGGCATTCAACGATTCAAAAGAATCAGCTAAATAACAAGAATTTGAATGTAATTTTATCTGGGGCAATTCCTCCGAATCCAGCAGAATTACTTTCAAATGGTCGTCTTGAAAAATTGATTAAGGAAGCCAGAAATGAATACGATTACATTATTATCGATACTGCACCAACACTTTTAGTAACGGATACACTTGTAATTTCACAGTTAGTAGAAACGACATTATATGTTGTTAGAGCAGATTATACGCCAAAAAAAGTGCTTGAATTTTCTTTACAACTAAGTGAAAAAGGGAAATTAAAAAACATGGCCTATGTAATTAATAATGTAGGTTCAAATTACAAAGGATACAGTTATAGCTACAAGTACAATTATGCCTATGGTTACGGTTATGGTTATGAACAAGATGAATTAAAACGAACTACATTTTTAGATAGAATACTATCACTTTTTAAAAGAAAATAGTAACTTCTTAAAAGTCAAAAATAGAATTGTTTTGAAAAACTTGTGGCAAATAGTCAAAGTTTTTCAGAACAATTTTTTTATTTAGAAAATCCAAATGTCTTGTATGATGTACATCAGATCCAATAAAATCAATTAAATTATTTTTAAGTAAAGCATCTGCAGACTTTGCTACTTTTTCTCCATAATATCCATTAGCAGAAAGCATGTTCATTTGAAAATAGCATCCAGCATTTTTTAATTTTTTATAATTATCAATAGAGTTGTGATAAAAATTATACCGTTCAGGATGAGCCAAAATTGGTTTATAACCAGCGACTTGTAATTCAAATAAAATGTCAAATAATTGTATTGGAGGATTTAAATAGGATATCTCAACTAAGACGTAATTTTCTTTTACGGTTAGCAATTTTTCTTTCTTAAAAAGTTCATTAAATTCGGCATCAATCATGTATTCAGCCGCAGCTTTAAAACGACTTCGTATTCCATTTATTGATAAATTTTGAAGTGTATTCTCTTTTTTTTCTGTAATATCTTCAGAACTATTTTTCCAAATCTCACCCATAACATGTGGTGTGGTTACGAATTTTTTAATTCCTATTTTTTCAAGGCCTAAAAGGAGTGTTTCTGTTTCTTCAATTGTTCTAGCACCATCATCAATATTTGGTAATAAATGGGAATGAATGTCAACATGATTTTCGGGAATAAAATCTTGTAAATAAGGCTTTTGTTTAAAAAAGTGAATCAATGAATATATTTTTAGAAAACAAAATTAACAAAATAAAAAAGGAATAGAATTAAAAAAGAATAGATTGCCAAATAAAACTATTTATTTCTTTTATACAGTGCGCCTTATTTATATATTTGCTGTTATTACACTTTATATGGTAATCAAAAAAAAGCACTTAATAAATTTCAATAACCAATCAAAAGATTGGGATTTAGTAATCAAAGGTCATACTTCACTTTTTGATATTAATTTTAAAGATGTATGGAATTACAGAGATTTATTGTTTTTGTTTGTAAAAAGGGATTTTGTTACAGTTTATAAACAAACAATTTTAGGACCATTATGGTTCTTTATCCAACCATTGCTTACAACAATTACTTTTACAATAGTATTTGGAACGGTTGCACAATTATCAACTGATGGCGCTCCAAAAATGATTTTTTATTTGGCAGGAATAACTTTGTGGACCTATTTTTCAGGTTGTTTGATGTCAGTTTCTAGCGTTTTCAACACAAATGCAAGTATATTTGGTAAAGTGTATTTTCCTAGACTAATCATGCCGTTGACAGTTGTTATCTCAAATTTAATGAAATTTGGAGTGCAATTTATTTTATTTCTTGGGTTTGTGTTTTATTTTTTTTATCAAGGAAAAATACAGCCTAATTTTTATATTATACTGATGCCTTTAATTATTTTTTTGATGGCAGCAATTGCATTAGGTATAGGTTTAATTTTAACTGCTATGACAACCAAATATAAAGACTTAAACCAATTAATAACATTTGGTGTTCAGTTGTTTATGTATGTTACACCAGTTATTTATCCAAGTTCATCAATTCCTGATAATTATAAATGGATAGTAGATTTAAATCCATTAGTAAGTTTATTTGACTACATGCGTTTTGCCTTTTTGGGAATTGGTAAGTTTTCAATCGAATCATTGTTATTTCCAGCTGTTTTTTCAATAGCAATTGTAGCTGTTGGGATATTAATTTTTAATAAAACACAGAAGACATTTATTGATACCGTTTAATAAAAAAATTAATGAGTAGAGTTGTAATAAAAGCGGAAAATATTTCAAAGCAGTACCGACTTGGATTAGTTGGATCTGGTACTTTAAGAGATGATTTAAAACGCTGGTGGTTTAATGTTCAAGGAAAAGAAAATCCTTTTCTAAAAATAGGAGAATCAAATGATAGGTCTACTAAAGGAATTAGTGATTATGTATGGTCATTGAAAGATATTAATTTTGAAATAAATCAAGGTGAATCAGTAGGTATTATTGGAAGAAATGGTGCTGGTAAAAGTACATTATTAAAAATTTTAAGTCAAGTTACTAAACCTACTTCTGGACAAATATTCACAAAAGGACGCATAGCATCATTATTAGAAGTTGGAACAGGATTTCATCCTGAAATGACAGGTAGAGAAAATATTTATCTTAATGGTGCTATTTTAGGCATGAGAAAACATGAAATTACTCGCAAGTTTGATGAAATTGTAGCTTTCTCCGGAGTTGAAAGATATATTGATACACCTGTAAAAAGATATTCCTCTGGAATGTATGTGCGTTTGGCTTTTGCTGTTGCGGCTCATTTAGAAAGCGAAATTTTGATTGTAGATGAAGTACTTGCAGTAGGCGATGCAGATTTTCAAAAGAAATGTTTAGGAAAAATGAATGATGTAAGTAAAGGGCAAGGAAGAACAGTCTTATTTGTTAGTCATAACATGGCGGCGGTAAAAAGTCTATGTTCTAAAGCTATTGTTTTAGAGAATGGATTGATTACAAAAAATGATTATGTAGAAAATGCAGTAGCTTATTATTTGAGTGGTAATTCTGAATCTCAAAATCATAAGATTTTTTCAAATGAATATGATAAACCAGAATTCACATTACATCAAATTTTTTTAAACCCAAAAGGAGGGAATTCCGATGAAGTTTTAGATGAATATCAGGAGATAGAAATAAACACACATTTCACCTTGAAAAAAGTGAAGAGTAAGCTTCATGTAACTTTTGTAATAAACAATGAATCTGGAGAGTCATTGTTTACTTTTTCTCATTCAACTTTAGGTATAGATTTGAAACAAGGTTTGAATAAAATAAAGTGTAAATTTCCTAAGGGTTTTCTTAACATAGGAACATATTATTTAAATTTTTATGTGATTGAAAATTCAAAATCAACATTATTTGTAGAAAAAGATATAATGGTATTTAATATACAAGAAGGGCAAAGAGAAATTGGTTCTTGGATGGGAAAAGAACCAGGATTTATAAAACCAATTTTTGATTGGACAATTGAATAATAAATGAAAAAGAGAGCAAGAAAATTATATTTTAGAATTTCAAAACCTATTTTTAATAAATTAGGTTACCAAAGAAAAACTCTAAGTTTTCATCAAATTCTTGATGGAAAGAATTTATTGTTACAAACTTTATTTACAAACATAAAAAGCATGGGCTTTTTTCCAAACCATATTGTAGATATTGGAGCTAACCATGGAACTTGGACTAGAGAAGTGTTAACATATTTTCCTGATGCTCAATATACTTTGCTTGAACCACAGGAAAGATTAAAAGCTTCTCTTCAAGATTTGTTAGATTCTAATTCAAAAATAACATTTCATCCTGTAGGAGCAGGATCTGAAAATGGTTCTTTTAAATTCACTATTGTAGACAGAGATGATAGTTGTTCTTTTCGCTATTCAGAAAAAGAAGCAATTGAGAATGGTTTTGAACAATATGATGTTCAGGTTGTTACATTAAATGAGTTAATAAAGTCTAATGGTTTACCTATTCCTGATATTATTAAAATTGATGCGGAAGGATTAGATATTGAAGTTTTAAAAGGAGCAAATGATTTTTTTGGAAAAACAGAGATGTTTATGGTAGAAGCTGGAATAGTAAATAAATCTTTCGACAATAGTTTTTTAAAATTAATTAACTATATGGATGAAAATGGGTATCGATTATTTGAAATTACAGATTTAAACCGTCCTTTTGAACTAAATGTCCTATGGCTTGTAGAGTTAGCTTTTGTTAAAAAAAATGGAATTATCGATTCCTATCAAATATCTTTCTAAATGATAACAGTAACTAAAACTTTTTTTCCTCCAATTGAAGAATATACTAAGCAATTAGAACGGATTTGGCAAAATAAATGGTTGACAAATAGAGGAGAACTTGTTTTAGAACTAGAGGGAAAAATCAAAAAATACCTCGATAGTACTAATATTTTATTGATGAATAATGGTACGATACCAATACAGATTGCTTTAAAAGTGTTGGGAAATGGAGGGGAAATTATAACTACTCCATTTTCGTACGTAGCCACGAGCGCTGCTATTTTTTGGGAAAATTGTGCTCCTGTTTTTGTAGACATTCATCCTGAATATCTAACCATTGATGAAACAAAAATTGAGTCTAATATATCTGACAAAACTACAGCAATTCTAGCAACACATGTTTTTGGAAATCCTTGTAATATTGGAGCTATAGAGAATATTGCAAAAAAATACAATTTAAAAGTTATTTATGATGCAGCACACGCTTTTGGTGTAACCTACAATGAACAATCAATATTTAATTATGGTGATGTTAGTACTTGTAGTTTCCATGCTACAAAGTTGTTTCATACAGGAGAAGGAGGAGCGATTTTTTCAAAGGATGCTAATTTATTTCATCGATTGTATTACAGTCATAATTTTGGACACAACGGACCATTAGATTTCTTTGGCTTAGGTATTAATGGTAAAATTTCTGAACTTCAAGCTGCCATGGGATTAGCAGTTTTTCCTTATATAGAGACAATAATTGAAGAAAGAAAAAAAGTAGTCCAGTTTTACAATAATAATTTAAATAACAATGAACTTCATTTTTTAAAATTAAGAGAAAACACAAAATGGAATTATAGTTATTATCCTGTAATTTTTAACGATGAGTCTGTTTTATTAAAAGTTCAAAATGCTTTAACTGAAGAAAAAATTATTCCCAGAAGATATTTTTATCCCTCGTTGAATACAATAAAATATATAAATGGAGAACAAATGCCTGTTTCTGAGAGTATAGCATCTCGAATACTTTGTTTACCTTTATATGTTGGATTAAGTAAAGATGAATTAATTAATATATGTGATATAATAAATAAAAATTTATGTTAATTATTGGAGCAAAAGGATTTGCTAAAGAAATATTAGAAATAGTTCATCATTTAAATCAACTGGATGATTTAGCTTTTTATGATGATGTAAATTTCGGCATGCCTGAAAAATTATTTGGTAAGTTTCCTATTTTAAGTTCTACAGATGAAGCTACAAATTATTTTAAAAGTATAGACAATAGATTTACAATTGGAATTGGTAATCCTTTTTTAAGAAAAAAATTATACGACAAATTTACTAGTTTAGGAGGAATTTATACTTCAACGATTTCACCAACGGCAATAATTGGGTCATATGAAGTAGAAATAGGAATAGGTTCAAATATTCTTTCAGCTGCAGTTTTTTCTAACAGTACTATTTTAGGGAAAGGTTGTATAGTATATTATAATTCTATAATTACGCATGATTGTGTAATTGGAGATTTTGTTGAAATATCTCCAGCTGTTTCCATTCTGGGTAGGTGTCAAATTGGCTCGTTTTCTAAAATTGGCTCTAATGCAACAATTTTACCAGATATTAAAATTGGAATAAACGTAACTATTGGGGCGGGTTCTGTTGTTACAAAAGATATACCTGATAATTGTGTTGTAGTTGGTGTACCAGCAAAAGTAATTAAAAAGCTTAATCCTTTAGAATTTTAAGTAATGAGACCAAAAGTTAGTGTTTGCATGATTACTTATGGTCACGAAAAGTTTATTCGTGAAGCTATTGAAGGTGTACTGATGCAAGAATGTAATTTTGATGTTGAACTTCTAATTGCTAATGATTGTTCTCCCGATAATACAGATGAAACAATCAAAGATATTTTAGAAAATCATTCAAGAGCTTCATGGATTAATTACTTCAAGCAAGAAAATAACATAGGTATGATGCCTAATTTTATTTTTAATTTAAAAAGATGCAAAAGCCAGTATATTGCACTCTGTGAAGGAGATGATTATTGGACAGATCCATTTAAACTTCAAAAACAAGTCGATTATTTAGATTCAAATTTAGATTATGTATTGTGCTTTCATAAGATAAAGGTCAAAAAATCTGGCAATGTCCTAGTAGAAGATTTTATCACCAAAGTTCCAGAAAATTATGAAACCCAACAAACTTTTGCAAGTTTGGGGAATTACATACATACACCATCTGTTGTTTACCGAAATATTATAGAGGAATTTCCCAATGAGTTTTCAATGTCACCAATCGGCGATTATTTTTTATATTTCATTCTATCAGAATATGGTAAATTAAAATATTTAGATGATGAAATGGCAGTATATCGTTATGGTGTTGGGATACATTCGACATATAATCAAATTAAATTAGCTGAGGCTAATTTTAAATTGTTTACGTTAATTTTGTCTTACTCAAATAATTTTAATATAAATAAAATACTTATTGATAGACAATTAAATGCTTTAGAGACTATTGAAAAGCTGATAAGAAGAGAATATGATGAATCATTTGTCTCTAATAATGTTTTTTTTAAGGCGCTTAAATCTGTTAAACATCCAAATAAATTTTGGAAAAAAATAAAAAATAAATTGATGAAAAATTAATATGCTAGCTATTGTTATTCCATATTATAAAATCACTTTTTTTGAAGAAACACTAAAATCACTTGCAAATCAAACAGATAAAAGATTTAAAGTTTACATAGGAGATGATGCTAGTAATGAAAATCCTTCCAAATTATTAAGTTTTTATAAAAATAAATTTGAGTTCGATTATTTTAAATTTAATGAGAATTTAGGAAGTATATCTTTAACAAAACAATGGAGTAGGTGTGTTGATTTATGTGGAAATGAAGAATGGATTATGATATTAGGAGATGATGATAGGTTAGATAATTCCGTGGTTTCTTCCTTTTATAAAAATTATAATTTATTTAAAGAAAAAACGAATTTAATTAGATTTGCCTCAAAATTAATTGATGAAGATAATAAAGAGACTTCCAAAACATATACTCATCCTATTTGGGAAATTGCAACAGATTCTTTTTTTAGAAAATACGACGCTACATCTAGAAGTTCATTATCGGAGCATATTTTTAAAAAAGATATTTTTTTAAAATATGGTTTTTATAACTATCCATTAGCTTGGAGTAGTGATGATAGAGCATGGTTAGAATTTTCAGATGGAAAACCTATTTATACAATAAACGAAAGTATAGTATATGTTAGAATATCAACACTAAATATATCTGGAAAAAAGGATAATACTGAATTAAAAAACTTGTCTGAGATTAGTTTTTTTAAATATATAATTTCTAAAAAAATAGCCTATTATAATAATAGTCAAAAACTTAGATTACTTAAAAATTATAAAAAGAAAATTAAAGTTTTTAGAAACTTAACTATACAAGAACATATTTTTATTTTTTATTACTTTGTTAAGTATTTGAATTTTAAATGGATAAAAATTGCTGTGAAATCTTTAATCAATAAAGAATAGAAATTGATGAATAATTATCCTATGGTAAGTGTTTGTATGATTACTTATGGTCATGAAAAGTATATTGAAGAAGCTATTCTTAGCATATTAATGCAAGAATGTAAATTTGAAATCGAACTTATAATTTCAAATGATTGTTCTCCTGATTCAACAGATAAAATAGTTAAAAACATCATCGAAACTCATCAAAAAGGGTATATTATAAAATATATAAGGCAGGAAAAAAATATTGGAATGATGCCTAATTTTATTTTTGCACTAAAGCAATGTAAAGGAAAATATGTTGCTCTTTGTGAAGGTGATGATTTTTGGACAAATTCTAAAAAACTTCAAAAACAAGTTGAATTTTTAGAAAATAACAATGAATATGTATTGTCTTTTCACAATGCAGAAGTACATAATAACTTTACAAATAACACATATCTTTTTTTAGAGAATTATGATGTTGATAAATTTGAAATCACAGATATTTTCGAAAGATGGATAATTCCAACAGCTAGTATGGTTTATAGAAATAATTTTGGTAATGTTTATCCTGATTATTTCAATAATGCTACTCATGGTGATTTTGGCTTACAGTTATATTTGAGTAAATTTGGTAAATTTAAAGGGTTTAATGATGTTTTAAGTGTTTATAGAATTAACCAATCAAGTGTTACGGCTAATTCATTTTCAACTCTTAATCAAAACAAAAGGCACATAAATCAGTTAAATTTAATGAACGATTATTTTGAAAAAAAATATGATACTCAAATTAAAAAAAGGATATTCTTGTTTTATCTAATAAATGCAAATACTTATAAAAATAAAAGTATAACTAAACCCTTATATTGGATTAGTAAAGCAATAATTGCAAATCCAAGACATATGCTATTTTATAGAAAAAATTTAAAAGATAATTTCTATAATATTTTTAAAACTTTTAAGTATTTGTTAAAGGCAAATATTAATAAAAGATTATTATATTAAAAAATGATTGAATTGAATAATAAAGTTTCAATAGTTATACCTTGTTATAATCAAGCCGAATATTTAGATGAATGTTTGCAATCGGTCTATAATCAAACACTATTAAATTGGGAATGTATAATAGTAAATGACGGCTCTACTGATAATACTAAGGATATAGCCAATGAATGGGTAAAAAAAGACTCAAGATTTCATTATTTTGAAAAAAAAAATGGAGGATTGAGTGATGCTAGAAACTCTGGGATTTCAATCGCAACAGGAGAATTTATTTTACCACTTGATGCAGATGATACAATTTCAAATGAATATTTAGAATTAGCGGTTAATGAGTTTCAATTAGATAATACATTAAAAGTTGTTTATTGTAAAGCAAATAAGTTTGGAAGTGAAAATTGCATTTGGGAATTACCAGATTTCTCACTGTCCAATTTAAGTAAAAACAATATGATTTTTTGTAGTGCAATGTATAAAAAATCAGATTGGAAATTAACTGGAGGTTATGATGTAAATATGATTTATGGATGGGAAGATTGGGAGTTTTGGATTGCTTTACTAAAAAATGGAGGAAATGTAAAACGATTAGACCATATTGGTTTTAACTATAGAGTTAAAAATATTTCAATGGTTAAAGAGTTAAATTCAAATCAAAAAGAAGAGATGCTGCAATATATGAGTTATAAGCATACTGATTTTTACATAAGTCAATTTGGTTCATTTAAAAAGTTAAATGATGAATTTGAAAACTCTAAAAATGAATTTAAAAGAAAGCTTCAAAGTGAAAAATTTGTTATTGATTTGTTTTTAAAAACATTTTTTGGATTTACAATTTTTGGAAAATATAAAAAACAAAAATGATTAAGTTAGCCATTGTAATTCCATACTATAAATTAACTTATTTTGATGACACTTTAGAATCATTGTCTAACCAATCTGATAAGCGATTTAAAGTCTATATTGGAGATGATGCCAGTCCAGAAAATCCAGAAAGGCTTCTGGAAATTTATAAAGATAAATTTGAATTTGTATACCATAGATTTAATGAAAATTTAGGTGGAACTTCATTAGCAAAACAATGGGAACGCTGTATTGGGCTTACAAATAATGAAGATTGGATAATGGTATTGGGAGATGATGATGTTTTAGATAAAACAGTTGTTGCTTCTTTTTACAAGAATGAAAAAATATTTTATAATAAAACAAATGTAATTCGATTTGCTACAAAAAAAATATTTGGGTCAAAAGTAAAAGAAGATGATGCATTTACTCATCCTATTTGGGAAGATGCAGCTGATGCTTTTTATAGAAAGTTTAATAAAACCTCAAGAAGTTCACTTTCAGAATATATTTTTTCAAAAGAGACATTTTTAAAATATGGTTTTTATAACTATCCTTTAGCATGGAATTCAGATGACAGAGCTTGGTTAGATTTTTCAGACAACAAACCTATATATACAATAAATGAAAGTTGTGTTTATTTTAGGATATCCGATTATAATATTTCAGGAAAAAAAGATAATATCCTATTAAAGAATAAATCAGAGATTCAATTTTATAAATTCATTGTTTTTAATAAGTTAAATTACTTTAACAATGAACAAAAGTTAAGATTATTGAGAAGATATCAAGCAGAATTAAGAAGATTTAGAAGCTTGAAAATTTCGGATTTTTTTGTTTTACTATATTTTTATTTAAAATACATTAACATAAGATGGATTCAAAAGTTTTTTAAAAAAATAATGAATAAACTTTTCAATGGGAAACGAAAACATGGAAAATCCTAAAGTGTCAATTATAATGGCAACCTACAATAGAGCTCAATTTATTGTAGAGTCGCTAATTTCAATTCAAAATCAAACTTTCTCTGATTGGGAATGCATTATCATTGATGATGGTGGAACAGATAACACAATTGAAGTTATTAATCCAATTCTTGAAAAAGATTCTCGATTTAATTATTTTAAAAGAAATGAAAATTATTTAAAAGGATTACCTGGTTGTCGTAATTATGGATTAGACCTAGCTAAAGGTGATTATATGATTTTTTTTGACGATGACGATATTCCACATCCACAAAACTTAGAATTATGTGTCGATGAATTATCAAAAAAAGAGATCTATTTTTGTAGATATATTAGAAATGTTTTTTTTGGAAATTTTCATTATGATTTTGATTATTCAAAGAATTACACCTCTTTTTTTATAGATAAAAAAGATATAGAAAAGATGATTAAAAATGAACTTCCATTTAATTCATGTGCCGTCATGTGGAAAAAAGAATGCTTTCAGAAAAATAGATTTATTGAAACATTAATGTATGCAGAAGAATGGGAATTATATCCAAGAATTGTATCTTCAGGGTTTAATGGAATTTCGATAGATAAATGCTTGTTTTATGGAAGAAAACATGAAAATTCAAATACAGGAGAATTCTATAGTAATAATCCTATTAGGCAAGAATCATATATACAAGCTATATTAGCAGTTATTAAAAATTTAATTGAAAAAAAATTATTGACAAAATCTATAATTCGATATTTTATTTACATTTCAACTAATTTTAGAAATTTTAATTTATTTGAGAAGATTATAGATTTGTTAGAATTTTCAAAATATGAAAATTTTAAATTAATGTGTTTTTATCTTTCAATTAGATTTAAAAAGCCATTTTATAAGGTAAAAAAACAATTGTTGAAAAAATTAAATTAGTGTCAAAATGAAGTTTTTAATTATTGAACAAGATTTAAGAGTTTCAGGCACCAGCCAAGGAATTATTTCTCGCTCTTTTTTATCTAAATTAAGAATGGCTTATCCTAATGCAAAAATTGATGTTGTATACTTAAAAAGCATTTCTAGTGACGACCAATTAGATTTATTACCTGTTGATTCAATAGAAAGTCATGTTTTAGATTTGAAAATACCTTTTTTTACCAAAATCATAAATAAGTTTTATTGGAGAATATTTGGAGTTTCACTAGCAATTGGGCATGTAAATAATGTTTATAAAAAATATATCAGTAAAATTAATTATCAAAATTACGATCATATTTTCATTAGAAGTGCTGGTTTAGCTCATGAAACAATTTTAGGCGCAAAAGATTTACCAATATTAAAAAAAGCCATTGTTAATTTTCATGATCCTTATCCTTTGTTTTGGTATGTTGGTTCAAACAAAGAATTAACTAAGTTAGAAATGTATCAGATGAAATCTATGTTCAGTATCGTTAATCAAGCTAAAACATGCATGAGTTCAGCACATTATATGTCATACGATTTAGAGTTTTTGTATGGTACAAGGAAAAAGTTTTATACTTTACCACATCAGTATAGTGAGGAAGTTTTTGATTTAAGTGATACTAAAAATAGTTATCAAAAAAGTAAAAAAATGATGATTTCCTATCATGGTGCAATTCAATTTGGAAGAGATATTGAAATTCTGCTTGATGCCTATGTAGAATTATTGGAAAAAAATCCATTGTTAAAAGACAGCACAGAATTTGTACTTCGAATGAAAGGAATCAATATGAAAAGACTAGAAAATAAGTATAAAGAAATCCCAAACATTATATTACTAGAAACTTTAAACTTTTCTAATTCATGTTATGAACAGAAACATATTGCTGATATAAATATTATATTAGAAAATGGACCATTGTATTGCAATATTTTAGTTGGCAAAGCTCCTTTTTTAGCAGAATTAAAAAAACCTATTCTATCTCTATCACCAGAAAGAAGTGAATTAAGAAACATTATCGTTGATGATAGATTTATTGCGAATAGTAATGATAAAAATGATATAAAAATAAAATTAGAAAATCTAATTTTGAATAGATTGGAATCTGAAGAATCTGTTTTTCCTTTTGGAGATTATTTTAGCAACGAGAACTTTGTAAAATCTTTAAATGAAATATTATCAAATTAAATTTACTAAAAGACTTTTAGATTTTCCAAAATAGTTATTTTTACTAACTTTCGATTTTGATATGAATTCAAAGCCTTATTTAATAGCCGAAATTGCCCAAGCCCATGATGGAAGTCTGGGAATCCTACATTCCTATATTGATGCTGTTGCTCAAACAGGCGTTCAGGCAATTAAATTTCAAATGCATATCGCTGAAGCTGAAAGTAGTATTCATGAACCGTTTCGTGTACAATTTTCAAAAGAAGATAAAACACGCTATGATTACTGGAAAAGAATGGAGTTTTCTTTGGAACAGTGGAAAGAAATTAAAACTCATTGTGATGCAGTAGGTTTGGATTTTGTTTGTTCACCATTCAGTAATTTAGCGGTTGATTGGCTGGAAGAAATAGGCGTGAAGATGTATAAAATTGGTTCAGGAGAAGTGAATAATTTTCTTCTATTAGAAAAAATTGCTCAAACTAGAAAACCAATTATTCTATCTTCTGGAATGAGCAGTTTTGAAGAATTAGACCAAGCAATCAATTTTTTGAAAGAGAAAAATGTTGATTTTTCAATACTTCAATGTACTACAGCTTATCCGACGCAACCTGAACAATATGGTTTTAATGTTATACAAGAGTTAAAGGAAAGATACAAGGTAAAAGTTGGTTTTTCAGACCATTCTGCTAAAGTTTCTACAGGAATAGCAGCAGTTGTTTTAAGAGCAGAAATTTTAGAGTTTCATGTAGTTTTTCATCGCGAACTTTTTGGTCCTGATGCTAAAGCTTCACTAACTATTGAGGAAACAAAACAATTGGTTGAAGCAGTTAATGAAATTCACATCGCTAAAAACAATCCAATTAATAAAAATAATAATGATAACTTTAAAGAATTGAAAACCATCTTTGAAAAATCATTAGCCATAAATAAAGATTTACCCAAAGGTCATCAAATGACTTTTAAAGATCTAGAAAGCAAAAAGCCAAAAGGTTTTGGAATTGATGCAAGAAATTTTAAAGATGTTTTGGGTAAAAAATTGAAAACCAATAAATCTCAATGGGATTTTTTGAATGAAGAAGATTTAGAATGAGTATTAAACGAAAAATAGCTGTTGTTATTACAGCTCGACCATCTTATAGCAGAGTTAAAACTGTTCTATCGGCAATTAATAGTCATCCAGAATTGGAGTTACAATTAATTGTCGCGGCATCGGCATTGCTTGATCGATATGGAAGTGCAGTAAATTATATCGTAAACGATGGTTTTGAAATTGCTGCCAAAGTATTTAATGTTTTAGAAGGAGAAAATTTAACAGCAGCAGCCAAAACAACCGGAATTGGAATTTTAGAACTTTCAACCGTTTTTGATAATTTAAAACCAGACATTGTAGTTACCGTTGCCGACCGATTTGAAACTATGGCAACTGCAATTGCGGCTTCTTATATGAATATTCCTTTGGCACACATTCAAGGTGGTGAAGTTACCGGTAATATAGATGAGAAAGTTCGTCATTCGATAACCAAACTTGCAGATTATCATTTTGTAGCATCTGAAAACGCAAAACAACGTGTGATTCAGCTTGGTGAGAATCCTGAAATGGTTTTTAATACGGGTTGTCCATCAATAGATATTGCAGAGCAAGTTTCTAAAAAAAATCAATTGACTTTTAATCCTTATGAAAAATATGGCGGTGTTGGTTCACTTCCTGATTTGGAAAATGGTTATATAGTAGTTATGCAACATCCTGTGACCAATGAATATCAGGATTCAAGAAAGCATATCGAATCGACACTTAGAGCTATTCAACAAATCAATAAACCAACGCTTTGGTTTTGGCCAAATGTTGATGCCGGAGCAGATGGCACTTCAACAGGAATTCGTTCTTTCAGGGAAAAATATAAACTAGAAAACGTCCATTTTTTCAAAAATATGGAAGGCGAAGATTTTCTAAATTTATTAGATAATTCTATTTGTTTGATTGGAAATTCAAGTGTTGGAATTAGAGAATGTGCTTATCTTGGTGTTCCAGTTGTCAATATTGGTTCAAGGCAAAACAGAAGAGATAGAGGTGAAAATGTTATTGATGTAACCTATGATGAAAATGAAATAGTTTCAGCTGTAAATTCCATTTCAAATTCTTATAATAGAAAAAAATCAGATGTTTATGGAGGTGGAAATGCAGGAGAAACAATTGCAAAATTGTTAAAAGATTTACCACTTCAATTTCATAAAACTATAACTTATTAATTAATGAACATTAATAAATTAGCTCAAAAGACTTATTATAAATTTTCTTTTGTCGAAGGAAATCAACATATTGCTAATGAATATGCACTTAAGTGCATTTTAAGAATAATCGAAGCATTTAATGTTAAAGATGTTTTAGAAATTGGAATTGGAATTGGATGTATAGCGGATACTGTTTTAGAATATTCACAAAATATTAAATATACTGCAACCGAAGCAAATGAGTTTTGTTTAAATGCAATCAAAGAGAATGTCTCACAAATAAAAAGAGTAGAATTATATAGCAATTTAGCTGAAATTCCAGAGGACATTTTTTTTGATTTAATCATCATTGATGGAACAGATGAATCTTTAGGAAAATTAAAAAGATTATGTAAAAATGAAACAATTATTTTTCTTGAAGGAGGTAGACCAATTCAAGTGCAAATTTTAAGATCATTTTTTCTTAAAGCTTTTTATACACAAATGATTAGTTATAATAAAAACCCAAATTATGGACCTTTTTCTTCGGAAGATTGGTGTGGCGGTGGACAATTAATATTTCCGAATCCAAATTTTAAAATGAAATTTTTTTATTGGAAAGAGAGAATAGCAACCTATATAAAGAGGAAATACAGAAAAAAAAAATAACTATACAATGAGAATTTTAGGTCTTATTCCAGCTCGTGGTGGTTCAAAAGGTATTCCGAAAAAGAATATTAAACTTTTAGGAAAATTACCTTTGATAGATTATACCATTAATGCAGTTAAAGACTCAGAGTTAATTACTCAAATTGTTGTTTCTACAGATGATGAAGAAATTGCTATAGCCGCTGAAATTGCAGGTTTTAAACCACCGTTTATTAGACCTTCAGTATTTGCACAAGATACATCAACTTCTTTAGAAGTTGTGCAACATGCTATTCAACATTTTGAAGGACAAAATATTTTTTTTGATGCCGTTTGTTTGCTTCAGCCAACAACTCCATTTCGAGAAAAAGGATTTATTGATGCTGCCTTAGAACGATTCATTTCTTCTAATGCAGATTGTCTAATTAGTGTTCTTCCAATTCCTCACGAATATAATCCACATTGGGCTTTTGAAGAAAATAAAAAAGGTTTTTTGTCAATAGCAACAGGTGAAGAAAAAATAATTTCAAGACGTCAAGATTTGCCTAAGAGTTTTCACAGAGATGGTTCTGTTTACATCACAAAAACAAATATTATAAAAGAAGGTTCTTTGTATGGTAAATCAATTTCTTACATAGAAAACAATTCAAAATACCATGTAAACATTGATACCATTGAAGACTGGGAAAAAGCTGAAAAAATTGTAACACATTATTCATTTTAAAATGTGTGGAATAGCCGGAATCATTGGAAACCAAGCAACTCCTGAAGTAATTTCTAAAATGCTTCAAAAGCAAAAGCATCGCGGTCCAGATTTTATGGATTATTATATTGAGGAAAGAAATGTTGCCTTAGGTCACAACAGACTTAGTATTATAGATTTATCGAGTAATGCAAATCAACCTTTTACCAGCGATTGTGGAAATTTTGTTTTAATTTTTAATGGAGAAATTTATAACTATATTGAAATTCGAAATGAATTAAAATTTAAGTATAGTTTTAAAACCCAATCGGATACAGAAGTTTTACTTAATGCATTTATTGAATGGGGTGAAAATTGTTTAGAAAAATTAAACGGAATGTTTTCGTTTGCTATTTGGAACAAGAAAGAACAAACTTTTTTTGCAGCGCGAGATAGATTCGGAGTAAAACCGTTTTATTATTTTTTTGATCAAAATAATTTTTATTTTGCTTCTGAAATTAATACCATTTTTGAGGCAGATGTTATAAAAAAATCGAATGAAAATGTTTGGTTGAAATTTTTCTCAGAAGGAAGTTATGGTTTGCCTAATGAAACTTTCTGGGAATCCATTAATCAATTACCTGGCGGACATTTTTTGATATTTAAGAATAATAAACTGGATATAAAAAAATGGTACTTTTTTGAAAATAGAGTACAATTATTATTTGATAGAAGTGATAAAAATGAAGAAGATTACATCACTCAATTGTTATTAAAAGCAATTAATTTAAGATTCAGAGCTGATGTTCCCGTCGGATTTAATCTTAGCGGCGGATTAGATTCAAGTACTTTATTAGCTTTAATAGATCAGCAAAACATCGATAAATCAGCAGTCGAAGCTTTCACGTTTGTATGCAATGATGAACGTTATGATGAATTGCAGTGGGTGAAGTCAATGTTAAATGACAGACCATTTCATCTTAATATTTGCCCACTTTCTTCAAGTGAAATTCCAAAGCTTTCTCAAAAAATGGCTCTTTATCAAATGGAACCTTACGGTGGAATTCCAACATTGGCATATTCCAAAATATTTGAAACAGCTAGCCAAAAAGGTATTAAAGTGTTGCTAGACGGACAAGGATCTGATGAAGCTTGGGCTGGATATGATTATTATTTGAATAACAATCAAAATGTTATTCAAGGTGTTGCAAATTCTCCATTTAAAACAAATGTTTTAGATTCAGATTTTGCAAATCAATTTTCTAAAACAATCTATGATAAGCCTTTTGAAGATAATTTATTGAATCTTCAATACAGAGATTTATTTTATACTAAAATACCGCGAGCACTTCGTTTTAATGATAGAGTTTCTATGCTTTATGGAACTGAATTAAGAGAGCCTTTTTTAGATTATGATTTAGTTGAATATGTTTTTAGTCGTCCAACCGATTTTAAAATTAAGGGTGGAGTTCAAAAATGGATGCTTAGAAAAATTGCTGAAAAGTTTTTGCAACAAGATTTAGTTTTAGCTCCAAAAAGACCGCTTCAAACACCTCAAAGAGAATGGCTTTCTGATGATTTAAAAGAATGGGTTAGAACAGAAGTTGAAAAGCTTTATAAAAACAATTGGTTTAATAAATCTGAGCTAGAAAATGAATTAAACTCTTTTTTTAACGGAAATAATCAAAGTAGTTTTCATATTTGGCAATGGATAAATACGGCTCAATTATTAGAATAATATATTACTCATTTTTAAATTTATATTTTATCAAAGTTGGGATTGTAAATATTGGATAAAATATTAGTATTTTAAAGCATATTAAAAGATATTTGTTGAAACCAAATAAGTAATCTAATTAAATGTTGACTGTAAGTAATTATCATTACATAAGAGAAGATTTTACATCACAGTATCCAAGTATTTTCGGTTTAACTCCAGAATCTTTTAAGCGTCAATTAATTGAATTGCAGAAAATTGGAAAATTTATATCGCCTAAAGAATTACTTGAAAATACTGATGAAATAGTAAATTCTAAGCAAAACTATTTATTAGTAACTTTTGATGATGGATTGAGAGAACAATTTGAAATTGCTAAACCAATACTTGATGATTTAAAAATTGAAGCAATGTATTTTGTTAATTCAATTAATTTTATCGAGAAGCAAGTTTCTTTAGTTCACAAAATACATTTAATTCGGTCTCAAGTTTCACCTGAAGATTTAATGAGTAATTTTTTGAAATCTACATTTAAATCTAAATTTGAGCTACCTGAAATTGATAAGAAAAAGGCAATCGAGCATTATAATTTTGATGATGTTTCAAGTGCCCATTTAAAATATTGTTTGAATTTTAAGCTTACGATAAATGAGCTTTCAATTGCGATGAATGATTTGTTTAATGTATATTTTGATTCTAAAGAAACAGTAAATAATCTTTATATGACTGAGGAATATTTAAAAATATTAGCTCAAGAAAATCAATTAGGAAGTCATACACACAGTCATTTGGCATTAGGATTGCTAGATGTTGATACTATTGGAACTGAGTTAAAAAAAACAAAAGAATATTTAGAAAAAATCACTCAAACCAAAATTGAAATGTTAAGTTATCCATATGGGAATGAAGCGTCATATGCTTTTCCTGTACCCGATATAGCAAAAAAAGTTGGTTACAAATTAGGATTCACAATGGAAAGAGGAAAAAACAACGGTTGTGAAGATAAATTACTGTTAAAAAGATTTGACTGCAACGATTTAGTTACTGGTAAAAATTATAAAAATAGTTTATGATAACAAGAGAAGCAACAATTGAAGACTGGAATAAATTATATGTTTTTTTTAAAAGAATTTACAGAGATAATCACCCATTACAGAATAAAGAGTTTTGGATTTGGCAATATGGAGATAAAAACTTTGGGAGATCATTTATTTGCGTAAATGAAAAACAAGAAATAGTTGGGCATGTTGGTGCTAATTTTGGAGGTAATATAGCTTGGATAATTAACGTATATCTTGATGAAGAATGTAGAGGCAAAGGCATTTTAGGGAAATTGTATAGCTTGGCCAGAGAATATTATCCATTGGCAGCAACAGCTGCTAATCAGGCTGGACTTGGTTTATATCAAAAAATGCGTTGGTATCGTTATCATGATTTAATTCGATATGTAAAAATTAACCCAAAGATTGAAAAACCTTTGGTAGAAAATGTTTGTCAAAATCTAAATATAGACATAAGCAAGTGGAAAAATAATGATACCCATTACTTCCAACAACCTACTTTAAATGGATTGCTTTTTGAGAACAATAGCGCTATTTGTAATCAAAACGTTGGTGGTTTAAGAGTTGTGGATATTAATGATGTCGATCAAATTGAAGATTTTGCTTGGTCATTAGGATATAATTGGATTGATTATATTACATCATGGAATGATTTAAAATTGAATCAATTGGAAAAAAATAGTTGGGTGCTCGATTCAAAAAGTGTAGTTCCATGGAGGCTTAATCCCATACAGAAAGATTATTTTTGTGATATAACTTTTCTCTCAGAAAAACCTTTAGATAATGAATTTATTGTTAATAGATCATATTCAGATCATGGAAGAATAGGTAGTTTAATCCTATAAGTTATGGGAAACAAAAAAATATTTATTTTGTTGCCAGATGGCATTGGTTTAAGGAATTTTGCTTTTTCAAATTTTTATAAATTAGGTAAGAATTATGGAAATGAAATAGTTTTTTGGAATAATACAATGTTTTCACTTTCTGAATTAAATTTTCCAGAAATTAAAATTGAAAATGCAAAAACACATCCACTTACCGATATTTATAAAAGAGCAAAAATTGAAATAGAATTAAACTTAAATAAAAAAAGAGCAAATGATTCTATTTATGATAGTTATAAATTTTCAGCTTCTAAAAAAGGGATAAAAAATGGTATCAAGTATATCATTTTGCGAATCATTATTGCGATGAACAATTCAAATAATGGCTTAGAAAGAATAAGGAAAAAAATAGGAGTATTAGAAAGAAAGACAAAATTGTATCATGATAGTCTTGAAACTTTAAAAAATGAAAAGCCTGATTTTGTTTTTTGTACAAATCAAAGAGTAATGTTAGGGATAGCGCCGTTACTTGCTGCCAATGATTTAGGAATTCCAACGGGAACATTTATTTTTTCATGGGATAATTTACCAAAGGCTACAAAAATAATTGATGCTGATTTTTATTTTGTTTGGAGTTTGTATATGAAAAACGAATTACTTTATTATTATCCAAATATTAAAGAAATACAAATCAAAATATCAGGAACACCACAATTTGAAATGCATTTTGACAATGAGAAATTGGAGGAGAAAACCATATTTTTTAATAAGCATTCATTAGATATTAATAAAAAATATATTTGCTTTACTGGAGATGATACTGTAACAAGTCCTGATGATCCATGTTATTTATCTGATTTAGCCATAGCAATTCAACAATTAAATTTAAAAGGTTTTAATTTAGGTATTCTTTTTAGAAGATGTCCTGTAGATTTTTCTAATAGATATGATTATGTTTTAGATAAATTTAAAGATGAAATCACTTCAATTAATCCAGCATGGACACCTTTAACTGAATCTTGGAACACTATTTTGCCTCAAAAAGAAGATGATAGTTTGTTATCAAGTATTGCTGAGTATAGCGAAATGGTTGTTAATTTAGGATCATCAACGATTTTTGACTTTATCGCGCACAAAAAACCATGTGGGTATTTTAGATACAATCAGAAGGAACAACTTAATGAAAAATGGAATATACATACCTGTTATAAATTTGTTCACTTCAGGTCAATGCCAAATAATGCACCTGTTTTTTGGATGGATTCTCCAATTGAAATTGAAGAAACGATAAAACGGGTATTAAATTCAGATTCAAATGAAGTTATGAGTAATGCCCAAAAATGGTTTGAAAAAATCAATTATCATCCACCTCAATTGGCATCTGAGCGAATTTGGAGAGCTATTGATGAAATAATAAATTCTAATTAATGAAGATAGCCTTTTTAACATCTGAATTTCCTCATCCCAAAATAGGTTCATCTGGCGGAATTGGAACAAGTATTTATAATTTATCAAAAGGATTAATTCAACTTGGGCATGAAGTATCAATTCTAATTTATGGCCAAAATGAAGATGATTTTTTTGTAGAAAACGCCATTTCATATTACAGAATTAAGAATGTTAAATTAAAAGGTTTTTCAAGGCTTTTAACCCAAAAAAAAATTCAAAATTTAATTAATAGATTATTCGAAGAAAAAAAAATTGATTTAATTGAAGCGCCTGATTGGACTGGAATTTCATCAAATATTAAACCAAATTGTCCTGTAGTAATTCGATTAAATGGTTCAGACACCTATTTTTGTCATTTAGAAAAACGGCCAGTTAAGTTTATTAATAAATATCGTGAAAGAAAAGCACTTCAAAATGCAAATGGTTTAATATCAGTGAGTAAGTTTACTGCAGATATAACTAATAATTTATTTAGCTTAAATAGAAATTTTACAATTATTCCAAATAGTATAGATGTTGAGAAATTTTCAAATGTTTCATTTAGTGATAGAAATGAAAATACAATTTTGTATTTTGGTACATTAATTAGAAAAAAAGGATTACTCGAGTTACCATTAATTTTTAACGAAATTTATAAAATTAATAATCAAGTAAAATTAATATTGATTGGTCGAGATGCTTCTGATGTTATTTCTGGTAATAAATCAACATGGAAAATGATGGAAGATTTATTTGATGAAAATGCAAAAAAAAATGTAGATTATTTGGGAAGTAAAGATTATAGCGAAATAAAAGAATATATATGCGAATCTACAATATGTGTTTTTCCAACATTTGCTGAGGCTTTACCTGTTTCATGGATAGAAGCTATGGCTTTGGAAAAAGCAATTGTAGCTTCTGATATAGGTTGGGCAAATGAAGTCATCAATGATGGAGTTGAAGGTTTTTTAGTAAATCCAAAAGATCATCTTCAATATGCTCAAAAAGTTATGCAATTAATCCATGATAAAAATCTAAGAACTCAATTTGGAGTTGAAGCCAGAAAGAAAGTCATTAAAAAATTCAGTATTGAAGTTGTTGCAAAACAGAGTTTTGAATTTTATCAAAAAGTAGTCAAATGAAAAAAGCTATAAAAAAAATTTTGAGTAAAATTTTCCCAAAGGGAAATGTGAAAGAAAAATTTAAACTCCATTATTATAGTTTTTTTAAACCAAAGAATGTTTTATTTGAGGTTGGTACTGTGTCAGATAAAATTATCTATATAACAAAATTTGATAATATATCAATAAAAACAAATGAAGCACTTTATCCAATTGTAGATGATTTCAACTATTATCAACATTTCTATAAAGTTAAACAAAACGATATAGTAATTGATGCTGGAGCTAATTGTGGTCATTTATCTATTTTCTTTTCAAAAATAGTTGGTTCCAATGGTAAGATTTTTGCTTTCGAGCCTGATAAATTCAACATAGAACGAATATTAAAAAATATTAGTTTAAATGATGATTTGAGTAACAATATTCAAATAGAAGATGTATTACTTTGGGATAAAAATGAATTAATTAGTTTTTATGAAGCAGGCACAGTAGGTTCATCAGCTGTTTGGATGCCAGATGACGAACTTTGTGTAAAAAAACAAGCAGTTCGCATAGATGATTGGGTAAAAAATAATAATATCCAAAAACTAGATTTTATAAAAATGGATATTGAAGGAGCAGAAATTGAAGCTCTTGATGGTTGTATTGAAACCATTAAAACTCTTAGACCTAATTTTGCAATCGCTTCGTATCATTTTGTTAATGGAGAACAAACTTTTATTAAGGTTGAGCAATTTTTTTCTGCAATGAATTATCCATACAAAACTGTGAAATTTAGAGGCACAGAAATCATTACTTTTGCAGGTTTTAATTTGAAATAAATAACCTTCAATGATTATTCTTTATCATAATAAATCAAAAATTATATCTATTGTTTCCAAAGTAGAAATAGATTCTTCTAATGAAATAAATAAAAACATTATTAGTGTTTTACTTGATTTTGCAGATAGATTTGATGATGAAATTATAGTTTGGTGTCATGAAAATGAAAGAGAAAATTTGAACATTGATGAAGTAGAGTCATTGTTTCATCACAAAAAGCTACTGTTAAGTTATGATTATTCAGAAAATAATTATTTCGATAGAAGACTAGGTTATGTAGAAGATTCAAATTTTGTTAATGTAAAAAAAAAGATAAAATATCCAACATGGTTAATGAGTAGTAAAGTTGGAGCAATTCACACTTCAGTTTTAAAAGCTTGTAAAATCAATTTAAAGGAGGAAACTAATTTTGATTATTTTCTTAATTCTTTTGCAAAAAGAGCAATGCAGTTCGGTCTTTTATGCTATTCAGAACCGAAATTATTAAAAAAAATCAGCAAATTAAACTTAACTAAAGAAGCAAGTCTTAGTGAGCTTTTTAAATTTACAAAACAGCATTATAAAATGCGATGGATTTTTTTATTGTTTTTAAATATATTTTTATTTGAAAAAAAGGTTCCATTATATCCGTTTTTACAATCACTTTTTTACAGACAAAGAAGTTTTAATCCAGATAATTTGAATAAGATATTAATTAATTCAAATAAAAAGATAATAGATGTTGGAACGATTGATGTTTTAATTCCAACAATTGGACGAGATGAATATTTACTAAATGTTTTAAATAATTTATCATCACAAACTTATTTACCCAAAAATGTTATAATTATCGAACAAAATCCTGAAAAAAATGGTGTTTCAAGTTTAGATTTTTTAAAAAACAAAAGCTGGCCGTTTCAAATAAAACATCATTTCACTAATCAAACAGGCGCTTGTAATGCTAGAAATATTGGACTGCAATATGTTGAAAGTGAATTTACTTTTTTTGCAGATGATGATATTGTTTTTGAAAACGATTTAATCGAGAAAGCAATGCTTTCATTACAGGAAACAGGTAATGAAATTATTTTAGTAGCATGTCTTTTAAAAGAGCAACCATTGCAAGTTCAAGAAGCAAAACAATTTAACTACTTTGGAGCTGGACATGCTTTTGTAAAGTCTTCTTGTTTTACAGATTTAAAATTTAATACAGCTTATGAATTTGGTTTTGGCGAAGATGATGATTTTGGCATGCAAATGAGATACAAAGGATATGATATATTGTATATTTCAACCTCGAGAATTACCCATTTAAAGGCTCCAATTGGTGGTTTCAGAACCAAGCCAATACTGAAATGGCATTCCGATATAATTCAACCAAAACCGTCACCAACCGTTATGTTGTTTAGGTTATTGTATAATACTAAAGAACAAATAAATAGTTATAAGGTTACTTTGTTTTTTAAGAATTTAAATGGTCAATTTTTGAAAAATCCATTTGGATATATTAAATTATTTAGTGAAAAATGGAATAGAAGTCTTTTTTGGGCTAATGAATTAAACCGCTAGAATGATGAATTTCACTTTAATAGTTTGTACTTATATGCGTCCTAATCCGTTACTGAAATTATTAAGTTCAGTAAAAGAACAAACTTTGTATCCAAATGAAATTATTATAGTTGATGGTTCAACAGACTTGAAAACTAAAGAAATACTAGAAATTAATCATTTTGAAAATTTGAACTACTTCTTAGTTGATGAAAATGATAGAGGTCTAACTAAACAGCGAAATTATGGGATTAGAAATTCTTCAAAAAATTCAAAAATCATTTGTTTTCTCGATGATGATACTATTTTAGAAAAGAATTATTTTGAAGAGCTAATTTCAACTTATGATATTTATCCTGAAGCACTAGGAGTTGGTGGATTTATTACTAATGAGGTAAATTGGGAAAAAGTTACAGAAGACTATGTTCCCAATATTAATGAATTTTTTTTTGATGGTTGGAAAAGAAAAGAAGGTAGCAGATTTGTTTTACGAAAAAAATTAGGATTAGATAGTAACCTAAAACCAGGCTATTTGCCTGAATTTTCTAATGGAAGAAGTGTTGGTTTTTTACCTCCATCAGATAAAATTTATCAAGTTGAGCAATTAAAAGGCGGCGTTTCTTCATTTAAAAGAATTGTTTTTGATACTTTTCAATTTTCTCCTTATTTTGAAGGTTATGGTTTATATGAAGACGCTGATTTTACTTTGAGAGTTTCCAAAACTGGAACTTTATACGTTAATACAAAAGCAAGATTGTCTCATTTTCATGATTTTTCAGGAAGACCAAACAAATTCCGATACGGGAAAATGGTTGTTAGAAACGGTTGGTATGTTTGGAGAGTAAAATTTCCAAATCCATCTATAAAAGCTAGAATAAAATGGAATGCAATTGTTTTATTATTAACTTTTATATTGTTAAAAAATGTTTTTAAAAGTGGTAAAGGGAAAGAAGCCATTAGTGAGTTTTTTGGAAGAATTTCGGGTTGGTTCTCGTTAATAATTAAAATCAAATGAAGTTTACTTTAATAATCTGTACATACATGAGGCCAAAAGCCTTGCTGGATTTATTACATTCAGTAAAAACACAAACTTTGTATCCAGATGAAATTATTATTGTTGATGGTTCAACTGATGAAAGGACTAAAGAAATTCTAGAGAGAAATTCTTTTGAAAAGCTAAACTATTTTTTAGTTGAAAAGGAAAATAGAGGTTTAACGAAACAACGAAATTTTGGTATTTCCAAAACTTCAAATCAATCGGAGATAATTTGTTTTCTGGATGATGATACAATTTTGGAATTAAATTATTTTGAAGAAATTATTAATGCCTTTAAAAATGACTCTAACGTAGTTGGTGTTTCAGGAATTGCTACCAACGAAAATCAATGGATTAAAAAGGAAGCCAATAAAAAATATAGCAAATTTAAGTTTTATCATTTTGAAGATTATGTTTATCCAGAAGGATTAAGAAACGTAATTAGAAATATAGTAGGACTTCAATCTGGTTTAGGTTCAGGACAAATGCCAGAATTCTCTAATGGTAGAAATTGTGGTTTTCCTTTAAATGGAAAAACATATGAAGTTGATTTATTGATGGGAATGTCATTCAGTTTTAGAAGAATTGTTTTTGATAACATTAAGTTTTCGACTTATTTTGAAGGATATGGTTTGTATGAAGATGCTGATTATAGTATTAGAGCTCAAAAATTTGGAAAAAATGTTGTAACAACAAAAGCTCAGCTTAGTCATTTTCACAATCAGGATGGAAGACCTAATAAATATCAATATGGAAAAATGGTAGCCAGAAATGGTTGGTATGTATGGAGGTTGAAATATCCCAAACCATCTTTTATTGCAAGAATAAAATGGAATTCAATTTTAATATTGTTGACAGTTATAAGATTTAGCAATATATTTACCACTAATAAAAAATTTGAAGCACTTACAGAATCTTGTGGAAGAATTGTAGGTTGGATTAGTTTACTTTATAACAGACCAAAAATTGAAGTTTAAATCATAATGACATTTTGCATTATAACACATGTTTCTCATGGAATGGATAATGGTGAATACTATGCTTATTCTCCGTATGTTAGGGAAATGAATATTTGGTCAAAATATGTAGATAAAATTATTCTTGTAGCACCATTAGATTTAAACAATCAAAAAGCTATTGATTCAAAATATTCTCATCAAGATATAGATTTTATATCCGTACCATCTTTTAATTTTTTATCAATAAAATCATCTCTCAAAACTTTTTTTATGTTGCCAATAATTTCTTTTGAGATTTTTAAGGCAATGAAAAAATCGGATCATATTCATTTACGTTGTCCTGGTAATATGGGTTTACTAGGTTGTATCATTCAAATTTTATTTCCTAGTAAACAAAAAACAGCAAAGTATGCTGGAAATTGGGATTATAATTCTAGGCAACCATTAAGTTACAGACTGCAACGGTGGATATTAAAAAATACTTTTTTAACAAAAAATATTCAGGTTCTGGTTTATGGAAATTGGAATGACAATTCAAAAAACATTAAGCCATTCTTCACAGCAAGCTATTCGGATAATGATAAAATTGAATTAGTTCAAAAAAAATTAACTGGCAAACTCTCATTTCTTTTTGTTGGCTCACTTTCTAGAGGAAAACAACCTTTATATGCAATTCAACTTATAGAAAAACTTATTGAAAATGGTTTAGATGTAAAGTTAAGTTTGTATGGTGATGGAGCAGAAAAAATAAAATTGGAAAAATATATTTTTGAAAAAAAAATTGAGAATCGAGTTTTTATAAAAGGAAATCAGAATCAAGAAACAATAAAAAAAGCCTATCTAGAAAATCATTTTGTTATATTGCCTTCACAAAGTGAAGGATGGCCAAAAGTAGTAGCAGAGGCAATGTTTTTGGGTTGTTTGCCAATTGCAACAAAAGTTTCCTGTTTACCTAATATGTTAGATAATGGAGAAAGAGGAATATTATTAGAAATGAAAAAAGAGGAAGATGTTGAAAGGATTAAATCTTTGATTGAAAATGATGGTTTGTATCAGCAAAAAATAAAAAAAGGCGTTGAATGGTCAAGACAATTTACAATTGAATTGTTTGAAGATGAAATCAAAAAATTAGTAAAATCATGAGAATACTTCAAGTTATTGATTCATTAGAAATTGGTGGTGCTGAAAGAATGGCTATAAATTATGCAAATGGGTTAGCTGATAAAATAGAATTTTCAGGAATAGTTGTTACTAGAAAAGAAGGAGAATTGAAATCCAAATTGAATACTAATGTTTCCTATTTGTTTTTAGATAAGAGAAAAATAGTTGATTTTAGAGCGCTAAAAAAGTTAAAAAAATACTGTAAAGAAAATAAAATAACTCATTTACATCCGCACAGCACTTCTTATTTTTTTATTTTTTTATTTCATTTTTTTTTAAGAGATGTAAAGATTATATGGCATGATCATTACGGATTGAGCGAGTTTTTATCTAAAAGAAAGTCTCTTGTTCTTAAAATAGCTTCTAGATTTTTTCAAGGTATTATTTCAGTTAATTATCAATTAAAAGAATGGGCTGAAAAGGAATTGTATTGTAAAAATGTTATTTATTTACCCAATTTCACGTCTATTGAAACATCAGAAGAAAAAAACACAAAGCTGTCGGGTTTAGAAGGGAAAAGGATTTTGTGTTTAGCAAATCTTAGAATTCAAAAAAATCATTTTTTTTTAATTGAAATAGCTAAAAAAATAAAAGAAACTCATCCGGATTGGACTTTTCATTTAGTAGGTAAAGATTTTAATGATAGTTATTCACTAACTCTGAGGGAAAAAATTCAATTTGAAAATCTGCAAAATACTGTTTTTATTTATGGCTCAAAAAATGATACCTCAAACATCATTAACCAATCTGAAATATGTATTTTTACCTCAAGTTCAGAAGGATTACCTGTTGCTTTATTAGAATTTGGACTTCATTCAAAAGCGGTAGTTTCAACTTCAGTTGGAGAAATTCCATTGATAATTAAAAATGATAAGAATGGACTTTTAGTAGATGTTGATGATGTTGAAGGTTTTAACTCTGCGTTAAATTCTTTAATAAATAATTCAGAATTAAGAAACCAAATTGGCATGAATTTGCATGATACTATTTTAAAAAATAATTCCGAGGAAGCTGTTTTAAATCAATACCTTAGTTGGTTAAATTCAAATTAATGATTCTTTTAAGAAACAAATATATAAATTTAATTATCCTTCATGTTTTGATTGGGATTATCATTTTTGTATTTCCATTTTTGGCTAAAATTTATGGTTTTCTTTCATTGTTAATTGGATTAATTATTGTTGTAACTACAAAGAATAGTAACAATCAAGTTTTAATGGTAGCTGCTTACATTGTGGGAAGTGAAGCGTTTTTGAGGATGACAGGAGGAGCAATTTCATATGAGTTCTCAAAATACGCCATTATAATTTTTGTTGTTTTAGGTATGTATTTTTCTGGTTTTTCAAAGAATGCTATTCCATATTGGATATATTTATTATTGTTGATTCCTGGAGTTATTCTTGCAACTGAAACATTAAACTTAACTACTGACATTAGGACAACAATTGCTTTCAATATTTCTGGACCTGTTTCTTTAGGGATTGCTTCAATCTACACTTATCAAAGGAATATTTCAATGGATGATTTTAATAATATTTTTTTATGTTGTGGATTGCCAATTATATCAACTATAGCTTATTTAATTTTATACACACCAGATTTAAAAGAAGTATTAATAAATACAAGTTCAAATTTTTCGACTTCGGGTGGTTTTGGTCCCAATCAAGTTGCTACAATTTTAGGACTAGGGATGTTTATTTTTTTTTCAAGATTTCTTTTAGTTTCTAGGAGTAAACTAATATTTATAACTAATGTTATAGTATTTTTATTTATTACTTATAGAGGATTAATCACATTTTCAAGAGGAGGAATGATAACTGGTTTTATTATGATTATAATCCTGTTGTCAATGGTATATTTGAATACTAAGAAGAGAAGTAAAATAAAGATTAATTTTTTAATTCTTTTTTTGTCACTACTGCTAATTTCTGTATGGACTTTTACTTCATCAAGTACAGATGGTCTTATAAATAAGAGATATGCAAATCAAGACGTAAAAGGTAGAGAAAAAGAAAGTCAACTTTCTGGAAGAGAGGAGATTTTGGGTCAAGAGTTAGATATTTTTTTAGAAAACCCTTTTTTTGGTGTAGGTGTTGCTAAAAGTGTCGAAAAAAGAAGTGAAATAACAGGTTTAATAGTACTCTCTCACAATGAAATTTCAAGGACATTAGCTGATCATGGGTTTTTGGGTATACTAGCTTTGTTAATTTTATTTTTAACACCTATTTTTTTATTTTTAGGAAATAATCAGAATATGTTTGTATTTTGTTGTATTACCTTTTGGTTATTAACCATTAATCATGCTGCAATGAGGATTGCTGCGCCAGCTTTTATTTATTCATTATCATTGCTTAAAGTACAAATTGTTGAAAAAAATTCTTTACATAGGGAATAAACTTTCTAAACATGGTAATACAGCCACTTCAATAGAAACATTAGGAGAGTTTCTGGAAAAAGAAGGTTATGTTTTATATTATGCATCATCCAAAAAAGTAAAGGTTTTTAGGATGCTGGATATGATTTACAAAACTTTTAAACATGCTTCAAAGGTTGACTATGTATTAATTGATACTTACAGTACTTATAATTTTTGGTTTGCTTTTATTATTTCACAATTATGTAGAGTATTAGGAGTGAAATACATTTCTAAATTACACGGTGGTGATTTGCCAAATAGACTCAAAAAAAGCACATTTTTTTGTAATCTAATTTTCAATAATTCTTATGCAAATGTTGCGCCATCAGCTTATCTTTTTAATAGATTCAATGATTATAAATACATAGTAAAATATATTCCAAATACTATAGAGATTGATAAGTATAATTTTTTAGAACGAAGTTTTGATTATCCAAGATTACTTTGGGTTCGTTCATTTTCAACAATTTACAATCCGATTTTAGCAGTTAAAACTTTTATGGAATTAAAAGTAATATATCCTAATGCTGAACTTTGTATGGTTGGTCCTAAAAAAGATGAGAGTTACGAACAAACCATAGAATTTGCAAAAAAAAATAATGTAGAAATATTATTTACTGGTAGATTATCAAAAAAGAGTTGGATAAAATTATCAAAAAAATATAACATATTTATTAATACAACCCATTTCGATAATACACCTATAAGTGTTATTGAAGCCATGGCTTTGGGTTTGCCAGTTGTTTCTACTAATGTTGGCGGAATTCCTTATTTATTAGAGCATGATAAAAATGCTTTACTTGTAGATGATAATGATTTGGAGGCAATGGTAAATGAAATTAAACGATTATTTAATGAACCTGATTTGCCGCTTAAATTAACACATAATGCTAAGAACTTAATATCCGAATTCGACTGGGAAATAGTCAAAAACCAATGGAAGGAATTGCTTCAATAATCGATATATTTTTTTAACTTGCGACTTCAATTTTTTTATTAAAAAATGAATAAATATAAAGATATACACTTTGAAGTTTCAGAACGAAAAATTCTTTTGAGGATTTTTGATGTAATTTCAGTTTTTGTTTCTTTATATACTGTTGGAATTATTTTTAATTTTGATTATTTCAATATTTCTGCAACAAATTATTATTGGACTATTGTTTTAGGGATATATTTACTGTTCTTAGGTTCAGTATTTGAAATGTACAATCTACAGGTTGCAAGCAATCAGTTTCAAGTGCTGAAAAGTATAATTCTTACCACATCTACAACCGTTTTATTATATTTATTAACACCATTTTATACTCCTTTTTTACCTACTAATCGTATTCAGATTGTAATGTTCTTTCTGGCTATTTTTGCTGGTTTGTTTATCTGGAGAATGTTGTATGTTCGATTTTTTGCATCTAATCGATTTGTGAAAAAGGTAATTTTGGTTTGTGATCAAGACCAAGTAGAAGAACTTGTAAATGGACTCGAAAGTGTTGATCCACATTATAGAGTTTTAGGATTTGTAAACTCAGATAGTAAATCTGAAAAAATAGAAAATCCATATATCAAAAATATAGCTATTGACAAACTCAAAAAATTTGTTTTAAAATATTCTATTTCAGAAGTGGTAGTGGCTTCACAAAAAACAGATGGAATTACTGTTGAGCTTTATAATCAATTAATTAGTATACTCGAAAATGGATTTATAATTAGAGAATATACACAAGTATATGAAAGTATTACTCAGCGTATTCCCGTTCAATATGTTTCAAGAGATTTTTACAGATATTTCCCTTTTAGTAGGAGTAATCAAAATCATTTGTATTTATTAATTGTTCGTTTTTTGGAAATCATCATTTCAGTAATTGGATTGTCTATTGGTTTAATTTTAACGCCTCTGATACTAGTTGGGAATTTAATTTGGAACAGAGGCAAACTTTTTTATAAACAAGAAAGAGTCGGCAAAAACGGAGAAGTTTTTAACATTGTGAAATTTAGAACAATGATAAAAAACGCCGAAAAAGAAGGAGCTGTTTTTGCCACTGTAAATGATAGTAGAATTACTCCTTTTGGAAAAATACTCAGAAAATCAAGAATTGATGAATTTCCTCAATTTATAAATATTTTAAAAGGCGATATGGCAGTTATTGGTCCAAGACCTGAACGACCAGTATTTGTTAAAGAAATTGCCGAAAGAATGCCTTTTTATGAAACCCGCCATGTTATTAAACCAGGATTGACTGGTTGGGCACAAGTTAATTATTCTTATGGCGCGACCATTGACGACAGTTTAATTAAACTTCAATATGATTTATATTATATCAAGCACCGAAGTTTGTTTCTTGATATTAATATCATTTTTAAAACTTTAAGCACGGTTCTTTTTTATCGTGGTCAATAATTGAATTGGATTTCTTCCATTCAGTTTTATCAAAACATACACATTCGTTACAATAAAAGGCAATATAATCACTAAATGTGGTTTGTTGAGCATTACTATGCAGTAGATTAAAAGAAGGACTAAAGATGTAAGTGTTATTTTCTTCAAAGACGATTCTTTTAAAAACGGCAAAAGAATAAATAATGGATTGAAAAGTAAGGCATTATAATTCCAAAGAACTTCTTGATGTTCTGAATACAATCCAATTAAGCATAGCATTAAACCTAATATTCCTGAGAAAAACAAATAGGTTTTAAATACAATTTTTGAGTTTAAAATCAGGATAATTAGCAAGCCAAGAATAATTACATAAATACTGTTTAAAAAAGAAAATTCATGATTTATATTTTCACCAGTAACGATTATATTTTTTGAAGCTACAACAGATTTACCATCAACTTTTGCTTTATCAATACTGTTTAAAAGCTCTACAGGTAAAAATAACTTTTCTGCATCTTTGTCTGTTTTTGCACCAAAAACTATATTAATTCCAAGTTTGTACCAAAAATAGTTGTCAAAATAAGGATAAAGTAAAGTTCGATAACTAATGGATTTATCATCAACTTTTTCAAATTTTATTTCCTTATATATTTCGTTTAATTTATTGGCAACCATTGTGGTGCAGTTTCTGTCAATAAATTTATAAGTATAATATTTCTCAGTGGAGAATAAATTGGCATTTAGAGAATCAAAAAGCTGTTGTTTTTTTGATAAAGGTAAAATCAGCACTTGTTCAACAACTTCTCTTTTATCCATTTGATATTCAAGAATGAAATCATCAAAAGAAGTTACATTCATAAAATATTGCAAATCACCTTTGACAAATTTGATGTAAAAATTTTCAGTTCTAAAATCAAACATTCCATAGTTATACACTATATCTAATTGATTGTTGTCATCTTTTATTCGCAAAGCGGTATGACCAAAAGTGGAATACAATTCTTCACCACGACCACAAGTTAAAAGGCTTATTTGGGTACTTTCAGAAAGTTGAGGGTTTTGTGAAAACGAAGAGAATGAAAATAGTATGAAAAAAGCAAGAAGTAATTTTTTTGCCATAATTATTTTATCTAAAAATACTTAAATCAACTTTTACTGAAAAGATATTAGAATATAAAGCTGCACTTTGATCACCTAAATCAGTGAGTGCATAATCTACCTGAATGCCTTTGTATTTAAATCCTAATCCAATATTGGGTTGAAAGTTTACTTTCGTTGAACCATCGATTTGTTCTACATTTTGAAAATTTCCAACTCCTGCACGAAGGAAAACTAATTCGGTATATCCAAACTCAAAACCAACCGCAGGATCAATACTTACTGCATCGGAAGCAAAAATATCATTAGTTCTTGCGAATTGCATGTTGAGGTTTACTGCTGCTAAAAGTGTGTAATCGTAATGAAATTCAAACTTTTTAGCAATTCCTAATTGAGCTTTTGGAGCAGTAATTTCAGTACTTTCGGGAACTTCTTGGTTTTGTCCTGCAACAGCATCTTTGATTTCATTGTATTTATCTTCGTCGATGTTCCAAATATTATAGGTTGTAGTAATGTCGCGAACCATTACACCAAATTTCCAGTCGTTCTTTTCATACTGCAATCCTGCATCAAAACCAAAACCCCAAGAGCTGGCAAATTCTCCAATAATTCTACGAATAACTTTGGCATTTACTCCATAGGTGATTTCTTTTAACTGAGATTTTCGAGCGTAGGAGAAAGTTAAACCATAATCGGCAGTTGAAAAAAGAGAAATTCTGTTGTAATCAATGTTTCCTTGACTGTCTATAAGTTGCGTGGTGTTTAAAATATCGTCAACACCAAAACGAATTAATGAAATTCCCCAAGCGCTTCGGTCGTCAATTTTCTTGGCGTAAGCTGCATAATCGTATTGAGCAATATTGGCAAAGTAACTAGCATGCATCAAAGCTGCTTCAGAATCTTCGATACGAAACAATCCAGCCGGATTCCAATATCCTGAATTTACATCGCCAGTTGAAGCAGTAACTGCATTTGACATTCCCAGCGCAGCAGCATCAACACCAATGTTCATAAATTCATTAGAATACTTTCTAACAGATTGAGCATGAGTGAAAATGCTAAAGAAGAATAGCAAAAAAGGAAGTGTTTTTTTCAATGCAATTTTAGTTTTTACAAATATCATATAAAAATCTCTAATATAAAACGCAGAAACGGTAAACATATTGTATTAAATTTGTAAAACTTTTTAAAAATAAATACCAATAAAATATGAATATCAAAGCGCAGATTCCCAATATGTTTACGATGCTTAATTTGTTTAGTGGTTGCGTTGCTTTGGTTTTTGTAGCAGATTTTAACTTCGAGTTAGCATTCTACTTTGTTTGTTTGGGTATTTTCTTTGATTTTTTTGATGGTTTTTTTGCGCGTAAATTCAATGTTGCTGGTCCGTTAGGCGTTCAACTGGATTCGCTTGCGGATATGGTTACAAGCGGAGTCGTTCCTGGTTTTGTGATGTTTCAGTTAATGCGTGATAATGATTCTTTTGGAGCAATGAGTTTGTTTCCTTATTTAGGATTCATTATAACACTCGGCGCTTGTTATCGTTTGGCAAAATTCAATATTGATACGCGTCAATCGGATAGTTTTATAGGATTGCCAACTCCAGCAAATGCTTTGTTTTTTACAAGTTTGCCTCTAGTTAATGCCTCATTTTTTGATGATAATTTTAACGGAGTAATTTATAATAATTGGGTTTTAGTTGGACTTTGTTTTTTAAGTGCTTATGTAATGAACGCTGAAATTCCGTTATTCTCTTTGAAAATTAAGAACTTCAGCTTTGCTAAATACAAACTTCAAATTTTCTTCTTGTTACTATCTATAGTATTGCTTTTGATTTTCCAAGTTCTTGCTGTTCCGATGATAATAGTTATCTACGTTTTGTTATCGGTTTTAAACAATTTCTTCACAAAAAAAAGCGTTTAATTTTTTAATTCAATGGCAAAAGCGTATACCAAAAAGCCATCGTTCAGACGTAAAAACGCTGTTAGAAAAAAAGCAAAGTTTCCATTCGTTAGAGCAATTTTGGCGTTACTTTTATTTCTGTTATCGCTGTTTGCTTATCATTATCGCGATGCTATTTCTTTTTATATTCATTCAAAAAGAGATTCAGGTTCAACCATTGATAAAGTTGCCCAAGCCAGAATTCATCAGGTATTGAAAAAACATGATGATAAAACTTTTGGATTTGATGTATCCGAGTATCAAGGAGAAATTGACTGGGAAGTAATTGATTCAGTAGAGCATAAATTTCCCTTGCATTTTGTTTTTATCAGAGCAACAGCTGGGAAAAACAAAGTAGATTCACGTTTTAAAACCAATTGGAAAGCCACCAAAAAGCATCATCTGATTCGCGGTGCTTATCATTATTATAGACCGAACGAAAACTCTGTTGAGCAAGCCGATAATTTCATTAAAACGGTAGTATTGCAAAAAGGTGATTTGCCACCAATTTTGGATATTGAGCAAATGCCCGAAAGTCAATCTATTGCAAAATTAAAAATTGGTTTGAAGCGTTGGTTGGATAGAGTAGAAGCGCATTATAAAATTAAGCCTATAATATATTCTGGTGAGCGTTACTATACCGATTTTTTGAGAGATGAATTTTCAGAATACTCGTTTTGGATTGCCAATTATAATTTCTTTGAAGAAAATATAAAAGATGATTGGCTATTTTGGCAATTCACCGAGAAAGCAGTAGTGGAAGGAATTAACGAAAATGTTGATTTGAATATTTTTAACGGAACGCCAATAATGCTCAAGCAGTTTACCAAATCGAAGTAGTTATTTTTTGAAGTTGGTTATCATATATACTACAAATCCAAAGAACAAAAACATCCCGATTAAATAGAAATATGTTTTACCGTGAGCAAAATTAAAAGTGATTCCAAAAGCAGGATTTCTTTTTTCAACAATGATTCTTTGGTCTTCTTTGTTGTAATAAAACAATCCTAATTTCCAATTTTTAGCATCCTTTCGCCAAAGTTCTTCTTGTTGATAATTGGTAGCCATTTCTAAAATTCCAATTTCTTTTTTCGAAGTTCAAAGTTTTGACCTAGATATACTCTACGAACCATTTCATCCTCTACCAATTCTTCTGGAACACCGGCTTTTAAAATTCCACCTTCAAACATCAAGTAAGTTTTATCAGTAATGGCAAGCGTTTCCTGAACATTGTGGTCGGTAATCAGGATTCCGATGTTTTTATTTTTTAATTGGGCTACAATGCGCTGAATGTCTTCTACTGCTACTGGGTCAACACCAGCAAAAGGCTCATCCAATAGAATAAATTTTGGGTCAGTTGCTAAAGCACGAGCAATTTCGGTTCTTCTTCGTTCACCACCCGAAAGCAAATCACCACGATTGGTTCGAATATGTTCTAAACTGAATTCGGCAATTAAACTTTCCATTTTAGCAATTTGTTCTTCTTTTGAAAGCTTGGTTAACTGCAAAACACTTAATATGTTGTCTTCAATACTTAATTTTCTAAAAACAGAAGCTTCTTGTGCCAAATACCCGATTCCGTATTGTGCACGTTTGTACATCGGAAAATCAGTAATGTTCATATCGTCTAGATAAATATTTCCCGAATTTGGCTTAACCAAACCTACAATCATGTAGAACGAAGTAGTTTTTCCGGCACCATTCGGGCCAAGTAAACCTACGATTTCGCCTTGATTTACTTCGACAGAAATACCTTTTACAACACTTCTTTTTTTATAGGTTTTTACCAGATTTTCAGCTCTTAACTTCATATTAGACTATTGATATTTGAACAAATTAACGAATAAACGAACAACCAAATACTTCTTTTAACAATTATTTGTTTTAGCTTATGCTCAGTTCGGCTTAAGGCCTCGAGTCTTCCAACGCTTCCCAAAACTCGTAAGCTCTTCTTAAATGAGGAATAACGATGGTTCCACCAACTAGAGTTGCAATTCCCATTGCTTCCATCATTTCCTCGCGTGTGATACCTTCTTTATAACTTGTTTCTAAGTGGTATTTAATACAATCATCGCAACGCAAAACAGCCGAAGCTACTAATCCTAAAAGTTCTTTGGTTTTAACATCCAAAGCGCCTTCAGCGTAGGCATTCGTATCCAGATTGAAAATCCTTTTGATAACCAAATTGTTATCTGCTAATAATTTATCATTCATCTTAGAACGATAATCATTGAACTCTTTTACTAAATCAGCCATTTTTTAATTTATTTTTATGTACAAAAACCGAAATGAAAATGCTTGCTTCATAGATAATCAACATCGGAATGGATACAGAAACTTGACTTACCACATCGGGCGGAGTAACTATAGCCGCAACAATTAATACAATTACGATTGCATATTTTCTATATTTTCTTAAAAATGCTGGTGTAACCAAGCCTAATTTGGATAGAAAATAGATGATTATTGGTAATTCAAAAAACAATCCTGCAGCAATGACAGATGTTTTTATCATTCCAATATAGGATTCTAAGTTAAACTCATTTTTAACAACGTTACTTATAGAGAATGTTGCCACAAAATTAACAGATAAAGGCACAATCAGAAAGTAACCAAAAAGTACACCCAAGAAAAACAATAAGGATGAAGCTATGATGAATATAGAGGCATTTTTCTTTTCTTTTTCATACAACGCAGGACCAATAAACTTCCACGTTTCATATAAAATATAAGGAAAAGAAAGAATAAACCCGGCGGTTATACAAGTCCAGATAAAGATATTTACTTGTCCTTCCATGGATGTATTTTGAATGATGAATGGCAATTCTTTTATACAAATATCACCTGTCATTCCAAGTCTTTGTGCTACATCACAAAAAAAACGGTAGGTAACAAAATCAGGTCTTGTTGGACCAAAGATTATTTCATCAAAAATATAATCGGCAAAAAAATAGGTAACGATTGCCATGATGACAATTACCGCAGAACTTCTAACTAACAACCATCTCAAATCTTCTAAATGATCTAAGAATGACATTTCATTAACAGGTTTCTTTTTCTTGGCCATTATACAATTCCCTCTTTTAAAATGTCGTGTAAGTGAAGCACACCTTTATAATCATTCTCGTCAACAACTACCAATTGAGTAATTGAAAAATCTTCTAAAATATTCAAAGCATCACTAACCAAATCGGTTGATTTAATCATTTTTGGATTTACGGTCATGATATCTTTTGCCGTTAAACCCGAAATATTTTCGGTTTTGTTCAGCATTCTTCTGATGTCGCCATCTGTGATTATTCCTATTACTTTTTCGTTTTCAACAACGGCAGTAACACCCAATCTTTTTTCTGAAATTTCAACAATTACATTTTTAATGCTCGAATCGGGTGAAACAATTGGTCGGTGGGTTGTGTCTAGCATTTCTCCAACTCTTAGTAATAACTTTTTACCCAATGCACCACCAGGATGGTATTTTGCAAAATCTTCAGCAGTGAAACTTCTCAACTCCATCAAACAAACCGCAATAGCGTCACCAATAACAAGCTGCGCCGTTGTACTGTTGGTTGGTGCTAAATTATTTGGGCAAGCTTCGGTTTCTACATAAGTGTTTAAAACATAATCAGATTCTTTTCCTAAAAACGAAGTAGTATTTCCGGTAATGGCGATTAGTTTGTTCCCAAATCGTTTTAATAAAGGAACCAACACTTTTATCTCTGGGCTATTACCACTTTTTGAAATACAAATTACCACATCATCTTTTTGAACCATACCCAAATCGCCGTGAATGGCTTCAGAGGCATGAAGAAATAACGATGGCGTTCCGGTTGAATTTAAGGAGGCAACAATCTTTTGAGCAATAATGGCGCTTTTTCCAATTCCTGTAATCACAAGGCGACCTTTGGAATTGTAAATTATTTCAACGGACTTTACGAAATCTTCATTTAAAAAATCAGAAAGTTTTAGTATAGCCTGACTTTCTGAAACTATTGTTTTTTTGGCAGTTGCGAGTATTTTTTGAGAATCAATCAATTTTGTGTTGTTTTTATATTTGTATGTAAAAAAGAAAGTGCTATCTTTATGGATGCAAATTTAAATAAAATAACTAGTACGATAAGAATGAATTCTAACGAAATTGACATACACAAAGAATTAAAAAAGTATTTTGGTTTCTCTCAATTTAAAGGATTACAAGAAAATGTTATAAAAAGTATTGTTGGTAAGAACAATACTTTTGTTATTATGCCTACTGGTGGAGGAAAATCACTTTGTTATCAATTACCTGCATTAATACAAGACGGAACAGCAATTGTTGTTTCGCCACTAATTGCCTTGATGAAAAATCAAGTTGACGCAATTAGAAGTTTGTCTTCAGAAAACGGAATTGCACACGTTTTAAATTCCTCGTTAACCAAGACAGAAATCAATCAAGTAAAAAAAGACATTACTTCTGGTATTACTAAATTACTGTATGTAGCTCCAGAATCATTAACCAAAGAAGAATACGTTCAGTTTTTAAAATCAGTGCCAATTTCATTTGTAGCTATTGATGAAGCACATTGTATCTCAGAATGGGGACACGATTTCAGGCCTGAATACAGAAACTTAAGAACCATCATCAAACATCTTGGCGATGTTCCTGTTATTGGATTAACCGCTACGGCTACTCCAAAAGTTCAGGAAGATATCCTTAAAAATTTGGACATGAGTGATGCAAAAACATTCAAAGCATCATTTAACCGTCCGAATTTGTTTTACGAAGTACGAACAAAAACCAAAAATATCGAATCGGATATCATCCGTTTTATCAAGCAAAACAAAGGTAAATCGGGAATTATCTATTGCCTAAGCAGAAAGAAAGTAGAAGATATTGCCGAAGTATTACAGGTAAATGGAATTTCAGCAGTGCCTTATCACGCAGGTTTGGATGCTAAAACCCGCGCCAAACATCAGGATATGTTTTTGATGGAAGATGTAGATGTAGTGGTGGCAACCATTGCTTTCGGTATGGGAATTGACAAACCCGATGTACGTTTTGTAATTCACCACGATATTCCAAAATCATTAGAAAGTTATTATCAGGAAACTGGTCGTGCTGGTCGCGATGGTGGCGAAGGTCATTGTTTGGCTTACTATTCGTATAAAGATGTTGAAAAATTAGAAAAATTCATGTCGGGCAAACCCGTTGCCGAGCAGGAAATTGGTTTTGCTTTGCTTCAGGAAGTTGTGGCTTATGCTGAAACATCGATGTCGCGACGTAAATTTTTATTGCATTATTTTGGTGAAGAATTTGATAGCGAAACAGGCGAAGGCGCTGATATGGATGACAATGTTAGAAATCCAAAAGTTAAGGTTGAAGCCATGGACAATGTCAAAAAACTACTCGAAGTGGTTCGCGACACCAAGCATCTTTATAAATCAAAAGAAATTGTTTTCACATTAATTGGCCGCGTCAATGCTACCATAAAAGCCCACAGAACCGATGCACAAAGTTTTTTTGGTTGTGGTAGCGACCAGGAAGAACGCTATTGGATGGCGCTCATTCGTCAGGTTTTGGTAGAAGGTTATTTAAAGAAAGATATAGAAACCTATGGTATTCTGAAAGTATCGCCAAAAGGATTGGATTTTATTAAAAATCCAGTTTCTTTCATGATGTCAGAAGACCACGAGTATAACGAAGCAGAAGATGATGCTATCGTAACAGCGGCAAAATCAAGCGGAACTGCCGATGAATTATTGATGGGCATGCTGCGCGATTTACGTAAAAAGGTAGCCAAGAAATTAGGCGTTCCACCTTTTGTGGTCTTTCAAGATCCGTCACTAGAAGATATGGCGTTGAAATATCCAATTTCTATTGAGGAACTAACCAATATTCATGGAGTAGGCGAAGGAAAGGCTAAGAAATACGGAAAAGAATTTGTAGAATTGATTGCCCGTTATGTTGATGATAACGACATCGTTCGTCCGGATGATTTGGTGGTCAAATCTACAGGTGCTAACTCGGCTAATAAGCTGTATATCATTCAAAATATCGATAGAAAGTTATCACTCGAAGATATAGCCAAAGCCAAAGGATTGACCATGGAAGCCTTGCTTAAAGAAATGGAGCAAATTGTATATTCGGGTACCAAGTTAAACATCAATTACCATATCAATGAACTGCTAGACGAAGACCAGCAAGAGGAAATACACGATTATTTCATGGAATCAGAAACCGACAAAATAGAAGATGCACTCAAAGAATTTGATGGCGATTACGACATCGAAGAACTCCGCCTGATGCGCATTAAATTCATCAGTGAAGTAGCAAATTAATAAACTGTTATATAGCTAAAAATCCCAAGTTCCAGAATATGGAGTTTGGGATTTTTTTGTTCTATAGTTTTATTGTTATTCCTCAGGAAATCTAACCTTAAAGTTTGTCATTCCGTAGGAAACCTAACGAAGTGGTTCGACGAAGTCAATCTCTTCCCACGTCTACTTTAGAACAATCGTTTCAATTGAGTCAATCACTCCTAAACTCTTAACCTCATAACCTTCTAACCACAAAAAAAAACACCCACTAGCAGCAGGTGTTTTTATACAATATCGATACCCCGTTAAACTAAGCAACCCTAAGTTGCCCTTCGGTCGATTTAAGAACAACATTAATCTTCGTTGTTTCACCTTTAACAACCCCAACAGTAACAGCCTGCTTCTCATAACCAGGACGTTCAACAACAACAGTATACAACCCATCAGGCAAATTCCTAAACTCAAAATTCCCCTTATAAGTCGATTTAGTACTTCTATCCAGTACCTCAATCGTAGCCGTAGCACCAAAAATAGGTTCATCAAGCTCATTCTTAACAGTACCACTAATCGCCAGCACACTACCTCGATAGTCAACAATCCTTCTACAATCCTTATAATGACTCACCACCGCAGGATACAACGTGCGCAACGCAAAAACCTTAATATCCAGTTCCTTCAAAAGCACATCAATACGCCCAAAAGCATCATCAATACCTCTCGTCAACTGCATACGCTCAGTAATACTCATCCTCGGCTTCGTCATGTTAGCATTATAATCAGTAATCAATCCCTTCAACTCAAGCAAAAAAGCCTCAGTAATCCCATACGTAGTAATTCCTGCCAGATGCTCCACGCCGCGGTCGTGTATAAACCTACACTCATCCTTAGCCTCAGCATCACGCTTCTTATAAATACTCCAGTAAGTAATGCCCATTTCTGCAAACAACACCATGTTGTTCGTCACTTTAGCATACGCTCTCAAAGCATCAACAACCTCAATAGCCTTCATAGCCATATCTTGTTTCAGTTGACTCTTAATAAGCTGATGTCCCGTGCGGTTCATCTGTTGATACTCATTCAATTCAGCAATAAGGTCAATCTCACTGCCCAGTTCAGCAATATCAGTGTCAAGTTCTGGCGAAGCTTCAACAATAGCCGAATCCAATCCTTTTAAATACTCATGAACCAACTGTTCCATGTAGTACTTGTTTTCATCATGTTTTTTCATAATAAAAGTATTTAGTTAAAATTCAATAGTAGATATCTTGGGGTATCTGCCTACAAAGTTATACCACTTTTAAAATACTGTGCAACAGCACGTTGCATTTTTACGAAAAATTTATTGAAAGATATTTTTTATTAAATTTTTTGCAACCAAATGAAGAAATATAAAACCCTGATTACGAATAATATAAGAAAATACAGAAAACAACAAAACCCTAAAAACCAGAATTTTACAATTTCCAACACAAAAAAAAGTCATTTTCTTCTGAAAAAAGAGAAAACGACTTAAAATCAAAATGTTAACAATGAGGAATTACATGACTATTGAACTCAAAAATATACTATAATTTGTTAAAATGAGTTATTGAGAAAACTATTTCTTTTCCTTATTTTGAAAACTTTTATTTTCTAAAATCTCTATTTTATTTTTGAGTTTTATAATTTCATTTTCATTCTCCTTATTGAATTTGTCAAATTTGCAATAGATTGCTAATGTTGCAATCAATAAAGATAAAAGGGGTATTATTATTTGAACAATGTCTTTTAGGTTTAACTTTATATTTTCATTCCCCTTATATATAAAAAATCTATTTAACTGTTTTTTTATTCCGTTATCAGAAATTTTAAAACCACTATTTTTACTATAATCTACACAATCAAATTCTTTCAAACTAAATAAAACTTCTTCTATTTTATTTACATTAATGTTAAGTTGTTTTCCTAGTTGCTCAGATGTAAAACAATATTTGGAAACATCTTCCATATTGTATGTTTCATATTTTTCTTTTAAGAACGTTAATAGTTTGTGATGAAATTTATATTTATTCATTTATTCTTTTGCTTATTTTAGTATTTCTCTAATCTCTATTACTTCTTTTTCACTTAATTGAAACCATTCTCCTCTTAATCTTTTCTCACTATAAGATTTGTGCAAAGAATTTTCAAAAGCTAAAGCTATTTTTCTACTTGAAAAACCTTTTGAAATAATTAGTTCTATAGTTGGTTTTTCACTCTGTAATGTCTTTTCACGATATTCTGGGCTATTGGATATCCCAATTTTGTAATACTCATTAGCAAGGTCTTTCATTAAATATAAGTAGCAAATCTCTGTTAAATATACTTTGTCTTTTAAATCATTTTTAGATAACGGTTTATATGATTCAATTTTTCCGACTATTTTGATATAATCAATAAACAAATTTTTTAGAGCAATTTGTAAATTTTCTTTGCTTTCATAATTATGAAATCTATTATTACCAAAAGACTTCATTCCTTCAATTTTTCTATTTCCAGATGTATGAATACACCAATCTTTTATCAATCTATTTGCCAAATAATTCAAATCTTCTTTGAATAGTATAATCCGATTTTCAAAAACTTGTTTGTATGTATCACTCAAGCTATTATATAGGTGAAAAGATTTTTTTTCTATCTCAAATTCTAAAACTTCATCATCCTCAAATAAAATATAAAATTTATCACCAATATCAAGCATGTAGTCTTTACTTGGATGTCTTAATATGAGGTAGTCTTTTCCTTCTAAATGATTTATGGTTAGAAAAAGTCGATTAGTATCTGGTTTTGTTGAAACCATGTTAATTGTTCCATTTAGAATTTTTTCAAAAAATTTATTTCCAGCTATGGTTTCCCATTCAAGATTAAACTCTTTGGTAAAAGGATCAGTTTTTGAAATAGGTATGTTAATCATTATTTATTTGATGAATTTTTTTAAATCAATACTTAAAGTTTCTTAACAAAAAGAGAACTACAATCACGAATATAAAAAATAAAGCAATTCAAAAACCAAAAAAATATCAAAAAGTGTAAGATATTTTTGTACAGATACCAAAACTTAAACGCGAGTTATGGCAACTTGAATCGTCGTAATGCAAACTTAAACGCGAGTTATGGCAACTTGCATCGTCGTAATGCAAACTTCAACACGAGTTATGGCAACTTGCATCGTCGTAATGCAAACTTAAACACGAGTTATGGCAATTTAAACCGTAGTAATTGCAAGTTAAACGCTAGTAATTGCAAGTTAAAGTGCAGTAATGGCAAGTTGAATCGTCGTAATGCAAACTTAAACGCGAGTAATGGCAATTTAAAGTGCAGTAATTGCAAGTTGAATCGTCGTAATGCAAACTTAAACGCTAGTAATCGCAATTTAAACCGTAGTAATTGCAAGTTAAACGCTAGTAATCGCAACTTGCATCGTCGTAATGCAAACTTAAACGCTAGTAATGGCAACTTGAATCGTCGTAATTCCAACTTCTTCTCTAGTAATTCCATGTTGTAGCACAGTAATTCCAACTTGTAGGCTAGTAATCCTAACGTAAATCACAGTAACTCAAACATACATCAAAATAATAACAACAAACAACCATAAACTTGACACGAGCGTAGCGACTGGCGAAGCAAACCTGAAACTTGAAACTTGAAACTAATAAACCTCCCCTCTGTGAGGTTTCAAAGCATCGCGAACCAGTATCATGTTTTTTTCATCAACCACCATAAAAGCTATGGCATACAACTCAGAGACTACCTCAAAACCAGTTGTTTTTTCCTCAAAGTTTTCCATTGCAATATATTCTTTCAGGTGTTTCTCGTGATGTTCGGCAATCTTGGCGGCCGTTTCTCCTCTAAAATCCCAAATGAGTTTTATTTTTCGTGACATAATTTTGAATTATTTTCCAAAGATAAGTTTTACTAAATTTGTAAAAACCACTTTATGAAAATAGTTGTTGCCTTTTTATTGTTTTTTTCACTAGAACTCTCTGCTCAAGAGCTAACCTTAGAACAAGCCAATCACTTGGCTACTTTGCCCATCAAATGTTTGCAACAAGAATATCCCAATAAACTAAGCCAACTGCTGATAGACAGCACCGAAATACAAGCGCCAAAAGTGTTGCATCCTGCCTTTTATGGTTGTTTTGATTGGCATTCATCGGTTCACGGACATTGGAGTTTGGTTTTCCTCTTAAACCATTTCCCCAATTTGAAAAACAAAGAGGAAATCATTAAAAAACTTCAAATCAACCTGTCTAAAGCAAACATTCAAGCCGAAATAGATTATCTCAACAAAGCTCACGAAAAGTCATTCGAAAGAACCTACGGTTGGAACTGGTTGCTAAAACTGCAATTGGAACTTGAAACTTCAAAAGAACCTTTCGCGAAGGAATTGGCGCAAAACCTGAAACCATTATCGAACTTATTAATTGAAAGATACATCGAGTTTTTACCCAAGTTGTTGTATCCAATCCGTGTTGGAACACATTCGAGCACTGCGTTTGGGCTAACCATGGCGTGGGATTATGCGGTGTATTCTAACAACACTCTTTTTCAAAAAAGCATTGAAGTAAATGCAAAACGATTGTTTCTTACTGATAAAGATTGCCCGTTAAACTGGGAGCCAAGCGGCACCGATTTTCTTTCGCCTTGTTTGGAAGAAATGGCCATCATGGAACGCGTACTTCCTAAAAAAGAATTCATCAAATGGCTAAAAGACTTTGCGCCGAAGTTGTTTTCTAAAAAATTCTATTGGGAAGTAGCCAAAGTATCTGATAGAAGTGATGGACATTTAGTGCATCTTGATGGCTTGAATTTCAGCCGCGCCTGGAATTTTTATCACCTTGCTAATCAATATCCAAAAGAGTTTGCGCATCTAAAGAAAGTTGCCGATTATCATTTACAATTCTCTTTGGCATCCGTAGTTGATGGAAACTATGAAGGCGAACATTGGTTGGCTTCGTTTGCTTTGCGTGCTTTTGAGGAGAAAAAGTAAATTCAAATAACTATTTTTGCCACTCGAGACCTTTAGGTCGAACAGTTCGAAGAAAAAAATATACTATGCCACGCGAATACCAGTTTCAAGTTTCACCCGAAGTTGCAGCCAGTGAACATTTGCTCAACCAACACGTGGCAAAACAATTCCAAATTTCTCTCAAAGAGATTCAAAAGACCATTGTTTTAAAACGCTCTATTGATGCCCGACAAAAGGCAGTTAAAATAAACATCAAAGCTAAAGTTTATTTTACTGGAGAAGATTTCACTGAAGCTCCAATAGCATTACCCGAATATCCAAACGTGTCTAATGCCCAAGAAGTTATCATCATTGGCGCAGGACCAGCAGGACTTTTCGCAGCCTTACAATTAATAGAACTAGGATTAAAACCAATAGTTATTGAACGCGGGAAAGATGTTCGAGGCAGAAGACGCGATTTAAAAGCAATCAATATTGATCATATTGTAAATGAAGATTCTAATTATTGTTTTGGCGAAGGCGGAGCCGGAACGTATTCGGATGGAAAGCTTTATACACGTTCTAAAAAACGTGGTGATGTGGATAGAATCCTTCAGTTGTTAGTAGCCTTCGGAGCAACACCAGAAATATTGGTAGAAGCGCATCCACATATTGGGACTAATAAGTTACCGCAAATCATTCAAGACATCAGAGAGAAAATCATTGAATGTGGAGGACAAGTAATGTTTGAAACTCGTGTCACTGATTTTATTATTAAAGCCAATGAGATTCATGGCGTAGTGCTTCAAAATGGTGATACTATAACTGCCAACAAAGTAATTCTAGCAACAGGACATTCGGCACGAGATATTTTTGAATTATTAGACCGAAAGAAAATATTAATAGAAGCCAAACCTTTTGCATTAGGCGTTCGTGCAGAGCATCCTCAGGAATTAATCGATAAGATACAATACAGTTGTGATTTTCGCGGAGACTATTTACCACCAGCGCCATACTCGATAGTAAAACAAGTCAATGGTCGCGGTATGTATTCGTTCTGCATGTGTCCCGGCGGCGTTATTGCACCGTGTGCTACAAGTCCCGGCGAAGTAGTGACCAACGGTTGGTCGCCATCCAAGCGCGACCAAGTTACAGCCAACTCCGGAATAGTAGTAGAGCTGAAAGTAGAAGATTTTAAACCGTTTGCCAAGTTTGGCGCTTTAGCAGGAATGAAATTTCAAAAGGCAATAGAACAAAAAGCATGGCACTTAGCAGGGGAAACCCAAAGAGTACCAGCCCAACGCATGGTTGATTTTTCAAAGAAGCAACTTTCAACCTCTATACCTAAAACTTCTTATGTTCCAGGAACAACTTCAGTAGAGCTAGGCGAAGTATTTCCAGGGTTTTTAACCCAAATCATGCGTGAAGGTTTTCAGGAATTTGGTAAATCAATGAAAGGTTATTTCACTAATGAAGCCATATTGCACGCACCCGAAAGCAGAACATCGTCACCAGTTAGAATTCCAAGGGATAACTATACTTTAGAACATCCACAAATCAAAGGATTGTATCCATGTGGCGAAGGCGCTGGTTTTGCCGGAGGAATTATTTCAGCAGCCATCGATGGCGAAAAATGTGCTTTGAAAATTGCTGAGGTGTTAAAATAAAACGTCCCAATTTCTTGGGACATCCTATTAATTCTTTTTCAATCTATCTTTAAAAACCTTTTCAAACTTTTCAACCTTAGGTTGAATAACCATTTGACAATATGGTTTGTTTTGATTTTGCGCATAATAGTTTTGATGATAGCTTTCGGCAGGATAAAATTCGTCTAACTTTTCAATAGAGGTAACAATTTTGCCATCAAAAACCTTTTCATTTAATTCTTTGATGATGCTTTCGGCTGCTTTTTTCTCTTCAGCATTTTTATAAAATATTGCCGACCGGTATTGTGTGCCAACATCGGCACCTTGACGGTTTAAAGTTGTTGGATCATGAACGGTGAAAAAGACTTGAAAGATTTCGTCTAAGTTGGTTTTTGTTTTATCATAAGTAATCTCAACTACTTCGGCTGCACCGGTTCTTCCTGAGCAAACTTCCTCATAACTTGGGTTTATGGCGTTGCCGCCAGCATAACCAGAAACTACTTTTTCTACACCTTGCAGGTTTTCATAAACTGCTTCCACACACCAAAAACAACCACCAGCCAAAACAATCTTTTGCTTCGCCTGTTCGCTATCGCTCGAGTCAAGGTTGGAATTGTTAGTAGTTGAAACTTTGTAAGGAACAAAATCTAGCGAAACTGCATTCATACAGTAACGTTTTCCTGTTGGTTCTGGACCATCGTCAAACAAATGACCTAAATGACTGTTGCATCTTCCACAAAGTGCTTCTGTTCGACGCATACCATAGGAATTATCAGGTTTGAAAATGATACTTTCTTTATTGTCTTGTTCAAAAAAGCTTGGCCAACCACAAGAACTTGTAAACTTTTGGTTGGACTCGAACAACTTATAACCACAAACGGAACAATAATAAGTCCCTTTGGTTTCATCGTTCCACATGGTTCCGGTGAAAGCTCTTTCGGTATCAGCTTCTCGAGCTACTGCGTATAAATTTGGAGGAAGAATTTTTTTCCATTCTTCGTTTGATACGTTTAGTTTTTTAGTATCCGTGTTTGAGTAGTATGGGTTTTCGGGTTTGTTGATTACGTTTTGCATAGATTTTTCCTTTGTAGATTTTTTGTTTGTTGATTGTCCACATGCATTTAAGGTGAACATAATCAGAAGTAAAAGTGCGTATTTTATTTTGAATATTTTTTTCATAGCCGTTTATTTATATACAAATTTACTATTCATATACTAGAATTATTGTCTTCTAGTTTACAAAATATTGGGATTTAAGGAAAGTTTAACGCTTGTTAAATCGCTCTAATTAGTAAGGCTTGATTTTTTTCGTATTTTTGAGCATCAATAAAGTCTATGAAAGAAGAACAAGTTATATTGGTTAATAAAAATGATGAGCCAATTGGGTTAATGAATAAGCTTGAAGCGCATGAAAAAGCAGTGTTACATCGTGCTTTTTCTGTTTTTATTTTGAATAAAAATAATGAGATAATGCTTCAGCAACGTGCTCATCATAAATATCATTCGCCTTTGTTGTGGACTAATACTTGTTGCAGTCATCAACGCGATGGTGAAACTAATATTCAGGCAGGAACCAGAAGATTATTTGAAGAAATGGGTTTTAAAACAGAACTCAAAGAATTGTTTCATTTTATTTACAAAGCACCTTTTGATAATGGATTGACAGAACATGAGTTAGACCATGTGATGATTGGATATTACAATGATGAGCCACAAATAAATCCTGAAGAAGTGGAAAGTTGGAAATGGATGAAAATTGAAGATGTCAAAGAAGATATGATTCAAAATCCGGCTATTTATACAGTTTGGTTTAAGATTATTTTTGATGAGTTTTATCATTATTTAGAAGATCACAAATTTTAACAAAACCTAAAAATGAAAGTAACAGTTTCAAGAAAAGCGCATTTCAATGCTGCCCATCGATTGTATCGAAAAGAGTGGTCTATGGAGCAAAATGATGATGTTTTTGGTAAATGTAATAATCCAAATTATCACGGGCATAATTATGAATTAATCGTCTCTGTTACTGGTGAAATTGATCAGGAAACGGGTTTTGTAATCGATGTTAAGATTTTATCACACTTGATTTATGAACTTATTGAAAAAGAATTTGACCATAAAAACTTGAATCTGGATGTTCCAGAATTCCATGATTTGAATCCTACTGCCGAAAATATTGCAGTCGTAATTTGGAATAAATTAAGAGGTTTTATAGATAATCGTAAAGAGTTAGAGGTTACTTTATATGAAACGCCACGAAATTTTGTAAGCTATAAAGGAAATTAAATGGCATTGCAAAAAGGTGATAAAGTTCCAAGTTTTACATCAACTGATAATGATGGAAAGCCTTTTAATTCTGATGATTATGTTGGAAAAAAAGCATTAGTAATTTACTTTTATCCAAAAGATGACACCAGAGTTTGCACTCAGCAAGCATGTAGTTTCAGGGATTTTTATGAAATCTTTAAAGAACATGATGCAGAAGTTATAGGTGTAAGCAGCGATTCTGTAAAGTCACATCAAAGGTTTGCTGAAAAACACAATTTACCTTTTATTCTATTGTCAGATTCAGATAAAAAGCTCTGAAAACTTTTTGGAGTTCCAAATGATTTATTGGGGTTAATTCCGGGAAGAGTTACTTATATTATTGATAAAAATGGAATTGTTCAATTGGTTTTCAATAGTATGTCTGGTGAAATTCATATCGAAAAAGCACTTGAAATTATCAAAAGAATGTAAGTTTGCACTATGAATAATTCTTTATATCCATTGCAATTTGAACCCATTTTGAAAGAAAGAATTTGGGGTGGAACAAAACTCAGAGATGTTTTAAATAAACCTATTACTTCCGATATAACTGGTGAAAGTTGGGAAATATCGACAGTTCAGAATGATGTAAGTATTGTTTCTAATGGAATTTTTAAAGGAAAATCACTAAATGAACTTATTGATAAATTTCCTCTTGATATTTTAGGAGAAAAAGTCATTTCTAAATTCGGTAAGCAATTTCCATTACTTTTTAAATTTCTTGATGCTCGTGAAGATTTATCCATTCAAGTACATCCAAATGATAAATTAGCAAATAAACGTCATAATTCCTTTGGTAAAACCGAAATGTGGTATGTAATGCAAGCTGATGATAGCGCAAAACTGATTGTTGGGTTTAAAGAAAAATCATCCAGAGAAGAATATTTAAAACATTTAAATGAAAACACTTTAGTTACAATTTTAGATACTAAGGAAGTAAAGAAAGGCGATGTTTTCTTTTTAGCAACAGGTACTGTTCATGCTATTGGAGCAGGAACTTTAATTGCTGAAATTCAGCAAACTTCTGATATTACCTATCGTTTATATGATTTTGATAGAGTAGATGCCAATGGAAATAAAAGAGAATTGCATATAGATTTAGCTTTAGATGCTATTAATTATGATGTTGTTGCTTCTGAAAAAGAATATTCAAAGGAAGTTAATGTTTCCAATGAAATTGTGAATTGTGATTACTTTACTACTCATTTTGTTCCTTTAAATGGAAATTATTCTGTTAAAAAAAATAAGGATTCATTTTATGTTTACATGTGCGTAGAAGGAGAATTTGAGTTAGAATTTGAAAATCAAAAGGATTATTATAAAAAAGGAGATTCAATTTTAATTCCAGCTTCTATTAATGATTATTCTTTTAGTGGTAAAGCTTCATTATTAGAAATTTACATTTCTTAGTTTGAATTCTAAAGTTTTAGTGTAATTTTGCACCAAATTTAAAAACAACAGAAAATGCCAAGTGTAAAGAATTTAAAAAAAGATATTAATTTTGTTTTAGGAGATATTATTGAAGCAGTTTACATTCATGAAATGACAACTGACGGAAAGCCTTCAGACAAATCAAACGCTATTATTGATGAGGCTATTTCTTCGTTTGATGCTTTAATTACTAAGGTAAACGCAAAAAATGTTGAAAATAAAAAAGCACACTTCAAACAAATCAATGTAGAATTAGAACAAGTTGCTAATCAATTGGTTGAAAAGATAAACGCTTTATAAAGCAAAAAAAGAACAAAAAAGTGCAAAAATATTTTGGAAATTGATTTTCTAAAAATATATTTGCAAACGAATTGAGACGCCGGTGTAGCTCAGCTGGCTAGAGCAGCTGATTTGTAATCAGCAGGTCGTGGGTTCGAGTCCCTCTATCGGCTCAATTATAAAACCATCACAGAAATGTGGTGGTTTTTTGTTTTATAACATTTGTAAACCGTTTTAATAATTATCTTTGTCGGCTTTTTTAAAATAATCATATGTCAAATAATAATGTATTAAAAGGAGTTTTCTTGGTTGGTCTTGGCGCTACAAGCTACGGTATGTTGGCCACTTTTGTAAAACTTGCTTATAGCGATGTAAGTTCGCAAGGACTTCATTATACACCTGCTGAAGTAATTACAGCTCAATTTGTCATTGGGATTATGATTGTTTTAGGGATTAATGCATTTCAGAAAAATAGAAAAGGAGCAAAGAATATAGTTAAGGCTTCATCAATGGATATTAAGAAATTGATGTTGGTTGGAACATCAACTGGGTTAACAAGTATATTTTATTACTTAGCTGTAAAATTCATTCCGGTTTCAATTGGAATAGTTTTGTTGATGCAAACCGTTTGGATGGGAGTAGTTTTAGAAATGATTTTAGAAAAAAAATATCCATCAAAGATTAAAATTATTGCAGTTTTGATTGTTCTTTTTGGAACAGCTTTAGCCACAAATTTATTTAACAATACCATTGAGTTAGACTGGAGAGGAATTGTTTTGGGACTTTTGGCAGCAGCTTCTTTTACGACAACCATGTTTGCTGCAAATAAAGTTGCATTAAATATTTCCTCAGCACAGCGAAGTCTGTACATGCTTTTGGGAGGAATAGTGGTTGTTTTTATTTTTGCAATAATTACCCAAAAAACACCATTTAACTTCGATATTTTCTATAAATGGGGAATAATCATAGCACTTTTCGGGACAGTTATTCCGCCAATTTTACTTAATGCAGGTTTTCCACTTACAGGAATTGGTCTTGGTAGCATAGTTTCTGCATTAGAGTTGCCCGTTTCTGTTATGATGGCTTTTGTGTTCTTGAACGAGTCAGTAGTATTTTCACAATGGATTGGTATTTCATTAATTATATTGGCTATCATAATGATGAATCTAAAATTCAAGAAATATTAAGATTTGTATTGTTATTTTCTTAAATTTGATAATCAACTAAAAATCAATATTTATGAAAAAACTATTTGCAGAATTTTTTGGAACCTACTGGTTAGTATTTGGAGGTTGTGGTAGTGCACTTTTTGCAGCAGGATTTCCTGATTTAGGAATTGGATTTGCTGGTGTAGCATTAGCATTTGGACTTACGGTTTTAACAATGGCATACGCTGTTGGACACATTTCTGGTGGACATTTTAATCCAGCAGTTTCTTTTGGGCTTTGGGCTGGTGGAAGATTTTCAGCAAAAGAATTATTATCCTACATTGTTTCTCAATGTCTTGGAGCTATAGCGGCAGCAGGAACATTGTTTTTTATTCTTTCTGGAAAAGAAGGTTTTGCGATTGATAATACCAAAGCTGGAGCTTTTGCCACTAATGGTTATGATGCATTTTCTCCAGATGGTTATTCAATGATTGCGGCATTTACAGCTGAATTTGTTTTGACATTGTTTTTTTTGTTGGTTATTCTTGGCGCAACAGATAAGCTGGCTAATGGAAAGTTTGCTGGAGTTGCAATAGGTTTAGCTTTAACCTTAATTCATTTGATTAGTATTCCAATTACTAATACATCTGTAAATCCTGCGCGTTCTACATCTCAAGCTATTTTTGCGCAAGGTGAATCACTTTCTCAACTTTGGTTATTTTGGTTAGCTCCAATTTTAGGTGCAATTGTTGGTGGATTGATTTATAAAAATTTACTTCAAAAGGAAGAATAAATTATTAATAAGTGTTTTTTAATAAAGAGAAAAGAATGTAGTTTTCATTTTTTTTCTCTTTATTTTTGTGTAATGGATTCATTATTTGCTAAAGAAAAGTTACTGTTTGATTTGCCAAATGCAAGCATAGAATACTATGCTGATTTTTTTGAAAAATCAAAAGCAAATGAACTTTTTGAAAAACTAAAAGCTGAAATTCCTTGGCAACATGAGGATATCACAGTTTTTGGAAAAACATATCCGCAACCCAGATTGACTTCCCTTTTTGGAAATGAGGGAAAACCTTATTCCTATTCTAATATAATTATGCAGCCAAATCCTTGGAACCCTTTGTTGATGTTTATCAAAAATGAAATTGAAACAGTTTGTCAAGAAAATTTCACTACAGTTCTTCTTAATTTTTATCGAGATGGTAAAGATAGTAACGGTTGGCATGCTGATAATGAAAAAGAATTGGGCAAAAATCCAGTAATTGCATCAGCAAGTTTTGGAGCTGAAAGAATGTTTCATTTAAAACACAACTCCATAGAAGATCAGAAACTGAAAATTAATCTAGAACATGGAAGTTTACTTATTATGAAAGGAGAAACTCAGCATTTTTGGAAACATCAAATTCCTAAAACTAATAAACCTATTGGTCCAAGGATTAACTTAACTTTTAGAATATTAAAATAATTCGAAATTAGTATATTTGAAATAAACATTTCAAATGGAAAACATTATTAATTATTTTTCATCCATTCCTTCGTCTCATCGTGCTTTAATTCTAGCAGGCGGAATTACTTTTTTTTGGTTAATAGAATCAATTGTTCCGTTTATAAAATTCAAATATGACAAGTGGCAACATGCTGGAATTAATATATTTTTTACACTTACTACTATAATTGTCAATTTCAGCTTGGCATTACTTCTATTAAAAGCTGCTAGTTGGACAACTGATGCTCATTTTGGAATTCTGAATTGGTTGCCAGAAATGAATATTTGGCTTTATGCAATTTTTGGCTTGCTACTTTTAGATTTGATTGGAGCATATTTGGTTCATTTAATCGAACATAAAGTTAAGTTCCTATGGCGATTTCATTTGATTCACCATACCGATACTTGGATTGATACTACTTCAGCTAATCGTCATCATCCAGGTGAAAGTGTTTTGCGTTTTATTTTTACTACTCTAGGTGTTTTGATTGTTGGTGCACCAATGTGGATGGTATTTTTATATCAAACCTTATCTGTAGTTGCAACTCAATTCAATCATGCTAATATTATTTTACCAAAAAAGTTAGATGTTTTCCTGAGTTATTTTATAGTTTCACCTGATATGCATAAAGTTCATCACCATTATGTTTTACCTTATACAGACAGTAATTATGGTAATATTTTTTCTGTTTGGGATAGATTATTCGGCACTTTTATGACATTGGACAGAGAAAAATTAAAATATGGCGTTGATACTCACATGAAACCAGAAGAAAATAATAGGCTATCAAATTTATTATTAATTCCATTTCAGAAATATAGAAATTCAACAAATTCCGAGTAAAAAAAATACTTTAGGATTTTTTCAACTAATTAATTTTTTTCTTAATATTGAATTATTATTCAACCATTAAAATATAAATCGCTTTTACAGAAATGAAAAAAAGTAGACGTGTAGAATTGGACAACGAACAAATAGAAAGAGTTGTCAGTATGGCTCAAGAGGAAAGAAAGCCTTATGAAGTAATTAAAGAAGAGTTCGGTTTGTCTGAAAATGAGGTTACCGAAATAATGAGAAAACGCTTGCCGAAAGACAAGTTTGAAGCTTGGAAAAGAAAAGCACAAGGCAGCAAACCAAAACCGAAACCACTTACTAATGATTTTGATGATGACGATTTAGACAGCAAATATTATATTAAAAATAAATTCGATTAAAAATTTAACTCTTGTTCAACAAGAGTTTTTTTATTTATTAACGATTTTTGTTTCATGCAAGACAAAGTTTTTAGCGAAATTCAAATCGATAGAATAATTGAAATGGCTTGGGAAGACAGAACTCCTTTTGAAGCCATAACGTTTCAATTTGGAATTTCTGAGCAAGAAATTATTGCTATGATGCGCCGTGAAATGAAATCTTCAAGTTTCAAATTGTGGCGTAAACGAGTTCAAGGTAGAACTACAAAACATACTAAACTTCGAATTGATGGCATCAACCGATTTAAATGCAATCTGCAAAGACAAATCACACACAATAAAATTTCAAAGCGATAAATTTTTAGTTAATCCTTTCTTAAAATCTATTTCAGTTGTAACTAATAATTACATTTGTCTACTTATTATTAAAATTTTAAATAATGAAAAAACTTTTTATAACTGCTTTATTAGTAGTTGTTAATTGGAATACAATTGTTTTCGCACAAAATAAAACGACAGCATCAGTTGTAAAAGCAACTATTGATTTAAATACAATTGAAGATGATAGAGTTAAAGTGATTATGTCGCCAACAAAAATCAACAAAGATGAAGTTGTTTTTCAAATCCCAAAAACAGTTCCAGGAACTTATTCAGCCGATAATTATGGCAAATATATTGACGAACTAAAAGCTTTTGATTCAAACAAAAAAGAGTTGAAAGTTGAAAAAACAGACGAAAACACATGGAAAATAAGCAATGCTAAAACATTATCTCAAATTGTTTATTTTGTAAATGATACTTATGATACTGAAACGGGTAGAGGTTTTGGTAAAGAAGAAGTGTTTTCTCCTGCGGGTTCAAATATTTTAAAAGGGAAAAATTTTATGCTGAATAACCACTGTTTTATTGGTTATTTTGATGGAAATCCTGATGTAAAATATAGCGTAACAATAAATCATCCTGCAGACTTGGTTGGAACAACTTCTTTAACTGATGCAGATAAAAGTAACACCGTTGATGTATTTAATGTTGACCGCTATTTTGATTTGACTGATAATCCAATTATGTATTGTAAACCTAATTTTGAAACGTTTACTGTAGATGGAATGGAGATTTTATTTAGTGTTTATTCTCCAAACGGAGTTCATACTGCTAAATCACTTTTGCCAGATTTAGAAAAAATGATGCGTGCTCAAAAAGCTTTTTTAGGTTCAATCAATGACAATAAAAAGTATACAGTTTTATTATACCTTTCAGAATCGAATAAACGCGATGCAAAAGGATTTGGTGCTTTAGAACATCACACTTGTACAACAGTTGTTTTTCCTGAAGCTATGCCAAGTGATATGTTAGGAAAACAAATTATTGACGTGGTTTCCCATGAGTTTTTTCATATTGTAACGCCATTAAGTATTCATTCAAAAGAAATTCAATATTTTGATTACAATGATCCTAAAATGTCTAAACATTTATGGATGTATGAAGGTGTAACTGAATATTTTGCTAATTTATTCCAAATCAATCAAGGATTAATTGATGAAGACGAGTTTTATCAAAGAATGTTGGGTAAAATAAGTAATGCTTCAAGAATGAATGATACAATGTCTTTTACTGAAATGAGTCAAAATGTTTTGGTAAAACCATATAAAGACCAATATTTAAATGTTTACGAAAAAGGCGCTTTGATTGGAATGTGTATTGATGTTATTATCCGTGAAAAAAGTAATGGCGAAAGAGGAATTCTTGATTTGATGAAAAAATTATCAAAAGAATATGGTGTTAGTAAACCATTTAATGATGATGAACTTTTTGCCAAAATTACATCGCTTACTTATCCTGAAGTTGGAGCGTTTTTAAATACTCATGTAGCAGGAACAACACCAATAAATTATGATGATTATTTTGAAAAAATGGGAGTTGGAAAAGGAAAATCTAGCGTTCCAGCCAATCCATTTTTAAAAGACCAAACACCATATATTACGGTAAATCCATCGACTAAAGAAATTGCATTAGTTTCAAACATGGAGTTGAATGACTTTTTCAAAAACCTGAACATGAAAGCTGGCGATATTATTTTGGCGATAAACAATGTAGATTATAATCTTGATAATATTTATGATATGGTTATGGAAAGCCAAAATTGGAATCAAGGTGATGCTATTTCAATCAAAATGAAACGTGATGGAAATGTAGAAACTATTAATGGAAAAGTGAAACTAACCATGGAAGAAGTTGAAACTTATAAATTATTAGATGAGTCTAAACAAAAATTAAATAATGCTTGGTTAAAAGGTTAATCAGCTTCATTATTAAATCTAAAATCCTCAATTAGGAATTCCTGATTGAGGATTTTTTTTAGTACTATTGCACAAAATTTATTAAAATGCGCAAATTAATTTTATCACTACTATTAGTAATTTCAATTGTTTCTTGTAAAAAAGAAGAGCAATCTACTAAAAACTTTGTCTTGACTGGAAATATTAAAGGTTTGAAAGAAGGTAAACTTTATATTCAAAGAGTTAATGATACACTTTTGGTGCCAATTGATTCAATAATAATTAGTGGTGATTCTAATTTTAAAAGCGAATTTGATTTAGAATCTGCTGAAATGCTGTATTTATTTCTAGATCGTGGAGTTACTAATTCATTGGACAATAACATTCCTTTTTTTGCTGAACCTGGAAAAATGAATATTGAAACTTCATTAGATTTTTTCACTTCAGATGCCAAAATTACTGGTTCAAAAAATCAAGAACTTTATGAAGAATATAAAAAAGTTGTCTCTCGTTATGTTGACAGAGATTTAGATTTAATCACTAAGAGATTTGAAGCTTACAAAAGAAAAGACAATGCTGAAATAGCTAAAATTCAAGAAGAGCAAGATGCATTAAAGAAAAGAAAGTACTTGTATTCGGTTAATTTTGCTAAAAATAATCCTGATGCTGAAATTTCACCTTATATAGCATTAGCAGAGATTTCAGATATTAAATTTAAATATCTTGATACCATCAAAAAATATATGTCACCAAGAGTTTCTAAAACGTTATACGGTAAAAAATTTATGGAATATTACGCTGAGCGTCAAAAAATAGAGAAATAATAATAGTTTCATTTTTTTACCTTTTTAAATAACTTACATTTGTTTTTCATCATAGACAATGAAAGACATTCTACTCATAACGCCACCTTTTACACAACTTAATACGCCATATCCAGCAACGGCTTATTTAAAAGGTTTTCTAAATACTAAATCTATTGATTCATTTCAAATGGATTTAGGAATTGAGGTTATATTAGAATTATTTTCGAGAAATGGATTAGAAAATTTATTTAAAACCTCAAATTTTAGGTTCGATTCAAGCTCTGAAAACTCCCAAAGAATTTTTTCTTTGCATGAAGATTATATCAATACAATTGATGCTTCCATTGCATTTCTTCAAGGAAAAACACCATCATTGGCAAGACAAATTTGCAGCAGAAATTTTCTTCCTGAAGCTTCAAGATTTGACCAATTAGACGATATGGAATGGGCATTTGGCTCTATGGGAATGCAAGACAAAGCCAAACATTTTACAACGTTGTATATTGAAGATTTATCCGATTTTATAGTTGAAAATGTTGATGAAAATTTTGGATTTAGTCGTTATGCGGAGCGTTTAGGTAGAAGCGCCAATTCTTTTGATGAATTGTATGCTAAACTTACTGCCAAACCTACTTTCATAGACCATATTACTTTAAAGATATTAAAGAATAGGGTAGAAGATATCCAACCTAAATTAGTGTTGATTTCAGTTCCTTTTCCAGGTAATTTATACAGTGCTTTTCGCAGCGCAAAATGGATTAAAGAAAATTATCCTGAGATAAAAATTGCAATGGGCGGAGGTTTTCCAAATACCGAATTAAGAGATTTGAAAGATGAAAGAGTTTTCGATTTTTTTGATTTCATTACATTAGATGATGGCGAACTTCCTGTAGAGTTATTATTTGAAAATGTTAATAATTTAAGTTTAAATGAATTTAAAAGAACATTTTTGTTGGAAGACAACCTAGTAATTTATAAAAATAATTCTCAAAGAAAAGACTATAAACAAAGCGAAGTTGGAACGCCTGATTATTCAGATTTGTTATTGGATAAATATATTTCAGTAATTGAAATTGCAAATCCAATGCACAGTCTTTGGAGTGATGGACGATGGAACAAACTCACCATGGCGCATGGATGTTATTGGGGAAAATGTACGTTTTGTGATATTTCGTTAGATTATATAAAATTATATGAACCGATTGCTGCCAAAATTTTGGTGGATAGAATGGAAGAATTAATTTTTCAAACTGGAGAAAATGGATTTCATTTTGTGGACGAAGCTGCGCCACCAGCTTTAATGCGAGAAGTTGCATTAGAAATTTTGCGTCGAAAATTAATAGTTACTTGGTGGACAAATATTCGTTTTGAAAAAAGTTTCACTCGCGATTTATGTATTTTACTAAAAGAATCCGGTTGTATAGCCGTTTCTGGCGGATTGGAAGTTGCTTCGGATAGATTATTAGAATTAATAAAAAAAGGAGTAACCGTTGAACAAGTTGCACAAGTTACAAGAAACTTTACCGAAAGCGGCATCATGGTTCATGCTTACTTGATGTATGGTTATCCGACGCAAACCGTTCAGGAAACTATAGATAGTTTAGAAATGGTGCGACAGATGTTTGAAGTTGGTGTTTTGCAAAGTGGTTTTTGGCATCAATTTGCAATGACAGCTCATAGTCCAGTTGGTATGTTTCCAGAAGAATTTGGAGTTATTCCACAAGTCAATGAAATAACTTTTGCTCACAATGACATTGATTTCAAAGATAAAACAGGTATAAATCACGATAAGTTTTCTTTTGGATTAAAGAAATCACTCTTTAATTATATGCATGGAATTTGTTTTGAATATGATTTACAAGATTGGTTTGATTTTAAAATTCCAAGAACGAAAATAGAAGCTGATTTCATTGTTTCGTGTCTTGAAAAAGAAGATAGTTTGGCTGTTAAACCTACTGCAAAGATTTTATGGATTGGAGGAAAACCAATTTTAGAGCATTTTATTAAATCCAAAAAAGGAAATTCTTGGGAAATGGCCAAAATGATTTTTCACGATAAGACGGAAGTAATTGAAATTGTTTTGGAAAAAGATAGAGCGTTTTGGTTGATGAACACTCTAGAAAAAATCTCTATCAACAATTCTTCTATGCTGACTTTTTCACAATTGAAACAAGATTTCGAACAAGATTTTGACGATTTTGAATTGTTTTGGTTTTCAAAACCGATTCAAAAATTAAGTGAAAAGAATTTATTGGTTTTCTAATTCTTCTTTGTTTTCTTTTTTATTCTTTTTCTTTTTATCATTATTGCCTTTTTGTTTTTCTTTTAGCTTAGCAAATGTTTCTTTTTGTTTAGCATTCAATAAACCTTCAATTTGAGAATCCATTTTGTCATAAGAAGTTTTCAACTTATCCATTTTATCAGAATCTGCAATATCCAAGGTTAAAATATATTCTTTTTCTTTTAAATTTTCTTCAAGGAATGTTTTAACAGCTGCTTCCTGAAAGGTATCAAGATTTAGTTCTTTTTTTAAATAATCTAATGGAACTTGAATTGGATCAACTTTCTCTTGTCTTTTTCCAGTACTCATATTAGGTGTTCTTCCAATTCTTCTGTCCATTTGTGAAAAGGAAAACATTGATAGTGATAAAAATAAAATTAAAAGTATTTTTTTCATAACATTAGTTATTTTCAGGTTCGCCATATAAGTCAAATTCTGTAGCGTCAGTAATTTTAATATTAGTAAAATCACCAGTTTTTAAATAAAATTTTGAAGCATCGATCAACACTTCGTTATCAACATCTGGACTGTCAAATTCGGTTCTTCCCACAAAATATTGACCTTCTTTTCTATCGATAATACATCTAAAAGTTTGTCCTATTTTTTCTTGATTTAAATCCCAAGAAATTTGCGATTGGATATCCATAATTTCCATAGCACGAGCTTGTTTTACTTCTTCAGGAACATCGTCTTCCAATAAATAGGCGTGTGTATTTTCTTCATGAGAATAGGCAAAACAACCCAATCTTTCGAATTTCATTTCTTGTACCCAATTTTTCAAAATTTCAAAATCTTCTTCTGTTTCACCCGGATAACCAACAATTAATGTTGTTCTAATTGCCATTTCAGGTACTGCAGCACGGAAATCTTTTAAAAGTTGAGTAGTTTTAGCATAAGTTGTTCCTCTGCGCATTGACTTTAGAATATTATCTGAAATATGCTGTAAAGGAATGTCTATGTAATTACAAATTTTTGGTTCTCTTTTCATTAATTCCAAAACATCCATTGGGAATCCAGTAGGAAATGCATAATGCAAACGAATCCACTCAATTCCTTCCACTTTTACTAAGTTTTCAAGTAATTCAGCTAAATTTCTTTTTTTGTATAAATCTAAACCGTAATAAGTTAAATCTTGAGCTATAAGAATTAATTCTTTTACTCCGTTTTTGGCTAAACCTTCCGCTTCTTTTACTAATTTTTCTATTGGTTGAGAAACATGTTTTCCTCTCATTAAAGGAATTGCGCAAAAACTACAAGGTCTGTCGCAACCTTCGGCAATCTTTAAGTATGCATAATTTTTAGGAGTTGTTGTAATTCGTTCTCCAAGTAATTCATGCTTATAATCTGCACCAAGTGCTTTTAATAATAAAGGTAATTCGGTAGTTCCGAAATATTGGTCAACATTTGGAATTTCTTTCTCTAAATCTGGTCTGTATCTTTCAGATAAACAGCCAGTAACAAATACTTTATCAACAATTCCTTTTTCTTTTTTATCTGCATATTCAAGAATTGTATTTACTGACTCCGCTTTTGCATTATCAATAAATCCACAAGTATTAATTACAACTATATTTCCTTCTTGCTCATGAACTACATCTTTTCCGCTAGCTTTTAATTGTCCCATCAACACTTCGCTATCATAAGTGTTTTTTGAACAACCAAGAGTTATGACATTTATTTTATTTTTCTTTAAAGATTTTGTTCTCATTTCATTTAAATTGGAGTGCAAAATTACACTATTTATTTCTATTTCTTAAAAAATAAAACCATTCCAATAATGGAATGGTTTGCTTTTAAATTGTATTATTTGATTAAAAATTAATGGAATAGGTAAATGTAACCGTATTATTTTTTTTGTTTATTCTTGCTGCATCATATATTCCTGAAGATAAAAGTGTTTGATTCATGTTTCTGTATTCGTGAGCATAAGCCAAATCAATTCTATTTTCACCAAAAGTATAACCAATACCACCTGAATATCCTGTTAAATCTCCAAAGGCTTCATCAACTTTATATGGGCTTTCATCAAAACGATATCCTGCACGAATAGAAAATTGTTTGATTTTATATTCACCACCAAGCCTAACTTCAATTGCATTATCTAAGTTTGAACTCATGTTAGAGTTTAGGCTAATATAAGGTTGTTGATTTTTTGGCTTAAATCTAGTAGTTGAATAATCTTTCATTGAGACATCAGCACTTAAAAGACCTTTTTTTCCAAAAATATAGGCTAAACTTCCAGTCCATTTATTAGGTGTTTGAATTTTATAAGGTAAATATTCTTGTGTGTCTTGATATGAAAATGGTGTTGAATTATTATCTTGATTATTAAGACTTGTAGTTGCAACACCTTGTGTTAATTGGTCAGTTAATCGGAACCATGTTGGTGATTCATATGAAAGACCTAATCTTATACTTTCAACTGGACTATAAATTGCGCCTAAATTAAAAGAAAATCCATTACCAAAAGTATCAAGTTGATTTTCGAAAATAATTTCTGCAATTGTTGAACCAGTTTCATATTCAGGATTATTATTGCTTTCGTAAACAGTAAAGTATTTTTGTATGTCTACAATATGGAAGTTTAGATTAACTCCCAAAAATAATTTGTTTTTATAAGCTGTAGCAAAATTAGCGGTTAACTTTCCGTTATATCCACTAGAATTTATATAATTCTCTTGATAAAAATTTCCTCCATTTGGAATATTTGTGTAATAATCAGTGTTGTTTGCACTATTTGTTACTGATTCAAAAATATAAGTATCATAACCAAGATATGCTTGCTGTTCGTTGAAGTATAATTGGTTGAAATTATAATCAGTCAATATGTTTAGTGGAATTCCTTGAGCAAAATTCAAAAAATAATTTCCAATAGAATTATAAGGATTTGTTCCAGCAGAAAAAAGAGTGTTATTGAAATTATTAGTATTTTCAAAATTTACAGCTAGAGAGAATTTTTGCCAATCATTCTCAGGATTTTTATCCTCAAAAACAAAAACAGCACCAGCTTGATTTATGTCTAAAGTATTATCATTTTCAATTGTTTTTGTGCCAAAATAATTTGATTTATTTCTAACATTGAAACTTGATAATGAAATTGAAGCAAAATTATTTGTAAAAAATACTGAACCAGCAGGATTTTGATTTAATGAAGATAGATCACCTCCAACGGCACCAAATGCTCCGCTCATAGCTCTGTATCTTGCAGTTCCGGTAATATTGTCAACAGCTAATCTTAAAGCATCATCAACAGTTGTTTCTTGGGCTTTTATTGAAAATATAGTCAGACCAAAAAACAAAAAGGAATATATTTTTTTCATAGTTTTTTAATAAAGTTGGAATAACAATTATCTTCTTCCTCCAGATGAACGTCCTCCACCAGATGAACCACCAGATGATCTTCCTCCGCCAGAACTACCTGACGAGTATGAACGAGTTCCGCTATAATTGCTAGAGCTTGGTGATGAATAGGAACGAGTAGGTGTAGTAGTGCTTGAATTTGGATTTGTTCTAACACTATTGTTTCTAGTTCCTGAACTATACGGATTAGAAGTTGTTGAAGAGTTTCCTCTTGTTCCTGAATAATTATTTGATCTTACACTATTATTTCTTGTTGTAGAGAAAGAATTTCCTCGTGTTGAGCTTCTTGAATTTCCAAACGCAGTATTTCTTGTTCCGTTTATAACGCTATAGTTATTTCTTCCAGCTCTATTTCCGTTATAATAGTAATTGTTTCCTCTTCTACCACCATTCCAATTGGTGTAATATCCATTATAGCCCCAATATGGACTGTAATAAAAATTGTTATAGCCCCAATAATTTCCGTACCAACCATTCCATCCCCATCCTGGTCCGTACCAACTATTCCAACCCCAACCCCAACTTGGTCCATACCAACTATTCCATCCAAATCCCCAATTCCAATTATTGTAACCCCAATAGTTTCCATACCAATAGTTATTCCAATATCCATAACCCCAGTTGTTGTCGTAAACATTTACTACAACAGTTTGAGGATTATTGCCCCAACTTGAATAACTTTCATTGTATTCTGAATTACTTTTTGTTTTTGTAGAATCACTCATTGAGTTATATCGTTCTACATCTAAAAAAATTTCATTGTCATCTTGATTTAACGAGCTAAAATACTCTTGATATTCATTGCTTTTGGCTTTCGAGCTGTTTTCAGTATTGTTGTTTTTAGAATAAACACCATCATTATCATAATAGGATGCATTTTGATAAGATCCACATGAAGTAAGTAATAGCATTACACATCCAATTAAGTAAAAACTGGATGTTTTTTTTGTTGATAGGAGAATAGTTTTCATAATCGATAGCTTTTTTTATTGTTGGACTATACAAAAATAGTTAGTTTTGCTGAATAATTTAGTTAAAAAAAAATAAACAATATTTGTGCCAAAATATTCAATATGAGCAAGAATCTAACAAAAAGAGAAGAAGATTATTCAAAATGGTATAATGAACTAGTAGTTAAAGCTGATTTAGCTGAAAATTCAGGTGTTCGTGGTTGCATGGTAATTAAACCCTATGGATACGCAATTTGGGAAAAAATGCAAGCAGAATTGGATAAAATGTTTAAAGAAACAGGTCATAGTAATGCCTATTTTCCTCTTTTTGTTCCTAAAAGCATGTTTGAAGCAGAAGAAAAGAACGCAGAAGGTTTTGCTAAAGAATGTGCTATTGTTACTCATTATAGATTAAAAAATGATGAGGATAAACCTGGAAGGCTAATGGTAGATCCAAATGCAAAATTGGAAGAAGAATTAATTGTTAGACCAACCAGTGAAGCCATTATTTGGAGTACTTATAAAAATTGGATTCAATCTTATAGAGATTTACCATTATTGATAAATCAATGGGCTAATGTTGTTCGGTGGGAAATGAGAACAAGATTGTTTTTGAGAACAGCTGAGTTTTTATGGCAAGAAGGTCATACAGCTCATGCTACAAAAAATGAAGCCCTAGAAGAAACAATTCAAATGATGAATGTTTATGCAGATTTTGCAGAACGTTTTATGGCAATTCCGGTGATAAAAGGTGTAAAGTCAGAAAATGAACGATTTGCTGGAGCAGAAGAAACATATTGTATAGAAGCTTTAATGCAAGATGGAAAAGCTTTACAAGCTGGAACATCTCATTTTTTAGGACAAAATTTTGCTAAAGCATTTGATGTTAAGTTTGCCAATCAAGAGGGGAAACAAGATTATGTTTGGGGTACATCTTGGGGAGTTTCTACCAGATTAATGGGCGCTTTAGTGATGACGCACTCTGATGATAACGGATTAGTTTTACCTCCAAATTTAGCACCAATTCAAGTAGTTATTGTTCCAATATTTAAAACAGATGAAGAGTTTGACGCAATTTCAGAAGTGGCTAATGAATTAGTATCACAATTTAGAAGAGCAAATGTTTCTGTAAAATTTGATAATAGAACAACTCATAAACCTGGTTTTAAATTTGCTGAATGGGAATTAAAAGGTGTTCCTATTCGAATTGCTGTAGGACCAAAAGATTTAGAAAATGGAACTTTTGAGATAGCTAGAAGAGATACTCTAACAAAAGAAGTTAAAGCGAAAGAAGGAATAGTAAATTATATAACAGAATTGCTTGATATTATTCAAAAAGAATTATTTGAAAAAGCACTTAATTATAGAAATAATCATATTACGGAAGTAAATTCTTTTGAAGAGTTTAAAAATGTTTTAGAAAATAAAACAGGTTTTGTTTCTGCACATTGGGATGGAACAGGTGAAACGGAAGAAAAAATTAAAGAAGTAACCAAAGCAACTATACGTTGTATTCCTTTGGATAGAAAATTTGAGAATGGAAATTGTGTTTTTTCAGGAAAGGAATCCGTTGGAAGAGTGTTGTTTGCAAAAGCGTATTAAAATATTTTAAAAAAAAATTATCTTTACTCTTGCGAAAATAAAAAATAGTTGTATTTTTGCATCCGCATTGAGAAAGATGGCCCGTTCGTCTATCGGTTAGGACGCCAGGTTTTCATCCTGGTAAGAGGGGTTCGATTCCCCTACGGGCTACAAATTTACATAATAGAAAAAAGAAAAAATGGCAAATCATAAGTCAGCTTTAAAAAGAATCAGAAGTAACGAGAAGAAAAGAGTGTTAAATAGATATCAACACAAAACAACTCGTAATGCTATTAAGGCATTAAGAATGGCAACTGATAAATCAGATGCAGCTGCTAAGTTGTCTGCTGTAATTTCTATGATTGATAAATTAGCTAAGAAAAATGTTATTCATGATAACAAAGCAGCTAACTTAAAATCTAAATTAACTAAGCACGTAGCTAAACTTTAATACAAAGTTTTTATAGATATTAAAAAGCACTCAAATTGAGTGCTTTTTTTTATAGTTTTAATTGATTCAAAATTTCTTTAGTGATTGGTTTTGATATAAAATCAATTACCATTGGATAACTTTTTGATTTTTCAACATCACTTGGATCAATAGTAGAAGACAATACGATGAACTTTGTTTCGGGGTACAATAAATTAAATTCCAAATCCAAATAACTGTCTAATAATTCCCAGCCATTCATTATGGGCATGTTTAAATCTAGCAATACTAATTCGGGTGGATTAGTATTATTGTTTTTTATTTCTTTAAAATAATTAATTGCTTCTTCACCGTTTTTTGCCGTTTCAATTTCTTTCGTATAGTTAACTCTTTCAATTACTTTTTTACAGAGCATTAAAGTAATTAGATCATCGTCTACACATAAAACTTTATTTAACATTTACTTGTTTTTAAATTTTATTATAAAAGTTGTTCCTTTATCAACTTCGCTTTCTACACTAATGGTTCCATCCATAGCTTCAATTTGAGATTTTACTAAATATAACCCTAAACCTTTGCTGTCTGGAAGATTATGGAATCTTTGATACAATCCAAAAATTTTATTTTTGTTTCTCTCCATATCAATACCAATTCCATTATCTGAAAAAACAATTACTATTTCATCATCTTCAATTTTTGAACTTACCGTTATTTTTAATTGACGTTTTGAAGATTTATATTTTAAAGAATTGGTCATTAAATTCAAAAAAATACTTTCCAGATATGATTTATTGCTGTTTAAAACATAAGTTTCTTCTAAATCAATTTTAAGTATAGGTTTGTGATTATTTATTAAAAAACTCAATTGATTAAATACACTTTCAAAAACATCCTTTATTAATATTTTCTCTTTTTTTATTGATGGATTATCTTTTATGATTATGACTTTTACTAAATCGTTTATTGTTTCATTTAACATATAAGTTGAATTAGCAAAACCATCAATTATTTCTTTTAAATCTTCATTTTCAATTGGAATATCTTCTATAAGATTTAAAAGTCCTGTTAGATTAGATAAAGGTGCTCTTAAATTATGAGAAGTTATATAGGAGAACTGTTTTAAATCATTATTATTTTTTGTTAACTCTTTAATTAGCTGTTCTCTTTCTTTTATTTTCTCTTTTTCAATAGTGATATCTCTTTGTATTGAAATCCAGTGAGAATGTTTTCCTTCTTTGTCGTTAACAGGAATCATGGAAAGACTAATCCAAAAATTACTTCCATCTTTTTTATAACAAATAGTTTCAATAGAACACTCACGATATTCTTTAATGGAATTAATCAACAAATCAAGTTGTATTAAATCTGAATTTTTGCCAAAGAGAATGCTAAAATCATTTGAAATTAATTCTTCAGATTCATAACCTGTAATATCAGTAAACGCTGGATTTACATACCAAATTTTCGGAAATTGAGATTCATTTAACTCGATGTTGGTAATAACTATTGCGACCTTTGTATTGGTGATTACTGTTTCTAATAATCTTAGTCTTTGTTCTTCCTCTTTTTCTTTTGATACATCTTGAATTGCACCAATCATTCTGATGATTTTTCCATCTTTATCTTTTAAAAGAAAACCTCTATCAATTACATGTTTATAAGTTCCGTCGGCGCACCTGAACCTGTATTCATCTTGCCATCTGTCTTTAACAAAATCTAAAAACGAATAAAGTCTGACTGACATCTTTAAACTGTCTTCCGGATGAATTCTTTCAAACCACCATTTAGAAGATTTTTCAATTTCTTTTTTATTATATCCAAAAACACCTTGAATTCCTTTATTCCAAATCATGATATCATCTTCAATATGCCAATCCCAAATAGTATCGCTAGTGGCTTTGGCAACAATATCATATCTTTCTTTTGCTTCAATAATGTCTTTGTTAATATCAACTAGATTTTGATATTCTTTTTTGTTTTTGATTTTATTTAAATTGGTTAAATAAGCAAATGTAGAAACGGCAATAATTATCAGGATGCAGTTGCTTATAAGTAAAGAAGTTAAATTGATTGAGTTAGGTTCTAAATTCATTAGGAAATAAATTCCTAACGCACTGAAAGTTAGAATCAATAAAAAAATAAAAGAAAATTTGCTCGGATTACTTTTCATTATTCCAAATATATAAATAAATTAAAATTTGTATCTATTATTACCCAAAAACTTATCAATGAAATTCTATTTTTTTCATAATGCTTTTTGTTGATTTATTTCAAAAATAAAAGTGTACCTTTGCACCTTCAAAAAAAAACTCATGGAATCTATTAGAAACATTGCAATTATCGCTCACGTTGACCACGGTAAAACTACATTGGTTGATAAAATTATGTACCATTGTCAATTATTTCGCGAAAATGAAAATACTGGCGATTTAATTCTGGACAACAACGATTTAGAGCGTGAAAGAGGAATTACCATTACTTCAAAGAATGTTTCTGTAGTATATAAAGGAACAAAAATCAACATTATTGATACTCCAGGTCACGCGGATTTTGGTGGAGAAGTAGAACGTGTATTGAACATGGCAGATGGTGTTTGTTTGTTGGTTGATGCCTTTGAAGGACCAATGCCTCAAACGCGTTTTGTACTACAAAAAGCAATTGATTTAGGTTTAAAACCATGTGTAGTTATTAACAAAGTTGATAAAGAAAACTGTACGCCTGAAGAAGTTCATGAGAAAGTTTTTGATTTGATGTTTGAATTAGGTGCTGAAGAATGGCAATTGGATTTCCCAACGGTTTATGGTTCAGCTAAGAATAACTGGATGTCGGATCATTGGGAAAATGTTACTGAAAACATTGAGCCATTATTAGACATGGTTGTAGAACATGTTCCTGCTCCAAAAGTATCGGAAGGTACGCCACAGATGTTGATTACTTCTTTAGATTTCTCTTCATTTACTGGACGTATTGCGATTGGTCGTTTGGAAAGAGGTGTTTTAAAAGAAGGAATGCCGATTTCTTTGGTAAAAAGAGATGGAAAAGTTATCAAATCTAGAATAAAAGAGCTTCATACTTTTGAAGGTTTAGGAAGAAAAAAAGTAACAGAAGTTGTTGCCGGTGATATTTGTGCAATCGTTGGTGTTGAAGGTTTTGAAATTGGTGATACAATTGCTGATTTTGAAAATCCAGAAGCATTACAAACTATTGCTATTGATGAACCAACGATGAGTATGTTGTTTACAATCAACGATTCGCCTTTCTTTGGAAAAGAAGGAAAGTTTGTGACTTCAAGACATATTAAAGACAGATTAACAAAAGAATTAGAGAAAAACTTAGCTTTGAGAGTTAGTGAAACTGATTCTGCTGATAAGTTTATGGTTTTTGGTCGTGGCGTTCTTCACTTATCGGTTTTGATTGAAACCATGAGACGTGAAGGATATGAATTGCAAATTGGTCAGCCGCAAGTAATCATTAAAGAAATTGATGGTGTAAAATGTGAACCAATTGAGGAGTTGACTATTGATTTACCAGAGAATGTTTCGGGTAGAGCTGTAGAGTTTGTTTCTGTTCGTAAAGGTGAAATGCTTTCGATGGAAGGAAAAGGTGAGCGAATGATTATCAAGTTTAATATTCCTTCTCGTGGAATTATTGGATTGAGAAATCAATTGTTGACTGCTACTGCTGGTGAGGCAATCATGGCGCACCGTTTTATTGGTTATGAACCATTTAAAGGAGAAATTTCGGGACGTATTAATGGTTCTTTGATATCAATGGAGAATGGAAAAGCAATTCCTTATTCAATTAACAAACTACAAGATAGAGGTAAATTCTTTGTTGACCCGAATGAAGATATTTATGAAGGACAAGTTGTCGGAGAAAATTCTCGTGGTGATGATATGACGGTTAATATTACTAAAACGAAACAGTTAACGAACTTCCGTTCGGCTGGTGCTGATGAGAAGAATAAAATTGTTCCTGCGATTAAGTTTACTTTGGAAGAAGCTTTGGAATATATTCAAAAAGATGAGTATGTTGAGGTTACTCCAAAAAACATTCGTTTGAGAAAAATTTATTTGAATGAAAACGACAGAAAACGTTTTAAGATGTAATGGTTTACTAATGAACTATAAAAGAAACCCTTTCAGTGATGAAAGGGTTTTTTGTTTTATGGGAATTATTGAAATGTCAACAAAAATAAGGTTTCCGTCGATTGAAAATTAGTTTCCGCACTTATCAATTAAGATTCCTACGGAATGACAATAGGTAGATTATCTTATTAAAGCAAAGTGTCCACGGAATAATTCTTTGCCAGCGTTTGTGATGGTAAACCAATAGTCATCGGCTAACATTAGTTTTCCGTTGTAGTTTCCGTCCCAACCGATGGTTGAGCCGCTGAATTGTTTGAGTAATTTTCCGTAGCGGTCGAAGATTGAGATTGTGGCTTGATTTAAACCTCTTTTAGAAAGGTTTTTTATGTACCAAGTTTCATTGTAACCATCACCATTTGGAGTAAAGAATTTTGGGATTAGGAGTAAATAGAATTTTTTGGTAGCAATTCCACAACCGTTTTTGTCTCGAACGAAAGCGGTATATTCTAATCCATTCAGGTTGGTGAAAAAAGGTAAGGTTTGGTAGTTGATTCCATCAATGGAATACTCGTAATCACCATTACCGGAAGCTATAATTTCTGCAGAATTATTATCGTTGAAGTCGTTGATAGTAATGTTATCAATTGTTGCAATTTCGGAACCAACAACGGTGAACGTTTTTACTTTGGAACAACCTTGAACATTAGTAATGGTAACGGAATATGTTCCTGGAGTTGTGACCTGTATTGACGAAGTGGTTTGGCCTGTATCCCAAAGATAGGATGGATAACCGCTGTTGGCAGTTAGTGTAATTTGGTTGTTGCTGCAAATTCCAACGGTTTGGTCAAGAATGGTGTCATTGAATACTTGAATGTTTATAGTAACGGGAAAGGCTGGATAGCAATTATTGTTTAGAATTTTTGCATAAATGGTTTGCTGGTAAGGCGTAGTTAGTGTAAAGGAATTTGGCAAAGCTGTTGTGCTTGTTGGACTACTATAATAATTGACCTGAAAATTTGAAGGCAAATTAGTGAACAATGCAGGTGTGATGTTGCTTAGTGTAACGGCACTGATTCCGTCTTGATTGGAATCGGTATCACAGAATGAAAATGAGGTTTGATTGGTTTGAAGTACGGGAGAAAAATCTAAATCGATGTCAGTTTCTAAAGTACAGGTTGGTGAAAAAGTTATAACCACTGAATAGTTTCCGTTTTGAGAAGCATTATACGGTGGACTGAAGGCCAAAGTGCTTCCGGTTTGACTTGGAATTGGATTTCCGTTGAATTTCCACTGGTAGGTTTGTGCACCAACAGAAGTTGCATCTAAGGTTAATGATTCGTTACTGCAAACTGGATTTTGATTAGCAATGGTTCTGTCATCGCCTAAATTAACACCCAAATTGAAACTTCCCCCTTTTAAGAAAATGGCGGAATCATAACGATAGTTGCCTTGGTCGGCGATAACCAATTTGATGTGATAGGTTGTGCCAGGAATAACGGTAGATCTTGCTGTTAAAGCTTTTGTTTGTCCGTTGTAGTTTGTTGGATGTTGCGGACTATTGAATGCATCAAAGTACTCAGGATTTGCTGGTGGACAAATGGTTCCCGGACCGCGAACAGTATTTACTTTTACAGGAATATTTGTATTTGGTATAACTGCTAAATTAGTATAGCTACTACTGCTGGCTTCGCGCAATAAAAAGGCAAAACCGTCGGTATAACCGCATTGATTGGCGCTTGGATTTGCGAGATACTGTTCTGAGGAAAAAATGTATTCAAAGCTGATTTGATTTCCTAAAGGAACAAAATCGAATTCTAAGACAGTTGCATTGTAGGTGTTGTTGATATTTAATGCTTGATTTAAATCGTTGTCACCTGTCCAACTTGGATCGCTACCATCATCAGAAAGCGAAGTATTTGGACCGATACCGCTAACAATTTTTCCTGTGCTGAGCATTACACCTTCCTGAAAGGGAAAAGTTGAACCATTGGCATTAAAGTAACCATAGCTTTTTTCACCCGTTGGGAAAAAACCTCCTGAAACGGAAACATTAGAAACAGATGCGCAACCTGAATTTATTAATACGTCTTCGATTAATTGTAATGGGGTTCTGCTTTCATCAGTACTGATGTATTGCGCAGAAGCAGAGCCAAAAAACAGTAGAAAGAAGATGTATATTCTTTTTAAAAGCATTGATTTTTTATTTAAACCCAGCGGGATGCAAAATTAGTGCTTTTATCTCTTTAAACTGAAATGTCCTCTAGCATTTCTTCCATCTTGAAACTGAATATTGTACCAATAATCATCTGCAGGCATTAAGTGACCGTTATAAGTTCCGTCCCAACCTGAACTTGTAGCACTGATTTGCTTGATTAATTTTCCGTATCGGTCAAAAATATAGATGATTGATTGGGCATTTGAAGAGGTTATACCTCTAACATTCCAAGTATCGTTAAATCCATCGCCATTTGGTGTAAAATATTGCGGAATACCTAAAACAGCAATTGGTAACGGTCCAAGAACACCACAACCATTAACATCGCGGATATAAACTTCATGCAATCCCATTGGCACATTGGTGAAAAAGTTGGAATCTCTATATGGTCCAATGATATCATCCAAGGCATATTCATAATTTCCGGAACCCGTTACATTAATTAAAACGGTGTTGATTTGAGTTAAATCGCTAATTTGAATGGATTCTAGTGTTGCAATTTCCGAGCCGATTACTTCAATAACTCTGGTTTTTGTACAATTAAAACCATTGGTTACTTCTACGCTATATGTTCCTGGTGTATTTAAAGTAAGGGTTGGATTGTTTTGTCCAGCTAGTGCGTTACCGTTTAAATACCATTGGAAAGTGTAGCTACTAGTTGGAGTTCCATCTAAAATTCCAGCATCTAAAGTGGTTTGTGTTGAAGGTAGACAAATAAGCACTTCTTCTTGTAAATCAATTTTAGGTGTTGGATTTATTATGAAAGGAATGTCAATTGTTGCGGTACAACTTGTGTTTATTAAATTGGTAACTACGGCACGGATTATTCTTGTGCTAGTTTTGAATGTGGCTGGAAATGGACTAACTATTGGATTTCCGTTGAAATCTAATAATGGGTTGTCATTAGTGTCAAAATAAGCGATTGAAAAATTGCTTAATGTTTGTCCGTTAAGAATTTCAGTCTCTAAATTTGTAGTGTCAAAAACCAGAATTCCATCCTGGTCTAATGGATCGGCTTCATCATCACAAGATTGCGTAACCACGGTTGTTGGCATATTTGCTTCTGGTAAATCGTCTACAATAAATTGAATTTGAACTTCATCATAACAAGGCTGACCATTAGTTTGTGTGGTATTATTACGAACTCTGGCAGTTATTGTTTCATTCACATTAACAAACAATGGATTTGGTAGTGATGCAGTTTGTGAACCATTTCCTCTAATATAAAGCATGTTCACATTGGTTTGTCCGTTAAGAATTGTAGCTTCAATTCCAGTGGTATCGAATCCATAAATTCCGTCTTGATTATCGTCGCAATGGCGAATTAAATTTTGAGGATTTACATCGTTGGCAACTGGAAGTGCTTCAACGTTGACGGTAAATGTTTTAAATCCAAAACAAGAGTTATCAACGGTGCTATCAGCGCGAACCCAAATGGTTTGCTGGTTTGGATAGCCTATGTTTCTGTAAGTTGCAATATTTTGAATTGCCAATGAGTTTCCATTGATGTCGGTTTCGGCTAGAAAATCAGCTTGATTTTTGTAAAATGAAACTGTTACATTGTTTGGTAAAATTGCCAAAAGACTTGCTTTTATTGCAGTAAAATCAAATGGTCCTGAAATTCCATCTCTATCATCATTAACGGCATCAAGATAATCATCGCATAAATATTTATCCTGAATAACGAAACTTGCTGGAATTTGCGTAACCGAAACAATCAAGTTTATTTGGACAACTCTAAAGCAACCATTGCTGTTTTGAACTCTAGCGAATACACTAGCAGTACCCGAAGTATATGCAATTGGATTGCTAATTTGAAATGCTGCATTTTGAGTATTAGCCGCCGCTAATGTTGTATAATATGTAAATGTTTCATTCAAATAATTTGTTGAGATAAAATCATTTTTTTGAGTTAGGTTAAATACTGAAATTCCATCAGTATCATCATCACATTGTTTTAAATCGATTGGAGTCGTAATTACAGGTAACGCATAAGTTGTTAAAATAACTGGTGAAGAATATAGTCCACAAGAGTTTCCAGTTCTGTTTAAGAAAACGCGATACTGATGATTTGGTGATGCCGGAGTAACATTGGAAACAGTTAATGTATTGGTTGTTACTCCTGAGTTGTTGGCATTGTTGGCTAAATTTGTCCAAGTAGTTCCACCATCAGTAGAAATTTGCCATTGATAGCTTGTTACTGTAGTTGGGTTAACAGTAAATGTTGCTGTTTGTAATTCACAAACTTGGATGCTTTGAGGTTGGTCTATAATTGAAATTGGAGCGCCAATGGTATAATTTGCATTAGGAATTCCATAACCACTACTGTTTAAAACAGTACCGTTATTATTTATTATTGTTGGAGAATCATTACCTACTATTCCATCATTGTTTGGGTCTGCAAAACCTGCTTCAAATACATCGTAGCAACCATCATCATCACTATCAATTTCAATATAATTGAATATTCCATCGGCATCTGTATCTGCAATTGAATAGTTTATGGTTCCGCTATCAGGCGAAGTTTCTAGTGCATTGTCTAATCCATTACTTCCAACATTTGCTACTGTAATCCCATTAGTATTAGAACCATTTCCAGGACTTCCAGATTCAATAATGTCAAAAATTCCATCGTTGTCACTATCTAAATCTAAATAATTTGGATAAGTATCATTGTCTGAGTCTGCAGGTGTTATACCATTTCCAAAAACATCATCAATTCCATCTTGATTGGCGTCATTTCCTGATAATGCAACTACAGTTTGTCCTTGAGATTCAACCCAGTCAGGAATTGTATCGTTATCGCTATCATAATCATATTGATCAGGAACACCGTCATTGTCTGAATCTTTGTGAACACAAGTTGCAGTAATATGTAAAGCAACTCTACTAAGGTCAGTGTCTGTTAGGTTAATGTTTGTTACTTTTAAGGTAGAAATTAAATTTCCTCTAATCGAAAATGTTCCTGTACCCGATGCTAACGGAACATTACTATTCAAACGAAATCTTATTTCGAAAGAAGAAAATTGGGTTACACCGCTTTCAAAAATGCCATCAAAATTTGTGTCAATTAGTATTTGATCATCTGGATTTATTACAGTTAAAGTTCTGTTGACGGGACAAGTTATTCTTACCTCAGTTGAAGATGTTAATAAATCATTTGTTGAGGCAGTTGTTGCATATTCAACGGATAAACTCAAAGGATTATTAAATGCAAGTGAATAACTAACGTCGTTATCCTTACCAATTACGGCTTCTGTTGTGAAATTACCATTTACATCACCTACAAATGGAGTAGCAGAAGGCGTTCCTGTTCCTGCAAATGCTAAACTTGTAACATAAGTGTTGGTATAGCTATTGACATTGATGAACCCAACAGGATTGTTGGTTAAATTTAAATTTTGATTACCGAATGACTCATCACAGTTTGTGATTCCATCATTATCATTATCAAGGTCAAGATTATTATTTATTCCATCATTATCAGTATCATCGGGACAAATACTAACAGGAATATTATCGGATTCTTTTGGAGTTCCACATCCAGCAATTGTTGCCGAAACTTTGTAATAACCTGGCACAGATGGCGTATAGGAACCATTTGTTGCGCCACTAATTGGATTGTCGTTAAAATACCATTGAAAAGTATTAAATGGACTAAGTGTATTAACTGCTAAAACGGAATTTGGAATACAATTGGGAGCAGAAAGATCAAGTCGGTTGAATGATATTTCGGGATTAAAAGTAAATCCAGAGTAATAACCACCAAAAGTGGCTGCGCCATCACTACCGTAAGCTGCTAAATATAATTCACCAGTGGAAAAAGCAGATACATTGCCAGTAATACCAACCAATATATAGCATTCATAATTTGTGTTTCCAGTAACTGCAATTGGTCCTTGAACATTAACTCCAATAGAACTTAAAGTTGCTAAAGTGTAGGGAGAACCATTTACGATAAAATCTAAAGTTGAACCAACTTGAGTTGTTAGTGTTACTCTACCAGTAAATGTTCTATTTCCAATTCTTTGAATTAAAGGAATGTTGCTGATTACTTTTGGTGTTTGACAACTTAGTGGCGGAACGAAAAACATTTCCTGATTAGCTTGACCGGTAAATGTGTTATCACCAATACTTTGATAAGCAAAAACATTTTTTGCAAGCAATGGATTTAATGCATCAGCTGTGCGAACGTATAAATTTCCATCGGGACTAAAATCTGAACCAATCAATCCAACATATTGTCCTGCATTAAGAGTATAACTTGGAGTTGTATTTCCATTTATAAAAATACCTGTATTATCTTCGTTTGCAACTAATAAAACTCTTTCAACATTATTCTGACCTGTATTTTTTAAAAAAATATATTCATTACCAATTCTTGAGGCTCCAACAATTTGATCAAAGCCTAAATCTAAATTTCCTAATTCTCCATTTGTTCCGCCAATTGAACCACAATTGACAACTATTGGTTTATCTGAAGTTACTAAAGAACCAATCAAAGCATCTTTGTTAAAAACATTTGGACCTTGAACTGCCACAGCATAACTTTCTCCACTGTTTAATATTACACTAAATGGAGCATTTCCAAATGAACTGTTTATTGGTGTAGCACCAGTTTTGATATCGCTAAAATTGACTATAGTATTATTTTCAGTTGCAAGAACAGTAATGAATGTATGATGTATAGTACTGTAATTTGCCATCAAAGTGTTTAAAAATCCCCCAATTCTAAATTCAGTTCCTAGTGAAGCTAAACCTTTTGAAACTAAAGCACCAGCTTGATTGCCGTCGCTGGTATCAACTCTCACAGATACATATACAACATCATCAGCTTCAACAATATAACCTTTATTGGTTTGAATCGAATTAATTTCAGATTGACTTATAAACAGTTGTCCATTTGTTCCATTGTTTGTATTGTAAACAAATGGTGAATCTCTTGAAACGGTAGCATTTATGGTATTTCCACTAATTTCTTTTAATTGTACATTTATTGGTATAATACTTGGAGTTGAAATATAAATATATTTATTACCAATATTGATTGAGTTAGAATTTGATAGTGGTGGAATATAATGGGTTTTACTAAATTGAGCATTGGAAGTCACACCAATGTACATCATAATTAGCAAATAAAGTAACTTCTTTTTCATTTGCTAAAATTAACAAATAAAAAGAAAACTTAAATCAGAAATTTTTCTATTTAAGTTTTCTTTAAGAAATGATTGATGAATGTATTATAAATCTCTTTTTTTGATAAGTAAGTATGAACAAAAAATAAATATTGTTGTCCATGCAAAAACTATCAGAATAGATGTTAGATGAACGTCATAATCTTTGATATTGTTCTCGCCAATGGTTTCTTGAATGTTTTTGATTACAGACAATCGTGAAAAAGGTTCAACAATTAAGTTACTCATAGATTCAAGTGGAAAAAATTGAGTGATTTGACCTGCTGTTTTGCTTTTTGGAAAAATATCGTAGGTAAGTAATAATCTTGTGATGGTTTCGCCAATAAACCAAACAAATAAAAATCCTATGGCAAAAGCTGAACGTTTTATCAAAACACCTAAAAACAAGCAAAAAGAAAAGAAACCTACAAGTTTTACAAAGTATGCCAGTAAATAGTCTAAATCAGAAAAAACAATTCCAAATTCATCATAAGAAGAGAAACTGTAACCTAAAATTAAAGACATTATAAAAACAAAGAATGTAGAAACAAAAGCAAAGAATAAGACAGTAATGAACTTTGAAAGAACGAATTCTTTTTTACTCATTCCATCTATTAGGTTTTGTTTTAAAGTGCCATAACTATATTCATTTGCCATCATTGAAACAATAATAATTGCTAAAAAAACTTTTAATAAAGAAGCTATGTAAGTATTAAAATGCCAAATAAAAGGGAAATTAAAAATTCCCATTTCAGCAAAATGCAGTTTGAAATTTCCTAAATCAAATTTGATTGATGCTATCAAAGCGATAAAAGAAAGAATCACAAAATAACTAATAGTCAGTATTTTACTTGAGCGATTTTTCCAAATTTTTTGAAGTTCTATAGAAAGAAGTCTTTTCATGATTTGATTAATTGTTATTTGTTAATTCTAAAAATTGTTCTTCTAAACTCGATTTTCTTTTCACCAAATGACTGAGATAGATATTTTGTTGAATCAAAAACTTATTAAGATTTGATGCTTCAACTTCTTGATTGAAATGAACAATTACTTTACCATCATTTTCAGAAATTTTTTCAACTGAGAAGTTATTTTTAATCAAATCAATTAATCTATCATTTGAATTTGATTGTAATTCAAAATAACCACCTTTAGTAGTCATTTCGTCAACTTTTCCATTGTATAAAATTTTTCCAAAACGCAAAACCAAAACATGACTGCATACTTTTTCGACTTCATCTAATAAATGTGATGCTAATAGTATAGTCGTTCCTTGAGATGCAATTAATCGAATAATATCTCTAATTTGAATAATTCCTTGTGGATCTAAACCATTGGTTGGTTCATCAAGAATTAAAATTTCTGGGTCATTTAGTAATGCAGAAGCAATTGCTAAACGTTGTTTCATTCCTAGCGAATAGGTTTTGAATTTACTGTTTTTTCTGTCTGTAAGCCCAACAATTTCCAGCTTTTCTTCAATTTTAGAATAGTTTATACCTTTAATTTTACAAACCAATTCTAGATTTTCTTTGGCTGTCATGTAGGGATAAAAATTAGGTCTTTCTATGATTGCACCAACTTTTTTTAATGCTTCATGAGTTTCTTGTGTTCCGCCAAACCATGAATATTCTCCCGAAGTTTTATTGACAACATTTAAAACAATACCAAGCGTAGTTGATTTACCAGAACCATTTGGTCCCAATATTCCATAAACATTTCCTTTTTGAATTTCGAGTGAAACGTCATTTACGGCATGAACTTTCCCATACCTTTTGTGAAGATTTTTGATTGAAAGAATAGGTGTTTCCAAGAGTAGTGGTTTAAAGGTTTATTTGTAGGACGAATGAAACCTTTAAATGTTACTATTTATTTCTTGAAAAGTAAAAATGTGAAAGAAATTGTCTTTTTAAATGTAGATAGGATAACGTTTTATTGATGTCTTTTAATTCTGAAGTAAGTACAATTTTGTTCCCTTTGTTATCATTTGTTACTTGCAATTTGCAATGTGTACATTCATATTCTTTGAAATGATTGTTTACTTTTTTTACTTCTACATAATGATGCCCAAACAAAGTACAAAGTAAATTTTTAGTAAAGCTTTTTTCTTCTAAGTAGTTCGTTTTCATAATGGTAAGTTTTTAAGTTACATCCTTAAAATTAGAAAACTATCTATAAAATGTATAAAATAATCGTTGAAATGCGCTTATTTAACATAAAAAGTGATATAAACTTACAATATATTTATTTAAAATTAACAATTGAAGGTTGGCCAATTTCATAATTTGGTATCGATAAGTCATCGTTTTTCAAGGTGTTAGTTTTGAAAATAGATGAGCCTTCAAATGGAATTGTTGGATAATATGAAAAAGATATTTGAAAACTATTAAACACTAAATAATCATTATTAATCAGAACACCCAAACTAAATTTAGAATATAATTTGTTATTAAAAAACTTATTGCTTTCATTACCAAGTAATCCAAAAGTAACATTTGTAAAAGGACTAAAGTGAAAGCCATGCCAATTTCCTGGAGCATAAGTTTGGGTTTGAAGTGCCACGCTCATTTTTCGAGTTCCATTAAATAAAGGATTTCTAAAACCAGAAAAGCCATTTTGGTCGTTTAATGAAATTCTATCTTTAATAATATTAACTCTATTAGCGCCAACAACAAGACCAGAATTCACAAATTGTCTTAATTTCCATTCTCCAATATTCAATAGTGGAGTAAAATATAGTGCATCAACTTTAAAAGTTGTTTCTTCCGTTTTTCCATTATTGAATAAACTTCCCCATTCTACATTGGTTCCAAGGTATCCAAATCCATAGTATAATCCATAAGAAAATCGACCTCCAAAATAAGCTCTTTTGGAATTGTTTTTATTTCGAAAACCACCAGTAATTGCATAAGCTTTTCCGTATGGAATATCTTCAATTATTCCAAAATTGAAAAGATATTTGTCTTGTGTAAACTTTCTTGTGTTTAATCCGATACTACCCAAAAGCCATTCTTCATTAGAAAAAAAACGATTTGGGTCATAAATTTCATCTGGATTTTTGATATAACATATTTTATTATAACCAATGGTGGTTACTAAATTTGTAGTTCTGAAATCAAAAGACTTTCCTTTGAAAAGTTGGATTGAATGACCAAACCATAATTCACAATTTTCATTTTTAAAATCAAATGTTTTAAAATCGTTTTGAAAATCAGGCAACGAATCTTTAAATGACCTGTTTTCAAAGAAAATACCACCAGCCAATCGTGTTAATGGAGAAAAGAATTTACGTTCAACACGAACACTTTTGGTAATATCATTTCTAATTGAATTTTGATACCTGAAAGTAGTATTGATGAATGTGTTTTTAACGTTAGTTATACTATATCTAGCGCTGTAACCATTTTCTTCTTCATCAAAATCTCTAATAAAGTTGTTTTCAAATTCATGACCTAGTCCAAAAAAGTTTCGTTCGGTAATTTCTAAATTTCCACTACTTTCAGAAATAGCGCCAGTAGGAATTAAACTCCATGAATCTAAAACGCGAATTGAAACATCAACAGAATCCTTGTTTTTTGGTATTGCTACGGGAAGAATAACAACACTTCTAACATACCTTCGGCTTCTTATTAAACGCTCTGATTCTTTCAATACAATTGAATCTAAGATATCATTTTTCTTAAAAAGCAATTGATTTCTAATGGTCCATTTTTTTGTTTTGATATGAATATTGTTTCCAAATTTTTCAAAACCTTTTTCAGCGGTTTGATTTTTGTCTTCTGCAGAAAAACCAAAAGGATCAAGCGTTTCAATGATTATGTTACGAATAATTTTTCCTTCGTTTTTTTCATAATTTCGATTAATAGTTTTTACTTTTCTTTTACTTGTTTTTTTTCGTGTTGAACGAAACAAAAGTTTGTGAACAAACTTTCCGAATTTAGTCTTTCGCGAATAGTTTTCTATATTTTTATAAACTTTGATGGAATCTTTATTAGTTGACTTGCCTTCTTGACCATAGCAAGTAGGTATGATTAAGGAAATCATAAAACAAAATACAACTAACTTAATTTTCATAGCAATTGAAAACAATTAAATTTCTAAAAATAAACAGAAACAGTTAGTATAATAACGGAAAAAATGAAAAGTAAGTATACCAAAGGCATCACAAATTTTAACCATTTATCATAACCAACTTTTACAATTGCTAAAGAAGCAAGAATCAAGCCAGTTGGACTAATGAACGAAAATAAACCCATTCCATATTGATAACAATCAACTACAACTTCTCTACCAACACCAACAGTATCGGCTAATGGAGACATTATCGGCATGGTTAAAACGGCCATTCCTGATGATGATGGAATGAAAAATGACAATCCGCCATAAATAACAAACAAAACATTAGCAAATAATCCTTTATTCATTCCTTCGGTTATGTTACTGGCATAAAAAAGCATTGTATCACTAATTAATCCGTCATTCATAATTACCGTTATTCCACGAGCAATTCCAATGATTATAGCAACGCCTAATAGTTCGCCTGCACCTTTAAAAAAAGCATCTATAAAAACAGTTTCTTTTATTTTTGCAATGAAACCAATGAGAATAGCACCAACAAAAAATACTGTTGTCATTTCAGTAAACATCCAATCTAATCTAGCCACACCATATATCATTACTACAAAACACATGCTGAATACAAATAGAATTAAGCGCAGTCTGGATGTTAGTTTTAATTCTGATTCGGTGTTGTTTTTGAATAAGTTTTCTATTTGTTCTTTTTGATCAAAAATGACTGATTTACTAGGATTATCTTTTACTTTTTTGGCATAACGCATGATGTAAATAATACAAATTAATGTGCCAATAACATAAGCTATGAAACGACTAGTTAAACCAGAAGTCCAATTGATTCCTGCTGCATCAGAAGCGATAATTGCACTAAATGGATTTGTAGTTGAACACATTGTTCCGATACTAGAACCAAGATAAATAGACGCTAAGGCAACCATTGCATCATATTTTGCGGCAAGAAAAACGGGAATTAAAATAGGATAGAAGGCAATGGTTTCTTCTGCCAAACCAAATGTTGTTCCACCAATTGAAACTAAAGCGGTAACAAGAATTATTAAAATATATTCTTTTCCTTTCAACGCTTTTGCTAACCATGAAATTCCAGCGTCAAAAGCACCGGTAATATTCATTAAGCCAATTAAACCACCAATAAAAAGAACTAAAAAAATTATGTCTGCACCTTCAATTATTCCTTTAATTGGAGATTTTACAAATTCAAAAAAACCTTGAGGTTTAGCATCAACTTCTTTATATGTATTGGGAATATTTATAGGTTTCCAAATATCACCATTTGTGAATTTCTCTAATGGAATTTTTATTCCTAAACTGTCTAATGTTTTAGCGGTTCCTGCTACTGTTTTTGAGTTTTCGCCGCTGATAATTGCAAAAGTTTTGGTTTCCTTGTTATACGATAATTGATTGTACTTTCCTGCCGGAACTATCCAAGTTAGCAACGTAACCAAAGCAGCAATAAGCAATAAAATGGTTTGTGCAGAAGGGAATTTTATTTTTTTCATGAAAGTTTTAATAAAAGAGCAATTTAATCAATTTAATGAAAGCACAGAAAAAAACCTCAAAAGTGTTTTTTGAGGTTTAATTTATTTTGAGAATTTATTACTTAACTTTTTTGTTCTTTGTTGAAATAAACTAAGTAATAATACATTTGTTTTTCTTCGTCCCAACCTTTTTCTACAAATTTTTCAGCACTTTCAGGATTAATGAAATCCAGTTTGATTTGAATGTTAGTATCAAGATTGATAACATTTTTTATCGATTTTCGAGCATCGGTTACTGCAGCATTAGCAATTGGAAAACTTGTTAAATCTTCAATACTGTATTTTTCGCCTTTATCAGCTTTGTAGTTTTTAAATTCAGGTATTAAGTCTGGATTGTTTACTACTTCATTCAAGAATTTGCTTTCTTCAAATTCATCGTTCTTGGCAAAATAATTCACAGAACGATTCATAAATAAAACTTCTTCTTTTTTATCTTCGGCAGGAAGTACAACGTCTTTTGCAAAACCTTGACAAAACTTTAAGTACTTTTTAGTGAAGAAGTTTTCATCCTGAAAAGCATCAACCGAAAGGAAATGTTCTAACCAATAACGTGCATCATATCGATTGCTATCAACCGTTAGAATTTTATAACCTTCTTCTTTTTTGTAATTAAAAATCAAGCATCCTTTGTCTTGTTTATTCAGGTTGATTCCTTGTTGCAAAATCATTTCAAGAGTTTTTCCTTTTTCTTCAAACTGCATGAAATCGGTTTTGATTTCGCTTTTAAAAACACCAATAGCATCAACTACATTGTTGTCTATTGATATGTTAGTGATATAGGCAACATAAACTTCACCGTTTTTAATATGAGGATGATTGGATTGTTCAAAAAGGTGTTGCGTTATTTTTTTAGAAACAGCATGAGCTTCACTTGGATTAGTGAATATCTCTGTTGCCAAATTGAACATATCGTTGTATTCCAAATCAACATCATGAGCAAATTGAAAATAGTTTTCCTCTTTTTCTCTGAAAGGTTTGAAAAAATATTCCTTTAACAAAGGAACAATTTCGTCATTTAAATTATAAGGTTGTTCCGAAAGGAAAATGGCTTCGTTTCTGCTTTTGTTTCCAACTCGGTGAATAGATAAACTCTCGATATGAGCGTTAAAAAGATTGATCATTTATTTTTTATAAGTTTTATTAATTCCAATTTTCCTCAAATCCGTAGTCTTCAAAGCTGTCATCACCACCAAACATGTCTAAATCATCATCATCTAAATCGTCTTCAAATTCAGAATAAAAATCATCATCGTTATCGGCTTCAAATTTTTTCTCAATAGCTTCAGCAGGCAATTCTCCGTGAGAAAATAATAATGCTGGATACGTTTCTCCGGGTTGAGCTTCTTCAATAGCAGCTAGTTCTACTAAGAAAGTCCACATATTGATAAAATCATACACATAGATGATTTTGGTTTGATTATCATATAGTAAATCATTCAAAGCAAAGTCGCTCATTATTTTTTGTTCACCAGGAACATCACCCGAATCAAACATTGGGATTTCATCTTCTTGATTCCAAGTATCGTCGCAAGTGTAAAATGAAGCTACTTCCATTCCGTCAAAGCCAAATGCGTTAACTATAGCATTATGTAAATCTTCTAGAGTATCGTTTTCATCAATCGCTATATCTCTAAAAACATCTTCTTCAGCATCGAGAATAGCTCTAAACTTATAAATCATAATCTATTATTTTTTGAGCTAGCAAAGGTAAAATATAATTGTCAAAATGAAATTGCGAAAATGGATTTGTTGAAAAGTATTTTCAAAAAAAAACCTAGCCGTAGCTAGGTGAATTTTTATTCTAATTTGCATTGACCGATTAACGTGGTCAGTGTTTGATTAAAACTGTCGAGATTATTTTTGATTTCCTCTTTTGAGGTTTTTAATCTTGCATTAGTGTTTAGAGCTGTTGCTTGAGTCTTTAAATTATTGATAGATTCAGAAACTCCTTTAAAACCATATGCTTCAATTGTTTTAACATCTAATTTTGCAGTATATGTTTCAAGTATAGTAGCATACTCAGGAATTAAATCATAACGTCCTTCATTTGCTATATAATTTATTTTTGTTACTATTTGATTTACGTTGTTTAATTCTTCCCATTTGTCAAGTATTTTTTGAGCATTAGCTTGAGAACCAAGAGCTAAAATTACAACTACTAAAAGAGTTTTTATCGTTTTCATAATGTTTGTTTTTAAAATTGGTATTGCAATGTTACTAATTTTTTTGGAAAAATAGCTGTTTATTGATTTGTTTTTCTACTTATTAGTTAATTTAGTTCTAAGATGCCTTATCGTCAAGATACTTATTGATATAAAAGGAATGGTAGATGCAATAATCTTTTAGTTCAAAGTCATTAGTCCAATTACAAACATTAGTGCCAATAACAATGAAAGACAACTTAATCCAATGATGGTTAATGTTTTGCTTACTTGTTTTTGAAACAAAGTAAACAGTAAAAGGATTTGCCCAAGTAGTGGTAGCAATGTAAAAGGATGTACTGCTGATTGTGGATTAGTAAATAGTTTTTGTATTACTTCAAGTTCAGCTTCAAAAAGGAACGAACTGTTTCCTTTTCCCCATTGAAGGTAACCCATTAATGAGGTTATTATTAATCCTAGGTTTAAAAGTTTTGCTTTCAATGTTAGATTCAAAGGTTTAAATAAAACACTAAATTACATTTTTTTCAACAAGTTTTATTTTTCTAAATATCTTTTAATTAGTTCAATAAGTTGGGCTGAGGTTAATAACAATTTCGGGAGGCAAATTAAAAGGTTTTATGATTCTTTTAATTTGTTTAGATTTGAAAAAACCGAAATCTTGAAGCTTCAAAAACTGATTTTTTTGAGTTTCAGGGTGTTTTAGAAAAAGGACTTTTATTTATGGGAGCATTTGTAATCAGTAAGCGATTGAATGGCGATTATAAATTCATTTTTGCAACTCGACGAGGGAAAACCATTTTTACGAGCATTGGTTGTAAAAATAAATCGGATTGTGAGAAGATGATAGCGGCTATTCAGGAGAATATTGGTCAGTTTACGTTTACTCGTAATAAGAATGCTGCTGGGAAATACTTTTTTCGCCTGGCTAAAGATGGCTTGGTGTTGGCTACCAGCCGAAAATTTTCTACGGAACTTTTATTTCAAAAAGGGATTACTAGCTTGATGGAGCATTTGCCTAACTCGGAGACATTAGATTTTTCTGAAAATGAGTTTGTGTTCCCTGATTCGGAAGGTGTTTTTGCTGAAGAACAGGAGTAGTAAGGGTTTTATTTGTTGCTTGTTTGTGAGAAGGCTTCTCTCACTTACTAATACGCTTCTCTCACTTGTTAGCATTCGTCTCTCACTGCTATGCATGCTTCTCTTACTGTCAAGTATGTTTCTCTTACTGTCAAGTATGCTTCTCTCACTGCCATGCATGCTTCTCTCACTGCCAAGTATGCTTCTCTCACTGCCAAGTATGCTTCTCTCACTGCCAAGTATGCTTCTCTCACTACCATGCATGCGTCTCTCACTACCATGCACGCGTCTCTCACTACTTTTTTTGTAAGTTTTTTATTTTTAATATGTGTTTTAATGTCTTTTTTGCTGTTTTGTTAAAAAGAATGTTTTTAAAATAAATAATTCATAAAAATTAAGGGATTTCTTAAAATTTTATGCATTGAATATCAATTGTTTAGATTTTATTATATTAATTTGCTGTAAGATTATCTGTAAAAAATAATACTAACTTTTAAATTAATTATTATGACATCTTATCAAGAAAGAAAGCTTTCGATGTTTATTGTTTTTGCGCAGTTTATTCAAGGTACGCTTGCTGCAATATTGGCTTCAATGCCAAATTTTGAAACGTTATTTGACAAGTTTTTGTTAAAAATTAACGAGATTAATGTATTGACGGGTAACCAGATGCTTAACCGAAAAGGTAACCGTTTGGAGAAAATTTATGTTAGAGATAGCTTGTGTTTTGATGCGGATGATATTGCATCGAAAGTGATGGCTTATGCTAATTATGAGAATAACTTTTTGCTTTTTAATGAAGTGAAGTATACTAAAAATGTTTTGTTGCAAATGGCAGATACTGCTTGTAAAACGTGTTGCCAGATTATTCATGATAAGGCATTAGAGTATGTAACAGAATTGGCAACATATGGAATTACGAGTGGTGTTTTGACTGATTTTCAGGCAAAGATTGATTTGTTTGAGTTAACTATTCCGAAGCCAAAAGCGGGAATTCAGGATAAAAAATTTGCTACGGAGCAGTTAAAAGAGAAGTTTGAAGAGGCGAGTGAGTTTTTGAAAAAGATGTTTATTTTGAGTAAGACGAAGAAAAAGGATTATCCTGATTTTGTAAAGGAGTTTGTGATTGCGAAACGTATTGATAAGCCTGCTTTTGTAGAAATGAGTGCTAGAGGTGCGGTGGTTGATGATGCTGGGGAACGCATTGGGAAGGTAACGATGGAATGCAAGAAGTTGAATTTTAAACGCAGGGTTGCGGCAAGTGGTGGTTTTTATTTGAAGCATATGGAGAATGGTGTTTATGAGTTTGTGTTTAGCCGACCGGGTTATGAAACTACTGTTGTTGAAATGGTTTTTTATAAAGGTACGCGGTTTGAGGTTGAGGTTGTGATGAAGCAATTAGCGAATTAAAGCGAATTTAGTAATTAGCGAATGATTTTTTAAAATTAGGGGGATTTCCCCCTTTTTTATGAGAATGGGATTGATTATATTTGGAAGGTATTACGCTAGTGAGTAGCGGGTATATATAAGTTAGCGGTAATTTGTTAAACACAACTTTGAATGAAATTTAACCAAATACAACATTTCTTTAAAATTGATAAAACCAATTATCTGGGATTTTATTCATTCAACATTTTTAAAGCAGACGAGACTGATATAAATCTCATAGAAATTTTAAAACACAGTTTACTTTCTGCAAAATTTGACAAAGGTCTTAACGATTTAATAAAGCGGAATGTAGATGAATTTGGACCTTTAGACAGTAACAAGTTAATGGAAAGTGATTTTCAAAAAACAAATTTTAATGGATTGAAAGAAGCAGTCGAGAAATATTGGGAAGATGAAGATTGGGGAGTTGATTTACCAGTTTTCAAAACTAATTTCAAAGAAGTTGAAGTCATTTTACAAGAATTGAATTTAATCGAAGGCGAATTCTATTTTATAAATCTAGAAACAATTAGGCCGGCTCTGATTCCTTATCCAAATTTTTGGACTTATTTTTTTAGTTTTGTTTGTATCGAAAATAAATCTCAAACAGTAATGACAACATATTTTGGTCTCGATTAAAACAAACTACTGCTAACACAGGTTTCCGCAATAGCTCGTTTTAATCAGCGTTATGCGATGCTTCCTTTGTCAGCAGGACAAGTTAATGGTAAGTTTTTAAAATTAGGGGGATTTCCCCCTTTTTTATGAGAATGGAATTGATTAGATTTGGTGGAAGTTAGCTTAAAGTACAGAGACTTTGGGTAGCCAGATAAATAAGTAAAGACAAATGAAAAGTAAACTTTGGTTAACATTGACCGTTTTATTATTTCTTGTAGTGAACACAAGTTACTTTTGGATGGGGAAATTTGGTTCTTTGGCGCTCCCAGTTTTTATAATTTTAATTTTAGTTTTTTTAGTGCTATGTTTTGCATTGCTGCAGCAATTCTATTTTTTAATAAAAGATAATTTTAAAGATAGAAACAAAAATTTAACTATTGGATTGATGTGTACTTTACTAGTTCTTACTTTTTTTAAACCAAAAGGGATAATTAATTTTGAAAGTTTTGAGAGCAAAGCCGTTTTAATTGCTCAAAGAGAAGGTGTGGCTAACTGCATGACTATTCTGAAACTGAAAGAAAATAATAGGTTTAAAGAAAGGGTTGTTTGTTTTGGGATAAGTGAAGTTACTGGGAATTATAGAATTAAAAATGATACTATCTTTTTTAATGATATTGTACATGGGTTGGAGGAAGATGATTTTTTTGAATTCGCAGTTATAAAACCTTCGAAAGGGTTTAATGATGCTAATCATTTTGAAATGATTCGATATAAAAATAAGCAGGATACTGTTGGAGATTTTTTATATGTAATAAAAAATGAATTGAATAAAAACTAAGTTTAGAAGGCTATGAATACAAACACAGATTGCGAAATATACAGTTCTAGGGTTTTGGAATTTTCTGTTGAGAAGGTGTATCGGGCTTTTGCTGAGGTGGAGCATTTGAAGGATTGGTGGGGACCTGAAGGTTTTACGAATACTATTCATGAGTTTGACTTAAAACCGGGTGGCAACTGGATACTGACGATGCACGGACCGGAAGTTGGTCATTATGAAAATGCCTCGGTGTTTACGACTGTTGTGCCGATGGAGTTGGTGGCTTGGCAACGGAAATCGAAGCCTTTGTTTGCTATGGAGGTTGGGTTTAAAAAACTGGATGATGCCCGAACGGAGATTTCTTTTCGAATGATTTTTGACTCTGCTGAGGAATGCAACAAGATTAAAGGTTTTGCTACGCCTAAGAATGAGGAGAACTTTGATAGACTGGAGCGAGAACTTTTGAAGGTAGGTTGATTATTGCTGTATTAATATTATAAAATGTTTTTTTACATTCTTTTTTTTGCTTGTCCAAAAAAACGAATCAAAAAAAGGACACTTTTGCGAAGGTGTTTTTGGCGAGCCAAAACCGATTTTAAAATTCTAAAATTGCTACAAGGATTCGCAATTTCTTTACGAATTTTAAACTCTACACTGGCGCAAAAGGTTAGCAAAGCTGCGCTTTGCATTGCATGGGTTTTTATGTCTATTATGCAATGCTTTTTGTCAATAGGATACGTTTGGATTTTAATAAATAACGTATCTTTGATATTCTCAAAAATATATAACCATGACGACTTTTTGGATAGTATCTATTTTAATTTTTGCTGTAGTAACTTTTTTGTTAGCAAAATTAACCCTCAAAAAATCAATTCAGGAAAGCGGTGAAAAAATGTGGAAAACCTTTGGCACACGAACGCATTACTGGAAGTTGCTTTTCTTGTGTAGCTTTGGGGTAACTGCTGTGGTTGTTCTTTTTCTTAAGTGGACACATGTTTTAGTGGTTTCATCTTAAGTAATAGTTTTAGATTGACTTCATGTAATCTTCCTTTTATCAGCAATATAAAACAGGATGTTTTTTATTATATTTGAAAAAAAGAGAAGATGAAAAATTTTATTTTATTGGTTTTTGCTTTGTTGTCTTTTTCGGTTTCGGGGCAAGTAAAGAAGAATCAAAAAGCTGTTATTCAGACAGTTTTTAATTGTGACCACTGTAAGGAATGTGAAACATGTGGTAAAAATTTTCAAGCTAACTTATATAAAATAAAAGGGTTAAAGACATTTGAAATTGATGAAGAAAAAATGACTATAACCGTTTATTTTAATGCTCAAAAAACGGATTTGCAAGCTATAAAAACGGCTATTTCGAAATTAGGATTTGATGCCGATGAAATAAAAGCCGATGAAACAGCTTATGAAAAATTAGACGATTGCTGTAAAAAGGCTTAGTAGCAGGCATTGAAATACCTACCTATCAATATTGTCGTTCCTACGGAACTTTGAAGTTGCTTTATATTTATTTGCTCAGTTTTAATATACGAAAAGCGCCGCCAATTACCACTACAAATACTATGGCTCCAATGATTAAATCGGGTAGTCCTGAGTGAAGCCAATGGACTAAAAGTCCTGCGGTGATGACTCCCAGATTGATAATGACATCGTTTGATGTAAAGATGAGGCTTGCCTGCATGTGGACTTCTTCTTTTCCTTTTGATTTTTGAAGGAGGTATAAACAAACGCCATTGGCAATAAAAGCGAAAATGGAAACCACAATCATGGTTTTGAAATTTGGCATTGGTTCCTGACCAATGAAACGGCGGAAGACTTCTGCAAATCCGATAACGGCCAGGGTTAGTTGAAAATAGCCCGCCATTCGAACAATTTGTTTCTTTTTGAGCATGCTACCACCAACGGCAAAAAGACTGATTCCGTATACAAAACCATCGGCAAGCATGTCTAAACTGTCGGCAACGAGTCCGATTGATTTTGAGAAAAAGCCTGTTGTTATTTCGATTACAAAAAAAGCAATGTTGATGTAGAGTGCTATGAGCAGTACTTTTCTTTGCGAAGTGTTGTCGTTAGTTTTTGTGAATTCGGTAGGTTCGGAACTGATTTTTTGCGTGCCTAAATTGAGTTCGTGTAGTGATTTTTCAATCAGGTTGAGGTTGTTGTTGTGAATGACGGTTAGCTTTCTGTTAGGAATGTCGAACTCTAAATGAAAGATACTTGAAATGCTGCCTAACTTAATGCGGATGAGTTGCTCCTCGGAAGGACAGTCCATTTTACTGATTTCAAATATTGTTTTTTCCATTTGAATAGTGAATGCCTTAAAGCGTTATTCAAATATAATGAATTTGATTTTTAGCAGCATGACAACTCATCCCGAAAAAACAACAATTCGGTAATGTTAAATTTTATAGTTTTAGGGTTTGAAGCAACTTTGTGCTATCAAAATTCAAAACCATGAAAACTTTTTATTCTTTTTTATTCTTTGCTTGTAGTTTTATAACGTTTGCACAAACTGAAATTTCGGGTATTGTGGTTGACCAAAAGAACCGACCACTGGCAGGAGCCAACATTTATATAGACGGAACGTATGACGGCGCCACGACTGACGAAAACGGGAAGTTTAGCTTTACCACTACCGAAACAGGAACACAAACGCTGGTGATAACCATGATTACCTATGAGGATTTGAAAATGCCTATTGATGTGGCTAATTGCAAGGATAAAACCTTTGCGTTACGCGAAAGCATGAATACGCTGGATACGGTTATCATTACGGCGGGAACATTTGATGCTGGTGAAAAGGCAAGAGTTTCGGTGTTGAAACCATTGGATATTGTGACTACGGCAGGTTCGAATGCTAACATTGTAGCAGCGTTGCAAACCTTACCAGGAACACAAACCGTTGGCGAAGATGGAAGGTTGTTTGTTCGTGGTGGTGAAGCTGATGAAACTCAAACGTTTGTGGATGGCATCAGAGTAGCGCAACCGTATGGTTCAACCACAGCAAATGTGCCAACACGCGGACGATTTTCGCCTTTTTTGTTTAGCGGTATGTCGTTTTCAACGGGTGGTTATTCGGCAGAGTATGGCGAAGCGTTATCGAGTGTGTTGTTGTTGAATACTACTGATGAAGCTACGGAAGAGAAAACGGATATTTCGCTAATGACTGTTGGGCTTGGCTTGGCGAATACGCAAGTATGGAAAAACAATTCGTTGACGTTTAACACGGCTTATATTGACCTGGCGCCTTATCAAAAACTGATTCCTCAAAATGTTTCGTGGAACAAACCTTTTCACTCGCTTTCGGGAGAAGCGGTGTATCGTCATACATTTAATAACGGGATTTTTAAACTTTATGCGGCTTTTGATGCTTCGGAGTTTGATATTAATCAGGAAAGCATCAATCAACCTTCGCCACGAAGAGTAGATTTGAACAATAACAATTTTTATCTGAATGCTTCGTATAAAGGGAACTTAGGCAATCAGTGGAAATTGTTTACCGGTTTGGCGTATGGTTATGGGCAAAATGATATTAACATCTATTCGGGGAAAGTGTTTAATGTAGAAAACTCGAACCATTTGAAAGTAAAGGTAAACAAGGCGTTGACCGATAGAATCAAACTGACTTTTGGTGCGGATTATTTCATTACTAAGTTTGATGAGTATTTTCAAAATTCGAGTGATTTAGCACGCTATGATTATGGTTATGATGCTAATATTGCAGCAGCTTATGTAGAAACAGACGTATTTTTTTCGAGAAAACTGGCGATGAAAGTAGGCGGAAGAATTTCGAACAACGATTACTTAAACGAAACTGTATTTACACCAAGACTTTCGGTAGGTTACAAAGTATCGAAAGCGGGACAATTCTCGTTGGCTTATGGAATGTTTTCGCAAGCGCCAAGACAAGATTATTTGAAATTTGCAGACTATTTATCGAGTGAAAGAGCCGACCATTACATCTTGAACTATCAGTATAACAAAGACCGACAAACCTTCAGAGCTGAGGTTTATTTTAAAGACTATGCCGATTTGGTGAAATACAATGATGCAAGTGGAGCACCTGTGACTGTATATAACAACAACGGAACAGGATATGCGAAAGGGTTGGATATTTTTTGGAGAGATAACAAATCGATTAAGAATTTAGAGTATTGGGTTTCTTATTCGTTTATTGATACCAAAAGAGATTATAAAAACTTTCCAACGGAAGCAACGCCAAGTTTTGTGGCCGACCAAAGTTTATCAGTAGTTGGTAAATGGTGGATAAACAAATGGAAATCGCAGGTAAGCATCACCAATAGTTTTTCGACTGGAAGACCTTATAACAATCCGAATGAAAGTACTTATTTGGGCAGTAAAACCAAAGGATATAATAATTTGAGTTTGGGTTGGGCTTATTTAATCAGTCAGCAAAAGATATTATATTTCTCGGCATCGAATGTATTGGCTACGCAAAATGTATTTGGGTATGAATATGCCAACACACCTAATGCCAACGGAATGTATGACCGCAGAGCTATAAGACCAACGGCAGATCAGTTTTTCTTTGTTGGGTTCTTTTGGACTATCAGTGATAACAAAAAAGACAATCAGTTGAATAATTTGTAGAAGAAGGTTAAGAGGTTATAAGGTTATGAGTTTAGAAGGGATTAACTTTTAAACTTCTAAACTGTAAAAAAACAATTCATCCATCAAAAACAACAATTCGGTAAGTATAAATTTTAGGAGTGAGCCAACCGAACTAATTTTACATCAGAAATTAAAAACAACGTTTCAATCATCAAATAACAACATTAAAACCAAAACATCATGACAAAAATTATCACCATCATTGCATTAGTTATTTCTTCATTAGTTGGAGCACAAACAAAATATGAAGAAAACATGTCTAAAGCCTTAGGACTTTGGGGAGAAGGAAAAACAACAGAAGCTTCGGCTTTAATGGAACGCATTGCAGCGGTAGAAAAAACAAACTGGTTGCCTAACTACTATGTGGCAATGATTAATACCACAGCAGGATTTAATCCAGCCAATAAAGACAAAGTGAACGCCTTGTTAGATAAAGCCCAAAGAGCTGTAGACGAAGCTTCATTAATTAGTCCAAACAATCCTGAATTAATGGTTGTACAAGGGTTAATTTATACGGTAATGATAGTACAAGATCCAATGACTAACGGAATGAAATATTCGCCAAAAGTGATGGAAGTTTATACTAAAGCTAAAATGATTGCACCAGAAAATCCTAGAGTAGTTTTCTCTAAAGCTGATTTTGAAATTGGTGGTGCACAATGGAGTGGTGCAGACGTAAAAGCATTATGCAAAGAAGTAGAGCGTTCAATTGGATTATTTGAAAGCTTTAAATCAGATGTTCCTTTTTATCCTAACTGGGGATTAGACAGAGCTAAAGAAACTTTGGCAAATTGTAAAAAGTAATTTTGTAAATTGTAATCAAATAATAGGATAATCATCATGCAAAAAGTCATTCAATATATATTCAAAACTATTATTACCGGGATTGTAATTAGTTTTATCATTGCGGCAGTATTGATAACTATTGAATGCATCTTTGGAAGAGAATTGGTTTTTGATGAAAAACTAAAAGTAGAATTAGGGTATTATTTGCTTTATGGAGTGACATTAACGTTTATTAACGGAACGTTCTTTCATTATTTAAACAACATTGTAGTTTGGAAAAAGTATACTAAATACCGATTGTTAATTGGTGCATTAGGTGGAATATCGTTAACGATGTTGGGGATTTTTGGTTTGCGAATTGTAACCAGAGTAATGATAGAAGGAACATCTTTTAGTGAATTTATACAAAAAGAGCGATTCAGATACTACATTGTTTCTTTGCTTATAACCATTGTAATAACATTGATTTTTCACCTGATTTATTTCTATAAAAAATCGCAGGAGAATAAGCTAAAAGAACAAAAAGTAATAGCAGGAACGGCTTCCGCAAAGTTTGAGAGTTTAAAAAATCAGATTGATCCACACTTTCTATTCAATAGTTTGAATGTATTGAGTTCATTGATAGAAGAAAACCCAGAGAATGCTCAAAAGTTTACCACTTCGTTGTCAAAAATATACCGCTATGTGTTGGAACAAAAAGACAAAGAACTGGTTTCGGTAGAAGAAGAATTGAGTTTTGCCAAAACGTATATGAACCTTTTAAAAATGCGTTTTGAAAACAGTATCAGCTATGAAGTACCAACCGATTTTATAAATCCCGACGCCAAAGTAGTTCCGTTATCGTTGCAATTATTACTTGAAAATACTATTAAACACAACATCGTTAGCGAGAACAAACCACTTAGAATTAAAATTTATATAGAGGATAATTATCTGATTGTAGAAAATAATTTGCAGAAGAAAGAAGTACTCCAAGAACGAAAAGGTGTAGGACTGCAGAACATCGTCAACCGCTACGGATTACTTTCGGAACGCAAAGTATTGGTGGAAGAAACCGCAGATTTCTTCCGAATTAAAATTCCAATATTAACCAAACAAATCGTCATCATGGAATCACAAAATAAATACAACGAAAATATGGCTTACATGAAAGCCAAAGAACGAGTAGAAAAACTAAGAGGATTTTACAGCAACCTGATTTCCTATTGTTGCGTTATTCCTTTACTAATCTTTATCAATTTGAGAACTACAAGTTTTCAATGGTTTTGGTTCCCAATGTTAGGTTGGGGTTTAGGTTTAACCTTTCATGCTTTAGAAACTTTTGGTTTTGGAAAATCATGGGAAGAAAAGAAAATCCAGGAAATCATGAATAAAGATAACAAGTCTAATCAAAAATGGAATTAATCATGAGAAGAAACTATTTTGAACCATCGGGAAATATAGAACTTGACAATGCAAGAATGCGAGTTCATGAATTAAAAAGATTTTATATTCATGTGTTAATTTACTCTATAGCAGTAGCGCTTTACATAGGGAAAAGGTATTTTGGATTGCCTATTAATTTTTGGCCAATTAATTTTATCAATGAGTTTTTCATGTGGATTTGGACATTCATTGTTGGTATAAAAGCGGTAAAACTATTTTTTAGAGAGCGATTTTTTGGAACCAAATGGGAACAACAAAAAATTAAAGAAATGATGGATGAAGAACAATCAAAAACTACAAAATGGCAATAATCATGGAACAGTTTAATAACGACTACGAAAAATATCAAAAAGCACACAAACAAGTGCAAGAAATAAAAGGATTTTATACTCATTTGTTTACTTATATCATCGTAATGATAGGTTTGATTTTTATTAATTTAAGATATTCGCCTCAGTATTTATGGTTTCTTTGGTCAATGGCTGGTTGGGGAATTGGTTTGATTTTTCACGGAATGAAAGCTTTTAACTATACACCTTTTTTGGGTAAAAATTGGGAAGAGCAAAAGATAAAAGAATACATGGACGAGGAAAAAAACAAAAGAAGTAAATACGAATAATCATGGAGAATTTAGACGACATAAAATATCAAACAGCTCTTAAAAGAGTTAAAAGAATCAAAGGATTTTATACGCATTTGATGGTTTATATTGTGATAAACATTGCTCTGTTCATTGTCAATTATCAAAATCTTGGGCCAAATGAGGATTTCTTTGGATTAAGACTTTTCAGTACGCCAATCTTTTGGGGAATAGGTGTTTTGGCACATGGATTATCGGTTTTTATGCCAACTTGGTTTTTGGGTAAAGATTGGGAAGAAAGAAAGATAAAAGAATTGATGGAAAAACAAAAGAGCGATAACAAATGGGAATAAATCTATTAAATCACAAACTATAAACCATGAACATCATTATTATTGAAGACGAAAAGCCAGCAGCAAGATTATTGCAACGTAAAGTTGAAAAACTAGGATTACAGGTTAATCATTTACTGCATTCGGTAGAAGAAGCTATAAATTGGTTTAACAACAATCCGCATCCCGATTTAATTTTTTTGGATATTCAACTTTCGGATGGGTTATCGTTTGAAATTTTTGAGGCTATCGATATTAAAAGTGCTGTGATTTTCACGACGGCTTATGATGAATATGCTTTGCGTGCTTTCAAATTAAATTCCATTGATTATTTATTGAAACCCATTGATGAAGAAGATTTAGAAACAGCTATTTCTAAATTTAAAGCAAGAAATAATTCGGCGTCCAATCTTTCTTTAGACTTTGAAATGATAAAAAAAATGTTGGTTAATCCAGCAGAACGTGAATACAAAAAAAGATTTACTATCAAAGTAGGTCAGCAACTAAAAATGATTCCTGTAGAAGAGATAGAATGTTTTTACAGTGAAAATAAAGGAACCTATATTCATACTTTAGATAACAGAGATTACTTGTTAGATGGCACTTTAGAACAATTAGAATCTGAACTTAATCCGGATGATTTTTACAGAGTTTCAAGGAAGTTTATCATTCCGTTAAAAGCTATAAAAGAAATCCAATTACACAGTAATTCTAGATTAAAAGTAATACTTCCAACCTATAAAGACGATGAGGTAATTGTTGCTAGAGAGCGAGTTAATGAGTTCAAAGAATGGCTCGAGTAACATTATAAAATCATTAAATCTCTTTAATGTTATGTTAATTAACATAAGTTTCCCAATGATAATTTTTACATTCGTTGAGAACTTTTTTAAAGCATGACAAAAATTTACACCAATATTTTAATTTTCACTTCTTTCTTTTTAGCTCAATCCCAAGAGTTAAAAGTCTACGATAATTATGAGTCTTTGAAAAAAGAATTAATTACAGATAGTGAAACTTTGTATGTGGTTAATTTTTGGGCAACTTGGTGTGCACCATGCGTGAAAGAATTGCCACATTTTGAAACTCTTTATCAAAACACAAAGAATCAGAAAGTAAAAATACTATTGGTTAGTTTAGATTTTAAGAATCAAATCGACACAAAACTTAAAAAGTTTATAGAAAAGAAAAAGTATAGTTCGCAAATTGTTGCGCTGACTGATAAAGATTATAACAACTGGCTCAATAAAGTCGATGAAAACTGGTCAGGTTCGATTCCAGCTACACTTTTAATAAAAGGAAATAAAAGTCTTTTCAAAGAAGAAGAATTTGCTTCCGCCAAAGAATTACAAGAATTCGTTAATGCTTTAAACAACATCTAAAAACAAAATATCATGAAAATTTTTTCCTTTTTTTCGGTTATTATTTCTTCAATATTGATAGGAATAGTTGCTCCATCAAGTGGTTATAAACCTGGAGATAAAGCAACTGATTTTAAACTAAAATCAGTTGACGGTAAAATGTATAGTATGGCAGATTATAAAGATGCTAAAGGGTTTATTGTGGTTTTCACATGTAATCATTGTCCTTTTGCAGTAAAATATGAAGATAGAATTAATGCTTTAGCAAAAAAATACAAACCACAAGGTTATGTTTTATTAGCCATCAATCCTAATGATCCAGCAGCACAACCTGAAGACAGTTTTGAATTGATGAAAGTTCGTGCTAAAGAAAAAGGTTTTGCTTTTCCATATTTATTTGATGAAGGGCAAAAAATCTATCCACAATATGGTGCTACAAAAACACCACATGTTTTTTTATTAGATAAAAATCATATTGTAAAATATATTGGCGCTATTGATGATAATGTGGATGATGCAAATAATGTTAAAGAAAAGTATCTTGAAAATGCAATAGCCGCTTTAGAAAAAGGAAAAGCACCTTCACCAGAAACTACCAAAGCAATTGGATGTACGATTAAAGTAAAGAAATAAAAAAAGTCCCGATTCAATCGGGACTTTTTTTATGGATTCGTTATTTTAATATCATCTATTCTAAATGTGGTTCCATTGCTGCTTGGTACTGAAAATCGAAGTTCAGTAATGTTTGTAATATTTGTGGCTAATGTTCTCTCATACCACATATTATCTGTTCCGGCACCAGTTGGAAGGTCAGTAATACTTAGAGGAACTAACGATGTGCCATTATTATATTCAATTACAAGTTCAGATCCCGTTGATGTTGTTGTTGATTTAAATACCAAAATTGACAAAGTAAAAGTACCTGTATATGAACTTAAATCTATTCCTGTAATACCAAAAGATCTATTAGCACCACTTTGTAAATAAAAATTTCCAGTTCCAGATGCAGTACTGATTGTAGCATCTGAAGGTGAATTATTGTTTACTGATGCTGCTGTACTATAATATGGTTTTGTAAATGCAATAGGGGCAGTGTTTGAATAACCCGTGTAAGCAGTAACTAGTTGACTACTAGTTACACTATTAACCGGTTCAAAGAAAACAGTTACAGGAATTACAGGAGTTGTGATGCATTTTATACTTACCCATGTAGAACCTACTGCATCATATAGTTGTAAACATCTGTCTCCATTGGGAAAGCTTACGTAAGCTATTAATCCATCATCTGCAGTAGTAACTGGAATTGAATTGCGTTGGGCTTCAGTTATACGTGGAGGCATAAAACCACCATAATTTCCATTGCTAAATTGACTGTTCAGTTCTAATACTGAGTTTGAACTTGGAGTAGACGTATTTATTCCTACCTGGGCATTGATGGTAACAACGAATACTAAAATGTTTAATAAGACTAATACTTTTTTCATTTTTGACAGTGTAATCAATTAATACTGTTTTTTAATTATTATTTTACATCATAAAGTATGAGGTTATCGAGGCTTTTATACTTAATTTAATATTTGATTTAGGGTTTTATTAACTTAATATCATCAATTCTATATACCGGACCACCTGAAGCTGTTGTTCTTGTGAATCTTATTTTTGTAATTGTATTTGGAACAGTAGCTGATAAAGTTCTTGCATACCATATATTTTCAGTTCCAGAACCAGTTGGAAGATCAGTAACAGTAACAACGGTCCAACTTGATGTTGCAGAATTATAGTAATCTATTACAAGTTCGGAACCATTAGCGGCTTGAGCAGCAACAACACTAGGTGTTGCTTCCTTGAAAATTAATAATTTCAAGGTTAGAGGAGAAGTATAAGCAGAAACATTAATATTTCCTATTGTAAATTCTCTATCAGAGGATTGGGTAAAAAATAAATACCCGAAACCCGAGCCTCCAACAAGATTAGATAACGGAGCAACAACTTTAACTTGTGGCACCGTAGTTGAACCAGAAGTATAAGTATTAATACCATTATTATCATAACCAGTGTAGCTGGTTACGTCAATTGAACTGCCAGGATTTCCTAAGGTTTCTGACCATGCGGTTATAGGCTCTATGCAATTTATACTTTCCCAAACAGAATTTACACCATTATATATTTGTAGACATCTTTTACCATCAGGAAAATGAACATAGGCCATTAATCCGTCATCGGCAGAAGTAATGGCAATTGCATCTCTTTGAGCCGATGTAATTCGAGGAGGTATAAAGCCTCCATAAGTACCACTACTTTGTTGGCTATTTAATTCAAGAACTGCATTTGTATTTGGAGTTGATGTATTAATTCCAACCTGAGCATTGCCAGCTATCGCTTTAAATAATAAAATGTTCAAGAGGATTATTATTTTTTTCATACAGACACAAATGCAATCGATTACAATTATTATGCAATCGATTACAAATTTAAATAAATATTACTCTTAAATTATTATTTACGCATTTTTTTTGCATATTTTTTTCAGATAATGTTTTTATTTATAAGACATTATAAGATTAAATCGAGTAAAGAGGTTTTTTGATAAAAATCTATAAAAAATAAATCTATAAAAAAAGAGCAAATTATCTTATAAAAATTAAAACTAGTGTCTTCTTTTTTATAAGAAATATAAGGTTTTTTATTTGCTAAGTCTATGTAAAGTAAAAGTCATAGCAGTAAGTAGAAAGAATGCCATAATTTGATGAGTTAAACCTAACCATAATGGAACCCCATTTATCAAAGTAAAAACACCTAAAGCAAATTGTATCAAAACAATAACCAACAAGGCATTTAATCCTTTTTGTTGCTGAGCTGACAGTATATATTTTTTACTTTTAAAATAAAGTATCAAAATTAGAGCAACTACAAAATATGCCATTGTTCTGTGAATAAACTGTACGCCGCTTTTGCCTTCGGTAAACCTTAGTAACCAACTGTCTTTTTCAAGTACTACGCTTTCATGGAAAAATTCTCCATCACTCATTAACGGCCAATGATTATGAATTAATCCGGCATTTAAACCTGCTACAAATCCGCCATAAATTATTTGAATTAATAGCACAACTAATGTAATTCTGGCTAGTTTTCGTAATGGTAGAATTATCTCTTTTCGTTCAGGATAAATTAAATCTAATGCAACCCAAAGAGTATAGGCAAATGTGATGAACGCAAAGGTTAAATGTAATGCTAATCGAAAATGACTAACATCAGGATTATCAACTAAACCGCTTTTTACCATAAACCATCCAAAAAATCCTTGTAAAGCGCCCATTCCTAACAAAACAAAACATTTGTTTAAGGTAGATTTGTCAATTCTTTTTTTTATTAAAAAATAAATAAATGGAATAATAAAAACCAAACCAATAATTCTTCCGATAAAACGGTGAAACCATTCCCAGAAATAGATGAATTTATAGTCTGAAAGTTGAAAATCGTTGTGAATATTGATTTTTTGATATTCTGGAAACTTTTTGTATTCTTCAAAAGCAGCATTCCATTTTGCTTCAGTCATTGGAGGAAATGTATCCGTTACCAAATGCCAATCGGTCATTGATAATCCCGAATTTGTTAATCTAGTAATTCCACCAACAACTACCATTATAAATACTAAAACACAACCTGAAAGTAGCCAAATAATGACCGATTTATCTTTTTTCATTTTCATGTAATATATTCAACAAAAGTAACAATAGACAATTGTTTTTTGCATTAACAAAAGTTAATCTATTTAATTATTTTTTAACTTTCTTTAGTCCTAATTTTTCAGCTCTTTTTAAAACAAATTCAAATGCTGCTTGATATTCGTTTGGAATTTCTCCTTCTAGAATTGCCTCTTTCACAGCTTCTTTTAAAACGCCAATTTCTTTAGAAGGTTTTAAACCAAACAATTCCATGATTTCTTCTCCAGATATTGGTGGTTGAAAATTACGCACTTTATCACGTTCTTCAACTTCAATTATTTTTCTGCGAACAATATCGAAATTGTTATGGTATTTTTTAAATTTTGCTGGGTTTTTAGTGGTAATATCAGCTTCGCACAGAGTCATTAAATCATCTACGTCTTCACCAGCATCAAAAACCAATCGTCGCACGGCCGAATCAGTTACAATATCTTCTGAAAGTACAATTGGTCTTGAACTCAGCATCACCATTTTGGAAACAAATTTCATTTTATTGTTTAGTGGCATATGCAAACGAGTAAATATTTTTTTTACCATTTTTCCGCCCAAAAATTCATGGCCATGAAATGTCCAACCTTGTTTTTTGTTAAACTTTTTCGTTGGAGCTTTTCCAATATCATGCAGTAAAGCAGCCCAACGTAACCAAACATCTTCTGTATTTGGAGCAATATTATCTACAACTTCTAACGTATGATAAAAATTATTTTTATGAGTATGACCTTCAATTTCTTCTACATTATTCAAAGCAGTCAATTCTGGAAGAATTAAGTCTAATAAACCTGTTTTATACAACAATAAAAATCCGGTAGATGGTTTTTTTGTTTCTAAAATTTTATTCAATTCATCAACAATTCGTTCACCTGAAATAATTTTAATACGTTCAGCATTTCGAGTTATTGCGTCTAAAGATTCAGTTTCAATAATAAAATTTAGTTGCGTTGCAAATCGAATAGCACGCATCATCCTAAGCGGATCATCGCTATAGGTTATATCGGGATTTAAAGGAGTTTTTAAGATTTTGTTTTCTAAGTCTTGCAAACCATTGAATGGATCAACTAGATTACCATAATTTTTTAAATTCAATGAAAAAGCCAATGCATTTATGGTAAAATCTCGTCGATTTTGGTCATCTTCTAACGTTCCGTTTTCAACAATTGGATTTCGGCTATTTTCAGAATAACTTTCTTTTCGAGCGCCAACAAACTCAATATCGATTTCTTTGTAACGAAGCATTGCTGTGCCATAATTTTTAAAAACCTGAACTTTTGGTTTGTTTGGTAATAACTCAGAAACTTTTAAAGCTAAATCAATACCGGAACCAATAGCTACAATATCGATGTCTTTTTTGAAATCTCTTCCCAATAAAAAATCACGAACAAAACCGCCAATAACATAGCTTTCCAATCCAAGTTCTTGACTTGCTTGTGCAATAATTTTAAAAATTGGATTTTGGAGTGCTTTGGTGTAATTCATCAGTGTAAACTAAAACTTGAAATTATTTGCGAATAATTTTCACTTGATTGTCTAAAGTTAATTTTATAATTGTAGAAGGTTTGTCGCAAATTTTTTCGCGATGCAAATTTACTACATAGTCAACACCTTTTATAATTTCGGGACTAATTTCTTTAAATGATTTTGGAGTTGGTTCGCCTGAAATATTGGCTGAAGTTGAAACCAATGGTTTTTTCATTCGTTCCATTAATTTGAAACAAAAAGGTTCTTTAACAATTCGAACTCCTAAAGTATTGTCTTCTGCAACAATATTTTTAGCTACATTTCTTGGACTATCGAGAATTAATGTTGTTGGTTTTTCGCTTAAATCTAAAATTTGCCATGCCGTTTCCGGAATTTCTTTAAAAACATTATACATCATTTTATCACCATTCATCAGAACAATCGTGCTTTTAGTTTCTTCGCGCTGTTTTAAAGCATAGATTTTTTTTACTGCTTCTTCATTAGATGCATCACAACCAATTCCCCAAACTGTATCTGTTGGATACAAAATTATTCCTCCATTTTGAATTACTTCAAAGGCATTATGAACTTCAGTATTGATATCCATTAAGCTAAATTTTAATTTGTGCAAAGATAATATAAACTCAAAGATTTAGATTTGGTTATATTTGCAAAAAAAATACAGCAATGCAATTTGTTTTATTCTGCTTACTTTATCCCATTTTATATTTAATATCTATTTTACCTTTTAGATTGTTATATCTTTTTTCGGATTTTGTGTTTTTCTTAGTTTATCATGTCTTTGGATATCGAAAAAAAGTGGTTCGTACTAATTTAGCACTTGCCTTACCTCATTTATCTGAAAAAGAACGTTTAGACATTGAAAAAAAATCATATCAGCATTTATGTGATATGTTTCTTGAAATGATGAAAACAATGACTATTTCGACAAAAGAGATTCAAAAAAGATTTGTTTTTACCAATTTAGAAATGGTAAAAGAATTGGAGAAAAAGCAAAAAAGTATTGCTTTAATGTGTGCTCATTATGCCAGTTATGAATGGGTAATTTCAATGAACGGACAAATTAATTATCAAGGCTACGCCATATATAAAAAAGTAAACAATAAATACTTTGATGATTTAGTAAAAAAAATACGTTCTAGATTTAAAGCATATTTAATAACAACTCGAGAAACTAGAGCTGTTATTGAAAATAATGAACGCAATGGAAATCATGCAATATATGGTTTTGCTAGCGATCAATCACCGCAAATAAGACCTAAAACTTATTGGAGTAAGTTTATGGGAATTGAAGTTCCAGTATATGTTGGTGCCGAATTGATTTCTAAAAAATATGATATGAGTGTTGTTTTCTTGAAAGTAGAAAAAGTAAAACGCGGACATTATGAGGCTAAACTGGAGCTACTTTCAGATGATGTGAAATCTGTACCTGATTTTGAAATTACTGAAATATTCAATAGAAAAGTAGAAGCTCAAATTCTAGAAAAACCTGAATACTATCTTTGGACACACAAACGATGGAAACATATGGGAAAAAAGAAAACTAATTAGTTTTTTTTTCGATTGGTTTAATTTTATTTCCTTTCTTAGTATAATACCAAGCCAAAGCCATCAATTTATTGTGTTTGTTAATTAAATCATTTTTTTTAAATGAGTTTTCTTTAAATGAATTTAAATCAATCTCCTGAATTTTGGCTTCATTCGGAAAATAATATAAATTGTTTTGAGTAATCATTTTTTGATAACCAATACCTTCAGTTTTATTTTTATCAAACATTGAAGTGCCAAAACTATAATATTGAAATCCTTTTGGAGCAATCATTTCTATTAGAGTTGGCATAATATCAATGTGACTTCCTGGAGTTGTATTTATAGATTTAGGAATGTTTTTTCCATACAGAATGAAAGCTACAGATGATTTTTCATAAAGATTTGGTTTACTATTTATAAATTTTCTACCGTAATGATCACCAGTAAGGCAAAACAAGTTTTGAGTAAACTCCTTTTCTGCTTTTTTTATGAAATCTCCCAAAGCCTTATCACCATACCATAAATGTCCTAACTCTTTTAAATTCATAGAACCATCATAATACTTTTTCATCGATGCTGGAAATTCATCGGTAGATTGATATGGGAAATTTTTAGCTTCTAAATCTACTGTATATGGAGCATGATAACTTGTGGTTAGAATAATATTGAAAGAATATTTATTTTTATCGGTGTTTTTAAAAACTAAATTAAACAGCTTTTCGTCTTCAATTCCCCAACCTCCAGTATCAGTTTTTCCACCACCATCAACACCAGAAAAAATTCTATCTACACCTTCATATTTAGCCAATTCACCGATATTTTCCCATGATAAATAGCCACCATAATATAGATTAGTTTCATAACCTAATTTTTTAAACTGAGTAAAAATAGAAGTATCAAAAGGATCGTTAATTGTTCCAATATGACTCAAGTTAATACCACAATTTGGGACATTTGTCATTATTGCACCAAAAGAATCTATAGTTGTATTTCCTGCGGGTAAAAAATGAGTGAAATGTGTTCCATTTTTTGCAATCGAATTCAATTGACTCGAAAAACCAAAGGGTAAATATTTATCCATCAAAGGCCAAGAGTCATAACTTTCCATGACAATAAGGAAAATTTGTTTGGGTTTTTCAATTGTTGGACCTTGTGCAGTTTTGGTTATTTCGTCAGTTACCTTATTTGTAGTAAATGTTTTTTCAAATTCGTTTTCTTTCATAAATGGATTTTTGCCATCTAAAAGATTTACACGGTTAAAATCGCTTATAGCATAATCTAAGGAACGATAAGGATTTATTATGGTTTTATTCAAAAAGACATCTTTTGAAATACCCGAATATTGTCTAAGAGCAGGAATAGAAGAAACAGAACCACGAATTCCAAATATAAATAAAACCAAAGCCAATAAAGCAAAGACGTATTTACTTCTTTTAAATCTTATTTTTTTGAATAATTGGTATATATTTTTCTTATCACTAAAAAATCGAAAAATATAGAGTCCAATTGTAATTGTAATAATAATGATTAAACTATTTAAAATTGGATGATAATATTCTAAAATAGTATTGAAAACAGCTTTTTTATCATCATAAATGGCTAAAAACAAAAAATTGTTAAACTGATCTTCATATTCTTTAAAGTAGTTAATAGTGACGACACAAATCAAAGTAGAAAAAATCACAAATAAAATTTGATGAATTTTACGGGTAATTTTAATTATTTTATAAAGATTGAAAGGTGCTAAGACTAATAAAAATAAAAAAGGAAGCAATAAAAAATACGCAACTGCTGTACAATCAAATCGGAAACCCATGAATAATACATTCAATAGTTCAGCAAAATCAACTTCTTGTTGGATGCTTTTGTAAAAAATTGAAATGAAAATTATTCTGAAAATGGTAAAAAAAAGTATTCCAAAAAACCAAAAGAAGATTAAATTACTGAGTTCTTTTAAAAAATGTTTACGTTTAAATTTAATATTCATTTTGTATATCTTTTACTAGGATGTGGTTTAATTTATTACTTGTTATATTTAGAAATTCAATTAATTTTTTGATTTGAAGCTTATTAATATTTTATTCTTTAAAAGATTTATTTCAGTTTTAATCAAGAGTTTATTTTTGAAAAACACTAAAAAGTATTCTTTCACATTTCAATGGGTTAAATTCTAATTGAAGTCATTCATTTGAAATGATTTGAATCATTTTTGAAAATTTTGGTAAAATTAGTTTTTTTTTTGAAGTCCAAAAAGGATGAAGCTTCTTTTGCTTAAAATCCAATTATTTCTTTAAGTTTGTGAAGTATGAAGTTGTCCGTCATAATCTCTACTTACAATGCAGAAGAATGGTTACACAAAGTGTTGCTTGGCTATGCTATTCAAACGGAAGATAATTTTGAAATTATTGTTGCCGATGACGGTTCAACTTCAAAAACAAAAGATGTAATAGATTCTTTAAGAGATAAATTTAGACATCCAATTCAACATGTTTGGCAAGAAGATAAAGGATTTAGAAAATGTAAAATTCTAAACAAAGCCATTGTCAACTCAAAAACAGATTATTTGCTTTTTACCGACGGCGATTGTATTCCTAGAAAAGATTTTGTTGCAAAACATTTAAAACACAGAGAAAAAGGGTTTTTTCTTTCAGGTGGTTATTTCAAACTACCTTTGGATATTTCTAAAGCTATTTCGGATGATGTAATTCAAAATCAACAATGTTTTAGTATTTCTTGGCTAAAGACTAATGGATTTACGCCAAATTTTAAAAGCACAAAATTAGTACGCAATAGTTTTTTTGCAGCATTTATGAATTGGTTAACGCCAACCAAACGCTCCTGGAACGGACATAATTCTTCGGGATATAAGTCGGATATTTTAGCAATAAATGGTTTTAACGAGTTGCTCGAATATGGTGGCGAAGATAGAGAAATGGGTGAACGTTTGTTTAATAATGGCTTATTATCAAAACAGATTCGCTATTCAGCAATTTGTGTTCATCTTGACCATGCAAGAAATTATGTAAATGAGGAAAAAATAAAATACAATCTTGAAGTTCGAAAATATAATAGTAAAAACAAAGTAACTTGGATTGAAACAGGAATTCAGAAAGGTTAAAAATATGTAACTTTGCAACGTTTTAAATAAATTTATGACACTATCGGTAATTTTTAGTACGTATAACTCAGAAGAATGGCTCGAAAAAGTTGTTTGGGGTTTTAGTGTGCAAACGTTTAAAGATTTCGAAATCATCATTGCCGATGATGGTTCAAGAGAAAGCACAAAACAATTAATAGATAGATTACGAGGAGAAATTGAAATTCCAATTATTCATGTTTGGCAAGAAGATAATGGCTTTCAAAAATCTCAAATTTTGAATAAAGCAATCCTTGCATCAACATCAGATTATTTAATTTTCACTGATGGTGATTGTATTCCTCGAGAAGATTTTGTGGAAGTTCATAATAAGTACAGAGAACAAGGTTATTTTCTTTCAGGCGGTTATTTTAAATTGCCTATGGATATTTCAAAAGCTATTACTAAAGATGATATAATAAACCAGCGTTGTTTTGATATCAATTGGCTAAAAGAAAAAGGTTTACCTTCAAGTTATAAGAATATTAAATTTACGTCAAAAGGAATTATTTCTAAAATATTAAATGCCATAACACCAACAAATGCTTCTTGGAATGGTCACAATGCTTCGGGTTGGAAAAAAGATTTGATGGAAGTAAATGGTTTTAATCAAGAAATGCAATATGGCGGTCAAGACAGAGAATTGGGTGAACGCATGTTCAACAAAGGATTGAAGTCGAAACAAATTCGTTATTCAGCAATTTGTGTTCATTTAGACCATAAACGCGGTTATGTAAACGAAGAAACTTGGAAGAAAAACTATTCTATTCGAGAAAACACTAAGAAAAATAAAGTTATCAAAACACCAATTGGTATAGATTCTAATAAATAGGAATAAATGATATTACATCTAGTACATGATGAAAAAATTATAAATCGAACTATTTCTATTTTTGAAGAAGTAGCGCCTAATCAAAACTTATTTGTAGTTTTTACTAGGCATAACTTAAAGCATGTTAACTATCAGCAAAATGTAATTCTGTTTAAAGAGTTTAAAAAAAAATACAGTAATGTTGAATTTTCTTCTGTGATTATTCATTTTTTAAATTCAAGAAAAATTAGATTTATAAATCAATTTATAAAAAATAAAGCAACTATTTATTGGATAATTTGGGGGAATGATTTGTATAATAAGCTCTTGCATACCAAAGGATTTGAATTATATGATACACAAAGTACCTATTATAAAAAAACAAAAAAGTCTTTTATATTAAGACTATTTAATAAGCTGGTTGAAAATATAAAAGTTTATAAAATGGAAAAATTTATTTCTAAAAGGATAAATTATATCGCCATTGACAAAACGAAAATAGATTATAATATTTTGGTAAACTATTTTCCAAAATTTAAAAATATTTCCTGTGTTGAATTTTTTTATTATCCAATTGAGTCAGTATTAAGTGAAGCATTAATGCAAGAATGGGTTGAAGGTGATAATATCCAAATAGGAAATTCGGCTTCAATTACAAATAACCATGAATATGCAATGAAATTTTTGTCCAAAATTAATTTAGGAAATAAAAAAGTAGTAGTTCCATTAAGTTATTCAGGCACCAAAGAATACAAAGAGACTGTAAAATCAAAAGGAGTTGAGTATTTTGGAGATAATTTTAAAGTATTAGATAATTTTCTTCCTTTAGCAGAATACAATCAGTTGATGTTGAGCTTTAACCATGCTATATATGCTAATTTTCGTCAAGAAGCTGTTGGCAACATTCTAATTTTATTGTATTTGGGGACAAAAGTTTTTATTCCTAAAAAAAGTCCAATCCTTTTATGGGCAAGAAAGCTGGATTTAGTTATATTTGAATTAGAGTCTATTACTCAAACGGATATAGATAATCCACTTGACATAAATTCACGAATTCATAATCGAAAAATTATTTTAGAAATTTATAATCTTGAACGACTGAAAATTTTAATCAAGGATAATTTTAATTACGAAATAGTAAAATAATTATGGAAATTAAAAAACTAGAATGGGACTCTAATTTTTTTGGATTTCCAGTAGGTGATTTACTTGTTGAATGCGAAACATCAGATTCAAAAGTTTTTAACTCAGACTTTTTTACTTTTTTCCAGGTTAGGAGTAAATATCCTTTAAATATTATTTCAGAAACTCATTCTTTGTCTCATTGGGAAATCAAAACTATTTTTAGTAAAAACTTAGATAAAAGTTCTGAAATAAAAATTGATATAATAGACTTTGATGATTCTAAAATAAATGAAAAATTACTATATGAATTGGCTTATGAGAGTGGAAAATTTAGCAGGTATAAATTAGATAAAAACATTCCTAATAATAAGTTTAAAAAACTGTATCAACTTTGGATAAAAAACAGTGTTAATAAGAGTTTTGCAGATAAAATATTTTATTACAAAGAAAACGATGATATAGCTGGATTTGTAACTGTAAAAATTAAAGATACATTTGCACAAATTGGATTAATAGCCATTGAACCAAATTTGCAAGGAAAAGGTATTGGGAAAAACCTTTTACTTAAAGTTGAGAATTATTGTCTAGAAAATAATGTAAAGCGTCTTTTAATTCCAACACAATCAGAGAATGAACAAGCATGTAAGTTCTATACAAAAATGGGTTACATAATTTCAGAAGAAATCATAATCAAAAATTATTGGAAAAATAATTTCTAATTCTTTTTAATTTAAAATAAAACTAATAATATTTATTTAAAAAATGACCATGATGATTCCATTTAATAAACCATATCTAACAGGTAATGAAACTAAATATATAGAAGAAGCTGTTCAATCTGGAAAAATTTCTGGGAATGGAATTTTTACTAAAAAATGTCAAGATTTTTTTGAAGCTAAATATGGTTTTAAAAAAGCATTGCTGGCTACTTCATGTACTGATGCTTTAGAAATGTGTGCTATTTTAGCCAACATTGGCATAGATGACGAAGTAATTGTTCCAAGTTATACTTTTGTTTCTAGTGCTCTTGCATTTGTTAGACAAGGAGCAAAAATAGTTTTCGTCGATTCTCAAAGAAATAATCCCAATATAGATACTTCTATTTTAGAAGAATTAATTACTCCAAAAACTAAAGCAATTGTAGTAGTGCATTATGCAGGTGTTGCTTGTGATATGGATGAAATAATGGAACTAGCAAATAAGCATAATTTATATGTAATAGAAGATGCAGCACAAGCGATTGATAGTTTTTATATAAGCAAAACCGGTGAAAAAAAAGCACTTGGAAGTATAGGTCATTTAGCCGCATTTTCCTTTCATGAAACTAAAAATATTATTTCAGGCGAAGGAGGTATGTTAGTGGTAAATGATGAAAACTTAATTTCAAGAGCTGAAATTATTTGGGAAAAAGGAACCAATAGAGCTTCTTTTTTCAGAGGTGAGGTTAACAAATATGGTTGGGTTGATACAGGATCTTCTTTCTTGCCAAGCGAAATTATTTCTGCGTTTCTTTGGGCACAATTAGAAAATTTAGAAAAAATACAAACTAAGAGAAAACTAATTTGGGAAACTTATCACAAGCATTTAAGTGAAAAAACAAATCCTAATTTCAGTCTACCAGAATTACCTGATTATGCGACAAATAATGCACATATGTTTTATTTGGTTTTTAATAGTTTAGAAAGTAGAACTGCTGTTATTTCTAAATTAAAAGAACATAACATATTATCTGTTTTTCATTATCTTTCACTTCATAAAAGTGAATTTTACCATGATAAACATGATGGTAGAATTTTAAATAATTCTGATAGATTTACAGATTGTCTGCTGAGATTGCCTTTGTATTATGAATTAGAACCTGAACAGGTTCAGTTGATTACCAGTCTTATTTAAAATTATCGGTAAAAACAAATAAAAAAATCTATGAACTAGCTAAAGAAGCAATCAGTTCATAGATTTCAAGTTGTATTTATCTTTTTTTTTAAACAGCTACATCATATTCTCTTAAAGCATTGTTCAGAGAAGTTTTTAAATCTGTTGATGGTTTTCTTTGTCCTATGATTAAAGCGCATGGTACTTGATAATCACCAGCAGCAAAAGTTTTAGTATAGCTTCCAGGAATAACAACTGAACGAGCAGGAACAAATCCTTTATATTCTTTCGGTTCAGAACCAGTAACATCAATTATTTTTGTTGATGCGGTTAAGCAAACGTTTGCACCAAGTACGGCTTCCTTTTCAATTCGAACACCTTCTACAACGATACAACGTGAACCAATAAATGCTCCATCTTCAATAATTACTGGCGCAGCTTGTAATGGTTCCAAAACGCCTCCAATTCCAACACCACCCGAAAGATGAACATCTCTTCCAATCTGTGCACAACTTCCAACAGTTGCCCAAGTGTCAACCATGGTTCCTTCATCAACATAAGCACCAATGTTTACATAACTTGGCATTAGAATTACACCTTTTGAAATGTAAGCGCCATATCTTGCTGTTGCTGGTGGAACAACTCTAATTCCTTTTTCTGCATATCCTGTTTTTAGCAACATTTTATCATGATATTCAAAAATTCCGGCTTCCCATGTTTCCATTTTTTGAATTGGGAAATACATAACTACCGCTTTTTTAACCCATTCGTTCACTTGCCAGCCATCGGCTGTTGGTTCTGCAACACGCAATGTTCCTGAATCAAGTAATGCAATTACTTCTCTAATTGCTTTTATAGTAATTTCTTCTTGAAGTAAAGCTCGGTTTTCCCAAGCGGTTTCAATAATATTTTTAAGTGTAACCATCTTTTTTGAATTTAATCTCGTTCGGTTCGACCTTATGGTCTTGGGTGAGCAAAGATAAGTTTTTTAACCTATTGATAAAATTGATTTTTCTTTAACTTTTTCTTTGGTTATTATTAATACTTTTGTTTATCAATCTAATCAATCATGAAATTAAAATTATTTCTAACTTGTTGTTTTATTGCTATTTTACTAAGCTGCCAAAACAAAAAAGAGACAAATCAAGAAAAGAAGTCTTTGTCTTTAAATGATTTCCCAAAAGTAAATAACAATCAAAATTATGTAGGTGTTTATCAAGGCATACTTCCATGTGCTGACTGTGAAGGAATGGAAACAAAAATCACAGTAAACGAAAATAATACATACACCAAATCAGTGCGATATTTAGGAAAAGGAAATAAAATATTTGAACAAAAAGGAACAATTTCGTGGAACACGCTTGGAAATGTTTTAGAATTACTTGAAATTCAAAATTCACCCAATAAATATTTGGTTACTACTGGTAAATTAACTCAATTAGATTTAGAAGGAAAAATAATTGAAGGCAGTTTAGCAAAGGAATATGAGCTTACAAAATTACCTGCACATGCGGTTGAAATAGAAAACAATCAAGTAACAGGTCCAACAGTTAATCTGAATAATAAGTTAGAAGCCACTGCCAAAATTGAGCATGTAAATCCAGCTGTTGGAAAACATACCTTGGCAGAAACCAAATGGAAACTTATAAAGCTTAATGGGAAAACCGTTAAGCAAAAAGGTAGTAAAACCAATTTCATAAAAATGAATTCATCTGATGGAAGATTCAGCGCTTTTGCAGGTTGTAACAACATGATGGGAAGTTATGCTATGCCAAAAGTTAATAGTATTTCTTTTTCTGAAATTGGCGCTACCAGAATGGCTTGTCCTGATATGTCTACCGAAAATGAGTTTATTCGAATGCTGGAAGAAACAACACATTACGTTTTAGATAAAGATAATCTAACTTTTTTTGGCACTAGCAAAACTCCAATTGCTACCTTTGTAGTTGTAAATTAACACAAATGCCAAGAATCCTTGCTATAGATTATGGTTTTAAAAGAACAGGAATTGCAGTTACCGACGAGTTGCAAATCATTGCTTCCGGATTAACTACTGTTCCATCTGATACTGCAATTGCTTTTTTAAAAGACTACTTTTCAAAAGAAAAAGTTGCAAAAGTACTAATTGGCGAACCAAAACAAATGAATGGTCAACCATCTGAAAGTACTCCAGTAATTGAAAAATTTGTTACCGATTTTAAAGTTGCTTTTCCCGAGATGGAAATTGAACGCGTTGATGAGCGATTTACCTCAAAAATGGCATTTCAAACTATGATTGATAGCGGATTGAAAAAGAAGCAACGTCAAAACAAAGCATTGGTTGATGAAATTGCAGCTACTATTTTATTGCAAGAGTATTTAACTCGAAAAATGATTTAAATTAGTTACTTTTGCACTTTTAAAATTAGAAATTATAATATAAAAATCGCTATGATTATTCCAATATACGGTTATGGTGAACCAGTTTTGAGAAAAGTAGCAGAACCAATTGCTGCCGATTATCCTAATCTCAAAGAAATAATAACCAACATGTATGAAACAATGTATAACGCTTATGGTGTTGGACTTGCAGCACCACAAGTCGGCATGGCTATTCGTCTTTTTGTTATAGATACCAAACCTTTTAGTGATGATAAAGATTTATCTAATGAAGAACAAGAACAACTAAAAAACTTCAAGAAAACATTCATCAATGCTAAAATTTTAAAAGAAGAAGGTGAAGAATGGGGTTTCAACGAAGGTTGTTTGAGTATTCCAGATGTTCGTGAAGATGTGTACCGAAAAGAACGAATTACTATCGAATATTGCGAAGAAGACTTTGAGATGAAAACCGAGGTTTTTGATGGTTTAATTGCGCGAGTAATTCAACATGAATACGACCATATCGAAGGAGTTTTATTCACAGATAGAATTTCTTCATTGAAGAAAACATTAATCAAAAAGAAATTGCAAAACATTATGGATGGAAAAGCTTTTCCTGATTATAGAATGAAATTTGCAAACAAAAAAGGAAGATAATTCATAATTCACATATATTTGTCCCATAATAAAATAGTAAAATGAACGTAGAAAAAATTTTAGCAATTGCAGGTAAACCAGGTTTATTCGAATTAAAAATTCAAACACGTACTGGTTTTTTAGCTGAGTCGTTATTAGACGGAAAAAGAATTACAGTAGGAATGAGAAGTAATGTTAGTTTACTTTCTGAAATTTCAATGTATACCTATAGCGAAGAAAAACCATTGGTTGATATCATGCGCGCTATTGCTGTAAAAGAAAACGAAGGACCAACTCCTGTAACTTCAAAAGATGATGCGTCAAAATTGGCGGCTTATTTTGCAGAAATTGTTCCAGACTATGACCAAGAAAGAGTATATGCTTCGGATATTAAGAAATTAATCAATTGGTACAATATTCTTCAAAGCAAAGGATTGGTTTCTAAAGAAGAGCCAAAAGTTGAAAATGCTGAAGCAATCAAAGAACAAGTTGTTGAAGAAGTAAAAGAAAAGAAAACAACTAAAAAAACAGCGAAAAAAGAATAATAGTTCTCATAAAGCAATAAGATAACCTATTACCAATCAGTAATAGGTTTTTTATTTCCAAAGTTTTCTAAAATTGTCATTACCCAAAAATTCAACCAATCCAATATCTCTCAAATAGAGTAATTGCTCCATAATTTTGTCTGTGATATAATAACTATCAGGATAAATTCTTTTTAAATGAGGTTCAAAAGCATTAATTTCTTCTAAAGTAAAATTGATTCTCGGAATTATATCGATACATAAGAAAACCTCTTTTCTCCAATCGGTTAACGTTGTTCGTATAGATTTTGTTGGAACTTCCAGTAAATCGGATGCGCCGTAAACTGTTTCAAATTCTATTAAAGGAAATTTATTCTTTTTTATAGGTATTTTTGATAATATTTCTTTAGCAGTAACTAAGTTTCCAATGGAAACGATATTCGTATTTTCGTGATTCGATAATGAATTAAAATCTTCCACAACTTTAGATACAATTGCTTCATCCTTAGAATAAATACCATATTCAAAATTTTTACTCAAACCACTATCCGTAAGATTTCCTGAACTTATGATAACTTCTTTATCATCAAATAAATAAATTTTAGAATGAAGTTTAGAGTAATTTTTAATAACTCCGTCAGCATGACTTATCTTCATAAGTGCATCAATATCCAACGAGCCAGAATAGGTGTGACTTAATTTAAAAGAAGTAATAAGTTCAAGCGAAGTATCAGGATGCTTTGCTTCGAGCATTTCGCTGCAAATAGGTTCTTTCAGAAAAGGAGAGGTTATTTTTATTGAGGTCTTAGCGTTGGCAACCAATTCCAGGAATTGGTCTTTCCAAGGTGTGGTTAGTATTTTCATTTAATCATTCAGAATATTTTAATAATAAACAATAATACTTTTAAGTTTTTTTTGGCTATAAAAATGCGCAATGGTAAATGTAGCAATTAAGTAGTTATAAATAGTGTTTGCTTAACAAATATTTATATTCATTTTCTAAAATTAAAAATAAACTATTCCTTATTTTAGCACAAAACAACTTTAAACAGTAAACATGCAGTTAACACAAGCCAGCAGCAATGAATTAAAGGCAATCATGGAAATTGTTCATCAAGCACAGCTCTTTTTGGCTTCACTTGGAATTGACCAATGGCAGAATGGTTATCCTGATGAAAATGTTATCCTAAATGATATTGCCAACAATGAAAGTTTTGTAGTTAAAAATAATGAAAATGAAATCATGGGAATCGCAATGTTTACCACCAGAACCGAACCTACTTATAAGATTATTGAAGGCAATTGGTTAACCAGCGACGATGCAAAATATGGAGTGATTCATAGAATGGCAGTTGCTGATAAGTTTAGAAGTTTTGGTATAGCCAAATTTGTTTTCCGTCAATGTGAAGACTATTTAAAACAAAACAATATTTCCTCCATGCGTATTGATACTCATCAGGATAACAAAGGAATGCAAAGTTTACTCCAAAAATCAGGATATCACTATTGCGGAATTATTTATTTAGCCAATGGCGACAAACGATTGGCTTTTGAAAAAATAATAATCTAAAAAAGTGAATTACTTTTTAATAAGTTAAAATCCTATTGCGATAAAAAGCCATAGGATTTTTTATTTTTACTAAAAATACTGTCCAAATGAACACGCGCCAACAACAACTTGAAGCTTTTAATCGATTGCTTGACATCATGGATGATCTTCGTGAAAAATGTCCTTGGGATAAAAAGCAAACGCTCGAAAGCCTACGTCATTTAACCATCGAGGAAACTTATGAATTGGGCGATGCCATACTGGATAATGATTTGCAAGAGATAAAAAAAGAACTGGGCGATTTGTTGCTACACATTGTTTTCTATGCTAAGATTGGTAGCGAAACCAATGATTTTGATATTGCCGATGTAGCCAATTCTATTTCTGATAAACTTATTGATAGACATCCACACATTTATGGAGATGTAGTGGTGGAGAATGAAGAACAGGTAAAACAAAACTGGGAAAAATTAAAACTCAAAGAAGGGAAAAAATCTGTTTTGGAAGGAGTACCAAAAAGTTTACCAGCATTAGTAAAAGCAAGCCGAATTCAGGATAAAGTAAAAGGTGTTGGCTTCGATTGGGAAGAACCACATCAGGTTTGGGACAAAGTTCAGGAAGAACTCAATGAACTTCAGGAAGAAGTAAAAGCCAACAATCAAGATAAGATAGAATCAGAGTTTGGCGATGTACTGTTTTCCATGATAAACTACGCTCGCTTTTTGAACGTCAATCCCGAAGACGCTTTAGAACGCACCAACAAAAAATTCATTAAACGTTTTATGTACCTTGAAAGCAAAGCAGGCGAATTGGGTAAACCACTAGCCGATATGACACTTGGAGAGATGGACGTTTTTTGGGAAGAAGCAAAAAAACTTTAGCCAGTTAAAAAGTTTAGGAGGTGATAAGTTTAGAAGAGAATATATTTATTTTAAATACTATATTTGAAACTATTAACCTTTAACTCTTTTAAACTTCTAACCTCTTAACCTTATAACCAATAACCATGACACAAGAAAAACACCATTTACAGCGCAGCTTAGGATTAATAGATGCCACGAGTATTGTTGCCGGTTCCATGATAGGTTCCGGTATTTTTATTGTTACTGCCGCCATGGCACGCGATGTCGGTTCTGCCGCGTGGTTGTTAGTCATTTGGGTAGTCACAGGTTTATTAACCATGTCGGCCGCATTGAGTTATGGTGAGTTAGCAGGAATGATGCCAACAGCTGGTGGACAATTCGTTTACATACAACGTGCTTATGGAAAATTGGCTTCATTTCTTTACGGTTGGACGGTGTTTACCGTTATTCAAACAGGAGTTATCGCTGCCGTAGCGGTAGCTTTTGCCAAATATTCAGCGGTGTTTTTACCAGTTTTAGATGAAAAAATTTTCTCGGTTGGAGATAGTTTTGTCTTTGGCTACAAGCAAGTGTTGGCTATGGCAAGCATTGTATTGCTGACCTATATCAATACCAAAGGCGTTGTCAAAGGAAAAACCATTCAGTTGATATTTACCTTAGCCAAGCTGGTTGCTTTATTTGCTCTGATTATTCTTGGGCTTTATGTTGGGATGAAAACCAACATCCTTTCCGATAACTTCAAAAACATGTGGGAAGCGTCTAAAACAGTATTGAATCCCGATGGAAGTATTACTGTAACCAAGCTAACAGGCATTGCTTTGCTGGGCGCAATGGGAGCAACGATTATTAACTCTTTGTTTTCAAGTGATGCGTGGAACAACGTAACCTTTATTGCAGGCGAAATCAAAGAACCAAAAAAGAACATCCCGCGAAGTCTATTTCTGGGAACATTAATAGTAACCATTATCTATTTGTTAGCCAATTTGGCGTATCTGGCACTATTACCAATGCAAGGAACACCAGGCGCAAATTCTGCTTTAGAAGGCGGAATCATGTTTGCGGCTGAAGATAGAGTAGGAGCTGCAGCAGCAACAATGATAATGGGTAACATTGGTCTTTTCGTTATGGCAGGATTAATTATGGTTTCTACCTTTGGGTGTAATAGTGGTTTAGTATTGGCTGGCGGACGCTTGTTTTACGCCATGTCAAAAGACGGTTTGTTCTTCAAGAAAGCGGGCGAATTAAACAATTACGACGTACCCGAAAAAGCCCTTTGGGTACAATGCGTTTGGGCATGTTTGTTGTGTATTTCGGGTAGGTATGGCGACTTGTTAACCTATGCTACGTTTGCCTCTTTATTGTTCTACATACTTACCATCTACGGAATATTCATCCTCAGAAAGCGCGAACCTAATGCCGAAAGACCATACAAAGCTTTTGGTTATCCTATTATTCCTGCGCTATATATTGTAGTAACTGCCGCCATTTGTGTAGCATTGCTAGTTTACGAAACCACCAGTACAGGTTTAGGTCTAGGCATTGTAGCACTGGGAATACCTGTTTATTATGCCGTGATGAAAGTTAAAGAATAAATAAAAAACCTCTTTAAAAAGAGGTTTTTTTTATCTATTTCGTTTGCTTCAAAATCCAATCTCCCATGACTTGCATTGCATTGTTGTTGAAGGTTTCTTCTATCTTTTCATATTCTTGTGGTAATCCTGTTTCGCTTTCTTGGAAAAGGTGGTTTAGTTTAGGCAGTTCTACTATGGTTACGTTTTTGTTTCCTGCGGTTTCTAGCGCGGTTTTAATGCCTTCTAGGTTTTCTTTGGCAGGAACTTGGGTGTCGTTTTCGCCATTGAGTGCTAGTACTGGGCAAGTTACTTTTGCTAATACTGGTGCTGGGTCATATCGAATAAAATCGGCTAGCCATGGGAAAGCTAGGCTTTCTGAAAGCTGTTTTATTTGATTCTTTGGTAGCATTCCGGCAAAGACGTTTCCAAAGTAGGTTTCGAGTTCTCCTGCCAGTGTTGGGCTATTAGGTTCTGCTTTTACAATTATTTCATAGGCGCCGCCAATTCTTTTCTTGCCTACTAGTACGCCAAAATCGTCAACGCCCATTTTGCGTTCTATGCGTTCTTTTTGCAACAGCATTAGTTTGTCGCCGCGCATTCCTGGTGCTGCCAGTAGCACTACGAAAGCGACATCTTTATTTTGTGAAGCAATAATTGGTGCAATAGTGCCTCCTAAACTATGCCCAGCCAAACCTATTTTCTTAACGTCAATTTCTTTACGGGTTTTCAGGTAATCGATGGCAAACTTGGTGTCGTTTACAAAACCTTGTAGACTGGTTTCGTTATACTTGCCTTCGGAGGTTCCTGTTTCGCGGTCGTCTACTCGGAGTACGGCTATGCCTCTTTTGGTTAGATAATCGGCGAGGACAAGAAATGGTTTGTGGCCTAGTAGTTCGGAGTTTCTGTCTTGTGGTCCGCTACCGCTGATGAGGATTACTACGGGTGCTTTCTTTTTATCTTTTGGATAGGTGAGTGTTCCTGTTAGTTTGATGTTATCTATAGTGTTGGTATAGGTGATGTCTTCGGAATTGTAGCTGCTGGTGTCTTTGGGTTCTTGTGGTTTTTGGGCAATTATTGTTATTGAAAACAAACAGGCAAAAATAGTGGTAGAAATGGTTTTAAAGGACATGGGATTGTATGAATTTTTGAAAGCACTAAGATAGGGAAATAATTGATTATGGTTTGTTGTTTATGGTTTGTTGTTTGTGCGGATGCGTCTCTCACTCGTATGCATGCGTCTCTTACTGCCATGCACGCTTCTCTTACTGCCATGCATGCGTCTCTCACTCGTATGCATGCGTCTCTTACTGCCATGCACGCTTCTCTTACTGCCATGCATGCGTCTCTCACTGCCATGCACGCGTCTCTCACTGCCATGCATGCTTCTCTCACTGCCATGCATGCTTCTCTCACTCGCTAGAATGAGTATTTTATTTTTAAAAATGAATTATTTTGATAATAATTTAATGAAATAGTGTTTTTTATGTGAATAAGAGAATGAGATGGAGGCAGGAATCGGGAAGATTTTTGAAAATAGGGGGATTTCCCCCTTTTTTATGAGGAATGGATTGAGTAGATTTGGGGGAGAGTTATATAGATTTGTGCATGTTTAAAAATTACAGGATGATTAAAAATATCAAAAATAAAATACCCTATATAAAAATTGTATTAATAATTATCAGTTTTTATATGTTGGTTATGTCATTATTTCACAATGCTTTTTATATAGGAAAACCAGAAGCACCAGAAGAGGTTGCTTCTTTATATGCCTTCTTGTTTGGTTGGATTAGTATTTTATTTATTACAGGAATACCTTGGTTAGCTAATCTTTTCTTATTTTTTTCATGGTTGTTGTTATTGTTTAAATCAAACCTTTCTTTGTACTCTAGTATATTGGCAGTGTTATTTTCTTTGTCTTTTTTATTATTTGAAACTGTAGTAACAAATGAAGGAGGTGTGTCAAGAAAAATAATAGGATATGGCACTGGGTATTGGCTTTGGTTATCAACTTGTATAGTAAACTGTATTGGAATTTTTATAATAAAAGTTATTGATAACAAAATTAATCGTGCAAAGTCTCCCGACTTTGAGTAATTAAGTTTAAAACTTAGTATGAATGAAACATTAAATATAGCTCTAAAAATTGTTATTGTTTTTTCAACAATTGTTTTGCTTTATAAGATTGGTAGCGTAGTTATCTTTTATTTTTTTACTATAAAAAAATGGAGCGAAGTTGAAGGTACTATTATTAGTTCGGATGTTGTTTACTTTCGTTCAAAAACTGATGCAGATACTCAAGGTTGGAAAGAAGCAGTTATTTATAGTTTTAAGGTTAATATGATTGAATATAATGGAAATTGTATCTCTAAAAATTTAGGTTTTCTTTTTCCTTTTAAATACCAAGCCAAACAGAGTAATTTTATAGAAGGACAAAAAATTAAAATTTATTATAATCCTGAAAATCCAAATCAATCAGTATTGGATAGTAAATTTGATTTAATGAGTTGTATAATTCTATTAGGTATATTAATAATTTTTTATTTTGTTGTTTTTTGAGTTTAAGTTATTAAAATTGTTATCATTATGACTACCCAAAACCAAATAAACGAATACATCAACAGCCAACCTGAGGCTAAGCGCAACGACATGCAAACGTTGCACAGCATGATACTGGAGTTGCAACCAACGGCTAAGCTATGGTTTCTGGATGGTAAAAACGAGGAAGGCAAAGTAGTTTCGAATCCTAATATTGGCTACGGCAGTCGCATGAACGAGTATGCCAACGGGAAGCAGAAGGAGTTTTATCAGATTGGGTTGAGTGGCAACACTAGTGGGATTTCGGTTTACATCATGGGCTATGCGGATAAAACGTATTTACCCAAAACCTATGGAGAGACTATTGGCAAAGCGAGTGTTACGGGGTATTGTATAAAATTCAAATCGCTAAAGGATATTGACCTTGAGGTGCTGAAAGCAGCAGTGAAAGGTGGTTTTGAGGTGTAGATAGTAATTAGTAAAGTAATCTAAATAAGAAAGAAATCTTTATATTTGATATAACCAAAAACAAGTCTTCGTATCATTAATGAGTAGCAAATGATAGTAAAAAAGAAAACTTTTAGTCTAATTTTTTGGGCTATACTCATAGTGCTGAGTGCTTACTATTTTTATAGTGCTATTGAATACCGTTTTTTTGAGGAAGGCATTGGTCCAACCTTTTGGAATAAGCAATTTTGGTTTGTTTCGCATATCTTGGCAGGTATCTTGCCGCTGGTTACAGGTCCGTTTCAGTTTTGGAGTTGGTTCAGAAAGCATCACATTAAATGGCATCGTTTGTTAGGGAAACTATACATTATTGGGTGTTTATTTGGTGGGTTTTCGGCGTTGTATTTAGGGATAACACAACCGTATGATGGTTCGATAGTTCCAACTTTGTTTTTAGCTACTTTATGGTTGTTTATGACTATTTCGGCATGGATTACTATTAAAAGAAAACAAGTAGAAGCACACCGCTTATTTATGATTAGAAGTTATACGCTTACGCTGGCGTTTGTTTTTCTTCGTTTGTTGTATGACCTGGTTTATAAACTTAATTTTCTATCGTTTATAGCTAATGAAGAGGTGAGGGATGCCACTTATGAATGGATAAGCTGGGTAGCACCGGTGCTGATAGTTGAGTTTTTTATCTCGTGGTTGCCTTTGGTAAAAAGCGATGGAAGAAGAAAGAAAGTTAGAACAGAATAATTATAGTTACAATCGTTTATGAATCAAAAGATAAGCAGCAAAAGAAGAAAGTCGAAGTTTTTCCTTGTTTTGGGATTCATAGGTTTATTTGCGGTTTTGGTGGGATTCTTGAAAACTTTTATCGTTCCTGTTTCTAAAGGCGACTTCAAAGCGCCAACCATCATTTTTATTCACGGTTTTTTTGCGACGGCTTGGGTTGTTTTGTTTGTTGTTCAGTCTTTTTTGATTCAGAAGAACAAATACAAAACTCACATGACCTTGGGTTATCTTGGTTTGGCTGTTGCTCTTGGAGCAGGAGTAACTATTATTCCGGCAGGATTTGAACAGGTAAAAAGAGAGTTGGGCTTAGGGTTTGGAGAGATAGCAATTTCGGGAATTGTTGGAGTTTTTACGACTGCAATAATGTATTTGTCACTTGTGGCAATGGGTTTATGGTATCGCAAAAATGGTGCTGCTCATAAGAGATTGATGGCTTTGGCAACGTTGGTTTTGTTATGGCCAGCATGGTTTAGATTCAGGCATTATTTTCCGTCGGTTCCTCGTCCTGATATCTGGTTTGCGGTAGTTCTAGCGGATAGTTTTATTATTTTGGGCATTCTTTGGGATAAATGGACTAACAAGAAAGTGCATTGGACGTTTTTGTATCTTGGATTATTGATTATTGCGGAACATGTTTTTGAAGTGCTTACTTTTGATTCGGAACCATGGCGATGGATAGCCAACTGTTTGTATAATCTATTTATTTAGTGCTTATCACTGATGAATTATATTTTTAAGTAATTCACAAAAAAGCTATTACTCTTTTTGTACTTTTAACTCTTGAAATACAATAACCTAAAACGCAATGTTTAGACATCAAGGTAAGAGCAGAACCTTAAAACACAATCTTCGAATTGCTGTTGTTTTGTCTTTTGTAGCGGGCATTGTTAATGTAACGGGTTTTTTAGCTTTTCAACAACTGACTACCAATGTAACGGGTCATTTTGCGTTGTTTATTAATGATGTGGCGCACTTTGATTTTTGGAAGGGAACCGTTTATTTTCTATACATTTTTGCGTTCCTGTTTGGTTCGTTTTCATCGAGTTTTCTTATTGAGAAATTTAAAAAGAACAAGAAGCTGAATATTTTTGTGATTCCAACTCTGGTAGAATGTTTTCTGCTGGTGCTGGTTATGGTGTTGCATTATTTGGATGAGATTCAATATCCTAATGTTATAGTTTGTTTGTTGCTTTTTGCAATGGGACTTCAGAATTCTTTTGTTACTAAAATATCCAATGCTGTGGTTAGAACAACGCACCTCACAGGATTGTTTACCGATTTAGGGATTGAACTATCACAACTTTTTTTCCCTGAAGAACATCCACACAGAGATAAAATTAAGGCTACTATAAAACTTAGAATTTATATTATTTCGTTTTTCTTTTTAGGCGGAATTGTAGCAGGTTATTTTTATTCGGAACTAGGAATGAAGTTGTATACACTAATTATTGGTGTGTTTATATTATTACTTAGTCTTTTATATGATGATTTGAGGTATCGGATTATTAGAGCCAAAAGAAAATTAAAGTATAGAAAATGGCAGGAGTAAAAGTAAATTAGTTATAAAATAAAGAAGCCCTTTGAGTTAATTCAAAGGGCTTCTTCGTTAAAAATAGAAAAGTGTGTTATCTTTTAACCACTCGAAGGGTTGTTAGTTCTTCGGCTTGTTTTACAATTACGTTATAAACTCCCGATGGGTATCGGTCGCCAATAGTGGTTTCTTCTATATCCAGCAGTTTTACTTCGCGTTGCTCTATTAATCGTCCAAGCATATCAAATACCTGAAGCGAAATCATTTCAGTACTCGACGTTTTAATGTTGATTTTGAAGTTTTCTGCAAAAGGATTAGGATAGGCCACTGCACTGAATGGCGTTACAATTGTAGGATCAATTATTCTACTTGACGCAGCGGTAGTAATGCTACAATCTTTACCGTAAGGCGTAACAATGCCATACATGATTGGCGCTACCGAAACGGTATAAGTAGTTAATGGTAATAAACCTGTGAACTGACTCAGCGTAAAGCTTGGTGTTGCCGTGTCAATGTATTGACTGTATATTAAGTCGCCCAATCCATCAAAAAGTGTCAGTTGTACACGGTAACCCGATGCATTTGCAACAGGATCAATGCCTATTACTTGAGTGGCACTTGTTGGTCCGGTTGATTCACATTGTGATAGTACTATAGCACTGCTTGGCGGATCTGAAGTAAAGACAGAACAAACTGCACCAAACTGTGACCAAGCAATGTTGTTGCCAATTTTAACGCGTATCTGAACGGCTACTAAATATTCTGTGTTATACAATAATGGTAATCCAACTACTTGAGTTAGATTAAAATTAGGTACCGTACGTTCAATATAGTAATAAGTAGTTGGCGCAGAAGCCAAGGCTACTCTGAAACGATACAGATTAGTAGAAGCTACAGGTGTTGCATTGATATTTGAATAAATATAAGTCAATGTTCCACCACATTGCGATGGTACTAACTGTGTAGTTTGTACTGGTGGTGTAGTAACCTGACAAGGCGAAGGATTATAAGGTTGAACCTCACCATTTATTATCAAGGCCACTTCTATTTTGAATGATGTACCAAACGAATAGATGTTGGTCATCGTTAATTTGAAGTGGTGTACACTTCTATCCAATACAGCAACTTCGCCAGTACTTAAGTTGGTTATTCTGAATCGGAACGCTATTGTATAAGGATCAAGAACAAAATCATAACAATTTAATGTTGCATTCAGATTTTGATTGGTTTCACCACATACATTATTCATCATATAAGTGTAATAGGTTGGTAAACCATTATACAATGAACCATCACAATCGTTGTCAATATTATCAAAGGCAACCTCGGTAGCACTTGGATTGATAGTAGCATCGGCATCGTTACAATCTAAATCATTTACCGAATAATTAGGTTGTGGAGGAGTATTGCCATCAATAGCACACAACTGAACAGCAGTGCTTCCTGATGCTCCATAGCTATCACCATCACTATCTACATAGAATGGGAAGGTTTCATGACGGTCGGCTTGTGTATCATCACAATCGGTGTTGTTTACTGAATATCCTGCAGGAGGATTATTGGCAGCATCCGAACATAACATAAATACAGGACCAGCACCATAACCATCTCCATCATTATCGGCATAGAACGGATAAGTTAAATAAACGATGACAGTTGTTGGGTCTGAATTTACTTCAGAACAAGTACCGCTTTTAACCACCGCTCTGAATTGGGTTGTTTCCGCTAATGGTCCTGAAGTATAACTAGTAGCAGTAACCGTAACGGTTGTTGGTGTCCAGGTTAAGTAAGGTGCAACAGCACTTTCCCAACGAACAACATTTCCAACATGACCACTTAGTGTTAATAATGCACTGGTTTCACCCGGACAAATACTAGTTCCGCCGCTAACTGTTCCACCAACAGAGGTTGGGTCAACCGTAACAGAACCATTTACAAAGTTTGCACCATCCCAAAAATTACCACCGCCAGGAGAGTAGCCTCCATATTGCCATAGACAACCATTAAGTCTGTAACGGAAAGTATAATAATAAGTTCCTGAACTTGGTGGAGTAAAATTATATTGGTATTCATCATTCCAAGCACCACCGCCTGAAGGGTTGAATGTAGCAGAAGACCAATTAGACCAACCAGAAGGATTGGTGTTGGTAGTACTGTATCCAAATTCAACATCTATTCCTGCACCCTGAACGCCTGCACCTATAGTAACTCCGGACTCATAAACTTGTCCGTAAGCAGTCATAGATGAGCCTTGACAAATGGTTGCGTTTGGTGGCCATTGTAAGTTAGCCCAATCAAGTGATTGAACCGTTACAACTCCGTTTACATTGTTGATTCCATCCCAGAAACCACCTCCACCAAAGTTGAAGCCACCATACTGCCATGTACATCCGTTTTGTCTGTATCGGAAAGTATAGTAATAAGTTCCAGGTGTATTAGAACTGAAATCAAAGTAGTATTCATCGTTTGCAGCACCACCACCTAATGAATTGAATGAAGCAGGAGACCAGTTAGACCATACTGAAGGATCAGTGTTTGAAGAACTGTATCCAAATTGAACTTCAATGTTTGCACCTTGCACACCAGCACCTGGGGTAACATTTGGTTCATATACTTGACCATAAGCAGTGAAACTTGCGCCTGGACAGATGGTTGCATCTGGAGGCCATTGAAGGTTAGCCCAATCCAGTTGATTTACAGTTACTATAAAGGTGCATTGTGAAGTATTACCATGTCCATCATCGGCTGTTGCTGTAACTTCAGTGTCACCTAAGGCAAAGAATGAACCCGATGCAGGACTATAAGTTATTGTAGCATTACCACAATTATCGGTAGCTGTAGCTGCAAAAGTTACGTTGGCTCCACATTGACCGGGATCCATGTTGGCTACTACGGTATCGGGACAAGTAATTACAGGAGGTTCATTATCGTTTACTGTTACAGTGAAACTACATTGAGTTGTGTTTCCGTGACCATCGTCTGCAGTAGCAGTGATTGTATTTGCTCCCAGATTGAAGATATAATTTGATGGGAAATTAGAATAAGTAATAGAAACTGGTCCGCAGTTATCAGTTGCAACAGCAAGATTATTAGCATACAATCGTAAACCATTTCCACCACTGTTAGTACTTACCAAATCATCCCAATCTGTTTTATTGTTTGGAGACCCGTAAAAATATATTCTAAACGTTACAGCACCTGAAACGAATGGCATTGAGCTAAGGTTGAAGACTAATTCTTCATTGCCTATTGGAGCTACCGGAATCGTACTAATATCCGATGTAAATCCATCCAGACTGGAACGGATAGAGGCAAATGTTGCTCCACCTCCAAGATAGGCTATTTTGCTATACTGAA